>DATHTE010000085.1:0-21620 GCA_035463475.1 Vicinamibacterales bacterium
CAATTGTCCTTTGCGACGGACAATTGGTGACAGGCCCGCTCTACTTCTTCTCGACCTGGATCTCGTTCTCCACCTCGAACACGCCGCCGATCTGACGGGCCTTGAGCGCGGCGACCGTCTTGTCCGCGTCCCTGTCCACCACGCCAATCAGCTTCGTCCGACCGTTCTTCACGATGATGTGGATCGGGTATGTCCCGAACGGCTGGTGACCCGGAAAACGCGCGAACGTCAGCACCTCGTAGCGGGCTGCCATTGCGCCCCCCGGCGCGTACCGGGAGAGGAAGTCATCCGCGTAGATGTTGTAGAACGTCGCCCAACGGATGCGGTCGTCCCCCTGCGAGGCAGGCAGGATCTCGATCGTGTTCTCCACGCCGTCCACGCCGGGGACGCGTTTGACCGCCCGCTCCGCATCCTCTTTGAGGTTCCCGCGGTAGGCATAGCCCGCGAGGGTAACCGTGCCGCGGTCCACACTGTACGCCAGGAAGTCGAATACCCCGTAATAGGGCAGTCGCTCGAGCGCCTGGTGCACGGCGGAGGCTCTCTGGTTCTGGCTGACCGACTGGGCGCCGAGCGTTGCCGTCGCCAGCGCGACAATCGCCACCGTTGTTCTCGCTCTCATACGACCTCCTCCAAGGCGGGCCGGCGGGCTTTTCGAGCCTCATATCCATAGACGTCGGCGGAAGCGGTGAGGTTTCGGGCGCGGCCGACCTGCATGGAGCCCCACGCGGCGCGCTTACGCGGCGCGTAGCGCCTTACGCCGCACGAAAGAGCTGCGGGCCCGAGTGGTCAAATCAGCGCCCGTTTCACGAGGACTCTCAGCGGTGCGCGGCTTGCTGAAGCCTCGGCCCGCCCGGGACGTCCCCGAGCCGCTGCAACGACTCATTCTTCTGGAGGCCGCATGAGACGACGAGAGTTCATCCACAAGGCCGGCGTGGGGTCCGCGGCATGGTTCACCCTCGCGGGACCGGCGCGTGCGGCAGCGCGCGCCGGCGGGCAGGACAGCCACCAGCACGACCGCGTCAGCGGTCCGCTGGCGAACGCGACGGTCAGCTTCGGGCAGTGGTCCGCCGGGCTGGAGCCGTCGCTCGATCGGTTCCCCAATCTCGGCGCGCCCGCCAAGCCGAACGGCCACCAGCTCATCCCGTACGAGGTGACCATCAAGGCGGGCGGAACGGTGAATTTCGTGATCGCGGGGTTCCATCACGTGTTGGTTTACGGCGACGGCACGCAGCCGGGCGACATCGACGTGAACAACACGATCCCGCCCACCGCGCAGCCCGTGCCGCCGCTCATCAACGATCCCACCAACCGGCTCTATCGCGGCGTCGATCCGAGCCTGTTTCCCCAGGATCGCGTCGAGGTGGTGCAGTTTCCCAATGCGGGCACCTACCTCGTGATCTGCGGTGTGCGCCCGCACTTCGTCACTGACGGCATGTACGGCTTTGTGAAGGTGAACCCGTAGCGCGCAGACGGTGACAGGCACCAATTGTCCTCGGTCGCGGACAATTGGTGCCTGTCACCGTCCGACGGGTTCTTCCGCCGGGACCGCGGGCAAGTGGATGGAGAACGTCGTGGCGCCGGGCATGCTGGTGACGTCGATCCGCCCGCCGGCCCGCGTCACGACGCCGTGCGCAATCGCGAGGCCCAGGCCGGTGCCCTTGCCGACCTTCTTCGTGGTGAAGAACGGCTCGAACAGCATCGGCATGACCGCCGGCGGAATCCCTTTGCCGGTGTCCGACACGCGGATCACCACCCCGGCGGGCGTCGCGCGCCCCTGCGCCGGCTCGCCGGAGGCGGCGGTTTCGATCCGCAGGACCCCGCCCTCCTCCTCCATGGCGTCCACCGCATTGACGACGAGGTTCGTGACGACTTCCTGGAGCTGCCCGGGATCAACGAGGACGGCCGGCACCTCCGGCTGGAAGTGCCGTTCGATGGTGACGTTGTGGAAGACTGCCTGCCGCTCCAGCAGCTCCACCGCGCCGTTCACAATCGCGTTGACGTCGGTCCGTACGACGCGCGCCTCGGCCTGGTGCGAGAACTCGAGCAAGCCCTTGACGATCTCGCGGCACCGCAACGCCTGCTTCGCGATCGTGTCCAGGTCGGCGCGCAGCTGTTCGTCCGCGCAGCCCTCCTGCGCGAGCATCGACAACGACAGGATCCCCCCGAGCGGGTTGTTGATGCTGTGCGCCACCCCCGCCGCGAGCCGCCCGATGGAGGCCAGCTTCTCCGAGCGCACCATCTGCGCCTGCACGGCCACGAGCTGGTCGGTGCGGTCCCGGACCCGTTCCTCGAGCGTGCGCCCCCACTCTTCGAGCTGGCTGTTCGACCGCTGCAGGCTCGAGAGCATGTCGTTGAACGATCCCGCGAGGTCGCCGATCTCGTCGCGCGACGCGACCGACACACGCACCGTCAGGTCGCCGGCGGCGATTTTGCGCGTCGCGGCGACCATCTCCTCGAGCGGGGAGATCGTCCGGCGCGTAATGACGTAGGTGAGCGCGAACACCACGATCAGCCCGAACGCGCACACCGCCAGGAACGTCAGCATCACGTCGGTGCGGACCGCGAGGATCGGGCTTTCCAGCACGCCGACGTACAGCATCCCGATCACGCGCCCGGCGGAGTTGCGCAGCGGCTCGTACGCGGCGACGTACCAGTCGTCGAAGACGAAGGCGCGCCCGCGCCACCGCACGCCCTGCCCGAGCACGGCGCTGGCCACCTCCGCCGACGCGCGCGTGCCGAGCGCGCGCGCCCCCGTCGGCGTGATGACATTGGTCGCGATCCGCGTGTCCCCCAGCAGGATCGAGGCGGTGCCGAGCGGCCGGCCGCCGTAGCGATCGCTGCCGTACACGAACAGGCTCACCCGATCGACGAGGTCCCCGCGGCCGTTGAGCAGAATGCCGCCGTACGCCGCGCCCGTCACGCGCCCGTCGCGGTTCCGGACGGGTGCCGCGGCGACGAGCGCCAGGCCGGTGGCGGCCGGCGCGGCCGGGTCTCCTGGCGCGGCGGGCCCGCGCGCGACGCTGGCCCGAACGCGATCAAGCAGCGCCGGGTTGCGCGTCGCGAGGCAGGCGGCGCTGAGGACCTCTGCTCCTCTAACCACGCGCCCCTGGAGCGCGGCGCCGATCATCGCGCGCAGCGATTCGTCGGCGAGGCAGGGATCGCTCCCGCGAGCGGGACCGGGCGGGGCGATCGTGAAGAACTCAAGCGACTCGGCGGCCACGAGCGCCCGGACAGCCGGATCGCTTCCCGGGTCCGGCGCCGAGGCGGCGCGCGCGTCGAGGAGCGCGTCGGACGCGGCGACGCGGCCCACGGCGGTGCTCGTGCCGTCGATCGCCTCCCCGAAGACCATGAGGGCCGCGTCGAGCCCGTGCACGGCGCGCTGCTGCGCCTCGCGCAGCAGCGCGTTGGTGATGATGCGCGAGCCGATAAGCGTGGAGACGGCGGTGCCGCCGACCACGACGAGCGTGAACGCCGCCGTGATCTTCGCGCGCAGCGACACACGTCCCGACGGCGCGTCGCGCAACCGGTCGAAAAGTCCGCTCACCTCATCCCAGCCGGGTCATGTGAACCGAACAGCTCACACAAGGATCATACGCCCTCGCGACGATGCTCAGGCGCAGCCTGAGGTCGTCGTCCGACGCGTCCCCCGCGTGGCGCACCGTCGCGCGGACCTGCTCCTCGAGGTGCGCGCAGTTCTGCGCCGTCGGGGTAATCACGTCGGCGGAGGCGATTCGCCCGCTGCCGTCGATCTCGTACGCGTGGAAGAGCGTGCCGCGCGGGACTTCCGTCGCGGCGGCGGCCCTGCCGGGCCTGACTGCAACCGGCGCGACGGGCTCGGGCTCGACACCCGTGGCGAGGAGGCCGTCCACGATGGCCATGCCGTGTTCGATGGAGAACACGAGCTCGACGACCTGCGCGATGTCGTTCATCACGACGTTCCGCCACGGCTCGCGCGGGCCGAGCGCCTGCCACAACTCCCGGGCGCGGCCGTCGATCCGATCGCCGTAAAGCGCGAGGCGCGCGAGCGCGCCGACCATCCGCGGGCGGTCCGTCATGGAATGCCTCGCCGTCGAGTGCGGAACGGCGCGCTCCTGCGTGAACGACCGGTAGTCCTGCACGTCGGCCGTCGTGCCCTCGTCGGTCCGAACGCGGTCTCCGAAGAAGTACGAGTCGGGATCGGGGTCGATCGCGGCGAAATGAATCGGCTCGTCGGCGAAGGCGGGAATCGGTATCGTGCGCAGGACCTCGGCGACCCGGGCGCAGTCGTCGAGACCGGCCGCCAGCTCGCCGCGCAGCCGGACGAGGTCGTCGACGGACGGCACGCGGCTGAACCCGCCGATCACGTGGGTGACCGGGTGCACCGCGCGCCCGCCGATCGTCTCCTGGATCGAGTTTCCGAGTTTTTTCAGTCGCAGCGCCGTGGCCACGATCTCCGGGTCCTTCCCGGCGAGTTCGATCACGCTCGGGAGCTGAAGGAAGTCCGGCAGCGCGAGGCAGAACACGTGGAGCGCGTGGCTCTCGATCGCCGAGCCGTGGAACGCCAGCTCGCGCAGCCGCCGGGTCTGCGGCGACACCGTGATCCCGAGCGCGCGCTCCAGCGCGCGCATGGCGGTGATGACGTGGCCGTGCGAGCAGATGGCGCAGATGCGGGACACGATCCCGGGCACCTCGTCCACCATGCGCCCGCGCACGAGCCCCTCGAAGAGGCGGATGCCCTCGAAGACGTCGAACCGCACGTCCCTGATCTCGCGGCCTTCCAGCTCCACGCTGATGCCGGCATGTCCCTCGATTCGTGCCAGGTGGTCGACGACGATCGTGCGGCTCATTTGCGGCTCTCCTCCTGGCGCGACGCGCGCGGCGGCACGGCAAAGAGGTGCAGCCGGCGCCGGATCTCGTCGATGGTGAAGCCGGCGGCGCCGAGAATGGTCTCCATCGACGCGACGTTCGCTTCCTCGACCGGGCCGCGGCATCCGATGCACGCCACGTTGTAGCCGGGGCAGCGGGCGCCGCAGCCGCCGGCGGTGACGGGCCCCGCGCACGGCAGGTGCGCCGTGAGCAGCAGGCACTCCTGCTCGCGCATCCGGCACTCGGCACAGACGGGCGTCGTCACCGGCTCCGGCTTGTCACCGTTCAGCAGGCAGGCGACGACCCGCAGGAACTCCTCCTTCTCCATCGGGCAGCCGGGGATGTTGACCTCCACGCGGACGTAGTCGCGCAGCGGCCGGTGCGGGCGCAGGTCGTAGCTGGCGACGGTGGCGCCGTAGATCGACGCGGCCATCTCCCGCTGGCGCGCGGGATCGTCGAACGCGGCCGCGACGCCGCCGAAGCAGGCGCAACTGCCGCAGGCAACGAGCCACTGCGCGCGGTCGCGAATCCGTCGCAGCGCCACCTCTTCGCGCGCGCTGCCGACCGAACCTTCGACGAACGCGATCGTCAGCGGGCCTTTCGTGTCGTTCACGGAGGATCCGCCGAGGAAGTCGGCGAACTCGACCGCCTCGACGAGCGCCAGCAGCTGGTCCTCGCAGTTGAGCACGACGATCTGTTCGCCCCAGCACCCGCTCAGTCCGAAGATGCCGATTCGTGGCTTCATGGCGCTCCCTACACGACCTCGGGCAGGTTGATGGCGTCCCAGTACGTGAAGACCGGCCCGTGAATGCACGTGGACTTGTAGCCAATCGAGCAGTGCCCGCACTTGCCGACGCCGCATTTCATGCGCCGCTCGAGGCTCATGAGGATCCGATCCTTCGAGAAGTTCCTCGCGAGCAGCTCGCGGAGAACGAACCGGTACACCACCGGCGGCCCGACCACCGCGGCGTACGTCCGGCTCGCGTCGAGGTCCGCCTGCTTGAACAGCTCCGGCAGGAGCCCGACGTGGTACTTCCACGTGCCCTCCGGATCGCGGTCCACCGCCAGGAGCGTCGTGAGCGCATCGACGTCGGTGAGCGAGCTGAGCTCGTCGCGGAACAGCATCTCCCCCGGGTTGCGCGCGCCGCACATCAGCGTGACCTTGCCGAACCGCTCGCGGTAGTCGAGCGCGTACCAAAGCAGCGATCGGAGCGGCGCCATGCCGAGACCGCCGGCGATGATGAGCAGGTCGTGCCCCTCCATCTGCTCGACGGGAAAGCCGTTTCCGTAGGGGCCGCGGATGCCGACCAGCTCGTTCATCGAAAGCCGGTACAGCGCGTCGGTGACGCGTCCCACCCGCCGCACGCACAGTTCGATGAACCCGCGCCGCGAGGGGGACGAGCAGAGTGAGATCGGCGCCTCGCCGGTGCCGATGACGCTCAGCTCGACGAACTGCCCGGGCCGATGCATCCACGCCTCGTTGACCGCCTCGTCGATGAAGCGAAGCTGGAACAAGTGGTTGTCCGGCACCATGCGCTGGATGCGCGAGATCCTAGCGAGGTGCGGCAGGTACGGGTTCTCAGCCGCGGCTCGCCGCGCTGGCGTGGTCTGGATGCGCATCGGTCTGCCCCCTGATCGTGCGGATCACCGTGACGATGTCGATCCCGGCCGGACAGGCCAGGCTGCAGCGCCCGCACCCCACGCAGCTCGGGCGGCCGTACTCGGCCACGAACCCGCGCTGCTTGTGATAGAAGCGGAACTTGACGCGCGACGCGCGGCTCTTGCGGAAGTTCTCTCCGCCGGCCACCGCCGCGTGCGTCTTGAACAGACAGGAATCCCAGACGCGCGTGCGACGTCCGGCGCGCGTCCCCAGGTCGACGTCATCGGTCACGTCGAAGCAGTAGCAGGTGGGGCACACGAAGCTGCACGCCCCGCACGAGAGACAGCGGTCCGCCAGCTCGTTCCAGGCGGCGCTCTCGTACTCCATGTCGAAGATCTCTGCGAACCCCGACAGCTCCACAGTCGTCTTGAAGGCCTTCCGCCGCTCGGCCGATCTTCGCTTGAACTCCGCGAAGTCCGCCGGCTCCGGCTCCTTCAACAGGCAGCCGCTCATCGTCACCATGTCGTGCCCGCGGCTCGTGCCGACCAGGACGAGATACGCGTCGCCGATGTCGCTGAGAAACAGGTCGAAGCCGGTTTCGACCCAGTCCGCCTGCATCGACGAGGCGAAGTGCGCGGCGTCCGGCTGGAAATCGATGCCGATGACCGCCGTGTGGCGCCGGCGCGCGGCGTAGTACGGATCCGGGAACTTGCCCTCCAGGAACACGCGGTCGAGGATGTTCAGACCGAGGATGTCGTAGGCGTGCACACCGAAGAGGACGCGCGGCTGCTCGGCGGAGGCGACGAGGTCGCTGTAGCCGGTCTTCGGATCGAACAGGAACGTGACCTCGCGCGGCGGCAGGAACAGCTTCCTCGGCGGAAGGATGGTGCGCGCGTACGTGAGGTCCACTTCGGACCAGCGCGCCGGGCGGTCGAAGACGTGGCTGCGGCCACGGCGCACGGGAGCGTAGACCTCCCCGAACGCCGGCAGCACGGCCACGAACAGATCCAGATGTTCCTTCGGCATCTTGAGGAACTTCATGACGCGGCGCTCCCTGGGCCGGCGGCGAGGGCTGATCCGACCTGCATGAGCCGTTCGACCTCGGCGATCAACCGGGCGGGCTCGACCGGCTTGGCGAGGAACAGGTCCGCGGGCAGCCAGCCGGCCCCCGGATCCACCCGGAACCCCGGGTGCTCGGTGTAGATCGAGGAGATGACGATCACGGGTGTGCGCTGCAGCGACGGCGTCGCGCGGATCCGCTCGAGCGTGAAGAACCCCTCCGTGCGCTCCCGCATCATGACGTCGAGCAGGATGAGGTCCGGACCGATCTCCTTCGCCAGGTCGAAGCCCCCCTGCCCGTCCTGCGCCATCTGGACGGAGTGGCCGCGGGATTCCAGGAGATGGCGGATCGCCTGCAGGAAATCGGGATCGTCATCGATGATGAGAACCGTCTTCGTTTCGCTCATGGCGTGTCCGGCGCCTTCGCGCGGTCGGCGCGAGGCACCCTGATGGTGAACGTGCTTCCGGCCCCCGGCGTGCTGGCGACGTCGATCGAGCCGCCGATGTCGCTGAGCACCCGGCGGCAGATGGCCAGACCGAGCCCGGTCCCTCCAATGTCCCGCCGCTCGGGGCCCGGCACGCGATAGAACTCCTCGAAGATTTGCGGCAGGCTTTCCTCGGGGATGCCGATCCCGGTGTCGGTGACCTCGACTCGAACGGCCGCCCCCTCGTCGGTCGCGCGAATGACGACGCTGCCGCCCGGCCGGTTGTACTTGATGGCGTTGGTCAGCACGTTCGAGATGACCGTGGCGAGGCTGAGGGCGTCGCCGCGTACCGCCGGCAGCGAAGACGGGATCTCGGCCTTCACGCGGACGCTCGCGCGCTCCGCCTGCGCGGCGCTCGCCTCGACGAGCGGCTTGATCACGTCGCCGAGGCTGGCATTCGCGTCCCGGTGCCCCAGCGTGCCCTGCTCCGCGTGCGCGAGCGTCAGCCAGTCGTCGATGAGCGCCAGCATGTCCTGCAGGCGGCCCTGCGCGCGCCCGACCCACTCGGTCGCCGAAGGGGTCAGCGTCGTCCCCGCGGTGTGCACGAGCACATCGAGGCACTGCTTGGCCGACGCGAGCGGCGATTTCAGCTGGTGCGAGACGAACGTCACGATGCGCCGCTCGGCCCGCTGCTTTTCCTGCCGAAGGCGCCGCGCCTCGTCCGCGAGCTGCCATCGCTCGCAGCCCCGCGTGACCACGAGGCGCAGTTCGTCGGGCGTGAACGGCTTCGGCAGGAAGTCGTACGCGCCCGCCTTCATCGCGTCGACCGCCGTTTCGATCGTGGCGTAGCCGGTGATCACCGCGATGACGAGATCCGGATCGAGCTCGCGGATCTTGCCGATCACCTGGATGCCGTCGAGTTCGGGCATCTTGAGATCGACAAGCAGCAGCTGCGGCTTCAGCTGCTCGAGTCGCGCGAGCCCCGCCGCGCCGCTGTTGAACGTCTCGATCTCGTACCCGTCCTTCGCGAGGATCCGCCGGCACGACAGCAGCATCACTTCGTCATCGTCGATGACGAAGACGCGCGTCCCCGTCGAAGCCACGCGCTTCTCCGGCGCCTCCGTCTGCGCCGTGGTCTGGACGCTCATCGCGGTCCCGCCGGCGCCTCGCCGTTGCGCGGCTCGCCGAGCAGCCCTTCGATCTCGGAGATGAACCGGGGGAGATCCAGCGGCTTCGTCAGATACAGATTCGGCGTGACGAGGTCGACTTCCTCGGAGTGGCTGAAGCGGGTGGCAGGGTCGAGCGTGATCGAGGAGACCATCACCACGGGCACGTGCCGCACGCACTCGAAGCCCGGGGCGAACTTGATCGCCTCGTTCACCTCGTAGCCGGCCCACTCGTTCTCCATCATGATGTCCACGATCACGAGATCCGGGTGCTCCTTCATCATCAGCTCGAGCCCTTCGCGCCCCGATCGCGCGCGCAGCACGCCGTAGCCGTGGGCTTCGAGCAGCGCCGCGGTGGACGCCACGAAATCAGCGTCGTCGTCGATGACGAGGATGCGGCGGGTCGCGCGGCAGGTGCTCGCGCTCGCGCGCCGGCGCTCGCTGCACTGGAACGCACTCTGGAGGATGGTGCGCATCTCCTCGAGCCCGATCGGCTGCAGCGCGAGGTAGAACGCGCCGGACAGCCGGACGCTCCGCGCCAGCTCCAGCGAAGGGTTGTCGGCCACGACGATGACCGGCACGGTCGCCGCGGCGCGCCGGCAGGCGGCCACGGTGGTCATGCCGCCGGATGCGTCCGGCTTCAGATCCACTACCACCACGCTGTCGCTCCGCGTGGCGCAGGCGACGACTTCCGAGTGCTTCGCGCGGGGCGAGAGCAGATCGACCTCGATACCCTCCGCCTCCAGCCCGCGGGCGATGACGGCCCACCGCTCGTCGAGTTCGACGACGAGCACGACACGGCGGGAGGTTGCGGCACGGGGGGCGAGGATAGTGGGCGTTGAAGGGGTCTCGCTGGGCATGGCGCGCCTCCGCTCACTGAAGAGGCAGGGGCCGTGCCAGTCACCACCGCCTGCGAGTGCGCCCAGGCAGGCCCGTAAACGTCAGCGGCTCAGCGTCTTGCAGAGAGACCAGACGGCGTGACGACCCACGCGCGGGCGCGCCGTATCGCGGGCGCATACAGGCCGCGACGTGGACCCGGGTCGAAACCGCCGGGCACGCCGAGCGCAGAGATGACGGCCTGACCGCCAGCGGTCAGATCGCTTCCGGCCTCCGCGTCCCCTGCGTCCTCGGCGGTTCCACCCGGATATCCGTGTACTCCTGGCACACCCTGTATCGCGCGCTTGTACAGTCACTCTTCGGCCCGTATGCCGTGCCTGCGCATGAGCGCGTGGAAGTTCGGGCGGAGCATGCCGGTTTCGCGCGCGGCGCGGCTCACGTTCCACGCGTTCCGGCGGAGGGCTTCGAGCACGAAGCTTCGTTCCAGCTCGCCGCAGAGCCGCTCGTGGGTGATGCGCTTCATCGCCTTGAGTTCTTCGTTGGTCCGCGGGACGGCCGGGGCGCGCTCCGGCGCGCGCTGGACGATGTGCTCCGGGAGGTCGGCTTCGCGAATGGTCTCGGCCTCGCCGGTGACGACGAGGCGCTCGACGACGTTCTTCAACTCCCGCACGTTCCCCGGCCAGGGATAGTGTTGCAGCCGCTCGAGCGCCACGGCGGAGAGCCGCCGCCGCGTCTTGCCTGTCGCGTGGCTGTAACGGGCGAGGAAGTGCTCGAGGAGCGCGGGAATATCCGACGGCCGCTCACGAAGCGGCGGCAGATGGATCGGCACGACATTCAGCCGGTAGAAGAGGTCCTCCCTGAACGCCTGCTCGGCCACCATCCGCCCGAGGTCGCGGTTGGTCGCGGCGATGAGGCGGATGTCCACCTTCTTGGTCGTCACGCCGCCGACCGGCTTGATTTCGCCTGATTCCAGCGTCCGAAGGAGCTTGCCCTGCGTTTCGAGGCTCAGGCTGGCGACCTCGTCGAGGAAGAGCGTGCCATGATCGGCCGTCTCGAAAAGCCCGGGCTTCGAAGCGATCGCGCCGGTGAACGATCCCTTCACGTGGCCGAACAGCTCGCTTTCGAGCAGGCCCGGCGCGAGCGTCGAGCAATCCAGCGACACCATCGGCCGCTCGCGCCGCCGGCTGGCGCGATGAATCTCGGTGGCCAGGAGCTCCTTGCCGGTCCCGCTGTCGCCCACGATCAGCACGGTCGCGTCGGTCGGGCCGACGCGCCCCACCAGCGCGTGGATGGCCGCCATCTGCGGCGAGTCGCCGATGATCCCGCGCGAGCGCGCGGTCCGGGCCGCGTTGGCATCCTGCTTCGAGCGCTGCTCGAGCCGGGCGATGGCGGCGTTCGCGCGCGTGCGCAGTTCATCAGGCGTGAAGGGCTTCGGGAGATAGTCGAACGCGCCGAGCTTGACGGCCTGCACGGCGGTGCTGACCGTGGAGTAGCCCGTGACGATGATTAGTTCGACGTCGGAGCGGCTCTCGCGCACCGCGGCGATCAGGTCGAGGCCGTCGATGTCCGGCAGGCGCATGTCGACCAGGACGAGATCGTAGCTCCCCTCGATCGCGCGATCGCGTCCGCGGAGGCCTGCCGCTTCCGTGTCCACGTCGTAGCCGCTCGACGCCAGGATCCGCCGGCAGGACTCCAGCATCACCTCGTCGTCGTCGATGACGAGCACGCGGCGGCGCACTGGAGGATCGTCAGGCATGAATGTCGGTCTTATGTCCGTATTGTACCGCCGGGGAGTCGCGTTACGCCTCCGCCAGGTCGTCGCGGACCGCGCCGTGTCGCGCGGCGGCAACCGCCGCGACGAACAGCCCACCGGCCACCGCGAACACCGCGATGCCGAAGAACTGTACCCAGTCGGTGATCGCGACGGGCTGCGCGACCTGCCGCATTGCGCCGGCCAGTTCGAACGGGTTGCCCGGGGCTTCGCGCATCGTTTTCAGCGCCGCGAGGAGCGCGGCCAGCAGGAAGGAGGCGACGCCGACGAGCAGCCCGCCTATGACGCCCCGCACGGCGAGCGCCGCGCCCGACAGCGGCGCATGGATGCGAGGAGGCTCGACGGTGAACGCCGGCTCGCGCAAGCCGATCGGCACGAAGCGCGCGAGCAGCACCAGCCCGGGGATGCCGAACACCATGGTCGAGAGGAAGAACGCCGACCAGCCGATCGCGTCCACGACGAAACCAGTGACCGGGCCGGCGAGGAGGCGCGGGAGCGCGAAGAGGCTGGAGAACAGGGCGTACTGGGTCGCGGAAAAGCGTTTCTGCGTGATGCGAAGCAGCAGCACCGAGAACGCGCCGGTCCCGAGACCGGAGGTCAGCAGCTCGAAGCTCGTGGCCCCATACATCAACGCCAGGTTCGGACCATCGGTGCGCGACAGCAGGAAGTACCCGAGGTTGGAGAACACCTGCAGGAAACCGAAGATCCACAGCGAGTGGCCGAGGCCGGCGAGCGTCGTCACCCAGCCGCCGACGAAGGCGCCGACGATCGTGGCGATCATGCCGACCGTCGCGAGCGCGATGCCGCGGTGGTCCGCGCTGTAGCCCATGTCGATGAGGAACGGACGGGTGAGCGCCTGCGCGAGCTGGTCGGCGAACTTGTAGAGCAGCACGAACGCGAGGATCTCGAGCGCGCGATGCCGCGCGAGGAACCCGAGGAAGGGGTGCCAGATGGCGTCGCGGAGCGAGCGGGGCGCGGGCGTCGCTTCCTCGGGATCCGGCGCCTTCCACGTGAGGATCAGCATCGGCACGTAGACGAGCGCCAGGAGCACGTTGACGGCGGGCCATCCGATTCGGCCGGCCGCGGTGATGGCCGCGCCCCCGGACACGACCATCGCCGCGCGGTACATGGCGGTCCGCGCGCCGATGACCGCGCCCTGTTCCTCCTGGTGGTTGTGGAGGACCTCGACGGTGTATGCGTCGTACGCGATGTCCTGCGAGGCGGACGCGAGCGCGACGCCGAGCGCGATCGCGCCCACGACCCAGATCGCCTCCGGGCGATGTCCCACGCCGGCGAGCAGCAGCCCGAGGACGGCGAGCGCGATCTGCGTGACGGCCATCCAGCCGCGCCGCCGCCCCCAGAACGGCGGCACGTAGCGATCCATCAGCGGCGACCAGACCGCCTTGAACGCCCACGGCGCCTGCGCGAGGGTGAACAGCCCCACGACGCGGATGTCCACGCCGATGTCGCGCATCCAGTCGGGGATGGCGTACCAGACCAGGCCGAGCGGCAGCCCCGAGGAGAAGGAGAGCAGCGCGACCGCCGCTGTGCGCCACGAGCGCATCGCGCGGACGAGGCTCGCAAAGCCGCCCGGGTTGTCCTGTCGTGTTGACGTCACCGCGGATCCGGGTGTCGCGCCACCGCGGCTACGAGCCGACGGTGAAGCCCACGCGCGCTTCCTGTCTGTCCCACCACATCGCGAGCTCGCCCCGCTCGGGCGTCATGTTGGCGAAGCCGATCGTGAACTGGTCGATCGAGTCCGGGTTCGTCGCGAGCTTCATTGGAACGCGCAGGACGTCGAACTTCGGGTCGTAGTTGTAGGAGCCGAATGTCTCGGTCTTGTTCTGCGGGTCGTACTTCACCTGCACCGGCTGCGTGGACAGCACGAAGGTCCACGCGTCTTCCTTCAGCTCGACGAACACGCTGTACTCGCCCGCGGCGACGGTCTTTCCGCCGAAGACCAGCGGCACTTCCGTGCGGAGGCGCGTGGTGTGGTTGGCGCCGGCCCGCCACACGGACTCGCCGTCGCTGATCGCCTTCCCGTACTCCGCGCCGGTCCCGAAGATGTTCGTGCGGCCGCGCAGGATGGGACGCCCGTAATCCACGACGATCCACTTGCCGCCGCGGTAGCGCGGCCCCGCGCCGGGCTTCTCCTCGATCCACTTGCCGCTCACCTGCGTGGCCGCGGTGCCGCGCGGGCTCATCGGCATCTGCATCTGCTGCGCCGGCTGCGACGGCGTTTGCGCCACCGGCGGCGTTTGTTGTTGCTGCCGTGCGCCCAGCGTCGCGGCTGCCATCAGTATCGTCACCCCGAACAGAACGCTCCTGCGCATAGGTCCTCCATTATGCCGTCAAGCCGGTTACAAACTTCGTGGGCCGTGTGCCAAGTCTGCAACCGGCGCGCGCGAGCCGTGCGGCAGTGGGCCTTTTTGACGCCCCGTCTGGCGCGGCGGGCTGGCACAGCTCTTGAGCTTATCGCCCGACGTGGCCATCATCCTCTTTTTGCTGACACTCGCCGGAGTGGCGTTCTACCTGATGAAACCGGAGGAGCGACAGCGCGTCATCATTGCCGGCCGGGACGCGTGGGAGAGGTTGCAGGCGGAGGCGATCCGGCGGTGGCGCGAGCGGAACGCCGATGACGCCGCGCGCCAGCCGTCTCCTCTGCCCATCGCGACCGTAGCGATCGTTCTCGTCAATGTCTGGATCTTCCTGGGGATGTTCGGCGATGTCGCGCTCAACGACCCGAAGACGCTCGTGCCCTGGGGCGGCAACTTCGGCCCTCGCACGACGAACAATGAGTGGTGGCGGCTCGTCACGGCGATGTTCCTCCACTCGGGCCTGATCCAGCTGGTGGTCAATCTGGCGGCGCTCGTCCAGCTCGGGGTGGTGATGGAGCGCATGGTAGGGAGCCTCGCGTTCACCGCGGTGTACCTGGCGGCGGGGATTCTCGCCAGCCTCACCGCGCTTTCCGAGTCGCCGGTGAACGTGAACAGCGGCGCCTCCGGCGCGATCTTCGGCGTATTCGGCCTCTGGACCGCGGCGTGCCTGTGGGCGCTGGTGCGGCGCTCGCCCCTGCCGATTCCGGCGAAGCGGCTGAAGCGCTTCGTCGCCCTGACGGCCCTCTTCGTCCTGCACAACATCGCGACCGGGTTCCTCTCCGCCGCCAGCGAGGCAATGGGAGTCTCCGTCGGCTTCATCAGCGGCCTCGTCCTGGCCAGCGGCGCGGTCGAACGCCAGCCCGCCGCACGCCGCGTCGCGGCTGTCGGCGCCGTGACGCTCGCCTTCGCGGTGGCACTCGCCGTGCCGTTGCGCGGCATCATTGACGTGATGCCGGAAATCGCGCGCGTGATTGCGACCGAGACGCGCACCGCGAGCGTGTACGACGCGGCCGTCGATCGGTTCAGGCTCGGGCGCATGAAGGACAACGCGCTCGCCGACGTGATCGATCGGCGGATCCTCCCCGAGCTGCAGGCGACGCGCGCGCGCCTGAACGTGCTCGGCCGCGTGCCGCTGGAACAGCGGCCCCTCCTTGACGCGGCCGCGGAGTACCTGCAGTTGCGCGCGGAAAGTTGGCGTCTGCGATCCGAAGGGCTGCGCGAGGCGAGCCTGCCCATGCTGCAGAAAGCGGACAGGTCGGAGTGGAAGGCGCTGGCCGTTCTCGCCGTTGTCAGGGAGAAGAGCAGCGACGCGGGCCCGGCCGCGTCCGGATCCTGACGACACGCCGCGGCGTTATCGCATTCGCATGACCGCCCCGTCAACGCTCCAGATGCCGGAGCCGCGCGCCGCGATGAACAGGAAGACGAAGCAGTACAGCACGGCCAGCTCCCCCCTGTTCTGAATGGGCCACAGCGCCGATGGCTGGTGACGCAGGAAGTACGCGACAGCCATCTCGCCGCTTGCGATGAAGGCGGCAAGTCCGCCCCAGAACCCGATCATCACGAGCAGCCCGCAGGTGATCTCGATCACGCCCGCAGCGCCAGGCAGCGAGGCGAGCGGTTGCGCGTTTCCGCCGAACGCGCCGAAGATCTTCTGCGCTCCGTGAAAGAAAAACAGGAAACCCGCGACGATGCGCATCAACGCGTAGGTCTGTTCCGGGAAACGGCTCAGCGGCGTCAGCATGGCGCCATATCCTACTGCCTTTCGCCACGGATAGCTCGAGCGTTTGCGTGAGTCGCCGCGCCTTGCCGCCGGCACCCGCCGGGCACCCCCGCCGGCCTCGTCCATACCCGATCGGGTACCAGACGTGCACCAGGACGGGCATGGCCAAGGTCGATCGCACGATGCACGATGTCGACATCCTGGATCAGGTGTTTCGTGGCGTGCGCGCGCCGGCCGCGATGGCGGAGGAAACTCCCCTGCAGAACTTCCATGGCCGCGCCGCGCGTGATTCCGAGGACGCGGCGGATGCGCCGGCTGCCCGGCGCCGGCCGCGTTCCCGCCGCCGCTCCCGCTCGTCACGCTGACGGCGCTTTCCCCTCAGACCTCGGCCGCGCGGCGGATGCTTCGGCCAGCCAGTCTCATCCGGCGCGGGGGGTGCCCTTCGGTTACCACTAGCGCAGGCCAGTTCTCAGTGTTGGTGACTTCTCGCACGTGCCCGAGGCCGTCGCCGGACCCCTGACCCCACCCGTCCGTCCCTTTTTCGCGAGTCCCAGGTCCATGCTGCCTCCGGCGGTGCCCATCGGGATGGCCATCGGGGCGGGGGCCCTCTCCTGACCTTCCTGGGCTGAACGTTCGACCCAACGCGGAACCTCCGACCCCCGTCTAACGTCTCGTATATCAACGAGCCCGGGAGGCGCGATGACCTTTCTGAAACGGTTGATCGGGAAGAACGGCGACCCGCCCAAGCGGATCCACGTGTGCGTGGAGTGCGGAATGCCCGTGAAGGAGCACAAGGAGTGGTGCTCCATCCTGAGAGGTCAACGGGAGATCGACCAGCGACGGGCGGCGCTCGCGCAGTCGCAGTCCTGATCCCGCGACCCGGGCCGCTTTGTCGAATGCAGGCTGAGGACCTGCGCGACACCCCTGCGCTACAGCTGCCCTGAAGGTCCGCGGTAGACGTGCAGCCGGGGCGCACCCTCCCCTGGGGGGCGTGCGCCTTGATGGTAGAATTCCTCAAGCCGCTTTTTTCCAGGACGCCAGCAACACACACCGGCTCCCGTTTCCACTACAATCACGCAACCGTTGTCGTTCCCCGCACGGGGCGAGCGAGGCACCATGCTCAGCCAGCTTGCGTTAT
This sequence comes from Vicinamibacterales bacterium, assembly GCA_035463475.1. Classification (GTDB taxonomy): domain Bacteria; phylum Acidobacteriota; class Vicinamibacteria; order Vicinamibacterales; family 2-12-FULL-66-21; genus JACPDI01. The sequence continues at coordinate 16,940 of DATHTE010000085.1, forward strand.
CGATCAAGGAATCGCCCACCCTCAAGCTGAATGAAACGGCGGCGCTCCTCCGCGACAAGGGAGAGCCCGTCATTCACCTGGGAGGAGGCGAGCCGAAAAGCCGCACGCCTATCGACGCGATCATCAGTTGTTCGGCGCTGCTCAACACGGGCGAGATCCGCTACACGCCCGCCGACGGCGTGCCCGCGCTGAAGAAGGCGATCATCCGGTACACCGAGGAGCACTACGAGCGGATTGTCAGGCCCGAGAACGTCATCGCGTCGAGCGGCGCCAAGCAGTCGATCATGGTCGCGCTGCACGCGATCCTCGACCCGCACGACGAAGTGATCTTCCCCGCGCCGTACTGGGTGAGCTACCCGGAGATGGTGAAGCTCGCCGGTGGCGTGCCGGTGCCCGTCGTCCCGTCCGACGGGACGTTCCGCCCGTCGGTGGAGGACATCACGCTGGCGGTGGGGCCGTACACCAAGGCGGTCGTCCTCAACAGCCCCAACAACCCGAGCGGGGTGATGTACTCCGAGGAGTTCATCGCGGCGATGGTGGAGTTCTGCCAGCGCAAGGACATCTGGCTGATCATGGACGACACCTACAACCGCCTGGTGTTCGACGGGCGGAAGCCGACCAACTGCTACGGGTACACCCAGGAGGACGTGGACGGGTCCAAGCTGCTGGTCGTCAACTGCGTGTCGAAAATGTACGCGATGACGGGGTTTCGTCTCGGCTGGGCGGTCGGGAACCGCGAGCTGATTCGCGCGATGATCAACATCCAGTCGCAGCAGACGTCAGGGCCCGCGACCCCGTCGCAGTGGGCGGCGGTGGGCGCGATCAACGGGATGCAGAACTCGATCGAGGCGCTGCGCTCGACGCTCGAGAACAACCGCAACGTCCTCGTGGCGCGGCTGCAGGCCATCCCCGGCGTGAAGGTCACGAAGCCGGACGGGACGTTCTACACCTTCCCCGACTTCAGCGCGTACGACAAGAGCTCGCAGAAGCTCGCGAACTACCTGCTCGAGACGGTGCGCGTGGTCGTCGTTCCCGGCAAGGAGTTCGGGATGGAAGGGCACCTGCGGGTCAGCTTCTGCGGCGGCCTCAAGGAAATCCGGGAAGGGCTCGAGCGCGTCCAGTGGGCGCTCGATCCGAACGCGCCTAACGAGCTGTACCTCGGCTCCCGCAAGCTGGTGAGGGATGCGGTATGAGCGAATACCTGAACATCAGCACGCCGGCCGGCAAGGAAGCGACGCTCGCCGCGAGCACGTACGGGATCGACAACCACGGCCTCTCGCGCGTCCGCTGCGCGTACTGGAACCTGCCGGAGGCGGCGCTCTACGAGGAGGCGATCTTCCGCAAGGAAGGGCGCGTGGCCGCCGACGGCCCGTTCGTCGTCGCCACGGGCAAGCACACGGCACGCGCCGCGGCCGACAAGTTCATCACCCGCGAGCCGACGACCGAGGATCGGGTCTGGTGGGGTGAATACAACCGCCCCTTCACGCCGCCGAACTTCAACACCCTGCTCACCCGCCTGCAGGGCTACTTGCAAGGGCGCGACGTGTTCGTCCAGGACTGCTTCGCGGGCGCCGACCCCGACCACCGGTTGCCGATCCGGATGATCACCGAGAAGGCGTGGCACAGTCTCTTCGCGCGGACGATGTTCCTGAAGCCGCGCGGGCTGGACGCGTACAAGAAGCACGTGCCGGAGTTCACGGTGATCTGCGCGCCCGAATTCCAGGCGTCCCCCATCATCGACAGCACACGCACCGAGACATTCATCATCGCCAACTTCGCCGAGCGGCTGGCCATCATCGGCGGCTCGCACTACGCCGGCGAGATCAAGAAGACGATCTTCACCGTTCTGAACTTCCTGCTCCCCCTCGAGGGGGTGCTGCCGATGCACTGCTCGGCGAACGTGGGACGGGACGGGGACGTGGCGGTGTTCTTCGGCCTGTCCGGCACGGGCAAGACCACCCTGTCGGCGGACCCCGGCCGGCACCTCATCGGCGACGACGAGCACGGCTGGAGCGACAACGGGGTCTTCAACTTCGAGGACGGCTGCTACGCGAAGGTGATCCGCCTCTCCCCGGAAGCCGAGCCGCAGATCTACGCGACCACGCGGCGCTTCGGCACTATCCTGGAGAACGTCACGATCGATCGCCTGACGCGGCGGCTCGATCTGAACGACGCGTCCGTGACCGAGAACACGCGCGGCGCGTACCCGTTGACGTTCATCGAGAACGCGCTGCCCGAGAAGATGGGGGGACACCCGTCGAACATCATCTTCCTGACGTGCGACGCCTCCGGCGTGATGCCGCCGATCTCGCGCCTCACGCCCGAGCAGGCGATGTATCACTTCATCTCCGGTTACACGAGCAAGATCGCGGGCACGGAAGTGGGCCTCGGCATCGAGCCGGAGATCACCTTCAGCACCTGCTTCGGCGCGCCGTTCATGGTGCAGCGGCCGCTCGTGTACGCGGAGCTGCTGCGGTCGAAGATGCTGCGTCACCGCGCGACGTGCTGGCTGATCAACACCGGGTGGACCGGCGGGCCCTTCGGCGTCGGTAAGCGCATCAGCATCCGTCACACACGCGCGTTGCTCAACGCCGCGCTGAGCGGGACGCTCCAGAAGGTCCGCTACCGGGTGGACTCGGTATTCGGCTTCGAGGTGCCGCTCGAGTGCGAAGGGGTGCCCGCCGAGATCCTCGAGCCGGCCAACACGTGGCCGAGCCGCCAGGAATACAACGCGAAGTACGACGCGCTTGCCGCGCGCTACATCGAGAACTTCAAGCTGTTCTCCGAAGGCTGCCCCCCGGAAGTGCTCGCCGCTGGGCCGACGCGCGCGGGGCGAGCGGTGGTGTAGGGCGGGGAGGCAAACGAACGCTCAATGCCCGACGCATTTCCCGATCCTCTCGTTGACATTCCGGCCGCAAGCGAGCCCGGCGGCGAGGCGACGGCCGTGCTGGCCGGCGGCTGCTTCTGGTGCGTGGAAGCCGTGTACCTGCAGCTCGACGGCGTCCGCAAGGTCGTCTCCGGGTATGCCGGCGGTACCGCCGAGACAGCGAACTACGAAGCGGTCTGCACCGGCCGGACGAACCACGCTGAAGCGGTCCGGATCCACTACGACCCCGCCCGGATCACCTACGGGCAGCTTCTGAAGGTCTTTTTCTGGATTGCGCACGATCCCACCCACCTCAATCGGCAGGGAAACGACGTCGGCCGTCAGTACCGCTCGGCCATCTTCTACGCGGACGAGCGCCAGAAAGAGGTGGCCGAGGGCTACATCCGTCAGCTCGACGCGGCGCGCACCTTCCCGGCGCCCGTCGCGACGACGCTCGAGCCGCTCGATGCGTTTTACGAGGCGGAGGCGTATCATCAGAACTACGCCGCGCGCAATCCCGCGCAGCCGTACGTGGCCTTTGTTGCCGCGCCAAAAGTCGAGAAGCTGCGAACATATCTGGGCGATCGTCTCGCCAGGAAGACCCGATGACCACCCCTCTTCGTCGTCGTTTTGCCGTCTTCGCGTTCGTGCTCGTCGCGGCGGGAGGGACCCTCGCCGGGCAGACGACCGTCGCGCAGGCGCCGCCGGATGCGCTGACCGCCGTTCGCGCCCGATTCGCGCCCGACAGGAGGCTGGCCGTTTTCGACGTCACCGTCGATCGCCGTCCGGATGGCATCGTCGTGAGCGGCGAGGTCGAATCGACGGCGGCGCGCGACGCCGCGCTCGCGGCCGTACGAGCCGGGGGGCCCGCGCGGATCGTGGATCGCCTCAAGGTGCTGCCCGACCCGGCGCTCGGCGCGCAGACGCACGCGATCGTGCGGGTCAGCGTTGCCAACGTCCGATTGAAGCCGGCGCACGCCGCGGAGCTCGTGACGCAGACCCTGATGGGATGGCCGGTGCGCGTGCTGAAAGAGCAGTCAGGCTGGTTCCTCGTGCACACCGAACCTGACGGTTACCTCGGGTGGATCGAGGACCTGCAGCTTACGCGGGCGACGGCGGAGGACCGGCGCAACTGGGAGACGTCGACGCGTCTCATCGCGCTCGTGCCGCATACCACCCTGCGCCAGGCGCCTGCCGTGACGGCAGAGCCGGTCGCGGACCTCGTGATTGGATCGCTCGTGCGCTCCGCCGGCATGGCGGATTCGTGGGCCGAGGTGCTCCTGCCCGACGGCCGGCGAGGATTCGTGCCTGCGAGCGACGTGCAGGATTACGAGCGCTGGAAGGAGATGAGCGCGCCCATCGCGGAGTCCGTCGTCGACACGGCGCGCCAGTTCATGGGAGTGCCGTACTTGTGGGGCGGGACCTCGGCGAACGGGTTCGACTGTTCCGGCTTTGCGAAGACCGTGCTGTTCCTCAACGGCATCCAAATGCCCCGCGACACCGACCAGCAGGCGGAGGTGGGTGAGCCGGTCGAGATCGACGCCCGGCTGACGCACCTGAGGATCGGCGATCTCCTGTTCTTCGGCACCGCCGCGACGGCCGATCGCCCGGAGCGGATCTCGCACGTGGGCATCCACCTGGGCGGCCTGGACTTCATTCACGCGTCCGGCCTGGTGCGCCGCAACAGCCTCGACCCCGCGTCGCCCATCTTCAGCGAGAGCCTGCGCAAGCGCCTGCTGCGCGTCCGCCGGGTGCTGCCGCAGGGGAGGACGACCAGTTTCAATCGGGTAACTGATAAGCGGGTAATCGGGTAAT
>DATHTE010000086.1:0-29177 GCA_035463475.1 Vicinamibacterales bacterium
TCCGCGGCTCCGAAATGATCGGGCCCGAGGCTGCATGTACTGCTGAAAAGAGGACCAGCCCCCTAGCGGAGAACGGCAGTCATGCGTACAACCAGCGCGGTGCAGCACGAACAGGTTTGTTCACCCGCGGACATGTGGCTGGGCGGGTTGCCGCTGATCCAGCGGTCTCTGATGCCACCGCCGGTATACACCGGCGGTTTCGTGGAAGCCGCAGCTGTCATACGCCCTCGCCGGGGCGTTGGCGGAGACTTCTACGACTACATCGACACCGGGTCCGAGTTTCACCTCCTGCTCGGCGACGTGTGCGGAACTGGTACGCCAGCCGCGTTACAGGCGGCGCTCGTGCAGGGGGTCCTGGCAGCGGAAATTCAGTCGAAAGCGGGTGTGGCGGGCGTCGTGGCACACCTGAACAAGGCGCTGTGCCGTCGCGGCCCGAACGGACGGTTCGTGACCCTCTTCTACGGGGTCATGACGCGCGACCGCCGGCTCACCTACTGCAACGCCGGACACTGCCGGCCGATCCTGGTAGGCCGGTCGTCGGTGCGGCGCCTGTGTGTCGGAGGCGTACCGGCCGGCCTCCTCGCCGACGCGGTCTACGAAGAGGAGTCGGTGGTCCTCGCGAAAGGCGACGCGCTGGTGGCCTTCAGCGATGGTGTCGCAGAGGCGGGAAACCCAGACAGCGAATTCGGAGATGAGCGAATCCTGCAAGTCGTCAGCGAACACCGCGAGAGCAGCGCACTGACGATTCGGAATCGGTTGATGAGTCTCGTGCGGGAGTTTACGCGCGGCCAACACCAGCACGACGACATGACGGTCCTGGTCGTTCGGCATCTGGCTTAGGAGGCATCATGCGAGTCACGAAGACGATGCGCGACGACGTGGCGGTGGTCGCGCTCAGCGGTTCACTGAACTGTGGCAACGGCGACGAAGAACTGCAAAGGCTGATGGCAGACCTGGAGCGACAGGGGCACGTGAAGATTGTTCTCGATGTCACTCAGGTCTCGCACATCGATACCACGTGCCTCGGGCTGCTCATCGGCGCCCGCATGAGGCTCGTCCGCCTGGGTGGCGGCCTCCATCTCATCGCGCCCTCGTACTTCCTGTACGTGCTCGAGATCGCCAAGCTCAAGACCGTGCTGGTGACGTTTGGAAGCGAGGAGGAGGCGGTGCGCGCGTTTGCGGCTGCCGCATAGACGCCACCTTTCCCGTGGGTCACGGCGTGCTGGCCGCGCATCATCCGCTGTGGCCACGCCGGTCGTGCTGGTCGCGCTGGCGAACGTCGCGGTCAGCTCGTCACGGTTCGACTGGTCGCATCGTGAGCGTTGACTGAACCGGATACTTCCGGTGAGCCCTGGCTCCGGTTGGCAACCGGAACCCATCGTCGATTGCGAGCACCGACGTACGTGGACTGCGGCCGGATCAGACGGTTGGAGGCTGTTTGTTCGAGGCAGTGCGCGGTCCAGCCCGCGACGCGTCCTGCGGCAAAGACAGGCGTGAAGAGCGGGGTTGGGAACCCGATGCCGTAGAGAACGAGCGCCGTGTAGAACTCGACGTTCGTCTGCAGCGCCCGAGCAGGCTTGTGCTCGCGCAAGAGACGCAACGCGGCAGCCTCCACCGCTCGCGCGAGTTCGTACAGTTGCCGGTCACCCGCGCCCTCGAAGAGGCGCCCCGCGGCCGCCGCCAGGACGTCCGCCCGCGGGTCTCTTGTACGGTAGACACGGTGCCCGAACCCCATAAGGCGCTCGCCACGCGCGAGTTTCTCGCGCAGAACGCGTTCTGCGTACTCGGCACTGCCGATCTCGAACACCAGATCCAGCGCGGGTCCGGGCGCCCCGCCGTGCAGGCGTCCCTTGAGCGCGCCGACGGCGCCTGTGACCGCCGACACCAGATCGGATTCCGTGGAGACGATCACGCGGGCCGTGAACGTGGAGGCATTGAGACCGTGATCGGAGACGGTGTTCCAGTACGTCTCCAGCGCTCGGACGTAGGGAGGCGGGGCCTCGCGTCCGCGCAGCATGTAGAGAAAATTCGCGGCATGAGGCAGGTCCCTGCGCGGCGGAATGGGTTCGAGCCCGCGTGAAAGCCGCTGGTATGCGGCCACGATCACCGGGAACGCTGCAACCAGACGCAACCCATCCTGTCGGGCGCCTTCTGAGTCGCCGGGAGCAGCCGAACCAGCCGCGCCGCGGCTCGTGAGCGAACCGCACGCCATGCGCAGCGCGTCCATCGTGTGGGCCCGTCCGGCCGCGGCCGACCTCAGCAACTCCAGCGTGTGCCGCTCGAGTTCCCTGCGCGCGGCGAGTTCACTTTGGAACCAATCGAGCGTTCGCGCGTCCGGTAACGCGCCGTGCCAGAGGAGGAACACGGTTTCCTCGAACGTGGCATGAGGCGCCAGGTCTTCCACGGCAAATCCGCGAATGACGAGTTCCCCTTTTTCTCCATCCACGCTGCTGATCGCGGTCTGCGCGGCCACGACACCTTCGAGCCCGGGGCTGTAGGGACAGGAAGCGGCTGGCATCAAGCCTCCTTCACTCTTGCGGAAAGGGGCCAGGCACCAATTGTCCACGAGAAAGGACAATTGGTGCCTGGCCCCTTTCCAGTCAGAATTCGTACCGGATCCCGATCCTGATCTGGCGTGGGGTGGTGAACTGCTGTCCCGAAGCGGTGGCTGATACGCCGGCGGCGCCGAAATCCGGGTTCGGCACGCCGAACTGCAACTCCGAGAAGGCGTCGTAGTCGAGGGTCGTTTGAGTGTCGAAGACGTTGAACACGTCGGCCGACAGAAGCAGGCTGCGGGCACCCATGCGGAGCGCATACGAGACGCCGGCATTGACTGGCTTCGTCCAGGGCGTGCGTGTGAGAAACCCGTCCGACGTCTCGAAACCCGCGCCGCGCGGGGTCAACGGAATCTCGCCGCCGGTGTCGTACACCGGGTGCGCCGCGAAGGCGGTCAGCGGCGCGCCGGACTGCAGCTCCAGACCGAGCGACAGGTTCAATCCGCGACCCACGTGGTACGTGCCATAGACCTTGATGTCGTGGGTCCGATCGAGCGGCAGCGGTCCAATTCCGGCACTGCCCAGGTACTCGATGTTGCCGGTGTAGCCGAACATGTTCGCGCCCAGCGTCGCGTACGTCGGATCGCTGGTTGGATAGTCGTAGAGTGACGTGATCGCCGGGTCGGACTGGCCGTTGTCGTTGCGGAAGAAGCCCTCGAAATTGCCCGTCAGCCGCGACCATCGATACGACGAGATCAGCGACCAGTTGTTGGCGAGCCGCTTGTTCGCCGTCACCTCGACCGCGTTGTAGTCGTGAACCGGCGATTCGAACGCGATCGTGGCTCCGGGGATGCTCTGGACGACCGGCGTCTCGGGACCAGGATTCGTCAGCAGGTAGTCTGCAGAGGCCGCTCCAGGCAGGCCCAGGGAGGTTGCGAGGATCGGGTATGGCTGGACGTCTTCCAGCACTCGGCCGATGTCGCGATGCACGAATCGGACGCCGACTTCGAGTCCGCTCGACAGGGCGTACTCGGTCCCGGCGACCCACTCGTTGTAGTAACTCAGCTTCGCATCGGGATCGATGGTCGCCGCGTTCGCGCCGAGCAGTGTGAAGTGTGTCGTCGTGACAGCGCCGCTCGTGGCATTGACGGTGACGGTTCCGTCCGGAACGGGACGCGTCAGGTCCTTATCGAAATAGTCGGCCGTGATCGTCGCATCCGAAGACAGGACGCGAGCGGCGAGAACGTTCGGCACTCGCGCGTAGTAGCGGCCGTAGTTGGCGAACACCTTGGCCTTCCCGCTGCGGCTGGGATCCCAGACGATGCCGAGACGGGGCGCCCAGTTGTTCTTCAGCGTGAAGTCCTTGACGATGGACCCCGACAGCATCTCCGTCTCGTAGCGCACACCGGGGCGGATTGTGAGCGAGTTGCCGATCTTCCAGGCGTCCTCGACGAACAGCGCCGTGTAATGCTGCGTGGTCGGACGCGCTGACGTGAGGCTGGCGCGGGTCACGTGGTAGATCTGGCCGTACGTCGCATCGGGAATGATGTCCACGACGGCGCCGGTGGCGGTTCGCTGTCCGTTCGGGGCCGTAAAGGTCGGGCCCGTGTACTGTTGAAGCTGGCTGAAGTCGAGATACTCGTAATCGACGCCGTATCGGAGCTGATGCTCGCCGCGCCCGGAGAAGAAGGTCGCCGCCTTCGCCTGGATCTGCCAGCTGTTGCTGCGATTCCCCGCCTCGTAGAAGCCGACACCACCGCTAATGGCGCTCGGGCTGACCCGAAAATCGGTGACCAGCCACTCGTCGACCGAAGGCGTCTCGACAATGCGATTGACCGCATGGCCAAACGACGCTTCTACAAGCAAGCGCCGGTTCAGAATGCCGTTGTAGTGGACGGCCTGATTGTGTCCGCCGAACTCGAGTGAACTGTAGCCGCCGGTGGTCTGGTTCAACAGCGCCGACGACCGCTGCGGTCCGGAGGCCCCGGTTGCCGGATCGCCGAAGAACGAGGCATCGAACCGGTGCCCGCCGGTCGCCTGCCAGGTGGCCTTTGCCGCGTAGTTCGTGATGCGGCGATCGCGGTCGACGTCACCGAGAGCCTCGAGCGGAAACCCCTCTGGCGAGCGGAACGTGGTCGTCTGCCACTGAGGGTCGATCGCAGCGAAGGCGAACAGGCGATCGCGAACGACCGGAGCGCCCACCGTCGCGCCGGCGTCGCTCAGGCGGGATGCGACGGTATTGACCGTTCCTTCGATGCTCTGCGCGGTCTTGTACGCGGATTCGAAGCTCTTGGGCTGGGCGTACACGAACGCGCTTCCCTTGAACTGGTTCGAACCGCTCTTGGTGACGACGTTGATGACGCCGCCCGTCGCCTGTCCGAACTCCGCCTCGTACCCGGCCGTCTTCACCTGGACTTCCTGGATGAAGTCGTACGGGGTGCCACTGCCGAGCGAGCCGAACACGATCGAATACGATCCGAGCGCGCCGAATCCCCCGTTGGTGATGTTCACGCCGTCGATCACGTACTGGTTTTCAAGGCCGCTCGACCCTCCGATGGAAGGATTCGCCCTCCCCACGTTGCCGCCGCTGCTGACGCCAGGCGCCAGGAAGAGCGTGTCGCTGAAGCGGCGTCCAACGGGAAGACGCGAGAGCGTGGCGGCTTCGAGATGCACGCCGACAGTCGTCCGGGTCGTGTCGACCACCGGCGGGGCGGCGACCACTTCAATCGTCTCGGCCAGTGCGCCAATCTCCATCGTCAACGGCAGGTCGACCGTCGCCCCGAGGCGCACCTCGACTTCTGAGCGATCGATGGCCTTGAAGCCCTGGAGTTCCGCGTGAACCGCGTACGCTCCCGGCGTGAGAAATGGAACCGTAAACCGTCCTTCACCATCAGTAACAACCGTCTTTGTTCCCTGCGATCCGGTCGTCGTGACCGTGACACCTGGCAGAGGCAGCCCCTGCGCATCGACGATCCGGCCGGCGATCGCACCCGTGGTCTCCTGCGCCGAAACGGGGGATGCGACGGCGCAGGCCAGTAACACAGCAATGACACCACATAGCTTCTTCACGCGTTCCTCCAGACCGCCCTGCGAACCCACCTGCCGAGCCCGCGACATGTCGAGGCGGTCCTGCCCGGTGAGGTGTCCTCCGGCGGGCGCGCGACGGCTCACGCCGATCGCGGCCGGTTCTCCAAGCAGGACTCGGGCGAGCGACGGTTTATTCCAGGGGCAGTGCGAGGACGGGCGAGACGCTTCGATCCTGAACGGGAGGCACGGGGGAATATTCTGACCGGCTCGGGGATTGGGCAAGATCGTGGAGGAAACCCGTTTCGTTCGCGTCGTGGCAATCTCCGGCAGCCTGCGCCGGCTTTCTTCCAACAGCGCGCTGGTTGCGGCCGCCAGTCGACTCGCTCCTGCCGGCGTCGTGGTATCGGTGTTCGACTCGCTTGCCGACCTTCCGGCGTTCAACCCCGATTTGGATCAGGAAGGTACTCCCGAGGCCGTCAATGCGCTTCGGCATCGGCTGAATGCGTGCGACGCCGTCCTGATCTCGAGCCCGGAATACGCTCATGGAGTGCCCGGGGTCCTGAAGAACGCGCTGGACTGGGTCGTCGGCAGCGGTGAACTGATGGACAAGCCAATCGCGTTGATCAACACATCCGCGCGCGCGACGCACGCCTGGGCGTCGCTCTTCGAAACGTTGACGGTCATGTCCGCTCGCGTGATACGCGAGGCGTCTGTGACGGTTCCGCTCCAGGGGAGACCGTTGGATGGGCACAGCCTGGTAGGAGATCCCGGCCTCTCCCGAACGGTCAGATCCGCGCTCGAGGTGCTCGCAGCCGCGGCGCGCGAACGTACGGTCTAGTTTCGCGCGCCTTGTGGCCCAAGGACCTGAATAGTCAGCGTTTCGCACGCAGATCGAGGAGCCCTCGCGCTTCACTGAGATCAGGCGTGTCGAAGCCCTCCTCGAATCGCTCGTAGATGGGGAGGATCACGTCGCGCGCCCGCGCGCGCCCCGCCCGCCCACGACGCAGGCGCGCCAGGCTCATTGCCGCGCGCAGCTCCAGTGAGAGCGCCTCCTGCCGGCGGGCGATCGCGAGCGACTGCTCGAAGCACGCCTCGGCCGCCTCCACATCGGTTCTGCCTCGCGCGCCCCTCAGCAACCGCTCTCCACGAAGACGACAGATCTCGGCCTCGTACATGCGCTCGCCCGTGGACTGGACAAGCGCCAGCGCTTCGTCGAGCACCCGGAGCCCTTCCTGCGGGTTCGTGGGTGCGGAAGCCTCGGCCAGCAGCGCCAAGAAGTGGGGCTTCATCAGCTGCGCGCCGGTGCGTTGCCAGCCAGCCAACCCCTGGCGCATCTCCTCAGCGGCGTGTTCGTCATTGCCTCGACCGATGAGCGCCCACCCTCGCGCGATCTGCGCCATCGCCCCGTAGAACACCAGCCCATGCTCGGCAGCGACGGCCATCGCGGCGTCCGCGTGTCGCAGCGCCATCGCCCTCTCGCGGCGAAGCTGATGAAAGACCGCCGCGAACACGAGCGCGTGCGCCAATCCGTGGGGCTCGGACAGATCCCGGGCGAGTGCGACCGCTTCCTGAATCCGGACGAGGCCGCGATCGGGTTGCCCGATGAACCAGAGACACCACCCGGCGAAGCACCGCACGGCCACGCCCGGGTTGAGCGCATCGATCAGAAGACCGTCGGAGGGCCGGTCCGGATCGTACAGGAACACCACTTTCTCGAAATGTTCCAGCGCCTGGCGAAAGTCTCCCAGGTGCGTGCTCGTAATCTCCATCGCCCAGTGGCCGCGCATAGCGAGACCCGGATACGCGGCACGCTCGGCCAGCCGCAGCGATTCACTGGCTATACCGAGGGCGGACGACAGTTCGGCCTTCAGCGTGTGGAAGGTCCACAGCCCCCACAACACCTGGGCAACCTCCGCTGCTGTGCCCAATCGTTCACAAAGCTCCCGCGCCCTGACATACACGCTCCCCACTTCGGGTGCCGCATAGCCTTCGGTGGCAATCAGCGGCACTCCGAGCGTGATCCGCAGCCTGAGTTCCTGTTGCGCGTGCTCGTGCGTGTCCGGCAATGTCGCAAGCAGCTCCAGTCCGCGCCGCGACAGGGCAATCGCCTCTCGATACGCCGACCGGTGCAGGGCGTTGGCGGCGGCCTGCTGAAGGTATCGTGTCGCCCGCTCGTAGTCGGCGGCCTCCTCGAAGTGCATCGCCAGTTCTGCGGCGATTTCAGTGACGTGCTCTCCGTACACTTCTTCACCGCGCCGTCCCACGCGACGGTGCAGCTGGACGCGCCGCGATGCCGAGATTCTGTCGTAGAGAACGTGTCGATAAACGGCGTGGACGAACCCGAACCGGCCGACAGTCTGCCCGTTCGGGAGGAGCTGCGCGCCGCACTCTCTGATGAACTGGTGGCGCCTGCTCAGCTCCTCGCAGCGGGCCTCCACGTCTGCCGGATCGTCGTCCAGGGCCGCGGACACCGCGATCACGGCGAATTCCATGCCCGCGACACTCGCGGCTTCGAGAATGCGCTGGTCGCGAACGTCAAGACGATCGACGTGAGTGGCGATCAGTTGTCTGATGGACTCCGGGACTCCGACCTTGACCGCATCGATCGGGGCCGCCAGTCGCCAGCCGTCTTCATGCGGCTCAATCAACCGTTCCGCGATCAGGTGGTCGATCGTGTTCACCATGAAGAGCGGGTTGCCCTCGGTCCGCTCGTGGATGACCGAGACAAGGTCCGCGGGAAACCGGTTCAGGGGAAACCTGGCGGCGACGTGCTGCTCCACGGCCTCCCTGGTCAGGTATTCGAGCGGCAGTTCCTCGCACAGCCGCCTCGCAACCAGCTCCTGTTTCACCGTCTTCAGAGGATGCCGGCTCGCGATCAACTCCGCCGGCCGGTAGGTGCCGACCACCATCAGGTGGGTGGCCCGGCGCCGGCGGGCGAGGTACGAAATCAAGTCAAGCGTCGAAAGATCGCTCCAGTGAAGGTCTTCGAGCACGAGCACCAACGCCGAGTGCGCCGTGAGCGCTTCGAGCGCCTCGCCCATTTCGCGGAGCATCCGCTCGCGCGTCGCGGCAGCCGCCTCGCGGCCGAAGAGCTCGCGATCTGCCGATGTGACAAGCGACGGCATCTGCATCAGCCACATCGGCGCGTGCGCGCGCAGCACCTCCACGACCTGCGCATCCTCGCGGCATAACTGCCGAACCGCATCCAGGACCGGCAGGTACGCCTCGCTCATCCCGTACTGCTCGAGGCATTCTCCGTTGCAGATCCGCACGGTGGGATCTGGAGCGATGCTCCGGGCGAAGGCTTCAACGAGCGTGGTCTTGCCGATGCCGGCCTCTCCCGTCACGAACACCACCTGGCGCTCGCCTCCACGCGCCTTTTCCAGCCACCGGTGCATCTGCGAGAGCGCGTGCTCCCGCCCGACGAAGCCTCCTGGCGAGTCCGTCAGAAGCAGCCGCGTAGAGGGCGGCACGCCACCGGCCCGGCTGCCCTGATGGATGGCTGCGGTCTCTGCGCGCGCACTGATCTCACCGATGAACCGGTAGCCGCGACGATGGGCCGTTTCGATGAAGCGTGGGGCCCTGGGGTCGTCGGAAAGCGCCTCACGGATCTGGCGAATGGCGACCTTGAGCACGGCGTCGCCGACAAACGTGTCCCGCCAGATAACGCTGATCAGGTGCTCTTTGGTCACGAGCTCGCCGGCCCGGGAGAGCAGAAGCTCGAGCACCGCGAAGGCCTTGGGCCTGAGCTTGATAGCGCGCGAGTCCTTCCAGAGACACTTGTTTACCAGGTCCAGGGCGAACGGCGGGAAAGGAATTCGGCGTTCGTTCAACATGCGTGACCCGCACGTAACCGAAACTTTACCGCGACGCTATGACTGAGGCTGGCGGCCGTCGCTATTGTCCTTGATTGATGGATGCATGGCAATCGCGGGCGGCTTTCGTGATTCACGTCCGAGAGAGCGACGACATCGAGGCGGGGCGGCTGGAGGGCAAGGTCGAACACATCGCCTCGTACAGGGCCGCCCGGTTTCATTCCGTCGCGGAGCTGCTCGCGTTCATCGCGCGCGTGCTCGCCGAGATTCGAGTTCGCGACCGCGCGTAGCGAGCGCCGCCTCCGCCAGCTCCGGGAAGGCTCGAAGTGAAACGTTCCACGGTGAACCCCGCCATCGCACCGACGTTCGACGAGGTCGTCCTGCCCCATCTGGATGCGGCGTACCGGCTCGCCCGCTGGCTCGTCGGGAACGAGCACGATGCCGAGGACGTCGTGCAGGAGGCTTCGCTGCGGGCGTTCCGCTACTTTCGAACATTTTCGGGGGGCAATGGCCGGGCGTGGTTCCTCAGTATCGTGCGAAACACCTGCTACGGGTGGCGCAGCCACAGGCACCAGCAGCTAGCCGACGTGTTCGATGAGGAACGGCACAGCGCCACTCAGGTGGCCATGACACCCGAAGCACTGTTGCTTCACGCCGCCGACGCCGTGTTGGTCGAGCAAACGTTGAGAGATCTGCCTGACCGGTTCCGCGAGTTCCTCGTGCTTCGCGAGCTGGAGGAACTCTCCTACCAGGAGCTGGCCGAAGTCCTGGGGATTCCCATCGGAACCGTCATGTCGGGGTTGTCTCGAGCCCGTCAGGCGTTTCGCCGCGCGCTCGAGGCACGGTTGAAGCGGGCCGACTCGAAGGCGGACGAGGTCGTGGTGTGACATGCGTCCCGACACGGCGGGATTACGCCGTATCCTGAGTCGATGGAGACGAGGACGGGCTCGGCGCTGCGAGCGGCATCGCTGCGCTGAACGCGCCAGGCTCGAAGTTTCCGGCAGCAAGTCCGTTCCTGCTACTCCACGCGCGGCGGGCGAACGTCCGGGCGGTCGAGACGGCCGAACCCTGATGGTATCGTCTTCGAAGGAGCGATGTCGCTTGCGCTCGACCGGGCGTTGAGCTCGACCTCGCGCTCGCGCAGTCGCGCGAGTTCCGCATCCGACAGGTTGTAGGACTGACGCTGAGGCTCTACGAGATCGCCTGCGAAGAATACGGGGCGCATCAGCCCTCGCCTTTGATGACCACGAGCCGCCAGAATGAGATGGCCAATCTCGTGCGCGAGAACCCTCCCGAGCGCGCGGCCGATATCCGATGGCGTGGCAAACCGACGACCGACCAGGCGCATGAGCTCTGACACCCTCAGAGATCGGAGCACGCGCTCGGTTGCCCCGAGGTCGATTTGGATAGGCGCATGCTCGATCGCGGCCGGCGTGACCCACGTGCGTCCCAGCGCGCCGTTGCGAAGCGCCTGCCGCATGTTCGCGTCGATGAAGACTTCGAAGGATCCCCGCACGAATGCGCATCGCGCGGAGTTCGGCGTGGTCGGCCACTGAATGCGCAGCCCGTAGCTCTCCCAGATCGACGCCGCCTCGTTCTCCATCGATTCGACCACCGCGCGGGATGGCGCGCGTTTGCCGAAATGCAGATTCACATCGAAGCACATCTCTGCGGACGCCAGCCTCGCGACGGAAAGCGCAACAGCGGCAAGGGCCGCCACACGTCCTGAGAGCACGGCGCGACGCGTTGTCGTCATGAACGGACCTCGGAAGCGGAGGGAACGCAGCTGCGGTCATCCCTGGGTGACGGGACTGCTGGGGTGACGCTGCGGCGTCCACGCTGTTCCTATACCGTCGGGCGCGCTCGGGTATTCCAAGCCCGCTCACGGCGACGAGGAGGGGAAGCGTTCGATCGCGGGCCGATCGGGAATCGACGTGAGGCGGCAGCGAGATGTCGACTCACGCGGGGGTTGGCTGGGCTTGCGCGCTGGCTTCGGGGTCCTGACTCTGTCCGGCCCCTCGCGGAGATTTCAGGGGTCTCCTATAATCTCGCCCGATGGAAAGCACGCTCTCCGCCGGCGCCGATCCGCATCTCCGCATTCACGCCGTGAACGTCTACGTCAAGGACCAGGAGCAAAGCCTGCGCTTCTACCTGGACAAGCTGGGATTTCAAATCGCGTTTGACGCGCGGGTCGCGTCGAGTGAGCGCCTGGTGGCCGTCGCTCCACCGAACGGATCCGCGGTGCTCGCGCTCATTCAGCCCGAGCCCGATTCTCCACAATATCGGCTCATCGGCCGAGCCACTCAGGTCGTCTTCGTGACCGAAAACGTGCCCGCGACGTATCGGGAATGGCGCCGGCGCGGTGTCAGGTTTCGAAGCATGCCGCGGCTCAGGCGTGTTGCGTACGAACAGGTTGGCTCTTCCCAGCCCGGCTGGGCGACAGCGGGTGCACCAGCGGCCGACCAGCCCACGGTCTGGGGCGGTGTGTTCACCCGTTTCGAGGACATCGATCGGAACTCGTTCGCCCTCGTCAGCTTCGACGAGGTCAGCCGCGCCATCGAGGCGCAACGCCGCGCCGCCGCCGAGAAACGCGAAGCCGAGCGTAGCGCGGCTCACGAACTGGAGATTGCCACACAGGTGCAGGCCAGACTCTTTCCGCAGCGACGGCCCGCCTCGCGAGCGCTGGAGTACACGGGTGCATGTGTGCAGACTCGCCGCGTGGGCGGCGACTACTACGACTTTCTCGATCTCGGCAGGGAACGCCTCGGCCTCGTCATCGGGGACATCATGGGAAAGGGAATGCCGGCCGCGCTCCTGATGGCGAACCTCCAGGCCAATCTCCGAAGCCTGTGCGCCATCGCCATCGAGGAGCCGGAGCGGCTCCTTCGATCGGTGAACCGGCTGTTTCGCGAGAACACCGGGGAGAACGCCTTCACAACGCTGTTCTACTCGGAATTCGACGACAGAACGAGACGCCTGCGCTACGCGAACTGTGGGCACCTGCCCGGCTTGCTCCTTCGAGCCGACGGCGGCGTCGACCGCCTGGATTCGACTGCGCCCGTGCTGGGAGTCTTCAGCGACTGGACCTGTTCGACGGGAGAGCGCCAGCTCTTCCCCGGCGACCTCTTCGTCATCTACACGGACGGCGTCACCGAGGCGTTCGACGCGTGCGACGAGGAATTCGGCGAGCAGCGGCTGATCGATGCGCTGCAAGCCCATCGCGGCCTGAGTCCCAGCGATCTCGTTACAGCCATCTTCGATGAGGTGCGCCGCTTCAGCCCGCACGAGCAACGCGACGATTTCACGCTGATTGTCGCCAGGTGCATCGAGGGCACTGAACGGTGACCCCCGCCTGGCCGGTGCTCGTCCCCGGCGGCAGAGGCGGTGATCCGGAAGACGACGGGCGCCGGGTTCCCGGGCAACGCGCGCATCGTGGCGAGCGGCGCTCCGATGGTGGGCGAAAACGACGAGGCTGGTACAGCCAGGAAACTTCGATCGTCTGAGCGGTTTGTTTTCAGTTAGCTCAGGTTGGCGAAGAGGGTGGGATTCGAGCCACTGCTGGTTGTTGAAAACAGAGAACTTCACGGATTTCCGCTTCCGCACGATCCGCTCGATCCGCACGAAAGCCGTGGTAGAGACACGTATTGAGCACGCGGATTCTTCTCCCGCCAACGGCCCGCTCGGGGAGGCCGTAGGGCATATACTTATGTATACGGCACCGGGCTACGGGAGGTCCAACAATGCAAAAACGGGCCAAGGTGTTCATGAACAATCGCAGCCAGGCCGTGCGGTTGCCGAAGGAGTTCCAGTTCAGCACCGACGAAGTCTTCATCCGCAAAGAGGGCGAGGATGTCATCCTGTCTCCCCGCCCAGCGGATTGGGGGCCTTATCTCGATAGCGGGCCGGTCGCGTCCGACGTGTTCATGGAGAATGTCGAGAATCTGCCCGTGCAGGAGCGCGAGCCCTGATGCCCCGCTACATGCTGGACACGGACACGTGCTCCTACATCATGAAGCGCTCGAGCCAGGCGGTGATCAAACGGTTGCGCGCGGTCCCTGTCGCGGACGTCTCCATATCGGTCATCACCAAATCGGAATTGCTCTACGGTGTCGAAGTGTCGCCGCGCCGAACGCAGGATGCCACGGCGCTCCAGGCATTCCTCCCGCATGTCGAGGTCCTAGAGTTTCCGGACGAGGCTGCGACCCACTATGCCGAGATACGCGCTGATCTGAAGAGACAAGGTCAGATGATCGGCGCCAACGATCTGTTCATTGCCGCCCACGCCCGCTGTCTCGGACTGAGGTTGGTCACGAACAACACCGCCGAGTTCGGTCGCGTGAAAGGGCTGACGCTCGAGAACTGGACGCTTCCCGGTCGTCGTTCTCGGTCGTCGAGAGGCGACGAATAGCCGGTGCCGACGAGACGCCCCACGTTATGCGACCGAAGCGGATCAAGCCCGGTCAGCGACTCGAGTTCAGGTTGACTCCCCGGGAGCGCGACCTGATCATCTCCTTCGTTGTCTCGGAACCAGGAGCGCGTGAGATGCGCCCGCGTGGGCGGCGCCCTTCGCGCGATCGAGATCCTGGGCAGGAGTCTGGTCGCCCGCGTGATCGTCCGCGAGCACGTGACTATAGAGGACTAATTTGGCGGAGAGGGTGGGATTCGTCCACCTTCGCGGCTTCGCCGCTACGGCGGATCTCATCGTGTCAGCGAGCCATCCACCATAGCTCGCGCGCGATCATTCGCGAGCGGAGGTGGTTGGCGGAGAGGGTGGGATTCGAACCCACGTGCCGCTTTTGGCGACAAGACGCTTTCGAGGCGCCCCCGTTACGACCACTTCGGTACCTCTCCGCATACTACTGCAACGCCGAATGCCGAAGGCCGAATGCCGAAAAGCGTCAAGGCCGAAGGCGACACCTAACGACGTTCTTTGAAAAACGCCTGCATCAGGTCGCGGCATTCCTCTTCGAGCACGCCACCGACGACTTCCAGCTGGTGGTTCAGCGCCGGGTGCTCGTGCGCGCGCTGGGTCGAGACCACCGCGCCAGCTTTCGGCTCCGCCGCTCCGAACACCAGCGTCTCGACGCGCGCGTGAACCATCGCGCCCACGCACATCAGGCACGGCTCCACGGTGACGTACAGCCTCGCCCCGGTGAGCCGGTAGTTCGCCAAGCGCGCCGCCGCCTGCCGCATCGCCACGATCTCGGCGTGGGCCGTCGGATCGCACGCCGCAATGGGCTGATTGTAGCCGGCCCCGACGACCTCGCCGCCCACCACGACGATCGCGCCCACCGGCACTTCCCCGGCGAGGCGCGCCACGCGCGCCTGCTCGAGCGCCAGGCGCATGAAGTCCGTGTCGGCGGGGAATTTCAAAGCGCCCGAAACCATAAATTATACCATCCGCTTACACCTCGGGCGTATCATAGGGGTCTGCCCCAGCAGGAACGGCCCCCAGCAGAGGCGATCACCCCAGCAGAGATCCGAGGACCCATTGAACAATACCAGCCCTCACCCCAAAGGCGCGCGGGCACGTGTGCTCCTGACGTCCGTCTTCAAGCCCTACGCGGTAGACGACGAGTTCGGAAGCCGGGCGATCAACCCGATGGAGCTGTACCACAACCAGGTCACGCGCGAGCAGGGGCCGTTCTCGTTTCGCATGCACCATCGTTCCTGGGGGCTGATGCTCATCCAGGAGAACATCTCAGCCCCCTCCACGCTCCTCGACTTCCCAACGCGGAAGCGCTTCATCCGGGAACTCAAGCGCCATCACTACGACATCGTCGGCATCTCGGGAATCATCGTGAACGTCGGAAAGGTGCGCGAGATGTGCCGGCTCGTGCGCGCGCACTCGCCGTACTCCGAGATCATCGTCGGCGGGCACGTTGCGGGGATGCCGGGCGTCGAGACGATGATCGACGCCGACCATATCGTCAAGGGAGAGGGCGTCCGGTGGATGCGCGAACATCTCGGCGAGGACGTGAACCGGCCGATCGTGCACCCCGCGATCCCGTCGTCGTTCGGCTTCCGCCTGATGGGGCTGCGCGCGCCGCGCGGCGGCGGAAATCCCATGGCGACGATCATCCCGTCGGTGGGCTGCCCCATGGGCTGCAGCTTCTGCACCACCTCCTCGTTCTTTGGCGGCAAAGGACGGTTCGTGAATTTCTACCAACGCGGCGCCGATCTCTTCAAGGCGATGTGCGAAGTGGAGGAGAGGCTCGGCGCGAAGAGCTTCTTCATGATCGACGAGAACTTCCTCCTGTACAAGAGGCGCGCGCTGGAGCTGCTCGAGTGCATGAAGGCGCACAAGAAGGCCTGGTCGCTCTACGTGTTCTCGTCGGCGAACGCGGTCTCCCAGTACTCGGTCCGGCAGCTCGTGGAGCTGGGCGTGAGCTGGGTGTGGCTCGGGATCGAGTCGGTCAAGGGCGGGTTCAGCAAGTTGAAGGGGGTGGACACGCGCTCGCTGACGCGCGAGCTGCAGGAGAACGGCATCCGCGTGCACGGCTCGACAATCGTCGGGCTCGAGCACCACGCGCCGGACACCATCGTCGAGGAGATCGAACAGGCGATCGACTACGACGCCGACTGCCACCAGTTCATGCTCTACACCGCGATGCCGGGGACCCCGCTGCACGCCGAGATGAAGGCGCGCGGGCAGCTGCTCGATGACGTCGAGCTGCCTGACATCCACGGCCAGTACAAGTTCAACTTCAGGCATCCCCACATCGCCCGCGACGACTCGAAGTCGATCCTCGACTGGGCGTTCCGCCGCGACTACGAGCGCAACGGCCCGAGCCTCTACCGCATGATGAAGACCATGCTTTCGGGCTGGAGACGGTATCGGGACGATCCCGACCCACGCGTGCGGGAGCGGTTCAAGGTCGAGGGGCGGCAGCTCACGCGTGGCTACGGCGCCGCGCTGTGGGCGATGGAGCGCTACTTGCGGCGCACCAACCGGCAGATCGGCGAGCGCATACGTGAGCTGCGGCTGGAGATCGAGCGAGAAGGGGGCCGCGCGGCGCGCGTGATCGACAGGGTCGTGGGCCCCGTGCTGCTCTGGAGCGCACGGCGCGAAGCGCGCCGCTATCCAAACGGCCGGCCGATGGAGCCCAGGACGTTCGTCACCAGACGCCAGGCGACGTTCTAATCCCGATCTTCACTTGGGTTGCCGTCGACCGACGCTCGCCGCGGTTGCCGCGGTTGCTCCCGCCGCCCGGCTCCGCGCGCGGGAATGCGCGCTGCGGCGACCTGTCTACAGCAGGCGTGGGGCCCCCGAGTACCCCACGCCGGACTCTTGCGCCTTCGCTGCGCATTCCGGCTTCGCGGCGCGCTCGCGGCGCTCCGCAGGGCCGCGGTCGCAATCCGCGGGCAAACCGCACGGCGCGCGCACACGACGGCAACCCAAGTGAGTATCGGTTTAGCTGGCGCGCAGTCGTACACTCAGACAGTCACCCGGTCGCGCAGCCAGGCAGTCACGCGACTGCATGACTGTGCGACTGCGTGACTGCCCGACTTCCTGACTGTCCGACTGCTCGACTCGCGCGCTGCGCGCGTGATCAGTGCGCGACAGCCTCGGGCAGCACGACGTGGCGCGTTTCGGCGAACTCCTTCCGCAGCTCGGCCCTGAAGTCCGGGTGCGCGATCGAGATCAGCAGCTCCGCGCGTTCGCGCAGCGACTTGCCGAAGAGGTTCACCGCGCCGTACTCCGTCACGAGCCAGTGCACGTGCCCGCGGGTCGTGACGACGCCCGAACCCGGCTTGAGCGACATCACGATGCGCGAGAGCGTCCCCTTCGACGCGGTCGAAGGGAGCGCCAGGATCGGCTTCCCGTCGCGCGACAGCGCGGCGCCGCGCATGAAGTCCATCTGTCCGCCGATCCCCGAGTAGATCCGGAACCCCATCGAGTCGGCGCAGACCTGCCCGGACAGATCCACTTCGACCGCCGAGTTGATCGCGACGACCCTGTCGTTCTTCCTGATGAGCGCCGTGTCGTTCGTGCGATCGCAGGGATGGAACTCCACGAGCGGGTTGTCGTGGATGAAGTCGAACAGCCGCTTCGATCCGGCGACGAAGCTGGTCACCACGCGCCCGGGATGAACGGCCTTGAGCCGGTTCGTGATGACGCCGGCCTTCACCAGATCGATCACCCCGTCGGAGAACATCTCGGTGTGGATCCCGAGGTCCCGCTTGTCGAACAGCCGGCGGAGCGCCGCATCGGGGATCGCGCCGATGCCCATCTGCAGGCAGGCCCCGTCGGGGACGAGCGCGGCAACGTGCTCGCCGATCGCGTCCTCGACCGGCGTGGGCTTTGGCGGATCCATTGCGTGCAGGGGGCGGTCCGTGTGGATGAAGGCGTGCAGGCGCGACAGCGGCACAATCGTGTTGCCGTGCGTGCGCGGCATCTGCTCGTTGATTTCCGCGACGACGAACCGCGCGGCCCGCGACGCCGCGAGCGACGTGTCAACGGACGTGCCCAGCGTGCAGTACCCGTGGCGGTCCGGCGGCGAGAGGTGCAGGATGGCCACGTCGAGCGGCACTTTCTGCGTCGCGAAGAGGCACGGGATGTCGGACAGGAAGATCGGCATGAAGTCCGCGCGTCCCTCGTTGATCGCGTTGCGCAGCGGGGGTCCGGTGAACAGCGAAACCGAGAAGAACCGGCCCTGGTGCTCCGGTTCGGCGAACGGTGCGGGACCGTTCGTGTGCATGTGGTACAGCGTCACGTCCGCCAGATCGCGGCGGGCGGCGAGCGCCTCGAGGAGCGGCGTTGGCGTCGCGGCGGCACCCTGCACGAAAATCCGCATGCCGCTTCGGATGCATGCCAGCGCCTCAGTGGCGCCGACTGCCTGTGTCGTCCAGTCCGTCATATGAATCCACCCGTTATGAAATGCCGGATATCCGGCAATGCGGCCGGCCGGCAGTAGAGTACATGCACAGTTGGTGCTAGTGTCCCGTCGACCCGAACCGGAAAAATGGGGCAAAAACGGCCACTAGAGCGCGAGCTGCAGCCGGGTGATCACCCCGAGCCGACGCTCGGCCGTTCCGGGAAAGTACACGACATTCATCATCAGCCGCGTCCGCCCGATGAAGTAGTAACTGCCGCCCGCGTCGAGCCGCCATCGAGCGGCGGCGTCCAGCTCGAGCCGCGACGCGCGCCCGACGAGCTCCCAGGGCCCCGTTCGGTGCGCCGCGAAGAGGAGCAGGCCCAGCGCGTCGGCGCCATTGTGCTCCTGACGGATGACTTCCGCCATCGCCCGCAACCCGCCGGCCTGGATCTCGACGTCTGCGCCGTAGCGGTGGCGTTTGCCGGACGGCTGCGCCCCGGTGGCCGCGTTCACACCCACCCTCACGTTGTGCGAGGCGGGCGGCGACATGGTCACGCGGCCGACGACATCCTTCGCGTCGTTGTCGTCAACCTGGTTCTGCCCCGCGCCGTTGATCACGGCTGCGCTGTACCCGAACCAGCCCCCGAGCGGTCGATCGCTGAGCAGCATGACGCCGACATCGCGCCCGGGAGTCAGCGGCTGCAGGGCGCGATCGATCGCCTCGAGGCGGCTCGTGGAGATCTGCCGTTCCAGGCTGAAATGTGTCACGAACTGTCCGGCGCGCGCGGTCATCCAGGGCGCCATCCTGAAACTCACGTACACGTCGCGCAGCGGAACCGACGGCGCCGTCGCCTCCACGCTCGCGTACCACCCGATTCTGTCGGTGAGATCGCCGGAGAGCGCGAACCGGGCGCGCCGGAACCTGAAGGTGTCGTTCTCGGCAAACGACTCCCCCGTCAACCCGAACTGCGCGTCGATTTGGACGTATGCGGTGAGCGTCAGCGGCCCGAGCGCGACGCCGTTCCCCGATTGCGCCGACGCATCATGGGAAAGCAGGATCGCGGGAAGGCATGCGAGAACGAAGAGGGGCGGGGTTCGCCGCGGCAACCGTTACAGGGTACTTACGTCACGCTCTTGAGCGCAATCCCGATCAGGAACGCGACTGCGGCGGCCGCGGCCCCGATGACGAGCGTCTCCACCGCCGAATACCACCATCGCGTGGCGGCGACGACCCCCTTGAGCGAACCGATCCCCAGAAAGACCAGCGCCGTCAGGATCGTCGCCTCGGCGAGCGGCGACGTCATGCCGAAGACGAACGGGAGCAGCGGCACGAAGCCGCAGACGGCGAACGCGCTGAAGGTCGCCAGCGCCGCGAGCACCGGCGAACGCACCTCGCGCGGCAGGCCGTACTCCTCGGTCACCATCGTCCGCACCCACTTCTCGCGCTCCGAGGTCAGCTCCTCGACGACCGCCTCCAGGGTCGCGCCGGTCAGTCCCTTGCGGCTGAAGATCTGCCGCACCTCCTCGCGCTCTCCCTCCGGATCGGACTCGATGTGGCGGCGTTCGACCGCCGCCGCGCGCTGGAGCTGGTCGCGCTCGGTCCTCGTGCCGACGAAGTTGCTGGCCGCCATCGAGAAGCCGTCGGCCACCAGGTTCGCGGCGCCGAGGATCAGGATCACGCGCGCGCCCAGCTCGGCGCCGGCGACCCCCGCGACGACGGCGAACGTCGTGACTGCGCCGTCGATCCCGCCGTAGACCCAGTCGCGCAGGTAGCTGTGTTGCGTGCCCTCGGACAGGCGAAGACTGATCGCCTCAGGCGTGTGGACGTGGTCGTAGTGATCCACTCGAAACTCATTCTACGCTCCAGCTCGACGCTCGCGTCCTGCCCGATGGTCCGCGGTTGACACTCGCGCGAGTGAGACTCGTTCTCAGGCCGCGCGCCCTCATCGTCATGTACGCTTGCGTGCTCACGCGAGCGGCAGGATTTCCGCGGCTGCCGCCCCCTGCTCGATGCGCAGCAGGGCCACGCTCGGCTGCAGGTTGAAGCGGCGCGGGCCCGCAGCGCCCGGGTTGATGACCAGCCGCTTGCCCTCCTGCCGGATCAACGGCCTGTGCGTGTGGCCGTAGACGATGACGTCCGCGGAGTATCGCGCGAGCAGCTTTTCCGGTGTGGGGCTGCCCAGCTCGTGACCGTGGCTGACGTGAACGGTCAGGCCGCCAAGTTCGAGCCGCAGCCGCTCGGGCAGCGCGCCATCCTCGGGATCGGTGTTTCCGATCACGGCGTGCACCGGCGCGATCTGCTCGAGCGCCGCGAGCACGCTGGGACCCCCGACATCGCCGGCGTGCAGGATGACCTCAGACCCGGCAAGCGCTGAGAGCGCTGCGGGTCGGATGAGGCTGTGCGTGTCAGCAATGAGACCGACAAGCATGCCGCATGCTACCGCAGTCGGCCAGTCGCGCAGTCGGGCGTCACGCAGTCGGGCAGTCGGGCGTCGAATAGGCCTGCGCTACAATCAGGCCGGCACCATGACACTCTTGCGACGTCGTTTCTGCGTGCTCGCTGGTCGCGTCGCGGTCGCGGCGGCGGCGGTCGCGGCGCTTGCGTCGGCCACGGGCGCGTGCGGCGGCGATGACGCCGGCGGCGGCCAGCGCACGCTGCGCATCGCGGTGGTGCCGAAAGGGACCACGCACGCGTTCTGGAAGAGCGTCGAAGCAGGCGCCCGGGGCGCCGCGGCCGAGCTGACGCGCGACAACGTGCGCGTGGAGGTGATCTGGAAGGGTCCCCTCCGCGAGGACGATCGCGAACAGCAGATCCAGGTGGTCGAGGGGTTCGCCTCGCAAGGGGTCGACGGCCTCGTCCTGGCGCCGCTCGACCGCCGCGCGCTCGTGCGTCCGGTGGAAGAGGCGCGGCGCCTGGGCGTGCCCGTCGTCGTGTTCGACTCCGACCTCGACTCGCGCGACATCGTGAGCTTCGTCGCGACCGACAACGCACGCGGCGGGGAGCTGGCGGCGGAAGAGATGGCGCGCGCGCTGAAGGGGCGCGGGCGGGTGCTGCTCCTGCGCTACCAGGAGAACTCCGCGAGCACCGAGCACCGCGAGCAGGGCTTCACGAAGGCGCTGGCCCGTTCCCCCGGCATCACGCTGATCGCCTCGGACCAGTACTCCGGCCCGACGCGCGACACCGGGAAGCGAGCCGCCGAGAACCTGCTCAACCGCTACGGCGCGGACCTCGACGGCATCTTCACGGTGAACGAGACGTCGACGGCCGGCATGCTCCTCGCGCTCGAGGATGCCGCGCTCGCCGGGCGCATCACCACGATCGGCTTCGACGCGATCCCCGCCTTCGAGCAGGCGGTGCGCGCCGGCACGCTGCACGGCATCGTCGTGCAGAACCCGACCCGCATGGGATACCTGTCCGTCAAGGCGATGGTCGATCACATTCTCGGGCGGCCGGTCGCCCCGCGGATCGACACGGGTGTGGCGCTGGTCACCCGCGAGAACGTCGATCATCCCGAGATCCAGACGCTGTTGCGTCCGCCGGGTCCGTAATCCTGCCTCTCCCGCCCGTGGCGTTGCTCACGATTGCAGGCCTGTCGAAGCGCTTCGGCGCGACGCTCGCGCTCGACGGCGCGACGCTCGAAGTCGCCGACGGTGAGATCCACGCGCTCGTCGGCGAGAACGGCGCGGGCAAGTCCACGCTCGTCCGAATCGCCGCGGGCGTGGTCGCCGCGGACGCCGGCGACATGCGAATCGCCGGGCGGGCGTACGCGCCTTCGTCGCCGTCGCAGGCGCGCGAGGCCGGCGTCGCCCTCGTCCACCAGGAGCTGTCGCTCTTCCCGCACCTGTCGGTCGCGGAGAACATCCTGATCCCGCGAGAGCGGCGCCGCTGGGGCATCGTGGACGCGGGGCACAGCCGCCAGGTGGCTGGCGGGGTGCTCGGCCGGCTCGGTCGCGCCGAGATCGATCCGGACCAGCCGGTGGAGTCGCTCTCGATCGCGGCGCGGCAGGTCGTGGAAATCTGCCGCGCGGTGGTCGCCGACGCGCGCATCCTGCTGCTCGACGAGCCGACGAGCAGCCTGCCCCGCGCGGATGTCGAGCGGCTGTTCGCCGTCATGCGCCAGATCGCGTCTCGCGGCGTGGCGGTCGTGTACATCAGCCACGCGCTCGAGGAAGTGCGTGAAATCGCGTCGCGGGTGACCGTGATGCGGGACGGGCGCACGGTCGCCACCCGGGACATTCACGACATCACGGAAGACGAGATCGTCGCTTTGATGGCGGGGCGGCAGCTCGATCGCTTCTTCCCCGAGCGCCGCAGACACGCCAGCGAGGAGGTCGCGCTCGACGTCCGCAACCTCGCCTCGCCGCCCGGGCTGCTCGACGCGTCGTTCACGCTGCGCCGCGGCGAGATCTTCGGCGTCGCCGGCCTGGTCGGCTCCGGGCGATCGACGCTGGTGCGAAGCCTGTTCGGGCTGGTGCGCGCGCGGGACGGAATCGTGGCGGCAGGTTCCACCGCTCCACGCGCCGCCGCCACGTTTTCGCCGTCCGAGCGCATCGCCGCGGGGGTCGGATATCTCAGCGAGGACCGGCGCCTGGAAGGGCTCGCGCTGGCGATGTCGGTCGCGGACAACGCGACGCTGAGCCATTACGCGTCCTGCTCGCGCGGCGGCTGGATTGACACCGGGCGGCAGCTGCGCCAGGCGCGCGAGGTAGTGGATCGAGTCGCGGCCCGGGCGCCCCGCCTCGAGCAGCCCGCGCGCGAGCTGTCGGGCGGCAACCAGCAGAAAGTCGCGCTTGCGCGGCTGCTCCACCAACGCGCGACGATCCTGCTGCTCGACGAACCGACGCGCGGCATCGACGTGGGCAGCAAGGCGCAAATCTACGAGGTGGTCGCCGCTCTCGCCGACGAGGGCTGCGCCGTGCTCCTCGTGAGCTCGTCGCTCCCGGAGCTGTTCGGGCTGTGCGATCGGATCGCCGTCATGCGGCGCGGGCGACTGCTGCCGG
This sequence comes from Vicinamibacterales bacterium, assembly GCA_035463475.1. Taxonomy (GTDB): domain Bacteria; phylum Acidobacteriota; class Vicinamibacteria; order Vicinamibacterales; family 2-12-FULL-66-21; genus JACPDI01. Next base: position 23,158 of record DATHTE010000086.1, read on the forward strand.
CGCGCGTCGTCGGCGAGTGGACCGAGCACGCGGTCCTCGAGCAGGCGCTGGGGGTGGGGGCCGGCGCCGACACGTCGGAGGCGCGATGAAGACCCCCGCGCGCACGCTCGCGCGCCTCGCGCCGCTCCTCGGTCTCGTGTTCGTCGCGCTGACGTTCGCCATCCTCACCGGCGCGCCCGAGCGCTACCTGTCCCTCCAGAATCTCCGGGTCATCCTCGCGCAAACGCTCATCGTCGCGCTCGGCGCGATCGGCATGACGTTCATCATCGTGAGCGGGGGGATCGACCTGTCAGTCGGATCGGTGATCGCCCTGACGGGCGTGGTCGCGGCCGCGCTGCTGCGCGACGGCTGGTCGCCGTGGGTGGCGCTCCTCGCCGCGGTGACCGCGGGAGGTGCCGCGGGCCTGGCCAACGGTGTGATCATCACGCGCCTGCGCGTCGTGCCGTTCATCGCGACGCTCGGCATGCTGGGCGTGGCACGCGGCGTCGCCAAGTGGCTCGCCAGCGAGCGTACGGTGGACGTGCCTACGACGTGGCTGAACGGACTCGCGGTGACGGTGCCTGCGCAGCCGTGGCTGCTCGTCACGCCCGGTGTCTGGCTCGCGATTGCACTCGCGGTCCTCGCGAGCCAGGTGCTGCGCCGCACGGTGTTCGGCAGACGCGTGTTCGCGATCGGCTCGAGCGAGGCGGCCGCGCGCGCCGCCGGCGTCGCGGTCAACCGGCTGAAGCTCTGGATCTATTCCACCGCCGGCCTGCTGTTCGGCCTCGCGGGCGCGATGCAGATGTCGCGCCTGCGACAGGGAGATCCGACGGTCGCGCTCGGAACCGAGCTGGACATCATCGCGGCGGTGGTCATCGGCGGCGGCAGTCTGAACGGCGGCGAGGGCAGTATTGCCGGGTCGATGGTCGGCGCGCTCACGATGGCCTTCCTGCGCAACGGCAGCCAGCAAATGGGATGGCCGGCTTACACGCAGGAAATCATCATTGGGATCATCATCGTCGCCGCGGTGGCGCTGGATCGGTGGCGCTCTGATCGGGGGTCAGAGGCCAGAGGCTAGCACTAGAGGCCAGGTACTGACCACTGGCCCACTGGCCACTGGCCTCTGACCTCTGTGATCACGCGCTCGCCTTGCGGTTGCGCGCGCGCTTGTCGTCCTGCTCGGCGGCGCTGTCGTCCGACGCCTTCCAGCCGTCCACGAGCGCGAACGCCTTGCCGAGCTGCTGCTGAATCTGGTAGAGCAGGTCCTGCTGATCGGCGCACCATTTCTCGGTCATCTGCAGGCGCGCGGTGAGCCGCTCCTTCTGGTTGTTCCACGACGCGCGTTCCTGGTCGTGGGCCGCGATCTTCTCTTCCGCGATGGCGAGGGTCGCCTGCGTGGTTTCGAGCTCCGCGGCCGCCTGCATCGCCACTTTCAGCTTGGTGGCGTGTTCCTCGAGCGCCCGTGTGAGCCGCTTCTCGCTCTCGCGCGCGGCGGCGAGATCGCGCGCCGCCTGATCCGCCCGCGCCTGGAGCTGCTTCGCGCTTTCCTGGAGCGACTGGCGCTCCCGTCCCCAGGCGGCCTGATCCTTGGCGAGAGTGTTCTTCTCCGTGTCCCACGCGGCCTGCTGCTTCGCGAACGTGGCCTTTTCACTTTCCCACGCGGCCCGCTGCTTCGCAAACGTGCCCCTCTCGGTATCCCACGCCGCCCGCTCTTTCGCGAACGTGGCTTTCTCTGTTTCCCAGACAGCCCGCTCTTTCGCGAAGGTGCCCTTCTCGGTCTCCCAGGAGGCCCGCTGTTTGGCGAAGGCGCCTTTCTCCATTTCCCACGCGGCCTGCTGTTTCGCGAACGCTCCCTTCTCGTTTTCCCAGGCAGCCTGCTGTTTCCCGAACGCGGCTTTGTCTGACTCCCATCCGGCCCGCTGCTTCGCGAACTCCCCCTTCTCGTTTTCCCACGCAGCGTGCTGTCGGCCCCAAACAACCTTTTCGGCGGCGTGCTGTTCCGAAAGCGCGCGCTCGCGCTCGGTCGCCGCGGCAGCCTCCTTCGTCAACTGCGCGATGCGCGCCTCAGCCTGCTTCGCGGCCTCCTGCAGCACCTGCCGTTCCTTCGACCACGCTGCCTGGTCCTTGCCGTGCTTGCCGAGCAGGAGACGTTCGGCCTGTTGCGAGGTGTTCGCCTGGCGCGCCGCCTCCTCTGCCGTCTTCTCGAGGCGGGAGATCTTCTCCTCGAGCGTGCGGCGCTCCTGTTCCCACTGCGCGAGCGCCGCCTCGCGCTCCTCCACGAGCTCCTTGCGCTGCGCTTCGCTCGCGCGAAGCGCGGTCCTGAGCAGTTGCACCGCTTGCGATTGATCCGGTGAGGCAGCCGCAGGCGCGGCGTGGCCCACCGGAGAATCGGGCGACGAGGCCGTGGCACTCTGTGGCGCGACGACGGGCTTCGAGGTGGGCGCGGGCGCGCCGCCCGGTCGAGGCGCGGCGGGCGCCTCTTCGGGCGCATGCAGTTCGAACGCGGGGATTTCAGTGTCGAGCGCCAGCGCCGCGCGGTACTTCACCTGTCCACCCACGAGCGCGGCGTCCACCTTCATGACCCGTCCGCCCGCGAGGAAGTTCTGATCACCAACCGTGACGTTCAGGCAGATGCCGGCGCCGGGCGCCAGCCGCACGTCCGCCTCGACGAGGAGCTCGCCAGCCGAAACTTCAACCAGTTTGACGTCGGGTCCCGCGAGGATGTTGGCGTGTGTCGGTCCGAGGCGCTCGGCCGGGTAGCGATGGGCTCCGGAGGGACCCGGGACGAGCGGCGGTGAATTTCGGGAGTCGGCACACATACTGAAGCAGCTGCTGCGTGCGGGTGTACCGCAATCGAAGCGCCATGAGAATCAGCGCGAAATCGGGCCGAATTCCGCGCCCACACCGTCATCGCGTGTACAGAGTTGTGCACGGGCTTACGGAAACTGCGTAGGACAAAAACCTACAAAGGGCAATGCCGGATGCCGAAGGCCGAATGCCGAATGCGTCAGTGCCGGAATGGCATTCCAGGAGTTTCCGCGGCGAGCCCTTCGCTCAACTTGAAGCCTTCGAAGATCGCATCGGGATCTTCCTCCTGGTACTTCAGTCCGGGCGGAGGACGGAGGTCGCGCCGGCGAAGCTCGCTCAACACGACGCACGCCGCCGCCACGATCGCCAGGAAGATGCCGAGGAGAATCGGACGATGGATCACCTCCAGTTCGATCTCCGCGAGCGTGTAGGCGTACGTGCCGAAGGCGATCCCGTACAGCGGCCAGAACGTGCGCGCGCGCGATCGACCGGGATAGTACGTGCAGGAGAACGGGATCTTGCGCAGGCCCACGAGGAGCAGGTCGGCGAGCAGCACGCCGGCCGCGGCGGTGAACAGCGCGTGAATGGCGCCCGTCCGAAGGCCCCACAGCCACGTTCCCACGATCCCCGCCGCGCCGGCGATGGGGATCACGGCCGCGAGCAGCGCCGTGCGCACGCCGGCGATGGCGCCGGGGAGCCGGTCCTCCGGCGCGTGCAGCCGGAACGCCCAGTTCGCCTTGATCTCCGTCGGAATGCCGAAGAGCACGCGCATGCCGCACAGCGCGGCAAAATTGAGCACGAGCGGTGCGGAGAGCACGGCGACGCGCGGCACATCGATCCACGAGGGCCCGCGCCTGGCGAGCAGCGGGATGAGCCCCGCGAGCACCAGCGCGGCCGCGACGCCGACGTACATCGCGAGCAGCATCAGGTGAGCGCGGCTGCGCGACAGCGTGTGGATCGTGAAACTGGCCACCGCGCGCTGGACGGGACTGCGCGCGGCCACGCGCGCGAGCATGGCGGCGGCGCTCGCGCCGAGCCTCGCGCGCAGGCCGTGCCCGCCGTCGAGCGTTTCGAGGGCCATCCGCGCCAGCCGCCGGTAGCTGCCCGCCAGCAGCGCCGTGGCGATCGCGGCGGCGCCCACGGCCGCCAGCAGCGCCGCCGCCGCGTAGGTCGCAGGGACCTCGCGCGGCGAACCCGCCAGCACGTCGTACAGCGCCAGGAACCACGCCGGCGGCAGCCACCCGCCGCGCGATTCCCCGGCGTGAAACGCCTCGCGCACCGACACCCCGAGATACGGCACGAAGAAGAGCGCCTGCACGAGCAGGATCACGAACAGCATCTGCAGCACGAGCGCAAGCCGCTGCGCCACGCGCCGGCCGAACAGGTTGAGGAGGACGCCTTGCGCCGCGATCAGCGTGAAGAAGACGAAGAGCCCGCCGAGGCCGGCCGCGATGATGTGCGCCATCGCGGCGCGCACCGGGCCCGCCGCCGCGTCGTAGGACCACAGGATCGGCCCGTACGCCGCGGCCGTGAGCACGTTCACGCCGATGGCGAACAGCGCCGCCACGGCCCCGAGCGCCGCGAGTCGGCCGATCACGTGCGTCCGCGTGCGCAGCGGCAGCACGCCGAGCACGCGCGCGTCGCGCCGGTCGGGAAAGACCCCTTCCCAGATGACGAGCGCGACGAGGCCGAGCGCCGTCATGCCGAAGGTGACGAACAACAGCTGGTCGACCAGGATCGAGTCCGCCAGCGCCCCGCGCGAGGTGCGCCACAGGCGCGCGTACTTCTTTTCGAGCTGAAACGACAGCATGAAGCCGGGCGCCGCCAGCAGCGCGATGCTCCAGATGACGAGCTGCACCTGCGGGAGGCCCGGCGGCATCAGGTCGCTCTCGAAGAAGCGCCCGAAGAACGCGCGCGCGAGCAGCCGCTCGGCCCGGAACGCCTTCACGCCTTCATCACCTCGATCAAGTGCCGCGCCACGCCGTCCACGTCCGTCTCCACGACGAGCCGCCGGAACACCTGCTCGAGCGACGGCAGCTCCATGAGCCCGCGCAGCTCCGCGACCGTCCCGTGGGCGGCGACGCGCCCTTCGTGCAGGATCAGCACGTCCGTCGCGACCTGCTCCACCACTTCGAGGCTGTGCGAGCTGTAGAGCACCATGCGCCCCTCCGCGGCGAGTCCCTGCACGAGGCTTCGGAGCACGAGCGACGAGGTCACGTCGAGGCCGGAGTTCGGCTCGTCGAAAACAATCACCAGCGGATCGTGGAGGAGCGCCGCGGAGATCAGGATCTTCTGGCGCATCCCCTTCGAGTAGGCCGACATCGGCGCGTGCTGATCGTCGGTGAGGCCGAAGATGTCGAGGAACGCCGCGATCTTCCGCTGGAGCGCGGCCTCCGGCAGCGACCGCAGCCGGCCGATGAGCGCGAGGTGCTCGGGGCCGGTGAGATAGTTGTACAGATGCGCCTCTTCCGGTACGTACCCGATGCGCGCCCGGTACTCGAGGGGCCGCTCGCGGATGTCGATCCCGTTGAAGAGGACGCGGCCGCCGGAAGGCTCCAGCAGCCCCGTCAGGATCGACACCGTTGTGGACTTGCCCGAGCCGTTCGGCCCGAGCAGCCCAAGGATCGTTCCCGGCGTCAGCGTGAAGCTGACGTCGCGGATCGCGGGGACGGCTGAGTAGTATTTCGTGAGGCGCCGCGCATCCAGCATGACCCAATCGACACCGGCTCCGGAGGAATGTTCCTCCTCGTCTGGCACCACGCTTGCGTCGCGTGTGCCTGGAGGAATCCCATGCCTGAGAAAGCCACGATCGAGCGAGCGCGTCGCGCGCGGCGCGCGGGAAAGGCGTCAACCACGCAGGCCGGCGCGTTCGTTCGCGAAGAAATCCACCACATCCGGGAGGGAAAGCACGGCGCGAGATCGCCGGAGCAGGCCATCGCCATTGGCCTGTCCAAGGCGCGCCGCGCCGGAGTGAAACTGCCGAAGCCGCCGCGGAACGCGAAGGCGAGCACCAAGCGCAGCGCGGAGTCCGCGAGCCGGGCTGGCCGGCGCACGCGCCGAAGACCATCGTCGCGGCGTTCACGCGCGGCCGAAAGAGCGCTCAAGAGCGAGGGGCGCTCGGCCGCGTCGCGGAAGGCCCTGTCGCGACAGGCGAGAAAAGCCGCCCGGCGCCGATCGGGATCCTCGCGGCGCGCGGCCGCCCGCCAGGCAGTCAGGACGAAGGGCCCGCGGGC
>DATHTE010000087.1:0-138934 GCA_035463475.1 Vicinamibacterales bacterium
CCCGACCGCGGCCATTCTCCAGGTCATCTATCAGGAAACGCTCGCGCGCGACTGAACCGGCGCTCAGCGCGACCGCCCCAGCGCCTCTGGCCTCTGGCCTCTGGCCTCTGGCCTCTGGCCTCTGACCTCTGACCTCTGACCTCTGACCTCTGACCCGCAGGTACGCCCGTTGATCTGACCTCGCCCACGCGGCGCACGTGACCGCGAGAACGCGGCAGCACCGTCGCCGTTTTGGTAGCGGGATGGGTCATGTGAGCAATCCGCTTCCCAGCGATGGGTCGCGGTTCGGCGATGCGGCGGTGCTCGTTTTCCTGCTGATGCAGGCGCTCGATGGAGCGCTGACGTACGTCGGCGTGACCGTCATGGGCCTCCACATGGAAGCCAACCCGCTGCTCGCGTGGTTGATACAGACGCTGGGCTGCGCCGCCGCGCTTACCGGCGCGAAGGTGGTGGCGAGTGTCTTCGGGATCATGCTCCACCTCTCGGCCGTGCACCGCATCGTTGCCGGGCTCGCCGCCTTCTACCTGGCGGTCGCCGTGCTCCCCTGGGTCGCTCTGCTGTACGGGTAAAGCCGGGCCGGGCCCGCCGTATACTTGGCGGTCATGGCCATCTCGCAGCGCATCGATCCGCTTGGCTATCTGGGCGAGGAACTCGAGGCCCTTCGCCAGCAGGGCCTGTACCGGCGGCTCCGCATCCTCGAAGATGAGCAGCGTGCACATACCACCATCGATGGGCGTTCCGTCGTCAACCTGTCGTCGAACAACTATCTCGGGCTGACCACGCATCCGGCGCTCCGCGAGCGCGCGAAAGAGGCGCTCGACAAGTACGGCGTCGGCACCGGCTCCGTGCGGACCATCGCCGGCACCATGGACATCCACATGGAGCTCGAGCGGCGCCTCGCGGAGTTCAAGAAGACCGAGGCTGTGGTCGTGTTCCAGAGCGGCTTCACCGCGAACGCCGGCACCGTGTCGTCCATCCTCACGAAGGAGGACGTGATCGTCTCCGACGAGCTGAACCACGCGAGCATCATCGACGGCTCGCGCCTCAGTCGCGCGACGATCAAGGTGTTTCCACACCGCGACGTGAACGCCGCGCGAAAGATCCTGCGCGAGATCCCGGCGGGTCCACGGAAGCTGCTGATCACCGATGGCGTCTTCAGCATGGACGGCGACCTGGGACCGCTCCCGGACCTGTGCGGCGCCGCGGAGGAGTACGGCGCGATCATGATGGTTGACGACGCGCATGCGAGCGGCGTATTCGGGAAGAACGGCCGCGGCACCGTCGATCATTTCGATTGCCACGGGCGGGTGCACGTGCAGGTCGGCACGCTGTCGAAGGCCATCGGCGCCCTGGGCGGATACGTCGCTGGCAGCCGGAACCTGATCGAGTTCCTCTACCATCGCGCGCGTCCCTTCCTGTTTTCGACATCGCACCCGCCCTCGGTGGCCGCCACTTGCATAGCGGCCATCGACCTGCTCCTCGAGGAGCCGGAGATCATCGATCGGCTGTGGGAGAACACGCGGTTCTTCAAGGCGGGCCTGACACGAGTGGGCTTCAACACGGGGATCAGCGAGAGCCCGATCACGCCCGTCATCGTGGGCGAGGGGGCGCTCGCGATGAAGCTCTCGGATCGTCTCTTCGAGGAAGGCGTGTTTGCACAGGGGATCGCGTTCCCGACCGTCGCGCGCGACAAGGCGCGGGTCCGCACGATTGTGACCGCGACCCACACGCGCGACGAGCTGCAGTTCGCCCTCGACGTGTTCGCGAAAGTCGGACGGGAGCTGGGGATCGTCTAAGAGTCAGAGACCGATTTTGCGCTTCCCGTAAACGCAGTTCCTTACGCACCGGCGTTTACGAAAAACGTAAAATTGGGGTCTGACCCCATTTATGCACCGGCTCACTGATCGCGCGCGGCGGTTCTTCGGGGATTACGCGGGGGACCTCTCGGCCGACGACGTGAGCCGGCTGCTGACGCGCGACACCGCGGACGCGTATCGGTATTTCGCGCGGGGCATTGACCAGGACGCCCTTCGCCGGCTGCCGCCGCTCAAGCGCTGGACGACGCACGCGCGGCTCGTGTTCCTGGCCTTCGCGATGCGGCTCTCCCCGCCGCGGCGCGTGCTGTATGCCGTCGCGCTCGTCGCCGCTCTCCTCGGCATCTTCGGCCTGTTCCGCGGGTTCGGACCCCGCTCTCTCCCCTTCGCGGGCGTCCCCATCTTCAACGTCGAGGTGCCGGCGCCGACGTGGGTCCCCGGCACGCTGTGGCTGGTCAGCAGCCTCATCCTCCTCAACCTCCTCATTCTCCTGGAGGTGGCGGACCGGCTGTCACTCAAGGGAGACCTCGAGGTCGCGCGCGACATTCAGCTCGCGATGCTGCCCGCGGGCACGTGGAGCACGCCCGCCGTCTCGTCGTGCGGCCTCACGCGACCGGCGAACACCGTGGGGGGCGACTTCTATGACATCCTGCCGCTCGCCGACGGCCGCCTCGCGATCGCGGTCGGCGACGTCGCCGGCAAGGGCAGCCCCGCGGCGCTGCTCATGGCGCTGCTGCTCGCCATCCTCCGCACGCTCGTGGACGAAGGTCTGGCGCCGCCCGATCTCGCCCACCGCCTCAACGCGCAGGTCGCGCGCCACGCGCCGCCGTCGCGGTTCATCACGCTGTTCTTGGGTGTGTTCGATCCGGGAAGCGGTCGGCTTACGTACGTGAACGCCGGCCACCTTCCACCAATCGTCCGCCGGGCCGCGACTGGGGCATCGGTCCGCCTGCCGGCCACCGGTGTCGCCCTGGGAATGTTTGAGAATTCCCGGTACCTCTCGCAGGAGGTGACGCTCGAGGCGGGCGACCTGCTGGTGCTCTATTCGGACGGAATCACCGAGGCGGAGAACCCCCAGGGAGAGCCGTTCGACGAATCGGGGCTCGAACGCGTTCTCAGCACCCTGGCCACCGACGATCTCGCGGCGGCGGGTCGCGCCGTCTTCGCGGCGGTAGAACGCCACGCGGAAGACACGCGATTGGCGGACGATCTCACGGTTCTCCTGCTGAAACGGTCGGCCCAATCCCCCCAAGTCAGCGTCTAATAGACTCGGATGGTTGTTTTGGCCCGGGTCTCGCTCGCTGGCCTGCTGCTCGTCATGCTGGCGGGGCCGTTCGTCCCCACCTCAGCGCGTGTGGACTATGCGCAGCCGGTGGACGAACCGGACGGTGTCGCGGCGCTCCTGCAGGGGATTGAGCAGGCGCTGCTGAAGGGCCGTCCCGAAGGCTACTTCGCGCTGGTCGCCCCGGGGGCGGACGAAGAGAAGGCGCTGGGGTTTGCGCGGCCGCTCTTTCGCCCGGGGATTACGCGGGCAACCGTGGCCGAGCGCGATCGCCAGCCGCTGCGGGGAACGATCCGCGGGGACGGTTACCGCCTGCTCGTGGAAGCGCTGCTCGAGCGCGGACGCGCGGCACGCATCCTGACGTGGCGCTTCGACGTGCGCCGATCGCGCGAGGACGAAACGCGCTGGGTCATCGCGGAACAGGAACAGGTTTCGTCGCTGGACGGACTCCATCAGCTGCAACTCGACACGACGCGCCAGTTCGCTGCGCGGGATCTGACCATCACCTCCATCGATTTCTCGCTCACGCTCCCGAAAGGGCACGTCTACCTGGCCGAGACCGACGCGGGCGTCACCGGGCTGGTGCTTGTGGGCAACGGCCGGATGCGGTTTGCGCCCGGTCCCGCCGCGGAGCGCCGACAGGTGCGGATCTTCGCCGGCGGCGAGACGCTCGACGCGCCGTTCGAGGCAGCGCTGGTCCGGCTGAATCCATCCGAGTACGCGGAGCGCGTGTCGTTCGGCGCGCTCACCGCGGAAGGTCCGAACAGGGGGAGCGCGCGCGCGGCGCAGGCGTTCTTCGACGCGCAGGTCGGGCACAGCTTCGCGATCTCGACCGACCTGTCTCCGGGGATCAGCTGGTCGTTGACCCCCGCGTTCGGGGATTTCCTCTCCGACGTCCGCACGAAGAAGCTCGGCACGCTCACGTTCGCGCGTTCCTCGAGCGAGGCCGAGGACGTCACACTCTTCGACAGGCGACGGCGGCGCAACATCGCGCTCTACGCGTCGCCGCAAAAACTGGAAGCGCGCGGCCGCTACTACAACGAAGACGACCTGGCGGAGTACGACGTGCTGAGCTACGACATCGACACGACGTTTCTCCCCGAGCGCGAATGGGTGGAAGGACGCGCGACCGTCTCGCTCAAGGTGCGCGCGCCATCGCTCGCAACGCTCACGCTGCGTCTGGCCGAATCGCTCAACGTTCGCGCCATCGTTTCTCCCACCCACGGACGGCTGCTCTTCTTCCGCGTCGTCGGCCAGAACAGCATCGTGGTCAGCCTGCCGTCGATGCTGACGAAGGACCAGCAGATCTCGCTCACGGTGGCATACTCGGGGCGGCTCGGCCCGCAGCTCCTCGATCGCGAAGCGATCACGGTCTCGCCGCAGCAGGAGCTCGCGAGTGAGTTTCCATCCGCCCAGCCGGAACCGCGCTACATCTACAGCAACCGCGCGTACTGGTATCCGCAGTCGTCCGTCACGGATTACGCCACGGCAACGCTCCGCATCAGCCTGCCCTCGGACCTCGCCTGCGTCGGCAGCGGCGAGTTGACGGACGTGCGGACGGTGACCGTGCCGGCGGACCGCGGCGAGGAGCGGCGCCGGCAATTCACCTTCGAGGCGCGACAACCCGTGCGGTACCTCGGGTGCGTCATCAGCCGCTTCGTCGGCCCGGAGGTCTCCGAAGTGTCGCTGACCACGCCGTCTGCCCAGTCGGCGGCGACAACCGCCCGAAGCGGCCCGCCGACCCTGGCCGCCGCCGGCGTGCTGCGCCTCGGCGTGAGCGCCAATCCGCGGCAGCAGTCCCGGGGCCGCTCCTTCCGGGAGCGCGCCGCGGCGATGATCCAGTTCTATTCCTCGCTGGCCGGCGACACGCCGTATCCGAGCTTCACGCTCGCGGTGACCGAAAGCGATCTGCCCGGCGGCCACAGCCCCGCGTACTTCGCCGTCATCAACCAGCCCGCGGTGCTCTCGAACGTCTCCTGGCGAAACGACCCGGTCAACTTCGACAGCTTTCCCTCGTTCTTCCTGGCCCACGAGGTCGCGCACCAGTGGTGGGGCCAGGCCGTCGGTTGGAAGAACTACCACGAGCAGTGGATCAGCGAGGGCTTCGCCCAGTACTTCGCGGCGCTCTACGCGCGCCAGGAACGGGGAGACGACCTGTTCGTGAGCGTCCTGCGGCAGATGCGCCGGTGGGCGAACACGTACTCGGAACAGGGCCCCATCTCGCTCGGGTATCGGCTGGGACACATCAAGGGGGACAGCCGCGTGTTCCGCGGCGTCCTCTACAACAAGTCCGCCGTCGTCCTCGACATGCTGCGGCGGCTGATCGGCGACCCCGCGTTCTTCCGCGGGTTGCGGCGGTTTTACCTCGACTCGCGCTTCCGCAAGGCCGGCACCGACGATGTGAAGGCGGCGTTCGAGGCGGAGTCCGGAGAGGAGCTCGATCGCTTCTTCGACGGGTGGATCTTCAGCGCCGATCTCCCGACCGTCCGCATCCAGCGCCAGATCGTCACCGGCGGCTCCGAAGGCCCGATGCTGAAGCTGCTGTTCACGCAGGAGCAGCCGGAGCTCTTCGACCTGGTCATCCCGATCGCCGTACGGTACCACTCGGGCCCGGAGGAACTCGTGGAGGTGCGCGTGCGCGAGCGCCGCACGGAAGCGACGGTCCCTCTCAAGGGGCAGCTGCGATCGATCGAACCCGACCCCGAAAAAATCACGCTCGCCCGGTTCAACGACGCGCGCTGACCTCGTCGGCCGCGAGCCGCGCGGCAAGCGCCTCGGCTGGCCCCGAACCAGCGCCTCCTATATGATCGGGAGGATATGGAAACGGTCAGGCTCACCATAGATGGTCGCCAGGTCACCGTCGAAAAGGGACGGACCGTCCTGCAGGCAGCGATCGACCACGGCATCAAGATCCCGTATTACTGCTACCACCCCGGGCTTGGTGTGGACGGCTCGTGCCGCGTGTGCATCGTCAAGATCGAGAAGATGCCGAAGCTGCAGACGGCGTGCTCGACAGTGTGCGCGGACGGCATGGTCGTGTACACCGACACCCCGGAAGTGGTGGACGCCCGGGCGAGCGTGTTCGAGTTCCTCCTGATCAACCACCCGCTCGACTGTCCGGTGTGCGACAAGGGGGGCGAGTGCCCCTTGCAGGACTTCTCTTACACGTTCGGTCCCAATCGCAGCCGCATGGAGTTTCCCCGCCGGGTGTTCGACGGCGAGGGGCTCCGAGCCGACGTGGAGTTCGGCCCCACGCTGATGCTCAACCGCAACCGATGCATTCTGTGCACGCGGTGCGTGCGGTTCATGCGCGAGATCGACGGAGACGCGCAGATCGGCATCGTGGACCGGGGCTACGGGAGCGAGATCGCGACGTTCCAGGAGCAGGGGGTGCATTCGCTGATCTCCGGCAACCTGATGGACGTCTGCCCGGTCGGCGCGTTGACGACGCGCGACTATCGGTTCAAGTCGCGGCCGTGGGACAACCCCCACGCGGTGGACACGATCTGCACGCTCTGTGAGAAAGGCTGCAACACGACCGCCTGGATCCGCGCCAAGGTGGAGTGGGCGAAAGGAGCGAAGCTGATTCGCATCACGCCGCGGTTCAACCCGGACGTGAACGGCTACTGGATGTGCGACATCGGCCGCTTCGGCTTTCATTGGGTCGAGGGGGACCAGCGGATGCGGCGGCCGTTCGTCCGCGGCGCCGCCGGGTCCTTCGAGCCGCAGGGGTGGCACGACACGCTGGTGAAGCTGCGCGAGCGCGTCGATGCGGCGGGAGGCACGCTCGGGTTCCTCGTGTCCGCGCACGCCTCGCTCGAGGAGATGTTCCTCGTGAAGCAGATCGCGGGCGCCCTCGGAGCAGCGCCGGTCGCGGTGACCTGGACGGCGAGCGAAAAGTCGCAGTCGAAGAACACGCGGTTCCCCGTTCCGCTAGTCGATGCCCCCAACGTTTCCGGCGCGCGAGACCTGGGGCTCGTGGCCGCCGGCGCGCGGCAACCCGACCTGTCCGCGCTGAAGTCCGGGGTCGAACGGAGGACGATCTCCGCCGTGTACGTCCTCGACCCCGGACCCGACGGCAGCCTCGGCGACGTGAAGTGGCTGATCGACGCGCGCCGCGACGGAGCGCTGCCGCTGCTCATCGTTGAAGGCACCTTGATGACGGCGCTCGCCGAGGCGGCCGACTTCATCCTCCCGGGCGCCGCCTACGTCGAAAAAGACGCGACCTACACCAACGGCGGCGGCCGCGTGCAGGCGGCATCGCAGGTCATGCTGCCGCCGGGCGACGCGATGGCAGACTGGCAGATTCTCGTGAACGTCGCCGTCTCGCTGGGAGCTGCCGTCACGACCTACTCGAGCCCCGCGCACGTGCGGGCCGATCTCGCGGCGGCGCTCGGCGGCAACGCCGCGTACGCGGCCATCACGACGCTGGAGTTCACGCGCCCGCTCCCGGCCCGGACCTGGCTGCAGGCCTCGAACCCCTCCGAACGATGGAAGTGGGACTTCATGTTCCAGGACCTGCCGCCGGTGAAGTTCAAGGGAGAGCCCGAGGCCTCGTCGCGGCCCGACATCATCCCGCTGAAACGCGTCGAATGACGGACGTCTCCTATCTCGCGGCGTTCGTCGGAGGGTTTCTCTCTTTCATCTCTCCGTGCGTTCTCCCGCTGATCCCGGGCTATCTCTCCTTCGTGTCGGGGATTTCGATGGAGGAGTTCCGCAGCGGGCAGGCATCCGTCGCCTCGCGCGGGCGGCTCCTGTTGTCGTCGGTCGTCTTCGTCGCGGGCTTCTCGCTCGTGTTCATCGCGCTTGGCGCCTCGGCGAGCGCGATCGGCGAGTTCCTGATGAGCCGTCTGCCGCTGCTGGCCAAGGTGGCCGGCGTGCTCCTCATCATCTTCGGCCTGCACACGATGGGCGTGTTCCGGATCCGATGGCTCGAAACGGAGAAACGCGTCCACGCGCAGCGAAAGCCCGCCGGGCTCGTGGGAGCCTTCCTGATTGGGATTGCTTTCGCCTTCGGCTGGACACCCTGCATCGGCCCGATCCTCAGCGGCATCCTGGTGCTGGCGGGGCGGAAGGATACCGTCAGCGAAGGAGTGGCTCTTCTCGCGGTCTATTCGGCCGGCCTGGGAATCCCGTTCCTGTTGACGTCGCTCGCCGTCAACGGCTTCTTCAGCGCCAGCGCGCGAATCCGGAAGTACTACCACGCGATCGAGGTCGCGTCGGGCGCGCTGCTCATCGCAATCGGTGTGCTGATCTTCACCAACCAGTTCACGATCATCGCGCGCTATCTCGAGCCGTACCTGCCGACGTACTAAGATCCGAGTCAGGAGGTAGGAGGAAACCTCCTGCCTCCTTCCTCCCTTCCGGCACCCGCAGCACCAGCGCCCGTGGAAGCACGCGCACCACGGCCTCAGTGGCCGGCTCGACGATCTCGCCATCGACGTGCATCTCCATGGGCGAGGCGCAGCTCACGCGGGCGCAGGTGACGCTCCGGGTCACGACACCGGGGGCGCGATGCGCGGTCCGGCGGAACAGGTGATGCAGGCGCAGGAAGTTCGCCGCGGCGGGCCACGGCTTCACCAGCACCATGTCCAGCTGCCCGTCGTCCACGCGGGCGAGCGGAGCGATGACGGCGTTGTTTCCGTATTGCCCGCTGTTGGCGAACGTGAGCAGCATCGCCCTCGAGTCGATCGCCTCCGCATCCAGTTCGATCCGGTACATTGCGGCGTCGTACCCCCAAATCGACCGGAGCCCGATCGTGAGGTATGGGAGGGCGCCGCGGCGCCCTTGTGAAAGACGCTGGAACTGGTGGGCCACGTGGCCATCGAATCCGATGCCGGCGAGGTTCACGAAGAACCGGCCGTTGATCTCTCCAGCGTCAATGGTGCGATCCTTCCCCCGAAAAGCGCCATCGAGCGCGCGCTCGGGGTCGCGAGCGAACCGCAGCTCCGTGGCGAGACCGTTTCCCGAGCCCGAGGGGACGATCCCGAGCGGGATCGTCGATCCCGCGAGCACGCTCGCCACCTCGTTCACGGTCCCGTCACCTCCCCACACCACGACGAGACAAGCTTCGGCGTCCCTGAACGCGGCGGCGAGCGCGCGCGCGTGCCCGTGGTACGCCGTCACGGCGATCTCGAGCGGCACGCCGCAGCGGCGCGCGACGTCGTGCGCCAGGGCGGCACGCCGCTCCGCGGCGTGCGTGTCCGCGCCTGCGCCCGAAACCGGGTTGATGATGAGACCGGCCGCTTTCACGCGGTGCTATAGTAACTTCCCGGAGGCGCGATCATGAGCAGACGCGGAGCGCGGCTCGCAGTGGCCGTTCTCTTCGCCGCTGTTCTCGGGGCGGCAACCTGGCAGTTCCTTCACGACGAACGCGCAATCCGATCCCAGACCAGCGCGGCGGCCGCCTTCGAACGGGACGCGCGCGCCACTCTCGCCGCCGTCGCGGAACTGCGATCCGCGCAACAGGCCTACGTTGCCGCCGGACAGGGCGCCGACTACTGGACGACGCGGGCATTTTCCCTGGCCCAGTCGCTGGAGCCGCGAATTGGCGCGCTGCGCCAGGTCGCCAGCGCTCCGGAGGGGATCATGCGGCTCGAGGCCGCCTCCACGACGTTCAACGACTTCGTACGCATGGACGGGCGCGCACGCGAGCACGCGCTGGCCGGACAGCGCCTGCTGGCCTCCGACCTCATTTATACGGACGGCCTGGAGATGACTCAGGCGATGGCCACCGCGATTGAAGGCGCGCGCCAGGCGGAAGCGTTGGCCCGGACCGCCGCAGCAGCGCGTGCGGCGATGCAGCAGCGCGCCCTGCTCGCCGGCGTCGCCGGCCTCGGGCTGCTGTTCATGTTCATTCTGGCGTTCGCGGGCGGCAGGACCGCCAGGGCGGTGAAACTGGAGCAGGAGCCGGAGCCAGAAGCGCCGCAGGCACCGGCCGACAGCATCCTGGATCTGAAGTTCGACGAGCCCGAGCCTCCAGCCGTCGACCTGAAGGCGGCAGCCGACCTGTGCCTGGACCTGGCGCGCGTCAACGACACTCGAGAAATCCCGGCGCTGCTCGACCGCGCCGCCCGGATCCTCGACGCGTCAGGCATTGTCCTGTGGATCGCCGAGCCGGATGGAGGGGAACTGGTGCCGACCGTCGCCCACGGCTATCCCCCGGCCGCGGTCATCAGGCTGACCGCGATCCCGCGCGACGCCGACAACGTGACCGCCGCCGCGTTCCGAGACGGGCGGGTCCAGAGCGTGAAAGGTGACGGGCTCACGAGCGGCGCGATTGCCGCGCCGCTGGTGGCGCCGACCGGATGCGTGGGAGTCATGGCGGCCGAGATCCGCCACGAGCGCGAGCAGCGGGCAGAGGTCAGGGCTGTGGCTGCGATCCTGGCCGCGCAGCTCGGGACGCTGGTCGGCGCGCCCGCCGCCGCAGCGGCCCCCAAAGCGCACGCGAACTGAGCCGTCAGCCGTCTGCCCTCGCATTCGGCATTCGGCCTTGCCTTTAGGTCACCGTTCCTTGCCGTCGGGTGGGACGCGCGGGATCCAGGGTGACCTTCAACGAGAGCGGCTTCTTCTCGCGGACCACCTCCAGCGCAACCTCCTCGCCCGGATCGACCCGCCGCAGCTCGCGTCGCACATCAGCGGTGTTCTCGACCGTCTCCGCCCCGATCTTCGTGATGACGTCGCCGGCCTTGACGCCTGCGCGCGCGGCCGGAGAGTCCTTGGCCACGCTGGTGACAAGCACGCCCTGCTTCACGCCGAAGTACTGCGCGAGCTGGTCTTCGACGTTCTCGATCTGCACTCCGAGCCGCCCCGCCCGGGACACGAAGAGCTCAAACTCGGGCATGTCCCGGTATTCAAGTTCGAAGTCGCGCCAGCGTGGTGCGGACGGGATGTTCGGCAGCGCCGGCGCGGTCCAGCGCTCGAGCGGCATGATGCGGCCGAATTGGCGCGACTCAGGCGCGACGTCCACGGTCAGCCGCTGACCGCCCCGCTGCAACGCCATCTTGACCGTCCGGCCACGGGGCGTCTCGTTGACCAGCCGCGAAAACTGCCGCGCGCTGCGCACCCGTTCGCCATCGAACTCCGCGATGACGTCACCAGCCTTGACGCCCGCCTTCTCGGCGGGACTGTCGCGACGGACTTCCTGGACCACGACGCCGGGACCTGACTCCGCGTCTTCTACGGTGACGCCAATCTGCCCCCCGAACCACTCGGCCAGCTGGAACGCCCGCGCGAGTTGTGGCGCCGTCGCTTCGCGCTCCGCCTGCCCCTTCAGCCCCGGCGCAAACATGAGAGCTGCGACGACGGTCGCCGCGCCGAGCGCCGCGGCTGCCGCGGTTTTCCACCTTTGCATGAGTTGTCTGACCTCCAAGGGTTCAGACGCAGCCCATTTTGAAAAGGTTGGTCCGGATCCGGCGCCTCCGGCGCCCGGATCGTTCGCTTCCGAGGTCAAGCGCGTCACCCCGGAAGGACGCCTCGGAGGGCGGGTCAGCAGAAATGCCCGAAAATGCGGAGGCACACCTTTTGATGAACCATTGGCTGGTCGCGACGGGTCAACGGGGTGCGTAACCTCAGGCAGGCGCTGGCATCGCCGCATCCCGTCTCGTTAACCGGGCGTTGGCGATCCGGTCGCGACCGATTCTTCATCTTAGGGGGTATTACCAGTGTCCCGAACAGCCAGGCTCGCGCTCACGCTGACGCTCGTCACGCTCCTCGCCGGGTGCGCGCTCGCGCTGCGCAGCCCGCGCATCGGTGAACTCCGGAACAACCCGGCGCGCTACTACAACAAGACGGTCAGCGTGGACGGTGTGGTGACGAGCTCCTGGGGCATTCCGCTCCTGCCGTACCGCCTCTACAAGATCGATGACGGGTCGGGCGAGCTGACGGTCGTGGCGCAGGGAGGCCGTATCCCCACCAAGGGTTCGAGGGTCCGCGTCAAAGGGAAGGTCAACGAGCTCGCCACGTTTGGCGGCACGGCGATCGGCCTGCATCTGCAGCAGCAGAGCCTGCACGTGAAGGGCGGGTCCGGCTACTGACGCTTATCTGATTCCCCGTCCGAACTCGCTCGAAATCGCGAGGCGATGCATGTAGCGGTACACGGCGCGCGACGCGCGTTCGATCGCGCGCTCCCCCTCCTCATCGACGTTCAGCCAGCTGGTCATCGCCACGAACACATAAGGACGCCCGGTCTCGTAGACGATTCCGACGTCCGCCCGCACGCCGTCCAGGTCACCCGGCTTGGTCGCGGCGGGGACGCCCGGCGGGAGTCCCCGCAACATCGCGCTCGTCTTCGGCTTCTTCAGCATTGCCAGGACGGCATCGCGCGACGGTCCTGACAACCCCTCCCCTTTCTCGATCGCCATCAACAGCCGTGCAAGCGCGGCCGGGGTCGAGACGTTTTCGTTTCCCCGCTTGGCCGCCTCCAGGTCCATCATGAGCCGGCGCAGACGGATTTCTCCGGCGCCGAGCGCCTGCATCCGCGCGTTCACGCGCTCCATGCCGATGGCGTCGATGACCACGTTCGTCGCGGTGTTGTCGCTGAGGACCACCATCAGCGTCGCGTAGTCGCGGAGGTTGAGCGTGGGATTCGTCAACTCGGACAGGACCCCGCTGCCGCCGACGGCGTGCTTCGGGTTCCACGCGATCGGCGGATCCAGCTTCAGGCGCCCCTCGTCCGCCTGCTTGAACAGTTCGTAGAGGATGGCGACCTTGATGCTGGAAGCGGTCGGAAACACGTGCGATGCAAGGCGCTCGATCCGCTCCCCGCTGGTGAGATCGACGATCGTGTAGCCCATGACGCCGTCGAGGTCGGCCGCGATGCGCTCCAGGGTGGCGCCGAGCTGCGTTCGAAGGAGCGTCGCGCCGGGCGGGCCCTGCGCGCCAGCGCGCGAGACGAGGGCCAGCAACAGAACTGGGAAGAGAAGCGCGCGCATGCCGGGGGATTATCGCAGAAGGTGATGCGTGAATGGGGTCTGACCCCGTTTACGCCGTCACGCGCACGACGACGGCCGTCATGTCGTCGCTCTGCGGCGCGTCACCGCGGAAGACGTGCACGGCCGTCGCGATCGCGTCCACGATCTGGCGGGCCGTCTGGTGCCGGTTGCGCTCGATGACCTCGAGCAGCCGGTGGGCGCCGAACTCGTGTCCCTCGGCGTTGAACGCCTCGAACACGCCGTCCGAGCAGAACACGTAGACGTCCCCGGCCTTGAGCGGCACCGTCAGCTCGTCGTACGTGCTGCCCTGGAACGAGCCGAGCGGGACGCCCGGCAGCTCGATCTGCGCGCAGCCCTCCACGGAGCAGCGCACGGGGTACGGCAGCCCGGAGTTCGATAACGTCAGCAGGCGCCGTTTGAGATCGATGATCGTGTAGCACAACGTGCAGTAGTACTCCTCGAGCCGCCGCTGGTGCAGGATGGTGTTGATCGACGACAGCACGCCGGCCGGGGACGACCGTTCGGGCAGGTACTTCCGGCGGAACGTGCGGCTTCGCACCAGTTCCGCGGCGAACACGCTGTAGAGCGCCGCGGGCACCCCTTTGCCCGACACGTCCCCCACGGCGATCACGAGCGTGTTCGTGTCTGGCATCAGGAAGTCGTGGAAGTCCCCTCCCAGCTCGCGCGCGGGATCGAAGGTGGCGGCGACGTCGATCGCCTTCAGCCGCTTCGGCAGCTCCATCGGCAGCAGCGCGGCCTGGACGCGCTGCGCGAAACGGAGCTCTTTTTCCACGCGCGCCTCGTCTTCCCGCAGGGCTTCGTAGAGGCGCGCGTTCTCGATCGCCACCGCCGCCTGGCTCGCGAGCAGCGTCAGGATCTCGACATCGCGCTTCGAGAACGCGTCCAGCTCCGGGCTCTCGATGTCGAACACGCCGATGCACCGGTCTTTCAGCAGCAGCGGGATGGCAAGCTCGGATCGCACGTCCGGCACCACCGCGATGTACCGCGGGTCGCCCGACACGTCCGCCACGAGCACCGGCTCCTTGTGGAGGGCCGCATAGCCGGTGATCCCCTCTCCGAGCCTCACGTCGGGCACCTGGACCTTCTCGCCGTACTGGACCGCCAGCTTCATCTGGAGCATCCCGCGCGCCTCGTCGAGCAACAGGATGCCGAACGTGCGGTAGTCGATCAGCCGTTTGGTGAGCTGCGCGATGCGAGCGAGCAGCTCGTCCACCTCGAGCACCGCCGCGACTTCCCTGCCGATCTCCGCCAACGTCTCGAACGCGTCGGCGTCCGCGCGCTCGCGGACGAACAGCCGTGCGTTGACGATCGCCACGGCAAGGTGCGCCGCGAATTGGCGCATGATCGGGACGTCGTACTCCGAGAACTGGTCGCGCCTCGTGCTCAGGAGGTTCAGGGCGCCGATCGTCTTCGCCTTGTGAATCAGCGGAACCACCAGCTCGGACCTGATCCCCGGCACGACCTCGACGTACCGCGGATCGCTCGTGACGTCGTTCACCAGGATCGGTTTCTGCTGGACGACCGCCACCCCGACGATCCCTTCTCCCACCTTCAACGTGAACGGGCGCTCCCCTTTCGGGTAACCCACGCTGCCGGCCGCCCGAAGCTCGCCGCGCCTGGCGTCGAGCAGGTAGATCGTGAACGCGTCGAACGAGATGAGCCTCGAAATGAGCTGAGGCAGCTGCTCGAGCAGCTCGTCGAGATCGAGAACGGAGGTGACCTGCCGCCCCAGGTCGAAGAGCGTGCTGATCAGTTCCTGATCGCTGGGGCGGACCATCATAGGCGTGGAGCGCGCGCGTGCGGGCGCGGACCGGAAGATTTCCGGATTATACTCAGGATTTGTCGATGAATCTGACGCTGCCGCTGGACTACTCGGCGATCGAACGCATCCTCCCGCATCGCTATCCCTTTCTCCTCGTGGACCGGATCACCGAGTTCGAACCGGACCGGCGCATCGTCGGGATCAAGAGCGTGTCGATGAACGAGCGCTATCTCTCGCCCGGAGGGACCGGCAAACCGGTGCTGCCGCCAACCATCCTCACAGAGGCGGTCGCGCAGGTGGGCGCGATCTTGATCCTCGCGAAGCCGGAAAACCGCGAGAAGCTGATCTACTTCATGGGGATCGAACGCGTGCGGTACCGCCGCCCGGTGCACGCCGGCGACGTTGTCGAGATCGAAGCGACCGTCCGGCGGCTGCGCAGCCGCATGGGCGTGCTCCGCGGCATCGCGCGGGTCCACGGGCAGGTGGTGGCGGACGGCACCATGACGTTCGCGCTCGGCCCCCGCGCGAAACAGTCCTGAGGCGCTCACCGCATGACCATCAGCACCAGACCCACCTTCACCACGCGCGACGCCCACACCGCCCAGCGCGCGTCGGGCGCAAAGTAGCGATACGCGTCGAGCGCGGCCGGCGCGAGGACCAGGGCACCGATCCAACGCTCGTCGATGCCGCCCGGCGCGGCGCTCAAGGCCATGCCGCGCGTGTCCCGCTCCGCCGGTCCGGCTCGGGCGAACGCGGCGCCGCCGTACGCGAACGAGGTGAGCACGCCGAAGGCGAGCGCCCCTTTCGCGAACGGCGCGCGCTCGCGCCGGAGTTGCGGGCGCCTGGTGAGCACCCATTCGTCCACCGCGTGCTGCGCCCAGAAGCCCGCGGACGCGATCGCGAACTCACGCCGGCGGGAAACCTCGCGATGCGTGATGGCAAAGAACGGTATCCAACCGAAGTCCACCCGCTTCACGCCGGGACGCGCGTCGAACGCGTAGTCGAGCGCCACGTGCGAGGCCTCATGCGCCGCCAGCCCGGTGATGGCGCCACCCAGAAACGCCAGCGCCGTTGCCGCTTCGCGTCCAGCGCCGTTCTCACCCGCCGGCCGAGCTTCCTGCCCAGAAGCCGGGCCCGCGAACGCCGCAAGATACACGGCGAGCGCAAGTAGCGGTCGAATAGATGGGCGCCTCGGGCGCGTGGCACTCCCGTTGCTTTCGGGCTGAGGCGGGAGGAGCGACACCATGCTCGAAACGATTGCCATCATCCTCATCGTGCTCTGGTTGCTGGGGATGGTCAGCGGCTACACCATCGGGAACTTCATCTGGGTTCTCCTGGTGATCGCCGTCGTGCTGTTCCTCGTCCGGTTGGTCAGCGGCCGGACGGTTTGAGGAGGACGCGCCTGAGGCGGGGGTGATAGCTCGTAAACGCCCCCTCGCCTCCGTCCTCTTCCAGGTGCCGCCGCACCTGGTGAATCTTCGCGTCGAGGTCGTCCACCGCGGCCAGGATGAACGCTTCGACGGTCATCGGCTCGACCGGTGATCCGAACTCGCGCGAGCCATGGTGCGAGAGCACCACGTGCTCGATCCTGACCTTCAGGGCGTCGGGAAAACCGGCAATCTTCCCCGCCTCCTCGTGCACAATCTGGGCGCCAAGCGTAATGTGCCCGAGCAGGTTGCCCGAGACGGAGTACCGCGCCACGCACTCGTAGTCCAGCTCTTCCAGCTTCCCGATATCGTGCAGCACCGCCCCGGCGACGACGATGCCCGGGTCGGCGCCGTAGGCTTTCGCCAGCTCGACTCCCACTTCGGCCACCTTCAGCACGTGCTCGAGAAGTCCGCCGCGATATGCGTGATGCACCAGCTGCGCGGCCGGCCAGAGGCGCAGCCGCGCGCCGTACTTGTCCAGCACGCGCGCGAGCAGCTCGCGCACCCAGGGATCAGCCGCCTCGCGTCGGACGAGCGCGTCGAGCTCGCTCCACATGTCCTCGACGGGGCGCGGCGCGCACGGGATGCACTCCTCTTCGCTGAACCCGTCGGCGCGATCGCGCTCCTGCACGCGGCGGATCTTGTCGAGCACCAGTTCCAGCCGCTGGTTGTACACGCTTCCGCGGCCCAGCACCTTCACGAACTCCCCCGCCTCGAACTGCTCGCGCAGCACCTCGATGTCCGGGAGGATCTTCGCGGAAATGTGGCCGGTATTGTCCTGCAGGACGAGCGACAGAAAATCTCCCCCGCGTCCGGAGCGCAGCTCCTTGCGCGCGCACAGGAAGAACCCCCATCCGGCGGACGAGGCCGCCAGCTCGGCGATCCGTGGAAGCCTGTTCATTGGCGTGTCTGACATTCTCGCACGCGCGCTCCCGCGCGTCAGCACCGAAGCGCTACACGGCAGCGGCCTTTCGGGCGGGCACGCCGGAGCGGGCGCCGCCGGAGCGGTGCACGAGGGCAACCCCCACGAGCACGATTGCCGCTGCGGCGGCCATGCGGGCGTCGAATGGCTCGTCGAGGACGATCATGCCGAGCGCCACGGCGATGATCGGGTTGATGTACGCGTAGAGCGAGACGAGCGCGACCGGCAGGTGTTTGAGCGCGTACGCGTACGCGCCGTATGCCGCGATCGACCCCACGAAGATCAGATAAACGAGCGCGCTCGAGCTGCGCACCGAAAAGTGCAGGTGGCGCCACTCGCCCGCGACGGTGCCAATCAGCAGGAGCACCACGCCGGCAGATATCATCTGCACGGCGGTAGTCGCGAAGATATCCTGCTGCTGCGACAGCCGCTTCGCCAGCGACGATCCAAGCGCCCACCCGGCGCACGCGATTTGAAGCGCGATCACGCCCGCCAGGAACCCCCGCCCCTCCGACCCGCCTGCCGTCAGCGCCGGCCACACGAGGAGGACGATGCCGGCAAAACCGACGGTGAGGCCGAGAAGCGTGCGGCCCGTCACCCGCTCGCCTCCCCGCAACGCGTCGACAGTCACCATCCAGAACGGGCTCGACGCGATGATCACCGCGGTGAGGCCGCTCGTGACGAACTGCTCCGCCCACACGACGCCACCGTTGCCGACGACGAGCAGCAGCAGGCCGGTGATCACGACCCCGCGCCGCGCGCCCGCCACGGGGAAGGGACGGCCGTTCGCACGCACCAGCGCGGCAAGCAGTGCCCCCGCAACGACCCATCGCACACCCGCCATCAGGAACGGGGGCAGGGTCTCGATGCTGATGCGAATCCCGAGGTACGTCGTGCCCCAGATGACGCAGACGGCGAGCCACGCCACGAGCGCCTTCTGGCGCGTGGACAGGCCACGGGGGCTCATGAGTTGGACTCCCCGCCGGCCGCCTCGATCGGGAGAACCGGCGTGTCCTTCTCGGTCCCGAGCACAATCGTCGTGCGCGTGGAGCGTACCCCCGGAATCCTCCCGATCTTTTTCTTCAGCAGCTCTCCGACGTGCTCGGCATCGCGGGCGCGCAGCTTGACGAGGAAGCAGTCCTGCCCCGCCACGTGGTGGACCTCGAGGATCTCGGGCATCCTCGCAAGGGTGCGGGCGATGCGCTCCTCCCCGGGATGCTCGGCCGTCTGGACCGCGACGAACGCCAGCATTCCGAGCCCGAGCACCCGCGGATCGATCAGTGCAACGTAGCCACGGATGACGCCGGTTCGTTCGAGCTTGCGGATTCGTTCGAGGACAGCGGACGGGGCCAGTCCGACACGACGTGCGATATCAACGTTCGACGCGCGACCGTCATTCTGAATAATATTCAGAATATTGCGGTCAATCTCGTCTATTATTCTGAATGTGGCCACAATAGTAGCATTTTATTCTCACTATGACGGCTGTCAACCGGGGAGTGGACGCGATGTGTCATTCGCCCGCGCCTGGCCCAAGCGTGCGTTTCCCGGCGGACATTGATGAGCTAACGTGTTGATAAAAAAAGACTTGCAATCGTCTTTTTGGTATGGCACAAACACGAAGGCGGCTGGACATGGCCTCAGAAGAGCGTCACAAGAGGCGCTATCGGTCCGGACCGGGCACCATCGACACGCTGCACCGGGAGGTTCGGGCCCTTGCCGGTGAGATTCGGGACGCCCGTCGCGAACTCGAATCCGAGCTTCCCCTTCGGCACCGCGCGGACCTGAGTGTGCGGCCTTCGCCCGGACCTATCGCGGCAGGCGGTCAACGGCGAATCAGGAAGCGAAAGGCCTCGCACTAGCCCTGTCGGCGAATCTCACTTTCCTTCCGCTGGCTCCAGGAATCCGTACGGCCCGCGCCCCATCCAGGCGCCGCCGTCGATGGTGAGCGTCTCGCCCGTGATGAACGCCGCCAGCGGCGACGCCAGGAACGTCACGGCGTCCGCCACCTCGCCGGGTTGCCCCCATCGGCCGAGCGGCACGCTCCGGCCGATGCGTTCGATCGCCGCGGGCGTGTTCCAGAGTTGCCGCGCGGCGCCGGGCGACTCGACCGGGCCCGGCGCGACGGCGTTCACGCGGATTCGGCGGCTCGCCCATTCGACGGCGAGCGTCTGCGTCATCGACAGCACTCCCGCCTTGGCCGCCGCCGAGTGGATCGTGCCTGGGCTGCCGGTCCACACGTAGTTGGCCAGCACGGAGACGATCGCGCCTTGGTGGCGGTGTGCGATCAGGTGGCGGCCGAACGCGCGGCTGCAATAGAAGCTCCCGTTCAGAACAATGGCGATCACCGCATTCCAGCCGTTCGGCGACAGATCTTCGGCGCGGCACACGAAGTTGCCGGCGGCGTTGTTCACCAGGATGTCCACGCGACCGAACGTGCGCGCCGCGTGCGCGACCATCGCCTCCACCTGGTCCGGTTCGCGAACGTCCACCTGGAACGCGCTCGCCTCCTGGCCGGCGCGGTGCACCGCCGCGACGCCGGCCTCGAGGTGCTCGGCATCACGGCTCGCGATCACGACGCGCGACCCCACCGACGCGAGCCTCGTCGCGATCGCCATGCCGATGCCGGTCCCGCCGCCGGTCACGATCGCGACGCGATCCTTCAGCAAGTTGCGGTCGAACATGCGCGGAAGTCTAACAGCCGGATGGTAGAATCCGCGAGGCGAACGGAGATCGGCGTGTCCTCCCCCGAGACGTACCAGCGCCTGTTCGAAGCCGTCCACGAAGGTGTCTACATCGGGCGCGTCTCGCGGGACGGCAGCATCCCTTCGGAGACGATCGCGGCGAACCCGCACCTGCGGCTCATGTTCGGGTTTCCCGCCGAGGGGACCGACAAGGGCCCGAACCCGTTCGACGCCGGGACGCTCACCGATCCCCGGGCGCGGGAGGCGTTCTTCGCGCGGCTCGAGCGCGACGGCTCCGTCGCCGATTACCTGCTCCGCCTGCGCCGCGCCGACGGCAGCCCCATGTGGGTGGAGGTGACGGCGCACGCCGAGTGCGCCGGCGATGTTTTCCGCATCGACAGCCTGATGCGCGACGTGTCGGAACGGAAGCGTCTCGAGACGCAGGCGCGCGACCTCTACCACCAGCTGCTGCAGGCGGAGAAAATGGCCGCGCTCGGCCAGACGATCTCCGGGGTGGCGCACGAGCTGAACAACCCGCTGGCGACGATCCTGACGTGGGCCGAACGGCTCGCCGAGCTCGATGTCCCGGGGGACGCGCGCCGCGGCATCGAGACCATCCTCCAGCAGTCGGAGCGCGCGGCGCGCATCGTCCGCAACCTCCTGACGTTCGCGCGCAAACGCCACACCACGCGGACGATGGTGGATCTCAACGCCATCGTGCGCGAGACGCTCGCGCTGCGCGCCTACGACCAGCGCGTGTCGAACATCTCCACGATCGACGCCCTCGCGGCCGGATTGCCGCAGGTTTTCGCCGATCCGCACCAGATCCAGCAGGTGCTGCTCAACCTCGTGATCAATGGCGAGCAGGCGATGCTGGCGGCCCACGGCCGCGGCACGCTGATCGTCCGCACCTGGCATGACGCCGAGCGCGATCTCGTCATCCTCGAGGTGAGCGACGATGGCCCCGGCGTCCCCGAAGACGTACAAACGAAGATCTTCGATCCGTTCTTCACGACGAAGGAGGTCGGGAAGGGGACCGGGCTGGGCCTCACGGTCGCGTACGCGATCGTGCAGGAGCACGGCGGGGACATCCGCGTGAGCTCCGCGCCGGGCGGCGGGGCGACCTTCACGGTTGAAGTGCCCGCGGGGGTGGGCGCGCTCAAGGGGCGCGACGAAGGTTCGGCGCCGGCGACGTCGGTCGCTTCCGGCACCCTCGCGCTCGTCGTGGAAGACGAGGAGGCGCTCGCCGTGGCGGTGGCCGAAGCGCTCAGCGACGCGGGCTTCACCGTCGACCGGGCGAGCGACGGCGAGCAGGCGCTCGCACGCGTGCACGAACGGCCGTACGACGTGATCGTCTGCGATCTGAAAATGCCGCGCGTGGACGGGATGACGTTCTACCGGACGATCGTCGCGGAAGCGCCCGCGCTCGCCGAGCGGATCATCTTCATGACGGGGGACGTTGCCGGAACCGACGCCGAGCGGTTCCTGGACGATACCGGGTGCCGCTGGCTCGCGAAGCCGTTCAGGCTCAGCGAGCTGCTGCGCGTCGCGCGGGGAATGCTGGCCTGACCGCGCGCGCCGGGCCGACGGTCCTCGCCTTCTGCTGATAATTCAGCAACACGCCGCGACGTCCTGGCGACTCGAGCGTCGCCTTGGCCATCTTCATGGCGCCGAGCACCTTGCCGAGATCCACCACCGGCGCGGGCTGGTCCGCCGCCCCGCCGAACTCCGCCGCGAGCGCCTTGCGGAGGCGGTGGATGGCACGCGCGTGGAGCTGCGAGACGCGCGATTCGTTGACGCCAATCTCCGCGCCGATCTCCTTCATCGTCACGTCGCCGAAGTAATAGAGCGCGATGACCTTTCGTTCGCGCGGGGGCAGCCCGAGGATCGCCTGGCGGATTCGCTCTTTGACCCGCGCGGTCTCGTACGCTTTGTCCGGGGCGGGCGGCTCCGACGGCACGAGGACCGGCGGCAGGACGGTGCCATCCAGGTGATCGCCAGCCGAGAGCGGGGAAGTGGACTCGATCGTGTGAATCCTGACGATGGTCCGTCCGAGGCGCACCTCGTCGGAGCCTACCCGCGCCGCGAGGTCCGCCAGCGTCGGCTCGGCGCCCAGTTCCCTGCGCAGCGACTCGCGCGCCGCCTCCAGTTCCCGTCGCACGCGGCGCACGCCGCGCGGCCACGCCTCGCGCCGAAGCGCGTCGATCATCGCGCCGCGCACGCGGCGTTCCGCGAAGGTCTCGAACTTGATGCCGCGCGCCTCATCGAAGCGATGCGCGGCATCGATCAGACCGATCATGCCGTCCTGGACGAGATCCCCGAGATCGATCGAATGGGGCATCGTCGCGGCAACGCGACGGGCGAGCGATTCGACAAACGGCAGGCCGGCGACGATCCGGTCGCACTCGCGGGCGGTCAAGGGCTGGCGCTGCATGGGTCCGGGCTCCTGTTTCCCCACTCATCTGGCGGGGGACGAGCCACGACAGAGGCAAGGCCGGTGCCTGAAGCCCAAGCGAAGAAAACACGTAGGCGAAGCCGCGCCACGACTTTGACGTAACCGATTGCTGATGAGTGGGTTAGGTGCCGTGCACGCCTGTGCAACGGCAGGCAGTCGGACGCCGAACGGTGCCGTTGTGCGCCAAAACAATGGCACACCTCAAGACAAAATCGTCAGCATCTTGGCGTGTCTGGTTGGAGCCGACGAGCGCCGGTCGCGGGTCAGGAACGCTCGCGATGTTCGATGCGGGAGCGGATCTCCTTGGCCGTCGCCATCGCGTCGAGGACGCTGGAAACGACTTGCGTCGCGCGGCGGCGGCTCATGTCGTCCGCCCCTTTCGCCTCGAGGAGTTCCGCGTTGGCGAGGATGATCCCGAGCTGATTGTTCAGGCGGTGGAAGAGCGGCGCGGTGTCGGGCGCGGCGCTCGTGTCGTTCGCGGCGGTGAGCGGCGAGGCCATGCGCGCGTTCCCTACGACGCCTGCTTGCGTGCCGGTCCTGGACGGTAGGGCCCTGCCTGCTCGTCGGGCTCCCGCCAGAGTGTGTCCACGAAGATGCGCACCGATCCGCCGGCGGTCCGGACGTATTCCACCTTCCCGCTGGCCATCCAGTTGTAAATCGTGCGTCGGCTGACGCCAACCAGCTCGCACGCTTTCATGATGGAGATGGTCTTGCGCTCGGCAGTGATGTTCATGTCAATCACCGGGGCGGTGCCCCGCTCGTCCTCGTTCGCAGAAATGTATCGGATGGGCGGTTTCGGGCCTGTAGAGGCGGATCTGTGTCAAAATACTGTCGCCTCCGTAAATGACTGATTTCCCGAAGCATCTGCTACTCGTCGACGATGAGGAGGCGCTCCGGGAGGTGGTGGCCGAGCGTCTCGCCGAGCACGGTTTCGTCGTGGAGCAGGCGGCGAGCGGCGAGCAGGCGATGGAGAAGCTCGCCGGGTTCGCGTTCGACATCCTGCTCACGGACCTGCGGTTGCCGGGAATTGGCGGCCGCGAGGTCCTCGCCGCGGCGCTCGATCGCTACCCGGATCTGATCGCCATCATCATCACCGGCTACGGCACGGTGAAGGACGCGGTGGCCGCAATCAAGCAGGGGGCCGCCGACTTCATTTCCAAGCCGTTCCAGTTCGACGAGCTGCTGCACGTCATCGAGTCGGTCGTGGAACAGCGCCGCCTGCGCTCGGAAAACGCTTACCTGCGCGCGCAGCTCGAAGAACGCTACCGCCTCGACGGCATCATCGGCCGCAGCCGGGCGATGCGCGACCTGTTCCAGCTCCTGGAAACGGTCGCGCATTCGTCGAGCACCGTGCTCATCACGGGCGAGACCGGCACCGGCAAGGAGCTGGCCGCCAAAGCCATCCATCACAACAGCCCGCGCCGCACGCAGCGCTTCGTTGCGATCAACTGCAGCGCGATCCCCGAGACGCTGCTCGAGGCCGAGTTGTTCGGCCACGTGCGTGGGGCGTTTACCGGCGCCGTCGCGACGCGCCAGGGTCGGATCGAACAGGCGCACAAGGGCACGCTCTTCCTGGACGAGATCGGCACGATGAGCGCCGCGCTGCAGGCGAAGCTGTTGCGTGTTCTGCAGGAAAGGGAAGTCGAGCGGCTGGGCGATTCACACCCGATCCGCGTGGACGTGCGCGTGATCGCGGCAACCAACTCCGACCTGCGCCGGCTTGTCGCCGAGGGATCCTTTCGCGAGGACCTGTACTATCGGCTGAACGTCATCCCGGTCCATGTGCCGGCGCTGCGCGAGCGACGCGAGGACATTCCGCTGCTCGTTCGCCATTTCGTGGCGGAGTTCTGCCGCGAGCAGGTGCCGCCGCGCACGCCGCCCGCGTTTTCGCAGGATGCCATGCGGCACCTGATGGCGTACTCGTGGCCCGGCAACGTGCGGCAACTCGAAAACACCGTCGAACGCGCGATCGCGTTGACGCCGGGCCGGGCGCAAATCGACCTCGCGGACCTGCCCGCGGAAGTGCAGCAGGTCGCCGAGACCGAAGAGCCGCGGGCCTGGTTTCCCGACGGCGGGGTGGACCTCGAGGCGCACATCAGCGCCATCGAGCTGGCGCTGATCCGCGAGTCGCTCGAACGCACGGGCGGGAACAAGCGCCGCGCGGCCGAACTGCTGAACATCAAGCGCACGACTCTCGTGGAGAAACTGAAGCGCCTGGAACGGTCAACACCGGACGCGTGATGTGAGGATACTGCCGTGCCGCGGTTCAAGTTCTGGGTGATCATCATGGGCGGGACGCCCACCGCGTTTCGCGCGTCGGACCCCGCCGAACTGCTCCCAACCCTGCGCCAGCTGCAGCGCCGGCATCCCGACGCGGCCATGAAGTGGTTCGAGCGCGGGCGCGTGTGGGAGTCGCCCGAAGCGGCGCACGTGCGTCCGCCCCGGTTCCGCGCCGGTGCGGCTCGGTGGGGGAAACATGATCGCGCATCTCGTCCTTTTTCGCCCAAAGGGAGACCTGCCCGCGGCGGACCGCGAAAGCCTCGTCGCCGCGATTGACGCGGCGCACCGCGAGATACCCGCCATCAGGCGGTTCAGGGTGGGGAAGCGCACCATGCGCTCGGCGCCGTACGCCGCGGCGATGCCGGAGTACTCGTTCATCGCGCTCATCGAGGTGGACGACGAGGCCGCGTTGCAGGCGTACCTCGATCATCCGGCGCACGCGCAGCTCGCGCGCTGGTTCTGGTCGGCCGGCGACGGCGCGCTCGCGTACGACTTCGCGCTCATCGACGCCGCGTCCGTTTCGATGTTCCTGGAGCCCTGATTGGTCCGGCTGAAGCCGGACACTACGTACTCACGGGGAGGGCGAGGAAAAAGCGCGCGATCGTCTCGCGGAGCTCGCCGACGGATGCGGCGGAGTTGATCGCGACGCGAAGGTGGCCGCCGCTCTCGAGCCCCTTCGTGTACCACGACCCCAACGCGCGCAGCTTGTTGACGACCCAGCGCTCACGGCTGACGGCGAACGCCGAGGGCCGCACGCCGAAGGCCGAAGGCGTCTCCGCCGAATGGCGGAAGCCGGCCTCCTCGTCAGTCCCCTCGTTGAGCAGCAGATCGATGTAGGCCAGTAGAAATCTCCCCCGGTCCTCGAGACTCACCGGACGGGGCTCGCGGCCGGCAGCGAGGTCCGCCGCCTGGGCAAAGATCCACGGATTGCGCAGCGCGCCGCGCCCCACCAGGACACCCGCGATGCGCCCATCGGACAGCTTGTCCACGACCTGCCGCGGCTCCACGCAGTCGCCGCTGCCGAGCACCGGTATGTTCACGGCGGCGGCCACGCGTCCAATCAGCTCCCAGTCGGACTCGCCGCTGTACGACTGGGCTGCCGTGCGGCCGTGCACGGCGACCGCGGCGGCGCCGGCGTCTTCCATCATTCGCGCAAGGACAGGCGCGTTGACTTCGCGCTCGTTCCATCCCGCGCGCATCTTGACGGTGACCGGGACCTCGACCGCGCGCGTCATGGCGCGCACGATGGCGGCAGCGTGCTCAGGCTCGCGCATGAGACTGCAGCCGGCGTTGTGCTTCGCGATCTTCGGCACGGGGCAGCCCATGTTCACGTCGACAATATCGGCCCCGAGCCCCTCGACGATCTGCGCCGCCTCCGCCATCTTGGCCGGGTCTCCGCCGAAGATCTGGACCGCCACGGGACGCTCTTCCTCCGTGTATTCCGCGTACTGCAGGGTCCGGTCGATCCCGCGCACGAGCCCCTCGGCGCTGACCATCTCGGTCACAACGAGGCTGCAGCCGCCCTGTCGCTTCACGAGACGGCGGAACGCCGTGTCGGTCATCCCGGCCATCGGCGCCATCGCAAACGGCGGCGCAAGCGGCACGTTGCCAATTCGCATCCTGAACCCTGAGGCCTCTACCAAACTCTGAACCTATCCTGAAGCCTAGTACGCCCTGACGTCCGCCGCGTCCACCTCGACGCTGACCGCCTGTCCGATCAGATCGACCGCGAGCACGAGGCGCGCGTGCGATCCCTTCCGGACGAGCCGGCCGACGACGCCGCGGAGGGGCCCGTGCGTGACTTCGACCATCGTGCCTTCGCGGATCAGAGGGCAGGGGTCGTATTGCAGATCGCTGGTCACCAGACGCCTGATCCCGTCGATCTCGAGATCCGGCACGGGGGCCGGCTCTCCGTCGAACGACACGATGCTGACCACGCCGTTGCAGGTGAGAATGGGCAGGCGCTCGCGGGCCTCGAAGCGCGCGAAGCAGTATCCCGGAAACAGCGGCCAGTCGATCTTCTTCTTGCGGTCCTTCCACCGGCTCCAGCGGGGGATTGTTGGGAGAAAGACCTCGAAGCCCTTGCGCTCGAGCTGCTCGCGAACGACCTGCTCGTGGCGCGATCGGGTCCACACCGCGTACCAGGCGAGTCCGGCAGGCGTGGTGGAGGGGCCCGTCACCGCATCAGCGCTGCCTGTCAGCTGGCGCTCCCGGAAGGTGCGGCGGCCTGCAGCTCCTTCATCTTCTGCTCGTAGAGCTGCCGCAGTTCCTCGCTTTTCCACTCGATGATCGCTTCCGAACGCACACGCCGGAGGTACTTCTCGACTTCGCCGCGCCGCTTCTGGTTGTAGACCGCATCCGCGATCTTGTCGCGGACTTCCTCGAACGGCTGGCGCAGGGCCGCCGTCGCCGATTCGAGCTTGAGCAGCTGAAACCCCCGGGGCGTGCGGATCGGCTCGGTGACCTCGCCCGGCTTCATCTTCGCGAGCCGTTCCTGCAGCTCGGGCGCCAGTTCCGTGGGCGCGATCGGCCCGATCAGCCCGCCGTTCGCCTTGGACGGCGCGTCGGACACCTCGGAGGCGACGCGGCCGAAGTCCTCGCCTCCCTTCGTGACGCGATCGCGAATCTCGTTCACGCGCGACTCGGTGGCCTCCGCGGACGCGACGCTGACCGCTTTCTCGCCCGTCGGCGTCGTCGTTTCGGGGATCGTGATCAGGATCTCGCGCAGCGTCACCTGCGCGGAGGTCGTGAACTCCTGCGGGTGCGCGTCGTAGTACTTCCGCGCATCCTCCTCCGTGATGCTGATCTTCTGCATCACTTCGACCTGCTGCACGCGGTCGATGACCATTCGGCGCTCGATCGAGTCGCGCAGCTGCTGGAGCGTCATCCCTTCCTGCTTCAGCGCGGCGTTGAACTGCTCCTCGCTCTCGAGCCGGTTCTCCTTCTTGATGTTCGCGAGAATCTGCGTGAACTGCTCGTCGCTCAGCCGGTAGCCCAGCTCGCGCCCGCGCTGCAGCAGGAGCATCTCGTCGATCGCGTCCACGAGGATGTCCGGCGTCACGTCGGCGAGCATCTTCTTGAGCTGCTCGTCGTTCCGCACGTCCTCCTCGCGGAGCTGCGGGTTCTTCTGGCGCAACGCGAGGATCTGGCGCTCCTCGAGCTGGGTCTTGGTCAGGATCTGCCCGTTCACCTTGACGAGCACACGTTCCACGATCTCGGCGCGCGCGGGCAACCCCAGCGCGGCCGCGACGACGACGGCGGCAAACAGTCTGTTCACAACAACCCCTGAGAAATCAGTATTTTAGCCTACGATCAGGCCTTCGCTCAACTCCGCCAGCAGGCTGCCGACGCGATCGAACAGGCCGTTTTCACCGCGTGGGTCCTCTTTGGGCCGGCGCAGGATGCTCTCCCGGTCGAACCCGGGCGCGACTTCGCCGGCTGTCGCCCGGGCGGTCCACCACGAAACGCCGCTTGAAACGGGCCGCTTCCCGGGGCCCCTGCGCGAGGCGGCGGGCGGCGGCGGGGAGGCCCGCAGCGGCAGCGACGGCCGCGCCGGCCGGTCCGTGCGGGTTGGCGCCTCTGGCGTCTCGACAGACCTCCTGAGGTCGATCTTCAGCACCGTTGGCGGAACGAGAGTCAGGTCGTCGCGCGCCTGCACGAGCCTCACCAGGAACGCGGCATCGAGCCTCGCGTCGGGCCTGAATCTTAAGACGACCGTCTGACCCTCGCGGTCGAGCGATTCGACCCCGAGCCGATCCGCCATGATCCGGATGCGGGAATAGTCGCCGAGGTTCAGCACGGACGCCGGAAGAGCGCCGTAGCGATCGCGCAACTCCGCGAGGATGGTCTCCAGCGCCGATTCGTCGCGCGCCGCCGCGATCCGTCGGTACACGGCCAGCCGCTGGTTCATGTCCGGGATGAAGGCCTCTTCGATGCGCAGGTCCACACGCAGGTTGACCGAGGCGCGACGCTCGTCCTCCAGGTCCTCTCCCTTGAGCTCGCGCACCGTGTCTTCGAGGAGCTTCATGTAGGTGTCGAAGCCGACGGCCTCGATGTGCCCGCTCTGCTCGCCGCCGAGCAGGTTGCCGGCGCCGCGGATCTCGAGGTCGAGCGCCGCGATGCGGAACCCGCTGCCCAGGTCGCTGAACTCGCGGATGGCCGCGAGCCGTTTGCGGGCGACGGGGGAGAGGGCCTCCTCGGGCGGGATGAGCAGGTACGCGTAGGCCCGACGATCGGAACGGCCAACGCGGCCGCGCAGCTGGTAGAGCTGCGCAAGGCCGTACCGGTCCGCGCGGTTCACCACCAGGGTGTTCGCGTTCGGAATGTCCAGCCCGTTCTCGATGATCGTCGTCGCGACCAGCACGTCGCATTCGTACGCGACGAAGTCCACCATGACCTTCTCGAGATCGTCCTCGCCCATCTGCCCGTGCGCGATTCGAAGCCTCGCCTCGGGCACGAGGCGGGTGATGAGGTTCGCCACCGAGTAGATCGACTCCACCCGGTTGTGGACGAAGTAGACCTGCCCTGCGCGGTCCAGCTCGTTGCGGATCGCGCGCGCGATGATCTGCGCGTCGAACTTCACCACGCTCGTCTGGATCGCGAGGCGATCCTTCGGCGGTGTCTCGATGATCGACATGTCGCGGATGCCGACGAGCGACATGTTGAGCGTTCGTGGAATCGGCGTCGCGGTCATCGTCAGCACGTCCACGCGCTTGCGGAGCCGTTTGATCCGCTCCTTGTGCGCGACGCCGAACCGCTGCTCCTCGTCCACGACGAGCAGACCAAGATCCTTGAACTGCACGTCCTTCGAGAGCAGCCGGTGCGTGCCCACGATGATGTCCACGCGGCCGGCCGACAACTCGGCGAGCGTCTGCTTCTGCTCCGCCTTCGATCGGAACCGGCTGATCATGTCGATCACGAGCGGAAACCCGTCGAACCGGCGGCGCAACGTCTTCAGGTGCTGGAACGCGAGCACGGTTGTCGGCGCGAGGACGGCGACCTGCTTCCCGTCCATCACCGCCTTGAACGCCGCGCGCATCGCGACTTCGGTCTTTCCGTAGCCGACGTCGCCACACAGCAGCCGGTCCATCGGCGTCGGCGTCTCCATGTCGCGCTTGATGTCGGCGATCGCCGCTCGCTGGTCCGGCGTCAGCTCGAACTCGAACGCGTCCTCGAACTCCTGCTGCCAGTGCGTGTCTTCGCTGAACGCGTGCCCGGCGATCGACTTGCGCGAGGCGTAGAGCTTCAACAGCTCCTCCGCCATGTCGCGCATCGCCTTCTTGACCCGGCTCTTGGCGCGCTCCCACGTGGTGCCGCCGAGCCGGTCCAGCGTGGGCCGCGCGCCGCCGGTGTATTTCTGCACCAGGTCGAGGCGCTCGACAGGCACGAACAGCTTGTCCTCGCCGGCGTACCGGAGCTCCATGAACTCCTGCACGTCGGCACCCCCGGCACCGACCGTGATCTGTTTCAGCCCGACGAACACGCCGATGCCGTGGTCCACGTGCACCACGTGATCGCCGACCTTCAGGTCGCGGAAGTCGGAGAGGAACGCCCCTTTCGCGGCGCGGCGCCGGTCGTGCGTGCGCCATTCTTCCTCGAAGAGATCGGTCTCGGCCCAGACCTGGATCGCGGCGTCCGGCAGGCAGAAGCCCCGCGAAAGACGCCCGGTCCCCACGAGCACCGTCGCGCTGTGGGACTCCTCGGCGCGATCGAGGTCCACCGCGACCACGTCGTAGTCGCGCAGGAGTTCCACCGTGCGCTCCACGCGGCCGTGCGTCGCGGCGATGAACAGCACCCGGTCCCCTCGCGCCCGCGCGCGGCGGATCTCCTCGACCCAGTCCGGAACGCGGCCGCGGAACGCGACGGCAGGCTGGCAGGGAATGTGGCGGGTGCCCGGCTGCGAGGTGTCGAGGCCGAGCTCCTCGAGCGACACCCCGCGGTCCAGAACGGGCGCGAAGTGCTCCAGCGTGGCGATGACGGCGGCGGGTTCCGGCACGAGCGTGTGCGGGAGCCGCGCGAGCGAGTCCTGGTAGCTCGCCTGGATCTGCTCGACCCGCTTCGCCGCTCGCGCGCCGACCTCCTCGGGCTCTGACACGAACACCGCCCAGTCGCTCCCGCGCGCCAGGTAGTCGAGCAGTGTCGCCGATCGATCCCCCCCCACGTCGATCGCATCGTCCAGTTGATCGCGCAGTGGCATGACGCCCGCGCGATCCAGCGTTTCGATCGACCGCTGCGTCGTCGGGTCGTAACGTCGGATGGACTCGATAGTGTCGCCGATGAACTCGATCCGGACGGGAAAGTCGTCTCCGGCAGGGAAGAAGTCCACCACGCCGCCGCGCACGCAGTACTCGCCGTGCTGATCGACCGGGTCCTCCCGCGTGTAGCCCGCCTCGGCAAGCAGCGCTCCGAGATCGAGCGGAGAGATGTCGATGCCGGTGGCGAGCTCCATGGAGGTCGAGATGACGCGCGCCGGCGCGCTGACCCGCGGCAGCAGGCCGGCGGCTGACGCGATCACGATGCGCGCCTGGCCGGTGGCCAGGGCGTGGAGGGCGCGTGCGCGCGCCGAGGAGACTTCGAAATGCGGCGCCAGGCCGCGGTACGGGTCGACCTCGGGGGAGGGGAAGGGCAGGACGGCCCGTCTCGCGTCGGCGTCGGAGAGCCCCTCGAGAGCCGAGAGGAAAAACCGAGCGTCAGAGCTCAGCTGTTCGACGTCGGCGTCACTGGGCGCAAGGAGCAGGCACCGTGTTTCCGCGGCTGCGCCAGCCACAAACAGCGCCTTGGCCGCGGCCGTCAGGCCCGTGACGCGCGACGGCGCCACACCGCTCCGCATGCGGCTGGCAGCCGACTTGAGCAGCGAGCGGAGCGTCAGCGAAGTGGACGTGATCTGCACGGGGGCGATCGTGCCAAAAAATGGAACCTTTCATTCTAGCACCCCGGGATCCGTCGGCCGGGCGCGGCATCGATGAGCTCGGGAGCAAATTCTGCGCTCCTACACCCTCACAGGCGTAAGATGGCGGCAATTGGAGTCCACCTTCGGCTTCGACGGTTACCTTGGGGGAGGTCACCATGAAGGTGCTGCACTGCGGAGATCTGATGCCGGGATGTAACACGGTCATCACCGGCAAGGACGCCGACGAGGTCCTCACGAAGGCCGAGACCCACGCGAGGAAGGAGCACAACATGGTGCTCATCCCACCGAGCGTGGTCGCTCAGATCGAAGCGGCGATCAAGGACGGGGAAGGTTCCGCGCCCGCTCGATAATCGCGCTCGTCGAGAATCCCTGCTCGACAGGCACCCGCACGACGCGTCCGCCGCGCGCCTCTACGGTGTCGCGGCCGACGATCTGGTCCGCCGGCCAGTCGGCTCCTTTCACGAGGACGTCCGGCTCAAGCCGGCGGACGATCTCCGTCGGCGTTTCCTCGTCGAAGATCACCACCGCGTCCACACAACGTAAAGCCGACAGCACCTCCGCGCGCTCGCGCTCCGGGTTCACCGGACGGGAAGGCCCCTTGTTCGCGCGGACCGATCGATCCGAGTTCACCGCCACGATGAGGACGTCGCCTTCCGCGCGGGCCGCCTGCAGATAGCGCAGATGGCCCGGATGGAGGACGTCGAACACGCCGTTGGTAAAGACGACGCGGTGGCCGTGTCGGCGCCATTCGTCGACCAGACGCGATGCGCCGTCGAGGGTGACGATCATGGAGCGCCTGGCACCCTGTCCACCGGGATGTTCGCCGAGAACCGCCAGGCGTGCCTGGGCCGATAAATGCCCACGTCGTGCACCCGCGACTTCACGCGGAACGTGTAGAGCAGCCGGTGATAGTCGTACGGATAGCCGTCCTTCCGGTGCGCGGCCACGTCGAGTTTGTAGGTCCCCTCCACGAGGTCCACCCTCTCGATCTGGAACGTGACCTCCCCGCGACCGCTGAACGGCCGCGGGCGCAGCCCCTCCAGATCCGTGTTGGTTCCGTAACAGCACACGCCTTCGGCGTTGAAGATCCCGACGCCGAACACCAGATCCTCCGTCGGCCTGGCGGCGTTCACGACGAGCGTGATCGACAGCGGTTCACCACTCTGGAACACGTGGCCGGCCGCTGCCTCGCGCCCGGCAATCCGTACGTCCACGATCTCGACGTCGCGCGAGCCCCATCGCCCTTCGACGGCCCGGAACCCGTCGATGGGTTGCCCAGGCGTCTCACCTCCCGGTTGCGCGGGGATGGCGCCTTCCGCGGCGCCCGCGGCGTCGGCCGCCACCGCCTGCTGCGCCCTCGCGTCGCTGGCCGCGAGGTGGGCTTCCTCGGTGTTCCCGACGTCGGTGATGTAACTGTCCACGACCCGTTTGGGATCGCCCTCAGCGCGCACGACGCCCGAGTCGAGCCAGAGCGCTTCGTCGCAGAAACG
The DNA here is from genome assembly GCA_035463475.1 of Vicinamibacterales bacterium. GTDB lineage: Bacteria > Acidobacteriota > Vicinamibacteria > Vicinamibacterales > 2-12-FULL-66-21 > JACPDI01. The sequence continues at coordinate 32,980 of DATHTE010000087.1, forward strand.
CTCGACCAGGCCGAGCGAGTGCGTCACCAGCAGGATCGTCTTCCCCCGCCGCTTGAACTCGGCGAACTTGTCGAGGCATTTGTGCGTGAAGCTCTCATCGCCCACCGCCAGCACCTCGTCCACGAGGAGGACGTCGGGATCGACGTGGATGGCCACGGCGAATCCGAGGCGCATGTACATGCCGGATGAGTAGGTCTTCACCGGGGCATCGATGAACTCCTTCATCTCGGCGAACTCCACGATTTCGTCGAAACGCCGCGCCACCTCGCGCTTCGACAGGCCGAGCATGATGCCGTTGATGAACACGTTCTCGCGCCCCGAGATCTCGGGGTGAAAACCGGCCCCGAGCTCGATGAGCGCGGAGATCCGGCCGCGCACGCGGACGCTTCCGCTCGTGGGCTTCGAGATGCCGGCCACGAGCTTGAGGATCGTGCTCTTCCCGGATCCATTGCGTCCGACGACGCCGAAGGTGCTGCCGGAGCGTACGTCGAAGGAGACGCCGTTCACGGCGGTGAACGTCTCGTCCGGGCGCAGGTCGCGAATCAAGCTGCCCGAGATCAGCGCGCTCTTCAGCGTCGCGAACTGCCGCCGATGGCTGTACCGCCGGTAGACCTTCGTGACGTCGCGGACCTCTATGGCGTTGAGCATGGCTGTCAGACTTCTTCGGCGAAGGAGTCGCGCAGGCGGTCGAAGACGAAGTACCCGAACAGGAACAGCGCGAGCGACGCCACCATCAGCGCCAGCAGCCACTTCCAGTGGCCGAACGGCCCCTCGTAGAAGAGGATCTCCTGGTAGGAGATCGCCAGGTGCGTGAACGGGTTGAAGTTCAGCAGCCGGCGGGCCGTGGGAGGCGCGAGCAGCATCGGGTAGATGATCGGTGTCGCGAAGAACCAGAACGTCAGCACGTTCGACAGGATGTCACGCAGGTCGCGGAAGTGCACGGTGAGCGCCGACAGGACGAGCGCGAGGCCCAGCGTGAACACGAGCTGCACGAAGATGACGAGCGGAAACCAGGCCAGCTCCGCCAGCCCTAACGGGGCCTGGTAATACAACAGGAACGCCGCCAGGATCGGCAGCCCGAAGAAGAAGTGCACCATGTTCGCGAGCACGCTCACGATCGGCAGGATCTCGGCGGGGAACAGCACTTTCTTGATCAGGTTTCCCCCGGAGATCAGCACGTTCGACGACTCGAGCAGCGAGGTGCTGAACCACGTCCAGGGCAGGATGCCGCAGAACATGAAGAGGGCATACGGCTCGTGTCCCGGGGACCGCGCCGGGATCACGAACGTGAACACGAACGAGTAGATGAGGAGCAGCAGCAGCGGGTTGATGAACGACCAGAAGAACCCGAGGAGCGAGCCCCGGTAGCGGGCCTTCAGCTCGCGCGCCACCAGGCTCTGGATCAACCCGCGGTAGCGTGGGAGCTGCTGCAGGTTATGAAACATCGACTACGAGCACGGTGATGTTGTCCGGCCCGCCGGCGGCGTTCGCCGCGTCGATCAGGGACGCGCAGACACCCTCGAGTTCCCCGCGGGCGCCGAGCCGCTGTGCGATCTCGTCGGCCGGCACGACGCTGGTCAGCCCGTCGGAGCAGAGCAGCAGGCGGTCCCCCGGCTGCAGGCTGATGTCCACCACGTCCGACTCGGGGTCGTCGCCGCCCGAGAGCGCCCGCGTGACGACGTTCCGCCACGGGTGCTGGCGCGCGGCCAGCGCGTCCATGACGCCCGCGCGGACCTGCTCCTCGACCCACGAATGGTCGAGGGTGACCTGGCGCAGGTCCTCGCCGCGGAGCAGGTAGACGCGGCTGTCGCCCACGTGCGCCACCGACACCGTGGGCGCGTCCACGATGATCGCGCACGCCGTGGTCGCCATGCCACGCAGGTCGCTCGCGTCGGCGGCCGCGGTGGCGATGCGGCGGTTCGCGATGCGCAGCGCGGCCTTCAGCCTGTTGGCATTCGCGCTGATCTCGGGGTCGTACGGAAAGGGCCAGGTGCGGTGACGGTCCACCGACGCGGTCTCCGACGTGAACGCCTCGATCGCCTCGACCGCAAGGCGCGAGGCGACCTCGCCAGCCACGTGCCCTCCCATGCCGTCAGCCACGACGAACAGGCCGAGGTCGGGCCGGGCAGACCACATGTCTTCGTTGCTGTGACGCCGGAGGCCGGGGTGGGACAACGCCGCCCAGGACACGCGCATGCTTCAGGCCCGTGTCCTGGCCCTGGTGGACACCTGCAGGCGGGTGAGGGACTTCAGCAGCGCGATCCGCGCGCGCTCGAAATCGACCTCGCTCGTCGGACGGGACAGGTATTGCTCCGCCCGGTCGTGCGCGGACTGCGCGCGCGTCACGTCGATGTCCTCGGCCCGTTCGGCCACCTGCGCCAGGATCATCACGCGGTCCGGCATGACCTCCGCGAACCCGAAGGCGACCGCGAGAAAGACCTTCTCCTGCCCCTTGCGATACCACAGCACGCCGACCTGCAACGACGTGAGCAGCGGCGTGTGCCCCGGCAGCACGCCGAAATACCCGTCGGCGCCGGGCATCACCACTTCGTCCACCTCCTCGTGAACGAGCGAGTGCTCCGGCGTGACGATGTGGAGCGAAAGCCTCTCGGGAATCCGTGGAACAGCCATGGGGTTGCCGGATCTAGGCAGCGGCCCGCATCTTCTTGGCCTCCTCGACAACCTCCTCGATGGTGCCCATCATGTAGAAGGCCTGCTCAGGGATGTCGTCGTGGCGCCCCTCGACGATTTCCTTGAACCCGCGCACCGTGTCGGCGATCGGCACGTACCGCCCGTCGCGTCCCGTGAACTGCGACGCGACGAAGAACGGCTGCGACAGGAACTTCTGGATCTTGCGCGCCCGGGCGACGGTGAGCTTGTCTTCCTCGGACAGCTCGTCGATGCCGAGGATCGCGATGATGTCCTGCAGGTCCTTGTAGCGCTGGAGGATCTGCTTGACCGACCGCGCCACGCCGTAGTGCTCGTCGCCGAGGATGCGCGGATCGAGGATACGCGACGTGGACGCCAGCGGATCGACGGCCGGATAGATGCCCAGCTCGACGATCGCGCGCGACAGGTTTGTCGTCGCGTCCAGGTGCGCGAAGGTCGTCGCCGGCGCCGGATCCGTGTAGTCGTCCGCCGGCACGTAGATCGCCTGCACCGACGTGATTGAACCCTTCTTCGTGGACGTGATGCGCTCCTGCAGCTCCCCCATTTCGGTCAGCAGCGTCGGCTGGTAGCCGACGGCGGACGGCATCCGGCCCAGGAGCGCGGAGACCTCCGACCCCGCCTGTGTGAAGCGGAAGATGTTGTCGATGAACAGGAGCACGTCCTTGCCTTCCGCGTCGCGGAAGTACTCGGCGACGGTGAGCGCGCTCAACCCGACGCGGAGCCGCGCCCCCGGGGGCTCCGTCATCTGGCCGTAGACCAGCGCGGCGCGCGACTTGGCTGGGTCGTTGACGTCGATGACGCCGCTCTCCTGGAACTCGAGCCAGAGATCGTTCCCCTCGCGCGTGCGCTCGCCGACGCCGCCGAACACGGAGACGCCGCCGTGCTTCGTCGCGATGTTGTGAATGAGCTCCTGGATGATGACGGTCTTGCCGACACCCGCGCCGCCGAACAGGCCGATCTTGCCCCCTTGCAGGTACGGTTCGAGGAGGTCCACCACCTTGATGCCCGTCTCGAACATCTTGAGCTCGGTGGACTGCTGCTCGAGCGTCGGAGCATGGCGATGGATGGGCCAGCGCTCCTTCGCGCGCACCGGCCGGTCGGGGAAGTCCACCGGCTCGCCGAGCACGTTCAGCACCCGCCCGAGGGTCTCGGGCCCGACCGGCATCGAGATGGGCCCCCCGGTGTCGATCACGCGCATTCCGCGCTGCATGCCGTCGGTCGGCTTCATCGACACCGCGCGCACGCGGTTCTCGCCGAGATGCTGTTCGACCTCGGCGATGACGTCGATCTTCTCGGTCGCCCCCTCGTCGGAGACGATCCGGAGCGCGGTGTAGATGCTGGGCAGCCCGCTCTCAAACTCCACGTCCACCACCGGGCCGATGACCTGGACGACCCGGCCCGTTCTCTGATCTGCCATGTTGGTCCTTTTTTCTCGGGGGACTTCGTCCCCCGAACTCCCTTACACGCTCGCTCGCGGGGACCCCTTATGCCCCGCTCCCCTCGCGTGGCTCGCTCGCGACGCTCGCTCGCCGCGGACGAGCGATTCATTCACAGGCTCCCGACTCTCCGCGTCACAGCGCCTGCGCGCCCGACACGACCTCGATGATCTCGCGTGTGATCGCCGCCTGCCGCAGCTTGTTCATGTACAGCGTCAGCTGGTCGATCATCTCCGCAGAGTTCTTGGTGGCGGTGTCCATCGCCGTCATCCGCGCGGCGTGCTCCGCCGCGGACGACTCCAGCAGCGCGCGCCAGACCTGGATCTCGACGTGGCGCGGCAGCAGGTCGGCGAAGATCTGCTCCGGCCCCGGCTCGTAGATGTAGTCCACGGTCGCCACCGTCTCTTCCCCCTCGGGGATCGGTTCGTCCAGCCGGGGGATCGGCAGAAGCCTCTCGACCACGACGCGCTGCTGCAGCACCGACTTGAACTCGTTGTAGACCAGGTACACCTGGTCGGCCGCGCGCGAGGTGAAATCCTCGATCGCCGCGCGCGCGATCGCCTGCGCGTCCGGGTACTTCAGCCGCTGGAAGACGTTGATGTGCTCGAACCGCACGTCGAAGGCGCGGCGCAGGAAGAAGTCCCGTCCCTTGCGTCCCACGAGCCCGAGCGCCACGTCTCCCTGGTCCTGCTTCGCGATGAACTGTCCGGCGCCCTTGATGATGTTGCTGTTGAAGCTGCCGCACAGCCCGCGGTCCGCCGTGATGACGACGAGCAGGATGCGGCCGCCGGGCGGGCGCTGGTCGAGCAGCGGGTGCGCGCCCGATTCCACGCGCGCCGCCACGTCGTTCAACACCCGCAGCATGTCGCCCGCGAACGGCCGCGCGTTGACCACACGCTCCTGCGCCTTGCGCAGCCGCGAGGCCGCGATCATCTTCATCGCCTTGGTGATCTGCTGCGTCGACTTGACGGCGCGGATCCGGCGGCGGAGGTCGATGAGGGACGGCATGCTACGCGGCCGCTCCAGCCGCCGCCTTGAAGTCGCCCGCGAATTCCTTCAGCGCCGCCTGCAGCTCTCCCTTGAGCTGGTCGTCGATCTGCTTCTTCTCGGCAATCCCCGTCAGGATCCCCGGGCGGCGCGTCTCGAGGAACCGGTAGAGATCCTTTTCGTAGCGGCGCACCTCCGGGACCGGGATCGGATCGAGGAACCCGTTCGTGCCTGCGAAGATGATGACGACCTGTTTTTCAACCGGCAGCGGCTGATACTGCGGCTGCTTCAGGATCTCGACCAGCCGGGCGCCGCGATTGAGCTGCGCCTGCGTGGCCTTGTCCAGGTCGCTGCCGAACTGCGCGAATGCAGCCAGCTCGCGGTACTGGGCCAGGTCCAGGCGCAGCGACCCGGCAACCTGGCGCATCGCTTTCACCTGCGCCGAGCCGCCGACCCGCGACACGGAGTTGCCGACGTTGATGGCGGGGCGCACGCCCTGATGGAACAGATCTGTCTCGAGAAAGATCTGGCCGTCGGTGATCGAGATGACGTTCGTGGGGATGTACGCCGACAGATCCCCGGCCTGCGTCTCGATCATCGGCAGTGCCGTCAGCGAGCCGCCGCCCAGCTCGTTGCGCAGCTTCGCCGCCCGCTCGAGCAGCCGCGAGTGCAGGTAGAACACGTCCCCGGGATAGGCCTCGCGCCCCGGCGGCCGCCGCAGCAGGAGCGAGATTTCCCGGTATGCCTGCGCGTGCTTCGACAGGTCGTCGTACACGCACAGCGCATGACGCCCGCTGTCGCGGAAGTACTCCCCCATCGCGCACGCCGCGTACGGGCTGATGTACAGCATCGGCGCCGGGTCCGACGCGGAGGCCGCTACCACGATCGTGTAGCGCATCGCGTCGAACTCCTCGAGCGTCCGCACCACCTGCGCCACGGTCGACTGTTTCTGCCCGATCGCGTTGTAGATGCAGATGACGTCGCGGCTGCGCTGGTTGATGATCGTGTCGAGCGCCAGCGCCGTCTTGCCCGTCTGCCGATCGCCGATGATCAGCTCGCGCTGCCCGCGCCCGATCGGCACCATCGAGTCGATCGCCTTGAGGCCGGTCTGCAGCGGCTCCTTCACGGGCTGCCGGTCCACGACCCCGGGCGCGAGCCGCTCGATCGGCGCGACCTGGCGCGTCGCGATCGGGCCCTTCCCGTCGATCGGCTGCCCCACGGCGTTGACGACGCGGCCGAGCAACTCCTCGCCGACCGGAACCGAGATGATCCGTCCCGTTCGTTTGACCTGGTCCCCTTCCCGGATCTCCTGGTACTCGCCGAGGAGCACGACCCCGACGCTCTCCTCCTCGAGGTTGAGGGCGATGCCGAACACGCCGTGGGGGAACTCGAGCATCTCCCCCGCCATCGCGCGCTCGACGCCGTGCAGCCGGGCGATGCCGTCGCCGATCGACACCACCGTCCCCACCTCGGCCACATCCACTTCGACGGCGTAGCTGCCGATCTGATCGCGGATGATTTTGGAAATCTCTTCAGCTTTGATGTTCATCCACCCGTCCTCTAGCCTCTAGGCGCCGGCGGCGAGCTGTTCCCTCAAGCGCTCGAGCTGCCGGACAATGCTGCCGTCGTACACCGTGCTGCCCACGCGCGTCACCGCGCCGCCGATGATCGCGGGATCGACGCGCACGGTCAGCGTCACGCGCTGGCCGGTCACGCTGGCGAGACCGTATTCAAGGGCGGCTCGTCGGTCCTCGGGCAGCGGCACGGCCGTGGTCACCTCGGCCTGCACGATGTGCTGGTGCTGCAGCAGCCGCACGCGGTACGCCTGGACGACCTCAGCGACGATCCCGAGGCGATCGCGCTCCGCCAGGAGGAGGAACAGCTTTGCCACCGCGGGAGTAATCTCACCCGCCTTCGCGAGCATTGCCTCCATGGCGGCGCGCTTCCGCGCGGGCGGGATGGCCGGATTGACGAGGACGCGGTGCAGCGCCGCGTTGCCGGTCAGGATGTCGCTGAACGCCGCGAGGTCCGAGCCGGCCCGCTGCGGGTCTCCCTCTTTCAGCACGACATCGAACAGCGCGCGGGCGTACCGCGTGGCGGCGGCGCGGTTCGTCATCGCGCGCCCCCCAGCTGCGTCGCGTAGCGGTCGATGAGCCGCAGTTGATCGTCTTGGGTCATCACCGACGTGATCCGCTCGCGCGCGACCGACGTCGCGAGCGCCGCGGCTTCCTCCATCAGCGCGCGCCTGGCGATGCGCACCTGGAGTTCCACGTCGCGTCGCATCTGCTCCAGGAGCCGTGCCCGCTCCGCGTCGGCGGCCGAGCGAATGCGCTGTTCCTCGGCCGCGATCTCCTCCGCCCCGCGCGTCCGGAGCGCGTCCAGTTCCCCCGGAAGCGCCTGCATCCGGCGATCGACCTCGGCGAGCTGCAGTTCCGCCGTGCGGCGCATCTCGCCCGCCTGGACCAGCTCCGCCCGGATCTCGTCCCCGCGCGAGCGCAGGTATCCGGCAATCGGGCTCCGAAGGAAATACGCCAGCGCACCCACGAGAATCGCGAAGTTCGCGACGCGCGCGAGCGTGGTCAGGAGGCTTTCTTCGTGCTCGGCCTCGGCCGTGTGCGCTTCGGCCACAGCGCCTTCCCTGCCCCCCGCTTCGGGCTGAGCGGGTTGGGCATGCTGGCCGGACGCCGGCTGGCGTTCACCGGCCGCGCGCTCGTGCGGCTGTGGCGACGCAGACAGCGAGGCGGCGCTCACCAGCAAGGCGAGCAGCGTCACGACACATCTGTGGATGGTTCTCTGAGCGGCCACGAGTGTCCTGCGACGGGGGTCAGGAAGCGCGGCGGCCAAGGATCCGTTCCGCGGCCGCGGTCCCCAGCGACTCGGCCTCCTGGCTCAATTTCTGGCGGGCCGCCTCGGCCTCCGCTTTCACGCGGGCCGACGCGTCAGCCACGGTCCGTTCGACTTCGGCGCGCGTCTCGGTGAGCATCTGTTGCCGCTGCTCGAGGGCGGTGCGCCGCATCTCGTCCATCTGCTTGTACACTTCGCTCCGGGCTTCGGCGGTGCGCCGTTCGAACTCCGCGGTGGCGGCAGCGGCGCGCCCGGCCGCGTCCTCCGCCAGCTTCCGGGCAGACTGGATTGCGCGCTCGCGCTGCTGCATCACGCGCGCGATCGGCCGGAGCAGCAGGCGGTCCAGGATCACCGAGAGCAACAGCACGAAGAAGATGACCCAGAACACCGTCAAGTCCGGAAGCACGCGCTCTCCTTCCGGCCGCATCTTTCGCGGCCGGACAAAACATCAATTTATACCATAGGCAGCGGCCGCGCTCGACCGCGAACGGGCGAGATCAGACGACGATCACGAGCTGGTCTGAGCGAGGTTCGACGGTCCCGACGAGGACGGCGGGAACGGCCGCGCGGGCGAGCCGATCCCGCACAGCGGTCGAAGCCGTGGGCGACACGGCAATTAGCAGTCCTCCAGAGGTTTGCGGGTCGTAGAGCAGCGTGAGGCGGTCGGGGTCGTCGCCGCGCGCGTGCACCCGCGGCCCGAAGTACTCCTGGTTCGTGCGCCCGCCACCGGGCAGGTTTTTCGCCGCCAGTTCCTGCGCGCCGGGCAGCAGCGGGACGCGATCGAGCTCGATGCGGATCGAGCACCCGCTCGCGATGGCCATCTCCATCCCGTGCCCGATCAGCCCGTAGCCCGTGATGTCGGTGCAGGCGTGAACGACGCCGGGCGCTTCGGCGCGCAGCACGTCGGCGGCCGCGCGGTTCAACGCGACCATCGAGTCGATTGCCGCGCGAACGACCGCGTCGGGCGCGCGATTGAACTTCAGCGCCGTTGCGATCACCCCGGTGCCCAGCGGTTTGGTGAGGAGCAGCGCGTCGCCAGGTTGCGCGCCGCGGTTGCGCCACACGCGCGACGGATCGATCTCGCCGCTGACGGCGTAGCCGAACTTGATCTCCGGATCCTGTACGGTGTGCCCGCCGAGCAGCGCCACCCCCGCTTCGCGCAGCTTCTCGTGCCCGCCGCGGAAGATCGCCTGGATCGTGGACGTGTCCGGGCCGCCGGCGAGCGGAAACCCGGCGATCGCCAGCGCCGTCAGCGGCCTGCCTCCCATCGCGTAGATGTCGCTCACGGCGTTCGCCGCGGCGATCTGACCGTAGATGAACGGGTCGTCCACGATCGGCGTGAAGAAATCGACCGTCTGCACGAGCGCCGGCCCGGACTCCCACCGGTACACACCCGCATCGTCCGCGGTCCTGAAGTCCACCAGGACACGGTCGTCAGCGGGTGCGGGCAGGCCGCTCAGCACCTGAGCGAGCTCGCCGGCGGCGAGCTTGCTCGCTCAACCGGCGCAGGCGGCGTAGTCAGTGAGACGCTTGTTCATCTTCGAGACCCCAGAGGTGAACTACTCTCCGGTGAGCAGTTCGTACAGTCGTTGCAGCTCCTCCTCGTCCTTGAACTCGATCTCGAGGCGTCCTCCCGCGCCTTTTCGTGCGATCCGCACGCGCGTGCCGAGGGCAAACCGCAGTTTCTCCTCGGCCGCACGCGTATTCGCGTCCACCTCGCGCGCGTCCCTGCCGCGCGACGAGCGGGGGGACGTCAGGCGGCGCACGAGCAGCTCGGTATCCCGGACCGACAGCTTTCGATCGACCACTTCGCGCGCCGCGCGGCGCAGCGCTGCGGCATCCTCGATGCCGAGGAGCGCCCGGGCGTGTCCCATCGTCAGGTCGCCGCGCGAGAGCTGCGTCACGACATCGTCCGGCAGCTTGAGCAGCCGCAGCACGTTCGCGATGGTCGAGCGTTCCTTCCCGACCGCGGTCGCGATCTGTTCCTGCGTCATCTTGAACTCCGTCGCGAGGCGCTGATACGCGCGCGCCTCCTCGACGGCGTTGAGGTCCTCGCGCTGGATGTTCTCGATGAGCGCCGTCTCGAGCAGCTTTTCGTCCGGCACATCGCGGACGACGACGGGCACGCGGAGAACGCCGGCGCGCTGCGCGGCGCGCCAGCGGCGCTCGCCCGTGATGATCTCGTACCCTCCCTCGCGCCGGCGCGCCACGATCGGCTGGATGACACCGTTCGCGCGGATCGATTGCGCGAGCTCGTCCAGACGCTGATCGTCCATGTGCACGCGCGGCTGAAAGTGGTTGGGGCGGAGCAGGTCGAGATCGACATCGATCGGTTTGCCGGACGGCCGCGGCGGCGCGGGTGCCGGTCCCGACGCGATGGCCTCGGGAATGAGCGCGCTCAGTCCGCGCCCGAGCGCCTGGCGTTTTTCCACCATCACCTGTCTCCCTCGTGCGCGGCCGCGGCCGGAGCGATGGGCGCACCGCGTTTTGCGAGTACCTCGCGCGCGAGCGCGAGGTAGGCCTCGGCGCCGCGCGACTTCACGTCGTACAGAATCACGGGCACGCCATGGCTGGGCGCCTCGCCGAGCCGGATGTTGCGCGGGATCACCGTGCGAAACACCTTCTCCTGGAAATAGCCGCGGATGTCGCGCGCGACCTGCTGTCCCAGGTTCGTGCGCTCGTCGTACATCGTCAGCAGCACACCCTCGATGTCGAGCGTGGGGTTGAGCGCCGCGCGCACGCGCTTGAGCGTCGAGACCAGCTCCGCGAGACCCTCGAGCGCGAAGTACTCGCAGTTGATCGGGATGAGGACGGCATCGGCGGCGACCAGCGCGTTGAGCGTCAGGAGGCCAAGCGACGGCGGACTGTCGATGAAGATGTAATCGTACTCGCCGCGCAGCGCTTCAATCAGCCCGCGCAGCCGCGACTCGCGGTGTTCGAGGCCGACGAGCTCGACCTCCGCGCCGGTCAGATTTCGATCGGCAGGGATCAGGTCGAGGCCTTTCAGTGAGGACCGCACGACGTAGGAGCGCGGGTCGGGAAATTCGTCCGCCTCCGTGAGAGCCTGATAGACTGTCCCCGCTTCTGCGGCGCGTCCTTTCAGGCCGATACCGCTGGTGAGATTGGACTGCGGATCGAGGTCCACGGCAAGGACGCGCTGATCCGCTAAAGCCAATGAAGCCGCGAGGTTAATGGCTGTTGTGGTCTTGCCGACGCCCCCTTTCTGGTTGGCGACGGCGATGATCCGGGCGGCCATTTTCTGTTGATTGACCTATTCTGTTCCACGTGGAACCGTGGCTAGCGCGTTCCACGTGGAACACCCTACTACGGGATTCTCAGTTTTTCCAGCACAGCCAGCTCGGAGCCTGGGATGAGGGGTATCGTCCGGGTCGAGCGGAGGGGAGGCGCGAGCCAGGCAGGCTGGCGCTCTGACCCGGCCCGCCTGAACAGGAGAATCCGGCCGCCGGGCCGGACGAACGCCTGCAGGCTTGCGAGGGTTTTCGCCTCGGTCTTCACGGCCCGCATGGTCAGCGCGTCGAACGCCTCGTGCAGGTCGGGTCTTGCCAGCAGTTCTTCGAACCGCGCAGTCTCGACCGCCGCGTCGATCGCTAAATGTCTCAAGGCTTCACGCAGGAACGCAGATTTGCGCGCCTTTGACTCGACCATTACCAACTTCGTCTGCGGAGCCGCCAACTTGATTGGCAGCGCCGGTGAACCACCGCCGGAGCCGATGTCAATGTGGCGTAAGCCGGACGCCATCAGTTCCGTGGCAGCCACGAGCGGCTCGATTATCAGGCGGTCAATCGCTTCGTCCGGTTTCTCCGGGGACAGCGAGGTCAGGTTGATCTTCGTGTTCCAGCGGAAGAGAAGGTCGAAGTACACCCACAGCTTCTGCGCGAGCTCCGGCGCGACAGGGACGCCGGCGCGCTTCGCACGACGGGTCAGACGCTGGGTGAATTCCTTTGAGGTCAACCCGTGAACTCCGGCCCGAGCGGCGCATTCGTCGCCGCGTCTCGGGTCAGGAGTGTACGACGTTCCAGGTGCCGCGCCAGGAGCGCGACCGCCGCCGCGGTCACTCCGGGAATTCGTCCGGCTTGCCCCAGCGTGCCGGGCCTGATTTCGTCCAGGCGCTGCACGATCTCGCGGGAAAGACCCGGCAACCCGCGATACGCGAAACCGTCCGGAATCGCCCGCGACTCGTACTTCCGCGATCGCGCGATATCGCCACGCTGTCGTTTCAGGTAGCCCTCGTACTTCAGGTCGGTCTCAACGCTGCTGCGATCGAGATCTTCGTCCTCCGCGACCGTTTCCAGCGAGATCGCGCCGGAGGCGTACAGGTCTTTCAGCGTGATTTCCGGCCGTTTCAGGGCCTGCGCTGCGCGAACCCGCTCGGCGCCGAGCGTCACGGTGGCCCCTTCGAGCCGCGCTCGATTCCGATCGTAGCGCGCCCGTCTCGCCTCGAACCGCTCCCATCGAACATCGTCCACGAGGCCGGCTTCGCGGCCGCGCGGCGTGAGCCGCAGGTCCGCGTTGTCGATGCGCAACAGCAGCCGGTGTTCGGCTCGCGACGTGAACATCCGGTACGGCTCCAGGCAGCCGCGCGTCGTCAGGTCGTCAACGAGAATGCCGATGTACGCCTCGTCGCGCCGGAGAATGACCGGCGCGCCGCCGGTGACGGCCTGTGCCGCGTTGATGCCTGCGATAAGCCCCTGGGCCGCAGCCTCTTCGTACCCCGATGTGCCGTTGATTTGGCCCGCGAGGAACAGGCCGCCGAGCTGCTTCGTCTCGAGCGTCTGCCGCAGCTCCGTTGGCTGGACGAAGTCGTACTCCACTGCGTAGCCGGGACGCATCATGACGGCGTCCTCCAGCCCGGGCAACGCGTGCACGAGTTCGGTCTGGATCTGGCGCGGCAGGCTCGTGGAGAGGCCGTTGACGTAGATTTCGTCCACGTCCGCCCCCTCCGGCTCGAGAAAAAGCTGGTGACGTTCCCTGTCGGCAAAGCGCATCACCTTGTCCTCGAACGATGGACAGTAGCGCGGGCCGATGCCGGAGATCTGGCCGTTGTACAACGGCGACTGCGAGATGTTCCGGCGCACGAGATCGTGCGCGCGATCGTTCGTGTAGAGCACGTGGCAGTGAATCTGCTCGCGTTCGAGGCGGCCGCTCGTGAACGAGAAGGGCACGATGGGATCGTCGCCCGGCTGCGGCTCGAATCGCGAGAAATCGATGCTCTCGCGGTGCAGGCGCGGCGGCGTGCCTGTCTTGAGGCGTCCCCATCGGAACCCGAGAGACTTGAGCGAAGCCGACAGCTCGCAGGAGGCGGGCTCGCCGGCGCGCCCCGCCACGTGCTGCTCCGGGCCGATGTGGATCAACCCATTCAAGAACGTCCCGGTCGTGACGACCAACGCGTCGCACGAGAACGCTGAGCCGTCCTCGAGCGCGAGGCCGTTGACTCGGCCCGCCCGGGTGAGAATCCGCCCCGCTTTCCCGAAGATCCACTCGATGTTCCGCTCGCGCTCCAAACGCTCCCTGATCCACGCGCTGTAGCGGCGCTTGTCCGCCTGGGCGCGCGGTGACCAGACCGCCGGCCCGCGGCTCCTGTTGAGCAGCCTGAACTGGATGCCCGTCGCGTCGATCGCGAGCCCCATGAGGCCGCCGAGCGCGTCGATCTCGCGAACGAGGTGCCCTTTCGCGGTGCCCCCGATCGCGGGGTTGCACGGCATATGGGCCACGGTCCCGGAAGAGAGCGTGCACAGGCCGACGCGCCGCCCGATGCGCGCGGCCGCCCACGCAGCCTCGCATCCCGCGTGCCCCGCGCCAACTACGATTACGTTGTAGTGTTCTTTCAAATGACAATTACTTTCCAATACAAAACCTGCCGAAGATTTCGTTCAGCAGATCGTCCGCGGATCGCCGTCCGGTCACGTCCTCGAACGCGCCGCGCGCGTCGTGGAGGTCCGCGAGCACGAGCTCCTCGCTGGCGCCATCCGCGGCCGATGCGCGGGCGCGCGCGATCGCCTCCCCCGCGCGCTCGAGGAGCGCAATGTGGCGAACGTTCGTGATCGCCGCCGGCTCGCGTGCGCTGCCGGCGCCCGCAGCGCGGGCGATAGCGCGCCGCAGATCCGCGAACCCCTCGCCGGTCTTCGCGGAGACGCGAACGTGCGCGGGCACCGCGTGGCCATTCCACACCTCGGGACGATCGCTCTTGTTCACCGCCACGACCCGCCGGCGCTCCTTCGTCTCGTGCAGCACCGACGCGTCCGCCTCGCGTAGCGGCTCGCTGCCGTCGAGCACGACGATGAGCAACTCGGCCGCGCCGACGCTTCGGCGCGCGCGCCTGACGCCTTCCGCCTCCGCCGCGTCCGCCGCGTCGCGCAGTCCGGCCGTGTCCACGAGCGTGACCGGAATCCCCTCGATCTCCACGCCCTCCGTGATCAGATCTCGCGTGGTGCCGGGGCTCTCCGTCACGATCGCGCGGTCCGCGCCGGCCAGCCGGTTGAACACGCTCGACTTGCCGACGTTCGGACGCCCCACGACTGCGGCGGTGATCCCCTCGCGAATCAGGCGCCCGCGTCGTCCCTCTTCGACAAGCGCGTTGACGTCGGCGGCAATCGCGCCAAGTCGTTCGGCCGTTTCGGCGGGCGCGATGAAGTGGTAGCCCTCTTCCGGAAAATCGAGCGATGCCTCGAGCGGAGCGATCACGTCCATCAGCCGGCCGTCAATCGCCTCGATGCGCGCCGTCAGGGTGCCGTCCAGCTGATCGAACGCCGCGCGCGCCTGCAGCGGCGTCGTCGCCGCAATCAGGTCGCTCACCGCTTCGGCCTGCACCAGGTCGATGCGGCCGTTCAGAAACGCTCGAAGCGTGAACTCACCGGGCCCCGCCAGCCGGGCGCCGCCCGCGACCGCAGCCTCCACAATCTCGCGCAGCAGCACGGGGCTTCCGTGTGCGCTGATCTCGACGACGTCTTCGCCGGTGTAGGAGGCGGGCGCTTGAAAGAACGTGATGACCGCGTGATCGACGGGCCGGCGGCCGTCCAGGGAGAGCCGCGTGAAGGTGGCGTGGCGTGGGTGCAACTCGGCGGGTTCTGCCACGAGACCTGCCGCGATCGGACGAGCGCCGGGCCCGCTCAACCGAACGATGCCCAGCCCGCCCCGCCCGGGCGGCGTCGCGACGGCAACAATCGTGTCTTCCGGCAAAGCCATCCGCTCGTGGTACCCGGTCCTGACCTCTGGCCTCTGGCCTCTGGCCTCTGGCCTCTGCCCTCTGGCCTCTGGCCTCTGGCCTCTGGCCTCTGGCCTCTGGCCTCTGCCCCTACTTTTTCACACTGATGATGACGGTCTTCAGAAACGCATCGCCGACGCTCTCCGAGGAGACGTGCGGGTCCTCGGCCACCTGGAGATGAACGAGCCGGCGATGGAATGGATTGAGCGGCCCGATCTCCTGCGGCTCCCGCGTCGTCTTCGCGCGATCGATCAGGTACTGCGTCATCTGCCGCAGCTCGAGCTCTTTGTTCTTTCGATAGCCCAGGCAGTCGACCACGAAATGATGGTCGCCGTCAGGGCCCCGGCGGAACGCGGTGTTCACGATGTGCTGCAGCGCGTCGAGTGCCTCCCCCTTCCGGCGCAGCAGCACCTCGCCGCCCGGGCCTTCGAGATCGACGCGCGTGTGGTCAGGGTGATCCTCGAACTTGACCTGCAGGTGAAGCCCCATCGCGCTGGTCACCTGCGTGAGGAATGCGGTCAGCTTCTCCTTGAGATCGTTCGCCATGGTTTTTCAGCGCGCCTGGTCGGTCTTGCCCGATCCGACCTTCTTGACTTTGCGTTCCGCGGCCGGCCGCACCGCGTGCTGCGGCGGAGGCCCGATCAGCCGGTTGGTCACGAGTTGCTGCCCGATCGCCCAGAGATTGCTCACGAGCCAGTAGAGCACCACGCCGGCTGGCGCCCACAGAAAGAAGAACGTGAACATGATCGGCGTCAGCATGAAGATCTTCTGCTGCACCGGATCGACGTTCATTGGCGTCAGCTTCTGCTGCCAGAACATGGTGCCGCCCATGAGGATCGGCGTGACGTAGAACGGATCGTGAAGGGAGAGATCCCGAATCCACCAGATCCACGGCGCGCCGCGCAGCTCGATCGCCACCGAGAGCAAGGCATAAAACGCGAAGAGCACCGGGAAAGTCAATAGCATCGGCACGCAGCCGCTCGCCGGGTTGACCCCTTTCTCCCGGTAGAGGTTCATCATCTCCACGTTCATCTTCTGCCGCGCCGGGTCGGTCATCTTCAGCTTCGCGTAGCGATCCTGAATGGCCTTGACCTGCGGCTGGATCTCCTGGAGCTTCCGCATGGAGACCACGCTCTTGTGGCGCAGCGGGAACATCACCAGGTTGATGAGCACGGTCAGGATGATGATCGACCACCCGTAGTTCCCGATGCCGGCGTTGACCCACTTGAGCGCGCGCAGCAGCGGCACCACGAGCCACGCGAACACGCCGAAGTCCACGGCGCGCGTCAGGTTGCGGTCCACCGCGGCGAGCACGTCGAAGTCCTTCGGACCGAGGAAGAGCCGCTCGTTCTCCGGCGTCGACGCGAACCGCGCCGTGTACTGCACGAACTGCCGCGCCTCGGCCTCGGTCGAGCCCGCGATGTCCAGCCGGCGGTACTCGACGCGAAGCGGCTTGCGCGGCAACAGGACCGCCGACATGAAGTAGTGATCGTCCGCCCCGGCGAAGTCGAACGTGCCTTCTTCGATCCGCGGCGCAGCCAGGTCGCCTGCCGAGACGCGCGTGACATCTCTCTCCTTCGAGAAGATGGCGCGCGGCAACGTGTACGTGCCGGATCCCGTCACGTCGCGTCCGTTGCCGAGGGCGGGTCCGAAACTGACGACCGGGTTCAGGGCCCGCTCCCCCTGGTGCGCCGCAATCGAGAACGTGACGACGAACGGGTGCGTTCCCAGCGCAAAGACCTTTCGCGCGCGTATGCCCGACTGGTCCTGGTAGTCGAGTGTGAGCGACCGGTTCTGGCCGGCCCCCCCGAGCGTCGGCCTGAACAATGCGGCGGACAGGGTCGCGCCAAGCGCTGGCTCGTCGAACGACAGGTCGAATGGGCGGCGGATGCCGGCGGGAAGATCCAATGGGACCAGTTCCAGCGGCCGGCCGCCATCCTGATAGTGCTTGAGCGTCCACTGCTTCAGCACGCCGCCTCGCGTGGTGAACACTGCGCGGACCGCCTCGTTCTCGAGCACGATGTCGCGGGCGACCGCGTCAGCAACCAGCGGTTGCGCCGGTGGCGCGGGCGGCTCGGTCGTGGGGGTTGGCGTGCCGGGCGTCGCGGGCGCCGGCTGAACCTGAGGTGCCGGGGCAGGAGTCGCCGCCGGCGCCGGCCGCGCGGGCGGCGGGGCGGGAATGAGCGCCTGGTAGATGTAAATCACCAGGAACGAGAGAAGTACGGCTATCAGTACCCGTTTTTCCATCGAGCCACAGGCACCGGGTCGTGCCCCCCTTCGCACAGGGGGTGACACCGGCTGAGACGTCTCGCCGCAAGCCAGCTACCGCGCAGGACGCCATGCCGGGCGATGGCCTCGGAGGCGTAGTCCGCGCAGGTCGGCAGAAATCGGCACGATCCCGCAAATAGTTGTGAAAATAACAGTTTGTACACTCTGAGGCACGCCAGCGCGACGCGGGCCGGGACGTTAGGAGACTGCTCGCTTTGCATGGCGCTGCCAGATGCCGCGGAAATCAGCTTCGAGGGAGGGTAGGTCGGCATCCAGCAGCTCGGGACGCGGGATGATCACGATATCCCAGCCGGGAGAACTGCGCTTCTGCAGACGAAAGACCTCTCGTATCAGTCGTTTAGCTCTGTTCCTCTGTACCGAGCCGCCAAGCCGGCGCGACGCGACTATCCCAAGGCGGTCGTGCGGGAGGCCGTTGGCGAGGAAGAGCGCCGTCATATACCGACCAGAAGTCCGGGTCCCCTGTTCGTGGACGCGCTGAAACTCCGGTCGACGGCGAATCCGCTCGTGGGGCCGGAAGGTCCGGGAAGAAGCGGGGTCGGACCCCTTCACTGGTTCTTCGCTTACAGCGCGAGGCGCTTGCGCCCTTTGGCGCGGCGCCGCTTCAGCACGATCCGGCCGTTCTTCGTACGCATCCGCACGAGAAATCCGTGGGTCCGCTTGCGGCGGCGGTTGTTCGGCTGGAACGTCCTCTTCATGTCTGTCCTCGTGTCTCCGCGAGCGGTTTTCGCCGTTTATTTGCCGGTGCTCGCCTTGCGCTTTCGATAGCTGGTCTTCAGGGGACTCGTTTACGGCCCGTGAGGAAAACCCAAATAATATCGGACGTTTTGGAGGGCTGTCAAACCTGCTGGGGAGTGTGCTAGATTGAGCGTCCCCCAACTCCGATGACGCCCGTAGGGTCTCCCCCCAAGTTTTCCACAACTGTGGAAAAAGGTGTGGAAAAGGCCTGAAAAACAGGGCGGACGTCGGGCGGAAGCGGTGCCGATGACCGGGACGAACATCTGGGAGCAGGTCCTGACCTGCATTGAGAACAAGGTCAACCGGCACAGCTTCCTGACCTGGTTCAAGCCCACTGCCTTCCTCGCCGACGGCGAAGCGACCATCACCGTCGGGGTGCCGAACCCGCTCTTTCGCGACTGGCTCCCCAAGCACTATGCGGCCGTCATCGACGAGGCGCTGGCGGAGGTGGGGCGGAAGGACACCGACGTTCGGTTCGTCGTGGACAACGGCACGGCGCTCACCGCCCCCGCGCCACCGGCCGAAGACGCTCCTCCCGCGCCCCCCGTCGATCAGCCGCCCATCACGAGTCCGGGAGGGCTGAACCCTCGCTACGCCTTCGATACGTTCATCGTCGGGCCGTCGAACCAGTTCGCGCACGCGGCATGCCGCGCTGTCGCTGAAGCGCCGTCGCGTTCCTACAATCCGCTCTTCATCTACGGCGGCGTGGGCCTGGGCAAGACGCACCTGATGCACGCGATCGGCCACTACGTGCTCACCAACGCGCGCGGCCTGAAGCTGACGTACATCTCGTCCGAGCGTTTCATGAACGAGATGATCAACGCGGTGCGCTACGACAAGATCCTGGACTTCCGCGAGCGCTATCGCAGCGTGGACATCCTGCTCGTGGACGACATCCAGTTTCTCGCGGGGAAGGAAGGGACGCAGACAGAGTTCTTCCACACGTTCAATTCGCTGTACGACTCGCAGAAGCAGATCGTCATCTCGAGCGACTGCCCGCCGCACGAGATTCCTTCGCTCGAAGAGCGGCTGCGCTCGCGTTTCGAGTGGGGCCTCATCGCCGATATCCAGCCTCCGGACCTCGAGACCAAGGTCGCCATTCTCAAGCGCAAGGCGGAAGCCGAGGCGGTGCCGCTCGCGGATGACGTGGCCCTTTACATCGCTGGAAAGATCAAGTCGAACATTCGCGAGCTCGAAGGGTCCTTGATACGTCTGATCGCCTATGCGTCGCTCACCGGCCGCGAGATCTCTCTCCCTCTCGCGCAGGAAGTCCTGCGGAAGGTCCTGGGTCACGAGGAGAAGGCGGTCACGATCGATCAGATTCAGAAGTTCGTGTCGGATTTCTACCAGCTCAAGCTGGCCGACCTGAAATCGCGCAACAACGCCAAGTCGGTGGCCATGCCACGTCAGATTGCGATGTATCTCTGTAAGTCGCTGACCAACGCGTCACTACCCGAGATCGGCAAGAGCTTCGGGGGGAAGCACCACTCCACGGTGATTCACTCGATCAGGAAGATCGAGGAACTCCGCCGCCGTGACGTGAGTTTCAACACCCAGATCAACGGCTTCATCGAGTCATTCCGGTGACGTTCTCGGCTTTTCCACATGCGCCCTCACGGGAGGCTGTGGGCGTTCTGTGGATGCCGGTTGAGGTCGGATTCATGCACCGTACCTGGCCAAGGCATGCGTGGTCGAGGCCCTGATTCGTGCACAGCGTAATTGCCTGATTTTTAAGGACAAAAACGGCTTTGCTGGCTTTTCAACAGCACCTAGATCTTGATATAATTCTTCTTTCTACTTCCCTGAATGATTCTCAAGAGTACACGCGAGTAGCACAAGGCGCGCCCGGCGGGCCGCCCGCGAGGACAAGAATGGAACTCGTCGTACCGAAGAATGATCTACTCCGCGAGCTTCAGCTCTTCCAGGGAATCGTCGAACGCAAGAATACGATTCCCATTCTCGCGAACGTGCTCATCGAGGCCGAAGGGGATCACGTGCGGATGGCCGCGACCGATCTCGAGGTCGGGCTTCGCAGTCAGTGCCGGGCCTCGGTTGCCAAAGGGGGATCGCTCACGCTGCCGGCCAAGAAACTGTACGAGATCGTCAGGGCGCTTCCCGAGACGGACGTGCGCATCGAGGAGGACCGCAACGGCGTAAAGGTCGCGGCAGATCGCTTCGACTCTCGCATGCAGACGATGGCGCGCGACGACTTTCCGACCATGCCGGAATCTCGCGGGGCGATGGAAACGCTGAAGCGCGATGAACTGCGGCAGATGATTACCCGCACGCAGTTTGCGATTACCGGCGAGGACACCAGGTATTACCTGAACGGCGCGCAGTTCATCATCCGGGGGGACGGGATGAGTCTCGTCGCGACCGACGGCCATCGCCTGGCGCTGATCACCGTTCCCCGCGCCTTGCCGAAAGGGCGGAAACCGGACGAGGAGATGCGGGTGATCCTGCCGCGCAAGACCCTGTCGGAGCTCGCCAAGCTCCTGGCCGAAGCCGACGGGGACGTGTCGTTCGAGAAAGGGGAGAACCACCTCTTCTTCGACGTGGGCGGCCGGCTCCTGATCTCGCGGATGATCGACGGCCAGTTTCCGGCGTTCGAGCGCGTCATCCCGAAGTCGAACGACAAGAGTGTCGAGTTCGATCGGGATCGCCTGACGAGCGCGGTGCGCCGCGTCGCGCTGATGTCGAACGAACGATCGCGGGCGGTCCGGTTCCAGATAGACACGGGCAGGGTCGAGATCGCGTCGAGCAGCCCGGAGTTCGGCGAGGCGCACGAGGCGCTGACGGTCGAGTACGCGGGCCCCTCGATGCAGATCTGTTTCAACGCACAGTACATCCTCGACTTCCTCGGCGTGGTCGAGACCGAGATCGTGGCGCTCGAGTTCAAGGACGAAATGAGCCAGGCCGTGATGAAGCCGGTTGGCGCCGAGGGCTACGACTACACGTACGTGATCATGCCGATGCGTATCTGACCGAATGTCTGTTCCTGAGCCCGATATCAACCAGTATCCAGATTCAGCAGCCGCCGACGACTACGGCGCCGACAAGATCAAGGTCCTCGAGGGCCTGGAGGCCGTCCGCAAGCGGCCCGCGATGTACATCGGCTCGACGGGGCCGCTGGGACTGCACCACCTGGTCTACGAGGTCGTCGACAACTCGATAGACGAAGCCCTCGCCGGGTACTGCGATCAGGTCAACGTCACGATCCACATCGACGGATCCATAACGGTCATCGACAACGGACGCGGCATCCCGGTGGACCGTCACGCGAGCGGCAAGTCGGCGGCCGAAGTAGTCCTGACGGTGCTGCACGCCGGCGGCAAGTTCGACAACGTGAGCTACAAGGTGTCGGGCGGGCTGCACGGCGTCGGCGTGTCGGTCGTCAACGCGCTCTCGGAAACCCTGGAACTCGAGATCTGGCGCAACGGCCAGGTGTACCAGCAGTCGTACGAGCGCGGGAAGCCGCAGGGGGACCTCGAGGTCGCCGGGACGACGAAGCGGCGCGGCACGAAGGTCACCTTCAAGCCGGACCCGGAGATCTTCGAGACCACCGAGTTCAGTTTCGACACGCTGGCGCAGCGCCTGCGCGAGTTGGCGTTCCTCAACGGTGGTGTGACGATCACGCTCGAGGACGAGCGGGACGGCAAGAACCACAAGTTCCACTACGAGGGGGGCATCAACTCGTTCGTCAAGTTCCTGAACCAGAACAAGGCGCCCGTTCACGACAAACCCATCTACATGCGGGGCGAGCGGGACGGGATCGACGTCGAGATCTCGCTGCAGTGGAACGAGGGATACACCGAGACGATCTACGCCTTCGCGAACAACATCAACACGCACGAAGGTGGCACCCATCTTTCGGGCTTCCGCTCGGCGCTGACGCGGACGATCAACTACTACGCGTCGAAGAACAACCTCGCGAAGGACCTGAAGGAGAGCATCAGCGGCGACGACATCCGGGAGGGGCTGACGGCGATCGTCAGCGTGAAGATCCCGCGGCCGCAGTTCGAGGGGCAGACCAAGACGAAGCTGGGGAACACCGAGGTCAAGGGGATTGTCGAGGCGGTCGTGAACGATCGGCTCGGCGCGTTCCTGGAGGAGAACCCGAACGTTTCGAAGCGCATCGTCGCGAAGTCAGTGGACGCGGCGCGCGCGCGCGAGGCCGCCCGGAAGGCGCGGGACCTCGTGCGGCGCAAGGGGGCGCTGGACAACAGTTCCCTGCCGGGCAAGCTGGCCGACTGCCAGGAGCGCGACCCCGCCCAGAGCGAGCTGTACATCGTCGAGGGAGAGTCAGCAGGCGGCTCCGCCAAGCAGGGACGCGACCGCCGCTTCCAGGCGATCCTGCCGATCAAGGGGAAGATCCTGAACGTCGAGCGCGCCCGCTTCGACAAGATGCTCAGCAGCGACGAGATCAAGACGATGATCGCGGCGCTTGGGTGCGGCATCGGCGCCGAGGATTTCGACCTCGCGAAGCTGCGGTACCACCGCGTCATCATCATGACGGACGCGGACGTGGACGGATCGCACATCCGCACGCTGCTCCTCACGTTCTTCTACCGGCAGATGAAGGCGCTCATCGACAGCGGCTACGTCTACATCGCGCAGCCGCCCCTCTTCCGCGTGAAGCGCGGGAAGAGCGAGACCTTCATCAAGGACGAGCGCGAGCTCGAGTCGTACCTGGTCCGGCGCGCCACCGAGTCGCGCATCGTGAAGCTGCCCGATGGTACGCAACTGTCGGGGGCGGAGCTCGAGCGGCGGCTGCAGAAGTTGATCGCCTTCCGGAAGTACGTCCAAGTCGTCGAACGGCGCGGCCTCTCGCGCGAGGTCATCGTCGAGTTGCTGGATCGCAGCGCCCGCGACCGCACGTTCTTTGCGAACAAGGCCGAAGTCGAGGGGCTTGCCTCCGCGCTCGCGTCCGACACGAGAACGGCGACGGTGCAGCCCGATGAGGAACACCAGGCCTACGGGATCGCGGTCCAGGACCGCAGCACGGGGTACCCGCGCAGGTATCTGATCGATCTGGACTTTGTCACCACCGGCGAGTTCCGGACGCTGCTCGGCAGCTACCAGGACGTGAAAGGCGTGAAAGGGCCGATGATCGTGGCCACCACGGCGCCCATCGAAGAGGAGGCGGCGCCCGACCAGACCGCCTCGTCGGACGGCACGACCCACGGCGGCGTGCCGGTGGACCAGGCCACGAAGCTGGCCGCCGAACCGAAGCCGGACACGAAAGCGCGGCGCGCGGAGGCCCGCGGCGCGGACGTGCGCGTCGAGAGCCTCGACGAACTCGTCGAGTTCTTCATCGACGCCGGCAAGCGGGGGATCGCGGTCAACCGTTACAAGGGCCTCGGCGAGATGAACCCCGAGACCCTCTGGGCGACGACGATGAACCCGGAGGCGCGCACGCTGCTCCAGGTCCGCGCGGAGGATCACACGGAGGCGGACCTCATGTTCACCACCCTCATGGGTGACCAGGTCGAACCGCGCCGTCGATTCATCGAAGAAAACGCGCTCGACGTCAAGAACCTGGATGTCTAGGATGGAACCATCCTCGACCAGAATCCCCGTCGCAATCGAAGACGAGATGAAGCGCTCGTACATGGATTACGCCATGAGCGTAATCATCGGGCGAGCGCTGCCCGACGTGCGCGACGGCCTGAAGCCCGCGCACCGCCGCGTGCTCTTCGCGATGCGGCAGATGGGGCTCACGTCGACGCGCGTATACCGGAAGTGCGCGAAGATCGTCGGCGAAGTCATCGGCAACTACCACCCCCACGGGGACGCATCGGCCTACGACACCCTCGTCCGCCTGGCGCAGGACTTCAACATGCGCTACCCGCTGGTGGACGGCCAGGGGAACTTCGGATCAGTGGACGGGGACCCGCCCGCCGCCTACCGGTACACGGAGGCGCGTCTCAAGGCGATCGCCGAAGAGATGATGGCGGACCTCGACAAGGAGACCGTCGATTTCGTCCCGAACTTCGACGAGACCACCGAGGAGCCGACGGTCATGCCGACGCCGTTCCCCAACCTGCTGGTGAACGGGTCCGCCGGCATCGCCGTCGGGATGGCGACCAACATTCCCCCTCACAACCTGAACGAGGTCATTGCGGCCGCGATCGCGCTCGTGGAGCACCGAAAGGAACCGCGCGAGGCGAAGTTCCGCCATGTCCTTCGCACCGTTCCCGGTCCCGATTTCCCGACCGGCGGCATCGTCGTCGGCAGGCAGGGGATCTTCCAGGCGTATCAGACCGGTCGGGGGGCGATCACCGTCCGGGCGCGCGCGACGGTCGAGACGAGCCCGAAGGGAGAGCGGCAGTCGATCGTCGTGACGGAGATTCCGTACCAGATCAACAAGGCGAGATTGGTCGAGAAGATCGCCGAGCTGGCGCGCGAGAAGTCGATCGAAGGCATTGCCGATCTCCGCGACGAGTCCGACCGGGAAGGCCTGCGCATCGTCATCGAGCTGAAGCGCGGGGAGGTGCCGGAAGTCATCCTCAACAACCTGTACAAGCACACGCCGCTGCAGACCAGTTTCGGGATCATCATGCTGGCCATCGTCGGCGGCCGGCCGCGCGTGCTCAACCTGCTCGAGATCCTCGAGCAGTTCGTCGGGTTCCGTCGCGAGGTGGTCCGACGCCGCACCGAGTTCGAGCTGCGGCGGGCGGAAGCGCGGGCGCACATCCTCGAAGGGCTCAAGATCGCCCTCGATCGCCTGGACGAGGTGATCAGGCTCATTCGCGGGTCGAAGAACCCGGCGGAGGCGCGGGACGGCCTGATGACACAGTTCAGCCTGACGCAGGTCCAGGCGCAGGCCATCCTCGACATGCAGCTCCAGCGGCTCACCGGGCTGGAGCGGCAGAAGATCGTTGACGAGCTGGTGGAGCTGCTGAAGACGATCGAGCGGCTGCGGGCGATCCTGTCGAGCGATGAGCTGCTGCTCGACATCGTGGTCCGCGAGCTGCGCGCGGTGCAGGAGCAGTTCGGCGACGAACGCCGCACGGAGATCATCGAAGAGTCCGGAGAATTCCGGATCGAGGACCTGATCGCCGAGGAAGACATGGCGATCACCGTGACGAACACGGGCTATATCAAGCGGACGGCGATCTCCTCGTATCGCAAGCAGGCGCGCGGCGGCAAGGGGCGCATCGGGATGCGCACCCGCGAGGAAGATTTCGTCACCCACCTGTTCGTCGCGTCAACGCACGCCTACATCATGATCTTCTCGGACCGGGGGCGTGCATACTGGCTGCGGGTCCACGAGATCCCGGACGTCGGGCCGGACGGCCGCGGTAAAGCGATTGCCAACCTGGTCTCGATGGAGGAAGGGGAGCGGATCGCAGCTCTACTGGCTGTCCGGGAGTTCCCCGTCGAAGAAGGCCAGGCGTTCATCGTGATGGGCACCCGCCACGGTGTCATCAAAAAGACCGACCTGTCGCTGTTCCGTAATCCCCGGAGCGGCGGCATCATCGCGATGGGCATCGAGGAAGGGGACTCGGTCATGGCGGTCGCCCAGACGTCCGGCCAGGACGAAATTTTCATCGGCACAAGAGACGGAATGGCGATACGCTTTCCTGAGTCAGACGTTCGCCCGATGGGCCGGGCCGCGTACGGCGTCCGCGGCATCACGCTGCGGGACGGCGACGAAGTCGTGGCCATGGAAATGGTCCGGCAAGGGGGGACGCTTCTCACCGTCACCGAGAACGGGTACGGCAAGCGGACGGAGCTCGACGAGTACCGGTTGCAGTCGCGGGGCGGATTGGGCATCATCAACATCCAGACCAGCGACAGGAACGGCCGGGTCGTCGGCGTGGCGTACGTCGCCAGTGGCGACGAGTTGATGCTGATCAGCCAGCAGGGCAAGGTGATCCGGATGTCGACCGACGGCATCCGTGTCATCGGCCGCGCCACGCAGGGCGTCCGCCTGATCGAGACGGAGGAGAACGACAAGGTCGTGTCTATCGCCCGCCTGGAGGAAGACGGCAGCCAGGAAGAGGGCGAGGCCACGCAACCGCCGCCGGGCAACGGCGGCGCCTAGGGGGCGCAACGCTCCGGGAGGAGGTTGTCATGCCGCGACGGTTCGTGCTCACGGCTGCGGCGGTCGCCGTAGTCTCCGGTCTCGCATTCACGTCTGCCTGCTCCAGCTACTCGGGCGAGCAGCAGATGCTTCGCAAGTACTTCCAGGCCAACCAGCTTCGCGATCAGAGCACGGTCGGCAACGTCGCGACAGTCGAGTTCAACCCGACGACCGACGGCACGGTGCAGAGCTTCAACGTGACGTCGGTGAGCGAGGAACGCCGCAAGACGCTGAACATCCGCCAGTACGCCGAGGAGTTCAAGAAGGCGAAGGAAGACAACGACGCGTTCACCAAGGAAGTCAACAAGTACCAGAAGGACAACGCCGTCGAGATCGATCGCGTCACGCGCGCGGCCGGCCAGAACAAGCCGCTTCGCGGGAAGGACGCCGAGCTGCACGCCTCGTGGCAGAAGTGGGTCGCGGACCGCGTCGATCACACCCACCGCCTGACGGAGAGCCGCCGCAAGCTCGCGGCCGAGACGCGCGTCGCGGAGCTGAGCACGTTCAATGCGCTGAAACCGATCGACGTGACGGGCTACGACGGCGAACTGATCTCCAAAGATGTGACGGTCGCGGCCAAAGTCAAGAGGCCGGACGGCAGCATCGTCGATCGCACGTTGGTGGTAATCATGGAAAAGGCCACGCTCAAGGGGCCAGAGGGAGAACGCGACGGGCGCTGGATCATCACGGAGATCAAGGGCCGATAGGTCCGCTCGGAATCCGGGAATCGCGCGATGGCGCCGCCGATCGCGCGATTCCCGTTTCGTACTCCTTGCGCTGCTCGCCTGGGGAGCGACGACCTGCGCTCCCCACGCCGTCGAGCAGCACCTCCTCAGGAGCTACTTCGATCTCTGCGCGGCGGCCGATGACGTGGCGCTCGCCAACAGCGCGCTCGTCGTTCTCGATCCGCGAGCGGACGGCGTGGTCGGCCGCTTCCACGTGACCGCCGTCGATCCCGCGGTCAGCCAGCCCGCCTCCGCCAGTCCCGAGGTGGCCGCCCTGAGCCTGTTCGACCCACACGCACGCCCGGAGGACACGTCGCCGGCGCTCCTCGTCACGCGGCAGGTACACGTCTCAGCGGAGATTCACCGCGACGGCGTGATCCGGCGGGAACCCATCACGATCACCCTCGCGCGCGCGGAGACCCGCGCAACCACGGGGCGCTGGATTGTGATCAGGCTGGCTCCAGGCGGGCGTACTTTGCGAGCAGTTTCTTCTGTCCAACGGTCAGGAACCGCACGGTAATCTTCTCGTCGTCGTTGTAGGCCTCGACCGAGAGGACGGTCCCGATCCCGAACTGCCGGTGGCGCACGCGCATGCCGGGCCGGACGCCGGTGAGCGAGGACTGATCCTCGTCTTCGTACGCGTAGCTCGCGGCTGGGGTCCCCTCCCGCCACCGGTCGGGCGAGCGACGCCGCCGGCCGTACGGGTTCGTGCGGAACTCGTAATGGGAGTGCGAGAACGAGTCCTGCAGCGGCGCGCTCCACGACGGCGCGATCACTTTCACCAGCTCGGACGGGATCTCCGCGAGGAAACGGGACGGGGCGGTCCCCTGGTACTCGCCGAACACGCGGCGGCGGGCGGCGCCGGTGAGCACCAGGAGGCGCTGCGCGCGGGTCATGCCCACGTAGCACAGGCGGCGTTCCTCCTCCAGCTCCTCGAGGTCGTCGCTCGAGCGCGAGTGGGGAAACAGCCCCTCCTCGAGCCCGGCGAGGATGACCACGGGGAACTCGAGCCCCTTTGCCGCGTGCATGGTCATCAGCCAGACGCGCGCCTCACGGGTGCCTGATTCCTCGTCCGCCTCCGAGAGCAGGGACAGCCGGTCGACGAAGCCGCCGAGCGACGGCTCCTCGTCCCGGGACTCGTACTCGCGCGCGGCCGACACGAGCTCCATCAGGTTCTCGATCCGTCCTTCGGCCTCCTCGGTCTGCTCCTCCCGCAGCTCGCGCAGGTAGCCGGTCTGATCGAGCATCTTGCCGATCGCGATCGAGACGGGATCCTGGCGCGCGACTTCCGCCAGCCCCGCGATCAGATCACGGAAGGCGCGCAGCGACGCCACCGCGCGGGGTCCGAGCACGCGCTGCTCGACGGCGAAGGACAGCTTCGCCCAGAGCGAACGCGACGAGGAGGACTCCTGCAGTCCGGCCGCGAGCAGCGGCGGCGTGTCGCGTTCGACGTCCTCGGGCGGGATCGCCTGAAGGCCGTCGAGGATCGATTTGCCAATGCCGCGTGCCGGGACGTTGATCACGCGCCGGAGGCTGACGTCGTCGTGCGGGTTGATGATCAGCTTCAGGTACGCGAGCGCGTCCTTGATCTCCTTCCGTTCGTAGAACCGGACGCCCCCTATGATCTTGTAGGCAATCCCCTCGCGCATGAGCGCGTCTTCCACGACGCGAGACTGCGCGTTCGTCCGGTAGAGCACCGCAACGGTGGCTTCGACGTCCTCCGCGCGCGCCTGCCGGATCGTCCGCGTGATGAAGTCTGCCTCTTCGATCTCGTCGCCGCCGCGGAAGTAGACGACCGGGTCGCCGCCGGCGCGATCCGTCCAGAGGCGCTTGTCCTTGCGGTTCCGGTTCTGGCTGATCACCGCCGATGCCGCGTCGAGGATCACGTGCGTGGATCGGTAGTTCTGCTCCAGCCGGATGGTCGTGACCTCGGGGAAATCCGCCTCGAAGTCCAGGATGTTCCGCAGGTCGGCGCCGCGCCATTTGTAGATCGACTGGTCGGGATCGCCGACCACGCAAAGGTTGCGGTGGATCTCGGCAAGACGCCGGATCAGCAGGTACTGGGGCCGGTTGGTGTCCTGGTACTCGTCCACCAGCACGTATTTGAAGCGGGTGGCGTAGCGGCGGCGCACCGGTTCGGAGGTCTCGAACAGCTCGACGGTCTTGAGCAGCAGGTCGTCGAAGTCGAGCGCGTTGGCGTCGCGCAGCGCGCGAAGGTAGCGCTTGTAGATCTGCGCGACCTGCTCGTCGCGCAGGCTCCAACCGCCGCCCTGCAACTCCTGGGGGCTCTCCATCCGGTTCTTCGCGCTGCTGATGCGGGCGAGCGCCTGCCGCGGCTGCAGGCTCTTGTCGTCCATTCCCAGCTCGCGCATGGCCTGCTTGACCACGGCGACCTGGTCGGAGGAGTCGTAGATGACGAAATCGCGGGTCAGGCCGATGACGGGTCCCTCGCGGCGCAGCAACCGCGCGCACAGCGCGTGGAAGGTGGACAGCCAGACGCGCGCGCTGTCGTCACCAATGAGCGCCTGGACGCGCTCGCGCATCTCGTCCGCCGCCTTGTTCGTGAAGGTGACCGCGAGCACTTCCTCCGGCTGCGCGAGCCCGTTTCCGATGAGGTATGCGATGCGATAGGTGATGACGCGGGTCTTCCCGGAGCCGGCGCCCGCCAGGATCAGAAGCGCGCCTCCGGTGTGAAGGACCGCTTCTCGCTGGGCGTCGTTCAGGGAGGAGAGGAAATCCATCAGGGGCCAGAGGTCAGGGGCCAGAGGTCAGAGGCCAGAGGTCAGAGGCCAGAGGCCAGAGGCCAGGTACCAGAGGCTAGCGGCGAGGGTGCAGACTGAGAACGGAACCAATACGATTGAGTATAGCAGCCCTCGTTTGCGGGATCGCTCGAGCGAGTTGTGCAGACCGTACAACATCTTTCCGATCTCTACCGCGCAACGTTCGCATCTGGCCAAAAGCTCTGAATCCCCGAGTGTCAGCCGCTTGCAGAGTTCGAGCAACGTTTCGAGTTCAGCCTGGGAACCGAGTGCGATCGAGACGTGGTTCGCGAACGCGCCCCGACTTCGACGCGAGTGGCCCTCTGCCAAGTTCGCCGGGATCGACACGCCTGCGCGCTGCAACTGAATGCGGAGCCCGAAGCGTTCCTCCGTTGGTAGCGTGCACCCGAGCTCGTACAGAAGCTGCACCAGGTCCATGCCTCGCTGCCAGACGAGAAGGTCTTTGTAGGTAGTCACGGCAATTTCCCCACTCGCTACCCGCACGGCAGTACGCAACGCCTGCGTACGAACGCCCCTAGCAGGCGTCCAGACCACAGCGCTGGCAATTGCAGTACCGCTGGCCTCTGGCCTCTGGCCTCTGGCCTCTGGCCTCTGGCCTCTGCTAGCATCAACGCTCCCCATGCGCGAGAGCCTCCTCCACAAGGTCTGGAACGCCCACCGCGTTCGCACACTGCCGAACGGGCAGACGCAGCTGTTCATCGGCCTGCACCTCGTGCACGAGGTCACGAGCCCGCAGGCGTTCGACATGCTGCGCGCGCGCGGGTGGCGCGTGCAGTTTCCGGAGCGGACCTTCGCCACCGTCGATCACATCGTCCCCACGGCGGACCAGCGGAGGCCGTTCGCGGACTTGATGGCCGAGGAAATGATCGCGGCGCTCGAGCGCAACTGCCGCGAGCACGGGATCCCGCTGTTCGACATGTCCACCGGCCGGCAGGGCATCGTGCACGTCATCGGCCCGGAGCTCGGGCTGACACAACCGGGAATGACGATCGCCTGCGGTGACAGCCACACCTCCACGCATGGCGCCTTCGGCGCGGTCGCGTTCGGCATCGGGACGTCACAGGTGCGCGACGTGCTCGCGTCGCAGTGCCTCGCGATGCAGCCGCTGAAGCTGCGCCGGATCGAGGTGACCGGCCGCCTGGGGGAAGGGGTCTACGCGAAGGACGTCATTCTGTCGATCATCCGCACGCTCGGGGTGGACGGCGGCGCGGGATTCGCCTACGAGTACGCGGGGGACGCGATCGGCCGCATGACGATGGACGAGCGGATGACGATCTGCAACATGTCGATCGAAGGGGGCGCGCGCGTCGGCTACGTGAACCCCGACGAGACGACGTTCGCCTACCTCCAGGGGAGGCCATTCGCGCCCGCAGGCGAGGCGTTCGAACGGGCCAGGGCCTGGTGGCGATCGATGGCGTCCGATCCCGGCGCGCCGTACGACGACGAAGTGGCGCTGCGCGGAGCCGAGATTGAACCGATGGTGACGTGGGGGATCAACCCCGGCCAGTCGGTCGGCATCAGCGAGCGCGTGCCGGACGAGGGCGCGCTCCCCGCCCATCAGCGCGCGACGGCGGCCGAGGCGCGCGCGTTCATGGGACTGCGCAGCGGCACGCCGATCGCGGGCACGCCGATCGACGTGGCCTTCGTCGGATCCTGCACCAATGCCCGGCTTTCGGATCTGCGCGAGGCCGCACGGATCGTGGACGGGCGGCGCGTGTCGCCGAGGGTGCGCGCGATCGTCGTGCCGGGATCGCAGGCAGTCAAGGCTGCCGCGGAACGCGAGGGGCTCGATCGCATGTTCCGCGAGGCGGGCTTCGACTGGCGCGCGGCCGGCTGTTCGATGTGCCTGGCGATGAACCCCGACCGGTTGAACGGCCGCGAAATCTGCGCCTCTTCTTCGAACCGCAACTTCAAGGGGCGGCAGGGAAGTCCCACCGGGCGCACGCTCCTGATGAGTCCCGCAATGGTCGCGGCCGCGGCGATTGCCGGCGAGGTGACCGACGTGCGAAGGATGCTGCCGTCCGGGCAGGAGGTGGGCGC
The DNA here is from genome assembly GCA_035463475.1 of Vicinamibacterales bacterium. Lineage (GTDB taxonomy): Bacteria > Acidobacteriota > Vicinamibacteria > Vicinamibacterales > 2-12-FULL-66-21 > JACPDI01. Next base: position 64,797 of record DATHTE010000087.1, read on the forward strand.
GTGAGCCGCGTGACGGTCGTGCGCGGTCGGGGGTTGCCCATCCGCGGCGATGAGATCGACACGGACCGGATCATTCCCGCCCGCTTCCTCAAGTCGGTCACCTTCGACGGACTGGAGCAGCACCTGTTCGAAGACGATCGCGCCGCCGCGCCGCATCCGCTGGACGACCCACGCTTCGCCGGCGCGTCGATCCTGCTGGTGAACCGGAACTTCGGCTGCGGATCCTCACGCGAGCACGCCCCGCAGGCGATTCACCGCCGCGGCATTGGGGCGGTGGTGGGTGAGTCGTTCTCGGAGATCTTCTTCGGCAACGCGGTGGCGCTCGGGTTGCCGTGCGTCACCGTCTCGCGCGCCGACGCCTCGCGCCTGATGGATGTCGTGGAGGCCGCCCCCGGCACAGAGCTGGAGGTGGATCTCGAGCGAGGGACAGTCACCGCCGGCCCGGTGCAGGTTGCCGCTGCACTTCCACAGGGCGCGCGCGAGGCGTTCCTGACGGGCGCGTGGGACGCGACGGGGCTGCTCCGCGAGCGGCCGGAAGAGGTCGCGGCCGTCGCCGGCCGCCTCCCGTACGTCGACGGCTTCGGTGACAGTTAACCACGAAGAGTGACCCGGTGGGATTCGTGGGATTTGCCCGGTGTCTGGATCAAAGCGCTGCGTGGAAACTCCGCGCGACTTCCAGGAACGCGGCGGCCGCGTGCGAGCGTTCTCCGGTCTGGCGATACACGAGCCGGACATGGCGGGGGATGCGCAGCTCGGGCACGCGCACCGCGGCAAGCTGGCCGAGGGCGATCTCTGACAGCGCGCACCGCCGCGGCAGCAAGGCCACTCCCATCTTCATCTCCACAGCACGCTTGATCGCGTCGAGGCTCGGCAGCGCGATCGCGATGTTCAGCGTCGCCTGACGCTGCTCGTAAGCGCGCAGGACACGCTCGCGGGCGGGGGAGGGGTCGGTGTGGGCAATCACGGTTTCCCTGCCCACTTCCTCCAGCCCGACGCGCCGGCGGGCCGCGAGCGCATGCGAGGGGTGCGTGAGCAGCACGAGCTCGTCGGACCCGATCACGAGCGACGCGAGCCCCCGCTCGCGCGGGTGGAAGGTCAGCACGCCAAAATCCAGCGCGCGCCCGAGCACCTCGTGCGACATCTGGCGCGCGGCAACGCGGCGCACGTCCACCTGCACCCGCGGGTGGTCGCGCTGGAATGCCGCGACGAGCGGCAGCAAGGTGTGGATGGCCGCCTCGTTTGCGCCGAGGAGGACGCGGCCCCGCTGCACGTCCCGCAGCTCGGCGACCGCGCGCTCGGCCTCGGCGGCGAGGTCGAGCACGCGCTGCGCATACTCGCGAAACGTCAGGCCCGCCTGCGTCAACGTGCCGTCCCGGGAGGACCGGTCGATGAGGGGCTCGCCCAGCGCCGTCTCGAGGCGCCGGATGGCCTGGCTGATCGCGGGCTGGGTGCGTCCGAGCTTCCTCGCGGCGCGCGAGAAGCTGCGCTCGGAGGCGACCGCGACGAAGGCGCGCAACTCCTGCAGCTCCATAAGGTCTTCTTATTAAACAGTAAACATTATAAATTTGTCACCACTAGCCCGGCAGGAGTAGAACGAACTGCTATGAAGGAACACTTGCTGGTGTTCGACACGACCCTCAGGGACGGCGAGCAGGCGCCCGGCTTCTCGATGCGGATCGACGAGAAACTGGTCCTGGCACGCCAGCTCGAGCGGCTCGGGACCGACATCATCGAGGCGGGCTTCCCGATCGCTTCCGAGGCAGACGCCGAAGCCGTGCGTCGCATTGCGCGCGAAGTGACCGGCGCCCGCATCGCCGGGCTCGCGCGCGCCTGCGCGCAGGACATCGATCGGGCGGGATGGGCCCTCGCGCCCGCCCCGGCCTCCCGGATCCACACGTTCATCGCCACGTCTGACCTGCACCTCGAGCGGAAGCTGCGGATGACCCGCGAGGATTGCCTCGCTGCCGCCGTCGCGGCCGTGACGCGCGCGCGCGGCTACACCGACGACGTGCAATTCTCTGCGGAGGATGCGACGCGGAGCGATCTGGAGTTCCTGTCCCGTGTCATCGAGGCGGTGATCGACGCCGGCTGTTCGACCGTGAACCTGCCCGACACGGTGGGCTACTCCACGCCGGACGAGATCTTCGAGTTCTTCAGCACGATCCGGCAGCGCGTGCCGAATGCCGACAAGGTGATCTTCAGCACGCACTGCCACGACGATCTCGGCCTCGCCGTCGCAAACAGCCTCGCGGCCGTTCGCGCCGGCGCGCGGCAGGTGGAGTGCACCATCAACGGCATCGGCGAGCGGGCCGGCAACGCCTCGCTGGAGGAGGTCGTCATGGCGACGCGGGTGCGTCCCGACCGCCACCCCTTCACCACGTCGATCAACACGCCGGAGCTGTACGCATCCAGCCAGCTGCTGGTGTCAATCACCGGCCAGCCGGTGCAGGCGAACAAGGCCATCGTCGGCGCGAACGCGTTCGCGCACGAGGCCGGCATCCACCAGGACGGCATCCTCAAGGACCGCCGCACGTACGAAATCATGCGGCCGCAGGAGGTCGGCGTTCCCGCCGCGACCCTCGTGCTCGGAAAGCACTCCGGCCGCCACGCGGTGCAGCGCCGATGCGAGCAGCTTGGCCTCGAGCTCTCGCGGCTGGAAGTCGACCGCGTCTACCGCGGCGTCATCGCGCTCGCCGACATCCAGAAGACCGTGTCCGATGACGACCTCTCGCTGGTCGTCGAGCGCGTCCGCCAGGAAGCCGCGGAGGGAACGCCCGCGACCGCGCGGTCCGTGGCCGCCGACGCGGCGCCGGCCGAGCACGGATACGGGCACGGCGTCTGATGCGCGCGAGCATCGCGCTGCTGCCGGGGGACGGTGTCGGTCCGGAGGTGATCGCCGCCGCCGAAGCGGGGCTGCGGGCCATCGCCAGCACGTTCGGTCACGATTTCGAGTTCGCGTCGTATCCGATCGGCGGCGTGGCGCTGCGCAGCACCGACACGCCGCTCCCGCCGCCGACGCTCGCGGCCTGCATCCGCGCTGACGCCGTGCTGCTCGGCGCCGTCGGCGACCCCGCGTTCGACGCGGAGCGCCCGGAACGGCGTCCCGAGCGCGCCCTGCTCGAGCTCAGACGCGCGCTCGGTGCATTCGCGAACCTCCGTCCCGCGCGCGTCTGGCCGGGCCTGGAGTCCGCGAGCCCCCTCAAGCCCGACATCCTCGCCGGCACCGACTTCATCGTCGTTCGCGAGCTCACCGGAGGTCTGTATTACGGAGAGCCGCGCGGCTTCCAAGCCGATCGAGCGGTGAACACGCTGCGATACACCAGCGGAGAGGTCGAGCGGATCGCGCACGTGGCGTTCGGTGAGGCACGTCGCCGGCGGCGGCATGTGACGTCGGTTGACAAGGCCAACGTCCTCGAAGTGTCGCAGCTGTGGCGGCACGTCGTCACGGGCATTGCCGCCGGCTATCCCGACGTGCGGCTCGACCACATGTACGTGGACAACTGCGCGATGCAGATTGCGCTGAAGCCCGCGCAGTTCGACGTGGTCCTGACGGAGAACCTGTTCGGGGACATCCTCTCGGACGAGGCGGGGGCGATCGTCGGTTCGCTCGGGCTGCTTCCGTCCGCGAGCCTCGGCGCGGGGCCGGGGCTCTTCGAGCCGGTGCACGGGTCCGCGCCAGCCCTGGCCGGAAAGGATGTTGCCAACCCGATCGGCGCACTCGCGTCGGCGGCGATGCTCCTGCGACACGGGTTGAAGCTGGAGGAGGAAGCGGCGGCGCTCGAGCGCGCCTGCCAGGACACGCTCGAGGCCGGGGTGCGGACGGCTGACATCGGCGGCGACGCCCGATGCTCCGACGTCGCCGCAGCGGTTACTCGACGGTTACGCTCTTTGCCAGGTTACGCGGCTGATCGACATCGCACCCCCGGCGGATCGCAATGTGATACGCCAGGAGTTGCAGCGGCACGACCATCAGCACAGGCATGAGCAGCGGGTGCGCCTCTGGCACGACCACCAGGAAGTCGTTGGTGGAGTCCAGCAGCGCTTCCATTTCCCGCCCGGATTCGTTGGTGACGGCGATCACCGACCCCCCGCGCGCTTTGACCTCCTGGACGTTGCCCAGCATCTTCTCGAACACGTGATCGCGCGGCGCGATCGCCACCACCGGCATCTTCTCGTCGATGAGCGCGATCGGACCGTGCTTCATCTCTCCCGCGGGATAGCCCTCTGCGTGGATGTACGAGATCTCCTTCAGCTTCAGCGCCCCTTCGAGCGCGATGGGGTAGTTGATGCCGCGCCCGAGATACAGGAAGTCCGACCGCTGGTAGTAGCGGCGCGCGATCTCCTCCGTGAGCGAGTCGCACCGCAGCGCGTGCTCCATTTGGATGGGGAGCTGGCCGAGCGCCTCGAGGTGCGGCCGCGCATCTTCGGGCGAGATCGTGCCGCGGACCTGCGCGAGGTAGAGCGCCAGCAGGTGGAGCGCGACGAGCTGGGAGGTGAACGCCTTGGTCGATGCCACGCCAATCTCCGGCCCGGCGTGCGTGTACACCGTGCCTTCCGCTTCGCGCGTGGCCATGCTGCCCACCACGTTGCAGATGGCGAGGCTGGTAGCACCGTGCTTGCGCGCCTCGCGCAGCGCCGCGAGCGTGTCAGCAGTTTCGCCGGACTGCGTGATGACCACCGCCAGCGTGCGATCCGTCGCGATCGGCGCCCGGTACCGGTACTCCGATCCGTAGTCCACTTCCACCGGCAGCCGGGCGATCTTCTCGATCAGGAACTTGCCGACCAGCCCCGAATGCCAGGAGGTGCCGCACGCGAGCACGACGACGCGATCGACCTCGCGAAGGCGGTCGTCCGGGATCTGGATCTCGTTGAGGAAGACCTTGCCGGTCTCGGCGGAGATCCGCCCGAGCACGGTCTCCTTGACCGCGAGGGGCTGCTCGAAGATCTCCTTCTGCATGAAGTGCTTGTATCCGGCCTTCTCGGCCATGACCGGATCCCACGAGACCCGGGTGCTGGCCTTCGACACGGCGCGCCCGGAGAAGTCCGTGAACTCCACGCCGCGCGGCGTGATGACGGCCATCTCCTCATCGCCGAGGAAGATCACGTCACGCGTGTGCTGGAGGATCGCAGGGATATCGGATGCGACGAAGAACTCGTCCTCGCCGAGCCCGACGACGAGCGGCGGGCCGTTGCGGACCGTGACGATCTTCTGCGGGTCGTCGGTCGAGAGCAGCACAAGGGCGAAGAGCCCGCGGAGCGAGAGCAGCGCGCGCCGGACGGCGTTCTCGAGACCGTCCTTCTGCATCTCGCGCTCGACGAGATGCGCCACGACCTCGGTGTCGGTCTCGGTGACGAACCTGTGCCCTTCGCGCTGGAGCTGCTGTTTCAGATCGAGGTAGTTCTCGATGATCCCGTTGTGCACGACGACGATGCGTCCGGTGCAGTCCCGGTGCGGGTGGGCGTTCTCTTCGGTCGGGCGGCCGTGCGTCGCCCAGCGCGTGTGGCCGATCCCGTAGTCGCCGACCACCGGGCTCCGGCCGATGACTTCCTCGAGCCGCGACAGCTTCCCGGCGCTCCGGCGCAGCTCGATGTTGCCGCCGCGAACCACCGCGACGCCAGCTGAATCGTACCCCCGATATTCCAGCCGGCGCAGACCGTCGAGGAGGATGGGCACGACTTCACGCTGCCCGATATAACCGATGATCCCGCACATAGTCAGCTTCTCTCAGTGTTCGCGGGGCACCCCGCTTGCGCGCGCTCGGCGGTCCTCGCCCTCGCTCGGGACTTCCCTCCGGCCCTCGCGCGGGCCGCGGGCGCCTAGCGCTTGCGCTTCTTCGCCTCGACCCAGCCCTCTTTGTTGACCTGTTTCCCGCGCGCGATCGCCAGCGAGCCGGCCGGGACGTCCGAGGTGATGGACGAGCCGGCGGCCACATAGGCCCCGCGGCCGACGGTGACGGGGGCGATCAGCTGCGTGTCGCTGCCAATGAACGCGCCATCTTCGATCACGGTCGGGTGCTTCTTTTCGCCGTCGTAGTTGCAGGTGATCGTGCCCGCGCCCACGTTGACCTTCGTCCCCACGGTGGCGTCGCCGAGGTACGTCAGGTGGTTTGCCTTGGATCCCGGGCCGAGCGTGGTCTTCTTCAACTCGACGAAGTTCCCGACGTGCGCCCCTTCGAGGATGCGCGACTCCGGCCTGACGTGCGCAAACGGGCCCACCTTGGCGTCGTCGGCAATCGTTGACGACACGATCAGGCAGTGGTTCAGGATCGTCACACGGTTTGCGACTGCCGCGTCCACCAGCCGGACGCCGGAGTGGATCTCGCACCGCTCCCCGATTCTCGTCGCCCCCTCGAGATACACGTTGGGATGAATCGTGGTGTCCGGCCCGACCTGCACGGCGGCGTCGATGTACGTGGTCGCCGGGTCGATGATCGTCACGCCCGCGGCCATCAGCGCCTCGCAGCGCTCGCGCCGGACGACGGCGCTGGCCTCGGCGAGCTCCGAACGGCTGTTGATCCCCTGCACCTGGCGAACATCTCCTGTTTCTACGGTTGCGACGACCAGATCGCGCCCGCGGTAAATGCCGACGAGATCGGGCAGGTAGTACTCCCCTTGCGCGTTGCCCGCGCCGATCGCGTGCAGCGACTCGAACAGCGGCCCGACGGCGAAGGCGTAGATCCCGGTGTTGATCTCGCCAATCCGCCGCTCCTCCGCGGTCGCATCCCGGTGCTCCACGATTCGGACGATGGCCCCGCCCGCGCGATCGTCCCTGACGATCCGTCCATACCCGTCCGGCCGGTCCACACGAGCGGTCAGGACGGTCGCGGCGGCGCCGGCGGCGTCATGCGCGCTCACGAGCCGACGCAACGTTTCGGGGCGCAGCAGCGGGACGTCGCCGGAAAGCAGCACCACCGTGCCGGAGGCGCCACGCAGCAGCGGCTCCGCCTGCAGGAGCGCGTGGCCAGTGCCGAGCTGGGGCTCCTGCGATGCAAACCGCAAGCCCGGCCACGGCGCCAGCGCTGCGCGGACGTGATCCGCTTCGTGCCCAACGATTACCGAGATCGAGGCCGGCGAGAGCGCCGCAGCGACATCGAGGACGTAGTGAATCATGGGCCGGCCGGCTACCTGATGGAGCACTTTAGGCACACGAGACTTCATCCGGGTGCCCTTCCCGGCGGCCAGGACGACGAAGTGGAGAGCCGGCACGGTCAGCGGCCGTTGCGAGACTTGCGCCGGCGAACCGGAGCCGGCGTCTCGATCATCTGTCTGAAGGCCTCGAGATCTTGGAGCGCGTCCAGGTCGCTGTCCTGGCGCGCGAGATTGCGATTTTCGGGATTGAGGTCGATCGCCCGGCGGAGCCTGTTCAGCGCGGCATCGAGGTTCCCCCGGGCGCAGTGGACAACGGCGGCCATGTACTCCGCATGGTCGCTCCCCGGGTCGTCGCGGAGCACGTCGTCCAGGAGCTCGAGCGTGCGGACGTAGTCGCCCGCATTCAGCGAGACGGTGGCGGCCACGAGCCGTTCCTCGTTCGTCCGAGGGGCGGAGGCCGCGGCGAGCTCACGCTCGCAGACGCGCAGGAAGACCTGAGCGCGCTCGTGCAGCTCCCGCTCCTCGGGGAAGCGGGCCATCAGGTCCCGGAAGGACTCGGCGGCGAATCGATAGTCCCGCCGCTGGAGGGCCGCGATGCCGCGCTCGTAGGCGGCGACGGCCTCCGGATACGTGGACTTGCGCTCGGGTGGCTTGGGGGGCTCCTGCACGGCGACCCGTTGTGACCGGGCAACCGGCGGCGAGGAGGTCGCGCGTTTGGAGGTCGACGTCGGTTTTGGGGCGCTCCGTGGACGCGCCCGGCGCGCTTTTGCCATCAGACCCTACCGAGATCGCCGCGTGAGGGTCCAGCTCGAGCGGACCCCTGATCGTCGCGAGCAGAAGCGCGGTAAAGGTAACAGATGGTCAAAAATGGGTCAAGAACACGTGGTCATTCCCCCAAACGTTTTCGGACCTTTACGGTCGAATAGACTTGGTTGGGCGTCAGCCCATAACGGGTCGCCACCACCTTCGCGGCAGCTCTGACACTCATTTCGCCATTTTTGGTCAACTCGCCCACTTCGCAAGCCAGTTTGGCCGGGTCAGGGGGAGCACCCACAGTCACCGCTTGACGCACGGAGGGAGGGACGACCACCGTGAACTCGCCTTTTGGGTCAGATAGCCCACCAAGTTGCACCGAAATTGGTCGTAAGACCGAAGACTCGAAGCGCTTGGTCAGCTCTCGTCCGACCAATATTGGTCTATCGCCCAACACTTGATTCAGAATTGTCAGCGTGTTTCGAATCCGGTGTGGAGCCTCGAAGAAGACCACGGGCCGGACAGCGGTGGCAAGCTCGTCCTGGATCCAGCGTGTCAACGCGGTGGCCTTGCGGGGCGGAAACCCTAAGAACGTGAATTGGTCTGCCTCGAATCCGGAAGCGGCCAGTGCGGTGAGGACCGCGCTCGCTCCCGGAACAGCTACGACAGGCACGCCCGCCTCGCGAGCCGCACGCACCAGGCGGGCGCCGGGGTCTGAGACCAGCGGCGTGCCCGCATCGGAGACGAGCGCGACGCTTTCTCCGGCGAGCAGCCTCTGGATCAGGTGGGGCGTCTGCCGCGCCTCGTTGTGCTCCCGAACGCTCGTCGCGGGAGTCCCGATCGAGTAGTGTTGAAGGAGTTTCGCGGTGCGGCGCGTGTCCTCGGCGGCGATCAGCTGCACCTCCCGGAGGACCCGCAGCGCGCGCAGCGTGATGTCTTCGAGATTGCCGATCGGCGTGGCGACCACGTAGAGGGTGCCGGGCATCGTGGGGAAGCCCGGGCGCACACGCCGGCTTCCGTCGCGTGACAGCCGCGTATTGTACCATTGCGGGGCCCGATGTATTCTTCCGAGCCGCTGCCGCATTTCGTGGACGACTACCTGTCGTACCTCCACGAGCGGCATCCCACCAGCGCGACGTTCGATGGCGTGCACACGCACGATGACCTGCTGGAGGACTTCAGCCGCCTCGGCATCGACGAGCAGATTCGGGAGCTGAACGACTTCTCGCGCCGCCTGGCGGCCATCGATTCGGCCGGCCTGAACGCGTCCGAGCGGCTCGAACAGCCGGTGCTCGAAGCCAACATCCGGTCGCGGCTGTACGAGCTCGAGACCGTCCGCTCCTGGGAGCGCAACCCGCAATACTACGCTGACGTGCTCGCGACGAGCCTTGCGGGGCAGATCCTGTTCGACTACGCGCCTGCGGCGGAGCGGGCCCGGCGCGTCCTCTCGAAGCTCCGGCAGATGCCGCGGTTCGTCCAGAGCGCGCGGGAGAACGTCAAGGACCCGCCCGGCATCTTCATCAAGATCGCGCTGGAGACCCTGCGCGGCACGATCCGTTTTCTCGAAGAGGATCTCCCGATCGCGCTCTCCTCGGTGGACGACCTGCACCTGCTGGGGGACGTCGCGGACGCGTCGCAGGAGGGATCGGCCGCCCTGCGGGAGTATGCCCGGTACCTCGAAGAGGATCTCGGGCCGCGGAGCCGCGGGTCGTTCCGCCTCGGAAAAGAGGTGTTCGAGGAGAAGCTGCGGCTGGACGAGGGGCTGGGGATCGACTCGGCCCGGCTCCTCGACATCGCGCTGCGCGAGCTCCGGCAAGCGCAGGAAGACTTCAGGCGCGCCGCATCCCGGCTCGACCAGACCGACCCGGTCGCTGCCTGGCGGCGGATCAAGGAGCAGCATCCCGCGGCGGGGGCCCTCGTCGGGGTTGTCGAGAAGCAGCTGGCCGACCTGCTCGCCTTCATCGAGCAGGAGAAGCTGATCACGATCCCGGACGGCGAGCGTGTGCGCGTCGCGCCGACGCCGCGGTTCTACCGGTGGACCTTCGCGAGCATGTGGACGCCGGGTCCCTTCGAAGCACGCCCGCTGAGCGCGTACTACTACATCACGGACATCGATCCAGCCTGGCCGGCGGAGCGCCAGGCGGAGCACATGCGCGATCTCAACTTCGGCGCGCTATGGGCGATCTCCATCCACGAGGTGTACCCGGGACATTTCCTGCACTATCAGCACCTCCGGCGGCTCGAATCCAAGCTCCGCAAGTCCATCCTCTTCTCCTCCGCCTCGTTCATCGAGGGCTGGGCACATTACGTCGAGCAGATGATGGTGGATGCGGGCTTCGGGCGCAGCAACGGCGTGGTGCGCCTCGGCCAGCTCGCCGAGGCGCTGATTCGCCTCTGCCGCATGGTGGTAGGCATCCGGCTCCATACCGAGGACATGTCCGTCGAGCAAGGGGTGCGATTCTTCCGCGACGAGGCCTACATGGAAGACGGCAGCGCGCGGCGTGAAGCCGAGCGCGGCACGTTCGATCCGGCGTACGTCGTCTACTCGATCGGGAAGCTGATGCTGCTGAAGCTGCGGGACGAGTACCGCGCGCAGCAGGGCGCGAAATTCTCGCTTCGCGGGTTCCATGATGCGTTGCTCGGCAACGGCACCGTGCCGTTCAGGCTGCACCGGCAGCTGCTGCTCGGCGCCGACGACCGGCTGCCCCTCATAGAGTGAAGTAGGAAACCACATGCCGCTGTACGAGTACGAGTGCGAAGCGTGCGGCCGCCGCTTCGAGGTGATCCAGAAATACTCGGACCCGCCCGTCGAGCAGTGCACCACCTGTTCAGGGAAGGTCCGCAAACTGTTGTCATCGCCCGCGATCCAGTTCAAGGGGAGCGGGTGGTACGTGACGGACTACGCAAAGAAGGCGCCCGCTTCGTCGGGTGCCGCGGATTCGTCGAGTGCGTCCAAGTCGGATTCGTCAGGTGCCAAGCCGTCCGACAGCGGGGCCGCGGGATCTTCCGAATCGAAAGGAAGCTGAGACGTCAAGGGATTACCCGATCCATCTACCCGACTACCCGATTGCCGTTTACCCGATCGTGCGATTACCCGATTCCCCGATTGTCAATTACCGATCGACACGTTACGCAATCGGTACTTCCCGCCCGCGCTTGGCGGTGGCGGCGTACTCGGCTTCGGCGGTCCGCAGGTACTCGCGAAAGGCGTCGGCGAGGTCCGGCCTCCGAAGGGCGAAGTACACGACGGCCTTGAGGAACCCGAGCTTGTTGCCCGTGTCGTGCCGTACGCCCACGACCTCGCAAGCGTAGAGCGGGCGCGTCTGCAGCAGCCGCTTCAGGCCGTTGGTCAGCTGGATCTCCCCCGTGCGATCGGCGGCGGTCGCCTCGAGCGCGGGAAAGATGTCCGGCGTCAGGATGTACCGCCCGATGATGGCGAGGTCGGAAGGGGCCTCGTCCTTCGGCGGCTTCTCCACGAGATCGGTGATCCTGTAGACGCCCTCCCGAGTGGGCTCGCAGGCGATCACGCCGTAGCTGCTGACGTCTTCGCGCGGGACGCGCTCGACGGCCAGCACCGGTCCGCCGACCTCTTCATACACCTTGATCAGCTGTCGCAGGGCCGGAGGATCCGCGTCGATCACATCGTCGCCCAGGAGGACGGCGAACGGTTCGTTGCCGACCAGCGCCTTCGTCACGAGGACCGCGTGCCCCAGACCAAGGGGCTCTCCCTGGCGCACGTACGAGACGTTGATCAGGCTGGAGATTTTCCGGACTTCTTCGAGCTGCTCACGCTTCCCCCGCGATTCGAGGAAGGTCTCGAGCTCGACGGAGACGTCGAAATGATCCTCGATCGCGTTCTTGCCGCGCCCGGTGACGAGGATGATGTTGTCCACACCGGACGCGACGGCCTCCTCCACGCCGTACTGGATGATCGGCTTGTCCACCAGCGGCAGCATTTCCTTGGGCTGGGCCTTTGTCGCAGGCAGGAACCTGGTGCCCAGTCCCGCGACGGGAAAGACGGCCTTTCGAATCTTCTCAATCACGCTCAGACTCCGGTTGGCGCAGGCCGTCGGGGCCGGCACAAGTCGTTAGGATATAGGATTTGAGCCATGCTCGACCCCGCATTCGTGCGCGACCACCTCGATGTCGTCCGCTCCGCGCTCGAACGTCGCGGGCTGAAAGTGGACGCGGAGCTCTCGGCGATGTCGAAGCTGGACGTCCGGCGGCGGGCGCTGATCCCGAAGATCGAGGAGCTGCGACGGCAGCAAAACGCCTCCGGTGAGGAGGTTGCGCGCGCGCGACGCGAGGGGCGCGATCCCGGCGACATCTTTGCCGCCAGCAAGGCACGTGCCCAGCTCATCAAACAGCGCGAACTGGAACTCGATCAGATCGAGGCCGAGCGGCGCGATGTGCTCCTGACGCTGCCCAACCTTCCACACGAATCGGTGCCTCAAGGCACCGGCGCGGCGGACAACCGCGAGGTGCGGCGGCACGGTGATCCACCGTCGTTCCCGTTCACGCCGAAGGCACACTGGGACCTCGGCCCCGCCCTCGGCATCATCGATTTCGAGCGCGCCACAAAGATATCCGGCGCCCGCTTCTCCGTGCTGCTCGGCGCGGGCGCGCGACTCTCGCGCGCGCTGATCGAGTTCATGCTCGACCTCCACACGCGCGAGCACGGGTATACCGAGGTCGAACCTCCGTTCCTGGTGAACGCGGCCGCGCTGACGGGTACCGGCAACCTGCCGAAATTCGAGGGAGACCTGTTCCGGATCGCGGGGGACTGGGATCTGTTCCTCATCCCCACCGCGGAGGTCCCTCTGACGAACCTGCATCGCGGAGAGATCCTCGACGGGCGCGAGCTGCCGATCCGGTACACGGCCTACACGCCGTGCTTCAGGAGCGAGGCGGGATCGTACGGCGCCGACGTGCGCGGTCTCATTCGGCAGCACCAGTTCGACAAGGTGGAGCTGGTGAAGTTCGCAACGCCGGCGCAGTCGTACGACGAGCTCGAGTCGCTGACCGCCAATGCCGAGGAAGTGCTCAAACGCCTGGGCCTCGCCTACCGCACCGTGGTTCTCTGCACCGGCGACATGGGTTTCGCCTCCGCCAAGACGTACGACATCGAAGTGTGGCTGCCAGGACAGAACGCCTATCGCGAGATTTCTTCGTGCAGCAACACGGAGGCGTTCCAGGCGCGTCGGGCGAACATCAAGTTCAGGCCCGACGGCAAGGGAAAGGCGGAGTTCGTTCACACGCTGAACGGCTCCGGCCTCGCCGTGGGGCGCACGCTCATCGCCGTGCTCGAAAACGGCCAGCAGAAAGACGGCACGGTCGTGGTCCCTGAGGCGCTCCGTCCTTACATGCACGGGCTGGAGATCATCGAGCCCCGTCGATAGCCATTCGAGTATACGGACCTGCTCCTCCCGGCTCGGGTGTTGCACCGAGGTCAAGGAGGAGGTCTGCAGTGAAACTGAAAATGATGGGGTGCTCGACCGCGCTCGTGGCGATGTTCGCCGTGTCGGGTTGCGCCACCATGGATCAACAGGCGGACGACCGGCCGGTCGGCACGGCTGGAACGACCGCGCCGACCGAACCCACACAGGTCACCGGGGCGGACCCGGGCGAGATACCGGTGGGTCAGGAGATCGACGTCCGCCTGGGCGAAACGCTCAGCTCGGGGACGGCGACCGCGGAGCAGCGTTTCCAGGCGACCACCGTGGTGGATATCAAGCAGGGTGATCGCGTGCTCGTGCCGTCAGGCTCGGTCGTCCGCGGGATCGTGAGCCAGGTGAATCCCGCTGGCAGGGTCGATCGGAGCGGCAGCATGAGGCTGGCGTTCGACGCGATCGTCATCAGGGGCCGCGAGTACCCGATGAGGGCGATGGCCACGCAGGCGTTCGAGAGCCAGGGCATCCGCGAAGAAGCGGCCACGGTCGGCACCGCGGGCGCTGTCGGCGCCGTCGTTGGCGGCATCCTCGGCGGCCTCAAGGGCGCCTTGCTCGGCGCGGTGGTGGGCAGCGGCGGCGTGATTGCCGCCACCGAAGGCAAGAACGTGGAGCTCCCCGCCGGCACGATCATCCGGGTCAGGCTGGACACGCCGGTGCAGGTCCGCTGAGCGAGCGTCGGGCACGGAGCGACGCGGGGGCGAACCATCGGGTTCCCCCGCGTCATCCCCGAACCCGCGTCACGACGTCGCGTCGAGCGAGACGCCGTCGAGCAACCGCATGGCTTCCGCTTCGAGCGCCAGCATCTTCTGTTCGAGCTGCGCGATCTCGCGCCGAAGCACTTCGAGCCGATCCTCGTGCGCGCTCATCTGGCGCATGTAACGATCGATGAGGCCGCGGCTGCTGCGTGTCGACCCCAGCGCGCGGATGTTCTCGCGCAGGCGGGCTTGATCCTGTTCGATCGCACGGATCCCGTTCCTCCGCTGTTCGATCTCGTGCCCGAGCTGCTCGATCTCGGCACGCTTGGCGAGCACGGGTTTCAGCGCGCGCTCGACGTCCTCGGCGGCGAGCCCTCCACGCACGAGCACCCGCAGGAAGTCGTCGGTCACGTGGCCGACGGTGTACTGTGTCTCCTCCGGCCTGACGTCCGTCGCGGTGACCACCGCGCTCTTGTGCGGCTCCACCTCGATCTTCAGGCGGGACACGCCGGCGGCGCTTTCGGTCGCCGGAACACTCGCGGTCGTGCGCCAGCCCGCGCGCGCCGGGTGCTCGAGCACGACAACGCGCGGATCAGGGTTCTCGTTGCGGACGGTGTAGCTCCAACGCTCGCGCGTTTCGCGCTGCACCAGGAGCACGCCGTGCTGCGATCGCACGCGGAAGATCCGCGCCGGCTGCGGGTCCTGCTTCGCCTCGACGGTCACGGCGGCATCGGCTGCGTACGACAGGAGCCGCCGCTCGCCGGGCTTGATCGTCTCCAGCAGACCCTCGCCCGCGAACGCGCCGTCTTCGACCACGCTGAATGTGCCGGCGTCGAGCGTGAGCGGGCTGCTGTTGGTCATCCAGACGGCGCGCACCGCGCGGCCGCCGCGAGGCGACCAGAGGGTCACCTTCTCGGCCTCGACATCGGCGCGCGCGATCGGCACGAGCGCCGACTCGTTCCGGCGGACCGTGATGGGCTCCTTGATCCGGTACTCGAACGCGTCGCCGAGCTGTTGCGCCGCGGCGGCCGCTTCGATGCCAGCTCTCGCGTCGGCGACTGCGTCCGGAGAGGGCGGGGGCGCCGCCTCCGGAAGGCCGCCCACGACGCCACCAACGACGCCACCCCCGGTGCCACCCCCGACGCCGCCAACCCGTTCTTCGAGCCCGCGCGGCTGGGCGCGCTGGCGCGGTCGGGCGGGGGCCGCCGCAGCCGATCCCCCGCCCGTGACCGCGACCGATTCAGTCACGGCGCCCGGCCAGAGCTGCACGTCGTGCACGGTCTCCGCGCCCCGCGAGACGCCGGCCAGCAACGAGCGCCCCGCGAAACCCGCCAGCGAGACATGCAGGCGATATGTGCCCTCGGCGAGCGGCGAAAAGACGTAACCCCCGTCCGCGCCGGTCACGCTCCTGAACACTTCCTCGCCACGATCGTTCAACAGTCTCACGGTGGCGCCGGGAAGCGCGGCGCCTGACGGATCCGTGACATGGCCGCGGACGCCGGCGCCCCCTTCCCTGAGCGCGCCCTGATGCGTCTGAGGTGTGAGCAGCGCCGAGGTAGGGAGCGGAACGACCGGGCGCCGGGTGTAGACAGGCTGCGAGACGCGCTGGACGAACGACTGGGGCGCGCCCGCGACCAGCGACAGCTCGACGCCGTTCCAGTCTTCGCCGACGGTGTTGTCCACGATCGCCCAGCCCTGCAGCAGCGGCTTGCGATTGCGCCCCGAGTCGAGCACCAGGCGGTAGTTCACCTTCCAGACCGGCACCTCGCTGATGTAGCTGACGAGCAACTGGCGACGGCCGGTCCCCTCGCTCGCGACCGTCATGCGGCGCACGTCCCGTTCCCTCGCCGATCCGACGATGCGCAGGTACTCTTCGAGCTCGCGGCGGAGGTCCGTCTCGCCGAGCGTGACCACCACCGAGGGCGTCAGCTCGGAGGAGCGCAGTTCGCCAGCGTCGGTCGCGAGCACGAGAAGCGTGTACTCCTCCGGCCGGTTGTCACGCACGCGCGTCATGCGGTCGAGGCTCACGAGCCGGCCGGTCGCCGCGCCGGCGGCGTTCCGCACCGACACGCGTGCGCCCCTCAGCGACACCAGCAGTTCGTGCAGCGACGTCGCCTCGCCAAGCGGGAGCCGCAGGGCCCGCAGGCGCTCTGAGATTGGCGCGACCGAGTTGAATCGGATCCCCGTCACGCGGCCGCTTCCCAGGTCCACCGCCGTCAGCGACTTCAGCGCGTCGTCGAGCTGGTTGCTGGTGAAGCTGATCGTGACCTCGTCGCTGCCGGTAATTTCGCCGACGTGCTCGAAGTAACCGATCCCGGCTTTGTAGAGAACGACGCGTTTGACGGGGAGCGGGTCGGACGTGCGGCCCGGTGGAGCCTGCTGTGCACGCGTTTGCGCGGACAGCAGGACGAAGCAGATCAACAGACCGGCGGCGCTCGGTCGCATGGTGGCCTCCTGGTATTCTGCTAAGGGGCGGTGACGATAGTTTAGACGCCGGAATGCGATAATTGAACGTCGATCGGAGAGGTGGCCGAGCGGTCTATGGCGGTGGTCTTGAAAACCACTGTGCCCAAAAGGCACCGGGGGTTCGAATCCCTCCCTCTCCGCCAGCCTTCGCGCGCGTTCTGCACGAGCTGCGGTTGCTGCGTTTCGAAATCTGCACGAGCCCGACAGAGTGAACGCTGCCCCCTTCCTCGGCTGCGCGACGACGGTCGCGGATCCCCCTATAGGACAACAAACGACAGACAAGTAGGACGCTCAGGCATCGTCTTCACCGGCCGGTGTTCCCAGATGATGATCCAGAGTACCGGGTGAGATAACCTGCAGGCGTGGCCGTCGACCGAGTGAAAGTCCTCGTCTCCTCCTGTCTCCTCGGCGAGAAAGTCCGCTACCACGGCGGCGATGCGGCGCTCGACCATCCCGTCCTCGAGCGCTGGCGACGCGAAGGGCGCATCGTGCCGGTGTGCCCGGAAGTCGGGGGCGGGCTCCCGACGCCACGTCCGCCGGCGGAGATCCAGGGAGGCGGCGGCGCCGACGTTCTGAGCCAGGCCGCGTTCGTCCGCCGGCGCGATGGCGTCGATGTCACCGATCAGTTCCGGCGCGGCGCGGAGGCCGCGGTTGCGCTCGCGCGCGAGCACGGCATCAGCGTCGCCGTGCTGAAGGACCTCAGCCCGTCGTGCGGCACGACGACGCTCTACGACGGCAGCTTCTCGGGCGGCCACGTGGCGGGGCAGGGGGTGACCGCCGCGGCGCTCCAACAGGCGGGTGTCCGGGTGTTCAGCGAACGGGAGCTCGACAAGGCGGACGAGGCGCTTTCGGAGGGACCGCAGCCTCGACCGCACCGGACCTGAAAGCCGCGTATCTTGCTAGACTGTTCGTTTTCATGCAGCTCGCTCCGTCACCGCGGGCAATGCAGCGCCTGAAGGCCTGGCTGTACGGGGAAATCCGGAGCCCTGCGGGCCCCTACGCGAAGCCCGAGCGCACGCATCCGTGGTGGCAGGTGATGTGCCTGACCGGAGTCGATTACTTCTCGACTCTGGGATATCAGCCGGGTATCGCTTTCCTCGCCGCCGGGCTCCTCGCTCCTTCCGCGACCCTCGTCCTCATCCTGCTCACGCTGTTGTGCGCGCTCCCGGTCTATCGGCGCGTCGCGGAGGCGAGCCCGCATGGCCAGGGCAGCATCTCGATGCTGGAAGAGCTGCTGCCGCGCTGGCGCGGGAAGGCGTTCGTCCTCTGCCTGCTCGGTTTCGCCGTCACGGACTTCATCATCACGATAACGCTGTCGGCCGCGGACGCGACGGCGCACATCACCGAGAATCCGTTCTTTCCACCGATCTTCGACCATCGCCTCGGCGTCACCATGATGCTGCTCCTGGGCCTCGGATCCGTGTTCCTGAAGGGGTTCAAGGAGGCGATCGGCGTGGCGATCGGCATCGTGGCGACGTACCTGCTGCTCAACGTCGTCGTGATTGCCGTGAGCCTGGAGCACATCTGGGCCACGCCGGAGGTGTTGACGAACTGGAAGAACGCGCTGTCCGCAACCCACAGCAACCCGTTCTCAATGATCGGCGTGTCACTCCTGCTCTTCCCCAAGCTCGCGCTGGGGCTTTCCGGGTTCGAGACGGGGGTGATGGTCATGCCGCTCGTGGACGGCCACGACCAGGGCGGGCAGGGGCGCACGGAAGAGGCGGTCGTGCGCGCGCGGATCCGGAACACGAAGAGGCTGTTGAGCACGGCCGCTACGATCATGACCGTGCTGCTGCTCGGCAGCAGCATCGTGACCACGGTCCTCATCCCGCCGTCCGCCTTCCAGGAGGGGGGCCCGGCGAACGGGCGCGCCATCGCGTACCTCGCGCACGAGTATCTCGGGGAGTTCTTCGGAACGGTCTATGACCTCAGCACGATCACGATTCTCTGGTTCGCCGGTGCGTCGGCGATGACGGGGCTGCTGAACCTGGTGCCGCGCTACCTGCCCCGCTACGGGATGGCGCCGGAGTGGGCAAGGGCGCGCCGGCCGCTCGTGCTGATCATCACGCTGATCGCGTGCCTCGTGACCTGGCTGTTCGACGCGGACGTGGAAGCGCAGGGAGGGGCCTACGCCACCGGCGTCCTCGTCCTGATGACCTCGGCCGCGTTCGCGGTCATGCTGAACGCCTGGCGGCACCGTCACCGGCAATACGTCTATGTCGCGACGACGCTCGTCTTCACCTACACGACCGTCGCGAACATCATCGAGCGCCCCGAAGGCATCAAGATTGCGACCTGGTTCATCGTCTCGATCATCTTCACGTCGTTGGTGTCGCGCGTCTGGCGCTCGACCGAGCTTCGCATCTACGGGGTCGTCGCCGACGGCGCCGCGCAGCGGCTCATCGACGACGTCGCGCACCGGGGCCAGATCCGCATCATCGCGAACCGCCCGGACACGGGCGAGGCGAAGGAATACGAGGCCAAGCTCCGCGAAGCGCGCCAGTCGCACCATCTGGCGACGGACATGCCAGTGCTGTTCCTGGAGGTGCGGCCCGGCGACGCATCAGAGTTCAGCAACACGCTCGCCATCGAGGGACACGACGTCCACGGGTACCGCGTGCTCCGGTGCACGAGCCCCGCGGTCCCGAACGCCATCGCCGCGCTCCTGCTCTACATTCGCGACCGCACGGGGCTGCTCCCGCACGCGTATTTCGGCTGGACGGAGGGGAACCCGATCGCGTACCTGCTGAAGTTCCTCGCATTCGGCGAGGGTGACACCGCGCCGGTCGCGCGCGAGGTCCTGCGGCAGGTTGAACCGGACCCGTTGCGCCGCCCGCGCATTCACCTCGGATAGGCCGGCTAGGTCTCCGGGATCACCTCGGCGATCGCTTCCTTGACGCCGCGCCCGCGCACCGCCGTGACGGTGAGCCGCAGGCGCCCGAACTCCACCACGTCGCCGGTGCGCGGCGGGCGGCCGAGGAGCATCAGGACGAGCCCGCTGATGCTTTCGACGTCCCCCTGCTCGAGATCGAGATCGAAACGCTCGCCGACCTCGTTGACACGGACGGTGCCCAGCACGCGGAGGCGTCCAGCGCTCTCTTCGCGGATGTCCGGCACGTGGGTCACGCTCTCGTCGATCTCGCCGATCACTTCCTCGAACAGATCCGCCACCGTGATCGTCCCTGCGGTGCCGCCGTGCTCGTCGATGACCAGGGCCATCTGCGCCCCTTCCCGCTCGATCGCCGCGAGCACGTCGTCGAGCAGCGCGGTCTCAGGCACGACGGGCAGCGGGCGTACGGAGAGCGAGGAGACGGACAGGCCGTTCATCAGGCCAAGGAGCACGTCCTTGATGTGGATCATGCCGACGACGTGATCGAGATCCTGCTCGTACACCGGATACCGCGTGTGGGGCGACGCCTTGACGATGTCGCGGAGCTCGACGGGCCCGGCGTCAGCCGGGATGCCGACGACGCTGACGCGCGGCACCATCGCGCCGGCGGCCGTCAAGTCGCCGAACTCGAACAACTCGAGGAGCATCCGGCCGGACTCGCCGCGGATCGCCCCCTTCTCCTCGCTCTCCTCGACGATCAGCTGCAGTTCCTCCGGCGTGTAGTACTGCTCCTGGGTGGCCTGCTGCCTGCGGACACCGACGACCCGCAGCAGCGCATTGCCGAACGAGTTGAGCGCGATGACCACCGGGAGTACCAGGAACTGGATCCACC
The DNA here is from genome assembly GCA_035463475.1 of Vicinamibacterales bacterium. Taxonomy (GTDB): domain Bacteria; phylum Acidobacteriota; class Vicinamibacteria; order Vicinamibacterales; family 2-12-FULL-66-21; genus JACPDI01. The sequence continues at coordinate 84,972 of DATHTE010000087.1, forward strand.
GCATCAGCGGCGTGATCCACAACGACGAGCGTTCCGCGTACTGGAGCGCGATCGACTTCGGCACCATCTCGCCCAGGACGATGTGCAGATACGTGAGGAGCCCGACGGCGGCGGTGCTCGCGATCGCGTGCGCCCCGACCCAGCGCCCGACGCCCAGCCATTCGAGCCGGTGCGCGAGCCGCTCGGCGAGGGCGTGCTCGCCGTACATCCCCAGCCCGAGGCTCGCAACCGTGATGCCGAGCTGCGCGGTGGCAATGAACCGGTCTTGCTGGCGCGGGTTGCGGAGGATGCGCAGCACCGCGCGCGCGGTGACGCTGCCCCGGGCCGCCAGCCGCTCGATCGCGAGGCGCGGCGCGCCCACGATGGCGAACTCCGCGGCGACGAAGAGGCCATTGAGCACCACGAGCCCGAGCACGATCACGTACGGCCAAAAGTCAGGGACTTCCATGGGGCTTCAACAGATCTTCGAGCACATCCTCCAGCGTCACCAGGCCCGACGTCCGTCCTGCCGCATCGACGACGAGCGCCTGATGCGCGCGCTGCTCGCGCATGAACGCAAGGAGGCGATCGGCGGCCATCTCTTCCCGCACGCGCGCAATCGGACGCAGCAGCGACTCGGTCCGGCCGGCCGCGCCCTCCGCGATGTAGTGCACGACCACGTCGCGCGTCCGAATCATCCCGATCACGTTGTCCAGGGTCTCGCGATACACCGGCAGCCGGGTATAGGGGGATTGGGTCACCTCCTGGAGCACCTGGTGGAACGACAGGTCGGCGCTGAGCGCGGCCAGCCGCGCTCGCGGGATCATGAGCTGCTTCGCCGTGCGGAGGCCGAGACGCAGCGCGCGATGCAGCCGGACCTGTTCGTCCGGCTCCAGCAGCCCGCCATCCCGGCTCTCCGCGATGAGCAGTTCGATCTCCTCAGGGGAGTGAATGTGGCGGTGCCCGGCGTTCCGGATGCCGAACAGCCGGAGCAGGAGGATGCCGCTGCCGTTCAGGAGCACGATAAACGGCTGAAAGACCCGCAACGACCAGCGCATGGGGACGGAGGTCCAGAGCGCCACGCCGGTCGGATACTGCAGGGCGAGCGACTTCGGCATCAACTCGCCGAGCACGACGCCCAGGGCGGTGAGCGAGACGAGCACCGTCGCGGCCGCGGTGGACTCGCCGGCCTCGGGATCGACCCCGAGCGTCACGAGCCAGGGGGCGACGACGCCCGATAGGCGCGCCTGGCCGTACGCCCCGAGGACCAGGCTGCCCAGCGTGATGCCGATCTGCGAGGCTGCGATGTAGCGATCCAGCTCGCGCGGGTCCTCGATGAGCGGAAGGAGGCGCGCGGCCAGCACGTTGCCGTCTTCCGAGAGCCGGCGCAGGCGCGAGCGCCGGACGCTGACGGCGGCGAACTCGGCCGCGACGTAAAGCGCCGTGACGAGGATCAGCGCAAAGATGACCGCCCAGGTCACGAGCATTCCTTCCGAATGGTACTGCAGGCAACCGTGTTCGCATAAGATTGGAATGGGACGGAGGTTCCACGTGCGAAAGTCAGTTGGTCTCACGCTCACGGCGGCCGTCGCCGTCGCGGTCATGGCGATCGTGGTCGCCCGGCAGGATTCGAAGCTGCCCCTCTCGAGCATCAGACTGCCAGCGGGGTTCACGATCGACGTGTTCGCGACGGGGGTGGACAGCGCGAGGCAGATGGCAGTGGCGCCGTCCGGCACGCTCTTCGTCGGCTCGCGCAGCGCGGGCAACGTGTACGCGGTCGTGGACGCGAACAAGGACCACCGCGCGGATCGCGTGTACACGATCGCGTCCAGCTTGAACATGCCGAGCGGGGTCGCGTTCCGCGACGGCGCGCTCTACGTGGCAGAGGTGAGCCGCGTGATCCGCTTCGACGGCATCGAGTCGAAGCTGGAAAACCCGCCCGCGCCGGCCGTCGTCAACGATTCGCTGCCGACCGAGCGGCACCACGGATGGAAGTTCATCGCATTCGGGCCCGACGGCCTGCTCTACGTGCCGATCGGCGCGCCGTGCAACATCTGCGAGAGCAAGGACCCGCGGTTCGCGTCGTTGACGCGCATGAAGCCGGACGGCAGCGGCTTCGAGGTGTTCGCCAGCGGCATCCGCAACAGCGTGGGATTCGACTGGCACCCGGAGACGAAGGACCTCTGGTTCACCGACAACGGGCGCGACATGCTTGGTGACGACGTGCCGCCCGACGAATTGAACCGCGCGCCGAAGCCTGGTTTGCACTTCGGATATCCGTACTGCCACGCCGGGACGATCAAGGACCCCGAGTTTGGCGACCGCCGCGCGTGCGACGAGTTCACACCGCCGGCGAGGCCGCTCGGCCCGCACGTCGCCGCGATCGGCATGCGCTTCTACACCGGCCGGATGTTCCCGGCGGAGTACCGCAACCAGGTCTTCATCGCGGAGCACGGATCCTGGAACCGCAGCATGCCGATCGGCTATCGGATCATGCTGGTCAAGGTGCAGGACGGCAAGGTCCTGAGCTACGAGCCGTTCGCCGAGGGCTGGCTCCGGAGCGCAAAGCCATGGGGACGGCCATCCGACGTGCTGGTGATGCCCGACGGCGCGCTGCTCGTGGCCGACGATTACGCCGACGTCATCTATCGCATCAGCTATCAGGGGAAGAGCTGATGCCCGCGGTCAGGTCTCAAACCCCCGTTCTCTAGGACTCGAACAACAGCGCCGGGCGTTCAGGGCAACAGGGTCAGCGACAGTGCCGCCGCCACCGGCCCGAAGTGACGCCGGTCGGTGGTAGCGATCCGCGGCAGTCCGAGCGTTTCCGCCAGGGCCGCAACGGCGGCATCCACGAATCCCAGCTCCAGATCCGCGAAGCGCCTGTTCAGCTCGGCGACGCGCGAGTACGCCTCCCGGGGCAAATCGACCACCAGGTAGTAGCCACCGGCCATCCCGTCATAGAACGTCAGCCGGCTCCGCGCGCCCAGGCGCCGACCGAGCAGGTGATCGACCTCGGCTATCACCGGGGCGGGCAGCACCAGACCGCTCTGTTCCCCCTGGATGATTCCGCGTGCCCGCGCGTGCCATTGGTCGCTGCGGTCGTAGTACGCGTAGACGATCCCGGTGTCGAGCAGGACGCTCATCGCCGCGATCGGCGCCGTGTCTGAGCGCGCGCGCGGCGCGCGCGGACGCGCCCGGCGGAAGGGGCGGAATCACCAAACCCGGTTTCGGCGAGGACCTCCTCGGCCTTCTCGGCCGTGTCGCGCCGGCCGCTGCTGAATGCTCCCGCCCCCGGGGGGCCCTCGCGCGGTTCCCGCGTGACGTACGCGCGCACGGCCTCTCGCACGATTTCCGCCATCGGCCGTTTCTGGCGCTGCATCTCGATCTTGAGCAGCACCTCGAGTTCGGGTTCGAGGTACAACGTCGTACGCTTCATATGCTTATGTTAGCATAACCAACTCTTCTGCGAGACCTTCCAGCCTTTCAGGGCCGCCCATGAGAGACTGTGCCAGGCCGCCGATGATCCATCTCCCATCCCGCCAGGGCCTGGCCGCGCTTGCCGAGGCGGCGAATACCTTCGCTCCCTCAGCGGCCCTTGGATTCTCCCGCAGCCTGGATAATGGTCGCGTCAGCGTCCTCTACTCCTGGTCGCAGGGGATGGGCGCGCATGTCGTCGATGCCGTCGACGTGATGGAAGCCTTGTTACCGGGTACCGACGGCGTCGGGCACGCGGACGACGGCAGCATCGTCGCGAACCCGCTTCGGGCCATCGAGTGGCACCTGCATTTTCTCGGCGTGAAGCGCGTCCTCTCGGCGCGGGTTCCCCAGTTTGATCCACCGGCTCGTTTCTGGGTCGGGTCGTCCGATCCCGACCGGCCGACGAACGATCGCATCGCAGCGTTCGAAGCCCTTGCCGCGTCGAGCGCCGCGATCCTGAGCGCGCCCGTGTCACCGGCCGAGGCCGATGAGCGTCTGCGACGGCTCGAGCTGGCCGCGGGCCTGTTGCCGGAACTCCTGCGCGTGCTCGATATCCGCGAGGTGTTCGATCGGCTGTCGGCTGTCAGCCAGCAGGCGTTGCCCCATGATTCGCTGACGATGGCCCTTGCCAACGAGGATCTGACCGAGCTCACGCTCTACGCGCAGACGGCGCACGGCCTCGAAGAGTCCCGCGTGTTTCCACAGCCCTATCCCCCCGCGTTCATTCGAGCCTGGGATTTCGACATCCTCGACGACAGAACGACGCATGCGCTCGAACGGAATCGTCCGGGGCTCGGTCCCGGCACACGCTCGTCCCTTCGCCTACCAATCAGGTTCGACGATCGGGTGATCGCCGGCATCGGGTTCAACTCGCTGCAGCCCGCGACGTTCACGAGCCTTGACGTGGCCGTCGCCCGGCGGCTCGCGGACCACGTCGCGGTGGCCCTGTCTCACCATGCTCTCGCGGAGCAGCTGGCGGAGGAGGCCCGGCGGGGAGAAGAGCTGCGAACGCGTACGACCAAGCTGGAGCTGCTCGACGAGCTTCTGGCGGCGCTCACCGACGCGGGCGACGTGCGCGAAGTGTTCGGGCGTCTTTCCTCGATCGCGGGGAAGGTGCTGGCGCACGACGCGGCCGCCCTCATGGTCCGCCTTCCCGATGGCCGCCGGGCCAGGCTGTATGCGAGCAGCGGCTTTCCGGGCGAGCTGCCGGAGATCATGGAGATACCGGAGGAGCTCCTCCAGAACCCTGACTGGGAGCACGACATCTTCGACGATCTCTCGCTCCTGACCCGGGAGCGGTACGCTCGCCTGGCGAGGATGGGTTTCAGGTCCCTCCTGCGGGTGCCCATCCGGCATGAGGGGCGGTTCGCGGGCGCGCTGATATTTCTGTCGAACGTGCTGTCCGCGTTCAGGCACGGCGACATCCTCGTGGCGCGCCGGATGGCCGATCGCCTTGCGGCGACGCTGTCGCGCGATCGGGAAATCGAGGCGTCGCGGCGAGCGGACGAAGCGACCGCGCGCGCCGCGCGGCTCGAGGCGCGCGTGCGGGCGCTGACCGAAGAACTGGACTCCCGTACGGGCTATCGCCGCGTCGTGGGCGAATCCGCCCAGTGGCGCCAGGTGCTGACGCAAGCCGCGCAAGTGGCCGCCACGGACACGACCGTGCTGCTGCTGGGGGAGTCCGGGACCGGCAAGGAAGTCGTGGCTCGCTTCCTCCACCGAGGCTCGCCGCGGAAGGGCGGTCCGTTCGTCGCGCTGAACTGCGCCGCGCTTCCAGAACACTTGCTCGAAGCCGAGTTGTTCGGGTACGAACGGGGGGCATTTACGGGCGCCACGCAGAGCAAGCCGGGTCAGCTCGAACAAGCCGCAGGCGGCACGCTGTTTCTCGACGAGGTCGCCGAGATGAGCCCGTCGGCGCAGGCCAAGTTCCTGCGCGTGCTCCAGGAGCGCGAGTTCCAGCGCCTGGGCGGCACGCGCGTGCTTCGCACGGACGCTCGGGTGGTTGCGGCCACCAACCGCGACCTCCACCGCGCCATCGCCAACGGGCAGTTTCGCGAAGATCTCTTTTACCGGCTGAACGTGTTCGCCATCCAGCTCCCTCCCCTGCGGGATCGACGCGACGACATCCTGCCGCTCAGCCAGGCATTCCTGGCCGAGATCGGCCAGGGCCTGGGCCGGCCGCCCGCGGGCATCTCCCGGGACGCCCGGCAACGGCTGGTCGAGTATCGCTGGCCCGGGAACGTCAGAGAGTTGCGGAACATCCTGGAACGTGCCGCGATTCTCTGCGACGGTGGTTTGATCACCGCCGAGCACCTTGCGCTGGCCCCCTCGCCCGACCCGGCGATCTCGTCGTCTCACGCGGTGGCTCCCGCGGCCAGGGCGTTCGCCACGGCAGCCGGGCCAGCCGCTCCTGCCTCGCCGTCGTCCGCGAACGACTTGCAGCTGATGGAGCGAGCGATGATCGAGCAGGCGCTCCAGGCCGCACGCTTCAACAAGTCCAAGGCTGCGAAAGCCCTCGGCCTGACGCGCCACCAGCTGTACATTCGGATGCGGAAGCACGGCCTCGAGTAGCCGACCCTGCCCATATCTGCGCCGCTGAGAACAAGGTGTACCGATCCGCGCAGCCTGCGCGTTCGCGCCCCCTTCATGCCAGCGGACGTTGTCCCGCCGAGTAACCGCCAAACCTTCGGAAATCGAGACGATCGCGTGGTCTGACGACTCCTCCGCGCGTGCGGTCCCGAACTTGCCCTCCAGGCGCGCGAAAGCTGGTGACCTTGGCGCATCGGATCATCGAGATGCTCATCGGCCGGTTGATCACCGACGAGCAGTTCCGTTCCGAATTCCTGAACGACCCGGAGAGCACGCTTCTGGGCTTGTGCGATCGCGGCGTGGAGTTGAGCAGGACAGAGATCGCCGCGCTCGTGAACACGGACCCGAGGCTGTGGGGCCGAACGGCCGACGCCATCGACCCCCGCCTGCAGAAGGCGAGCCTCAGGAACGACGCGAAGGGTTCATGACGAAAGCAGGGAGAGAACACATGTCAGATCGAAGTCACCGTGGTTCGCCTTCGGCGCCGAAGCTGGCGAGCCGGCATCTCTTGCGGCAGTTCGGGATTCATCCACGGGACCCGGAGGCCGCCGCTCTCGACGCGCTGGATATGGCCGGCACGCGGGCGCTCTGCGTGGCGACCAATCACGGCGTGCTCGACATCGGCGTCGCGACGGGCGTGTTCGCCTCGGAACTGACGGTTCCGTACTACCTGTTCCTGGACGCAGGCATGCACGTGGATGTCGCCAGCCCCCAGGGCGGGATCATCCCCGTGGATCCCCTCTCGATGGAGGCGCCGATTCGCACGCCTCACGATGACAGGCTGCTCGGCGATCCCGTGCTCCGCCAGAAGCTGATGAACTCACTGCGGATCGCCGACCTGGACTTTGCCTCTTACGACATCATCTTCTTCGCGGGGGGCTGGGGCGCGGCGTTCGACCTCGGGCAGTCCGACCCGCTGGGCCTCAAGGTGGGCGAGGCCTACGCCGCGGAGCGCGTGATCGGCGGGATCTGCCACGGGCCGCTCGGCCTGTTGCGCGGCCGCACGCCGGATGGCGAGTTGATCGTGAAGGGCCGCCGGATGACCGCCGTGACGGACAAGCAGATCCGCGAGCTCGGTATCGCCATCACCCCGCTGCACCCGGAGACGGCGCTGCGGCAGGCCGGGGCGCGGTTCGAGGGAAAGAGCCATCCGGCACGCGACTTCTTCGCCAATCACTTCGTGGTGGACGGCGATCTCATCACGGGACAGAACCAGAACGCGGGACCCATGGTCGCGCGCCTCATGATGCAGCGGGTGCTCGCGAAGCGGCCCGCCGTGCAGGAGGTGGCGTCATGACGTTCGGAGGCCTGTCCCGGAAGCCCAACATTCTCCTGATCATCACCGACCAGGAGCGCGAGGTCATGCACTGGCCGGCCGGGTGGGCCGAGGCCAACCTGCCGGCACGCAGCCGGTTGATGGCGCACGGCCTGCATTTCACGCGAGCGCAGTGCAACACCGCGGCCTGTTCGGCGAGCCGCGCCACGTTTCTCACCGGTCTCTACCCTGCGCAGCACGGCGTCAGGAACTTGATCGCGTGCGATGACCCGAAGGACCTCGCGCAGAGCCGCGTTCCGATCCTCCCGAGCCGACTGCCCAACCTGGCCACCGTGCTGGCGGCGGCCGGCTATCACGTCGTCCTCAAGGGCAAGCTCCATCTGACGCGTCCGGTCCGGTACGACCGTGAGAGGAAGCGGCACTACTGGTCCGAGGCGGACATCGGGCACGTTGCGGAACGCTACGGGTTCCACGGCTGGAATCCACCCGACATGAGCGACCCGCAGAGCCTGAGCGATCTCGGCGGCGGCACGGTCAACAACGACGGGCGCTTCGTGGACGGCAGTGGTACGGCTGCGGGCAGGACCCGCCCGTACGACGAGCTGCACCGCCAGAGCGCGGTCCACTTCCTCAACAGCTACGACGGCGACAAGCCGTTCTGCCTCATCGTCGCGCTGGTGAACCCGCACGACGTCCAGGAGTACCCCGGCCGCGGCGTGCGCGGCCTCTCGATCAGTCCGACCTTTGCCCGCGGCGGCTACCGGCTCGAGGATTTCAAGGACCTGCCGATCGAGTTGCCGGCCAACGAGGAGGACGACCTCGCGACGAAACCGGGCGTCCATGCCTCGATCCGGCGGTTCCTCGCGATCGCCACCGGCCACATGCGCACGCGCGAGCGCCAGCTGACGTATGCGCGCTTCTATGCCTATCTGAACCGGTTGGTCGACGCCCAGGTCCTGAAGCTGTTGGAGGCGCTCGACGCGAACGGCCTGACGGACGACACGCTGGTCTTGCGCACGAGCGACCACGGCGAGCTGGGCATGTCGCACGGCTGCATGCGGCAGAAGTTCTACAACGCGTATCGCGAGACGCTGAACGTGCCGTTGATCGTCTCGAACCCGCGTCTCTATCCGCAGCCGCAGTCTACCGACGCGCTCGCCAGCCTGGTCGACGTGCTGCCCACGCTCGCGTCCGTGACCGGCGTGCCCGAGCCGCAGCAGTACGGGTTCAAGGGACGCGACCTGACCCCGATCCTGTCCGATGCGAGCGCCAGCGTGCAGGACGTCCTGCACTTCACTTACGAAGACCGGGTCTTCCCGGTCAAGGGCGCGGACTGCATCCGGGCCATCGTCGAGCACGGCTGGAAGTACGCGGTGTATTACGACCCGTTCAACGGCCAGCCGACCGAATATGAAATGTACGACCTGACGCATGACCCGCTGGAGCTCACCAACCTGGCGCATCCGTCGCACAGCACGCCGGCGTCAGATGCCGAGCGCGCGCGCCTGCACAGGCTCCTCGCCGACGTGATGCGACAGAACGGCACCACGCCCGACGAGATTCGGTGGCCGGAGGTTGCCGAGGATCGACCGCAGGCGGGGCCCGCGATCGCGAGCGAGGACGAAGAAGTCGTCGGCGTGTGAGACGCGTCGGCGGATCGGCAGAGCACGAACGTCAATGACGGCAGGAGGAGCACGGCAATGACACGCACGTTGATGGCGACCCTCGTCGCGGCGGCATGTTCCGTCGCACCGGCGTACGCCCAGTTGAACGGAGAAAACCTGCTCGGCGACATGGGCGTGAAGAGTGGAACGCAGCCCGAGCCGGGCGTGTACGTCGCGCACATTTACTATCGCTACTACACCGACTCGATCAGGGGGCCTGCGGGCGATCCAATCGTCCTCGACCCGACAGGTGCCGGCAGCCAGACCATCCATGCTGCCGTGCCTCTGGTGATCTACGTGAGCCGGAAGACCTTCCTCGGCGCGAATTACAGCGCGATGACGGTCATGCCGTTCGCCAACGGTTCGCTGGAGGCTCCGGGCCTGGGTCTTTCCGAACACGCGAGCACGGGTCCGAGCGACCTGTACGTCATGCCGGTGCAGCTGGGATGGCATTTGAAGCGGGCGGACGCGGTGGCGGGGTTCGCGTTCTTTGCACCAACCGGGAGGCACGCGGCGGGCGCGAGCGACAACGTAGGCAAGGGTATGTGGAGCTACGAGGTGTCGGCCGGGACGACGGTGTACCTTGACAAGCAGCGGACGTGGAGTCTGGCCACGGCGGGGTTCTGGGAGACTCACTCGAAGAAGGAAGGGGAGCTGCGCATTCAGAACCTCGCGATCAGTGACGTCAAGGTGGGCCAGCTGTTCACGCTCGAGGGAGGCGTGGGCAAGTCGTTCCTGCACGGCGCCGCCGGCGTCGGTCTCGCCTATTACGCACAATGGAAGGTCACATCCGACGAGATGCGGTTCTCGGCGCCGGTTCCGTCGGTGCCGCTCCCCCAGGACCGGCATCGCGTGTGGGGTCTCGGTCCCGACGTGACGATACCGATTGCGACGAAGAAGAGGTTGATTTCGCTCTTGAACGTCCGGTATCTCTGGGAGAGGGGCGCACGAATCAAGACGCAGGGAGGATCCCTCCTGGTGACCTCGACCTTCCCCATCGGCGGAATCCCGATTCGCGGCAGGCAGGAGTGACCGTGGAATCCGCTTGCTCGGTCGAGCGGTTCCTCCGTGAGAGCCTCGAGAAAGGGACGCCTGGCGAGCGTTTCGGGAAGGAATCGGAGCGTATGCTGCGCATCGACGTGGACGGCGGCGTCTGGCTCAAGCCGGGCGCCGCCATCGCGTATCGCGGCGAGATCGCCTTCGAACGTCTCCCGACGATGGGCGCCCGGTCGCTCGAGGATGTGGTGCTGCGCGAGATGACGCCGCTCGTGCGGGCGATCGGGAAAGGACGTCTCTACTGTGGCCATCACGGCTGGCATGTGCGCATCGTGCGGCTCGCGAGCGAGACGATCTTCGTCGCCTGGGATGAACTGCTCGCCTTCGAGGAGTCGCTTCAGTTCCAGACGACGTTCGTCGGGCACGGGCTCAGCGTCGCGGCGGGCGGTCTCGTTGCGGTGAGACTGTCGGGAGACGGTGCGCTGGCGATCGCCCTCCACGGTGCTCCGCTGTCCCTTCCCGTGACACCGGACAATCCTGTGAGCACGGATCCGCACGCGACGCTGGCCTGGTCGGGCAGCTTGACGCCGTCGTTGAAGACGGATCTGAGCTGGCGTTCCATCTTCCGGCATGGGGGGCAGGAGCCCGTCCAGATGTTCTTCGATGGCACCGGTTACGTGGTAGTGCAGCCTTACGAGGACGCGCGCCGGGTTGCACTCCGTCTCGACCCGAAACGCCTCGCGTCAATCTTCACCGGCTGACGCGCGCTCCGGAGCGCGCGTGTGTCACGTGGAGCCGCGCGCGGCGGGACGGACGATACAGCGGAATCCGACATGAGACGTGGAGGTGTCAACCGGTTGCGGGAACCGCGCGGCCGGACGATAGCGCCGGCAGTAGTTGGGCGCGCAGAGGTGCGAGCCCCCCTTCAGGACCTTGCGTGGAATGGCGAGATCCGCCTGATCCGGGTCGTAGCTGCGTTCCGGTTCCGGGCCGCGCGGGTTCCGGGGAATGCAGCACGCCTTGACCTGCTCGGAGGGGTGCTTCGCCTGATACCAGTCGGTCGTCCATTCCCAGACGTTGCCGATGACGTCGTAGAGCCCGTAGCCGTTCGGGGGGAAGGCGCCGACCGGGGACGTGCGTTCGTAGCCGTCCCTGGACAGGTGCTGCCAGGGAAACTCGCCCTGCCACGTGTTGGCCAGATAGCGGTCGCCCGGGAGGAACTTATCGCCCCACGCGAACGCGGCGCCCTCGAGCCCGCCGCGCGCGGCAAACTCCCACTCCGCCTCGGTCGGCAGCTCCTTGCCCTCCCACCGTGCGAACACCTCGGCGTCGCCGAACGTCACGTGCACGACGGGATGGTTCTCCAGGCCTGCGTTCGTGCTCGCGGCGCCGGACGGATGTCGCCAGTCGGCGCGAGGCACGTAGTGCCACCAGTCCGTGATGTCCGTCCGCTCCACGGGGCCTGCCGGCTGCACGAACACCAGCGATCCCGCGTACAGCATGTGCGGGAGAGCACCGGGATAGTCGCGAGGATTTGGCGGTATCTCCGCAAACGTCCTGTGCTCCGTCGCCCCGACGAAGCGCGCGAAACGCTCGTTGGTCACCGGGTACCGATCCATCCAGAAGCCATCCACAGTGACTCGGTGCGCCGGCCGCTCTTCCGGGTAGTGCTTGTCGGAGCCCATTCGGAACGTGCCGCCGGGAATCCAGACCATGTCCGGGAATGGAGCAGGGCCGGGCGCGTCGTTCATGGTTGACTCCACGCCTGAGAAGTTAGCTGAAGTCACGCTCGCAGAGAAGCCTGCGCGCAGGCGAACAGGATGTGCGCATCGGGCCAGGCTGCGCTCGTGATCGTCCCGTCACGCGTGGGCCTCAATTTCGTCGGCATGCTCAGATCCTCCGGGAAACGTGCGCTTCGAGACTTCCGTTCGTGTTGCGGGATCACGGTCCGGAACTTGCCCTGGCGGTGGGCGCAACGCGGAGAGGCTGGCCGGCGTCGCCGGCCAGAGGAGGGTATGAAGATGCGGTGCGTGAGCGGCGTCACCATCGGCAGCCTCGTGCTGCTGGGCGCAGTGGCCTTCGCCCAGAACGTGGCCTACGACTTCGACAGGGCGGCGGACTTTTCAAGGTTCAGGACCTACGCGTGGGTCCGCGGGACCATCCTGAACGACGAGTTCAACCATCAACGCATCGTGCGCGCGGTTGACGCGCAGCTGATGTCCAGGGGACTCGCAAGGGTCAGGACGAGCGAGCACCCCGACGTCCTTGTTGCGTACCACGCGACGTTCGACAGGAACCTGCAGATCAAGGGATTCTCCTCGGGCTGGGGAGGATATCGCTTCGGCGGGACTCGATCGGGATCGGCGATCGCGGAGGAGATCCTGATCGGGACGCTGGCGGTCGACCTCGTCGACGCTACGACAAACACCATCGTGTGGCGAGGCATCGCGACGAGGGAGGTGGACGTCAACGCCAGCCCGGACAAACGCGAGAAGCACATCAACAAGGCTGCCGCGAAGCTGTTCAGGAACTACCCGCCAAGGATATGATCGCCGCCGTTCGCGAAGGTTGAGCTGCCGGGAAACCGTCAGCCGCTCGACCCGCGCGCGTTTCTGCACGGATTTGTTCACCGCAGCGAGCGGTACCGGCGTTGCCATTAGCCCGCCGCAGCGCTATATGAATCGCGGCTCTCTGTTTCGCCGCCTGTTCACGCCGATCGCGGCCGCCGTCATCGTCCTCACGGTCACGGTTACCGCGCTCGGCGTCGTGTTGATGCGCCGGGCCCTGGTTCAACGGGCGCGCGGGCGGGTGGTGGCTCTCGCGCCGGCCACGCGCGATCACATCGGGTTTGTCATGCGGGCGGGCGACCACCGTCATCTCTCGGCGGTCATCGAGGAACACGGCGGGGCCAACCCCGATCTCGACGCGCTGCGCGTGCTGCGGCCCAACGGCGTGATCGCCGCGTCGTCCCGGCGGGCCGAGGTCGGCACGCGCATCACGGCTGAGCATCGGGGGCAGCGCGACGCGAGCGGCGACCTCCTCGCGGGTCGCTTCTGGACGACCCGGATCCTTCATTCAGTTCGCCCGCTGGAGAACGCTCCCCCGTGCCGGACGTGCCACGGCAGCGAGGCGAAAGTCATCGGCTTCCTGGACGTGGACGTCGCCGTGAATCCGCACATCACGGGGCTGACGGCGTTCGGCGGGCTCAGCGCGTTGCTCGGTACGTTGTATCTCCTTGCGGTCGTCGGCATCCTCGTGCCGGTGATCGGGTACGTCGTGGTCGGGCCGCTCCGCGGCGTGACCGCGGCGCAGCGCCGGGTCGAACGCGGTGACCTCGCGGTGCGGCTCGAGCCGACCGGGACGCGCGAGATCGACGACCTCATGTCGGGATTCAACCATATGGTCAGGCAGCTGGCGGATGCCCGCGCCTGCGAGGCCGAGAAGCAGCGTCTCGAACAGGAACGCGCGCAGCAACTCGCGTCCTTCGGCCAGCTTGCCGCCAGCCTCGCGCACGAGTTCCGCAACCCGTTGTCGAGCGTCAAGGCGGTGGTCGAAGTGCTCGCCGCGGAAGCTGGCACGGATCCGAATGCCGACGTCCTGCGCGCGGCGGCGGGCGAACTGGATCGGATCGATCAGATCCTGAAGGACCTGTTGCAGTATGCGCGCCCGCGACAGCCCGCGCGCGTTTCCTTCGACCTGAACATGGTGGTGGCCGAAGTGACGTCGCTGGCTTTTCCGCCGTTCGCGAGCGGCGCGCCGCGTGTTCGTCTCGAACCGCAAGGTGAGTTGCCCCCCGTCCTCGGGGACCCGGACCTGGTGCGTCAGGTGGTCGTGAACCTGTTGCTGAACGCGGCGGAGACCGATCCACACGGCGACAACTTCTGCATCACCTTGCAGACCGGGCGCAACGGCTCGTTCGCGTGGTGCCGCGTTTCTGACAACGGGCCCGGTGTGCCGGCCGAGGCGGCCGCGAAGATCTTTCAGCCGTTCGTCACGAGCAAGCTGCGCGGCACCGGTCTGGGTCTGCCCACCAGCCGCCGCTTGATCGAACTGCAGGGGGGTGCGCTGTCGCTCGAGAACCCCGGCCAGCCCGGCGCGTCGTTTCTGTTCACGGTGCCCTTCGCGGGCAAGGAAGAGGCCTGAGCGATGGCAGCCAAAACCATACTCGTCGTCGATGACGAAGCGCTTCACCGGTGGGCGATACGCAAGCAGCTGAGTTCGTGGGGATATACGGTCCTCGAGGCGGACAGCCGTCGCGCCGCGCTCGAGGCCTACACGTCGGCGACGCCCGATGCGGTGTTGCTGGACCTCCGGCTCGGCACGGAGTCCGGGCTCGACGTCCTGCGTGAGATCAAGTCGCTGGATCCGGACGCCGCCATCTTCATGGTGACCGCCCACGGCGATCTGGAAGACGCCGTGAACGGGTTCCGTCTCGGTCTGACCGACTTCTTTCGCAAGCCCATCGACTTCACTGCGCTGCGAGTGGCGCTGCGCTACCGCGTCGAGACACGGCGCCTCCGGGAAGTCGCCGAGCGGAGCCGCCAGGTGGTCCAGCGCGAGAGCCGGATCGTCGGATCGTCCTCCGCGCTGAAGACGGCGCAGCACGTGCTGGCGCGGGTTGCCGCCAGCAACGCGTCCCTCGTGCTGCTGCAGGGAGAGAGCGGAACGGGAAAGGATCTTTTCGCGCAGGAGCTGCACGACTGCAGCGCGCGGCGCGATGAGCCGTTCATTCCGGTGAACTGCGCGTCGCTGCCCGAGGCGTTGCTCGAGTCCGAGCTCTTCGGCCACGAGCGTGGCGCCTTCACCGACGCGCACACGATGAAACGCGGCCTGTTCGAGCTGGCCGCGGGCGGAACGCTCTATCTGGACGAGGTCGGCGAGCTGAAGCTCCCGCTCCAGGCCAAACTGCTGCGGGCGATCGAGACGCTGGCGTTCCGGCGCGTCGGCGGCGTTCAGGACATCGACGTCGATGCGAGGCTGGTCGCGGCATCGAACCGCGATCTCGCCCGCGCCGTGTCCGAAGGCCAGTTTCGCGCCGACCTGTATTACCGCCTCGCGGTGGTGCAAATCACGCTGCCGCCGCTTCGCGACCGTCGTGAAGACATTCCGGCGGTGGCGCAGCATCTGATGCGGCAGGTCAGCGCGCGGCTCGGTCGCACACCTCCTTCGCTGACGCCGGACGCCCTCGACGCGTTGTGCCGCCACGAGTGGCCAGGAAACGTGCGCGAGCTGCGGAACACGATCGAACGGGCGTTGATCCTCGAGGACGGCGAGACCTTCACCGCCGCGCAGCTCTTCGGCGGTGCCGCCCGCACCGCCGCGCCGTCTTCCGGCGTCACCGAGCCCGGAGTGTTCGTGCTTCCCCCGGAGGGTATTTCGCTCGATGCGGTCGAGGCGGGGTTCGTCAGACAGGCGATGGATCTCGCGCGTGGCAATCAGTCGCAGGCGGCGCGCCTGCTCGGCATCGGCCGCGACGCGCTCCGCTACAAGCTGAAGAAGTTCCAGCTCGCCGCGGCAGCCGATGACGAGCAGGAGGCGGCGGCGGCGGACACGGTGGGCGCGACGGTGGATGAGTGATTTCGCGCAGCAGGCGATCGGCGATGGGTGAAACACCCCAGGCGCCGCCCGGCGGCCATTCAAATTACGCCTATTCGAGAAGGATGGAAGGCTGAATCGCCGGGCATGGATGTTGCGGAATTCGGGTGCGCTCCCCATGCCTGCAGCTCCCCGACAGCGCGTCCTGATCGCCGACGATCAGCCGCTGATCCGCTGGGCCCTCGGAAGGATCCTGCAGACGCTCGGGTTCGAGCCGGTGTTCGCCGCTTCGCGGCAGGATGCGCTCGCGCGGGCGGCCGAATCGGGGTTCGAGCTGGCGTTCGTGGCGGACCCTTTCGAAGAGCGCGACTCCGCCTGCGTCGTGCAGGCGCTGAGGGATCGCGGCACGCGCAGGGTGATCGTGCTGGCCGAATCCGCCCGAGCGAGTGAGCCGGCAACTGCCGCATGGCTGATTGTCGTGCAGAAACCGTTCAGCCTGGACGCGGTCGTCAACGCGGTCGGCGCGCCGAGGCGCGGAGCAGGCTGAGAAAGCGATTCAGTATGGCTCGCGTCATCCCGGCTGCCCCCGCGCAGCGCATGCTTTTCGCCATCCTGCTTGGCACCGGCGTCCTCGTGGGCGCCGCCGGCGCCCGCGTGCCGCAAACGGCGCCTGAGGCGCAGCAGGCGCCGGCAGCGCCCGACCCCCAGCCCGCCGATGCCGGCGGGAAGGAACACCCCGAGATCCCGGATACGGAGGGGACGACCTGCGTCCAGTGCCACGAGGATCTCGGAAAGAAGAAGGTCGTCCACGGCGCGGTGTCCGCCGGCATGTGCACGAGCTGCCACGCGTTTTCCGGAGCGGCGGACCAGATGCGGGTCGCGCTCGCCGGAGGCGTCACGCCTGAGACGATGGCGCCGGTCTGCGTGACGTGCCACGAAGACGTTGAGGGCGCCACGAAAGCCGCCCATGCTCACCCGGCTCTCGCGGACGGCAACTGCCTCACCTGTCACCAACCGCACGAGTCGGAAGAAGCGCACCTTCTCAGTGCTCCGACGTCCGAGCTGTGCGTCACGTGCCACGACACGATAGGCGCTGACCTGCAGCGGAAGACCGCGCACCCGCCGGTGGCGGCGGCGTGCGGCGCGTGTCACGACCCGCACGGCAGCGCGAGGGAGACTCTGCTGCGCGAAGAGGTGAACGCACTCTGTCTCGCGTGCCACTCGGCCACCGCCCCGATACCCACCCAGCCGCCGAAACTGTTCGGACGTGAGGTGGACGAAGCCGTCGCCCGGCTGATGCAGCCGGGCGTGCGCATCGCCCTCGATCCCCTTCAGCGGCGGGGCCACCCGGTCGTCGGTCATCCCGTGAGGGGCCCCAAAGACCCGCTGGTGCCTGATCGGCCGTTCTCGTGCCTCAGCTGCCACACGCCTCACGGTTCAGATCAGCGGGCCCTGGGCCGCTTCGAACACCTGGAGGGAAGCGAGGTCTGCGTCAAATGCCACACGTGACTGCGTCAATGCGCGCAGCCCGAGGCGGCGTCTCGAATCGCGCGAGCGGAGTGAGGATGAAAAACTCCTGTGCAACCGGGTAGTTCCCGCGGTCGCGGGCACGCCGGCGGTATTCGGCACCGCCGTTGCGATGCCAGCCGCCGGCCCGGAGTGCCGCAGTGTCGCGGCGCCGGTCGTTACCCCATACCAGGAGGTCTGTTTCATGAGAGGCCGGTGGATCTTCGTTCTGGCCGCGCTCGTGGCGTTTGCTGGCGCGATCGCAAACGCCGAGACGAAGTCGGCCATCCTCGGCAGTCCGCACGATTTGCGGATCAACACGACGACGGGCGATGCCTGTATCGCCTGTCACACGCCTCACGGGTCGAACCCGGACGCCAAGGCGTTGCTCTGGCAGCGTGCGGTCCGCACGGCGTACGCGGTCTACGACGCGACGGTCAACCCGGACTTCGCCGGAGGCGCGGTCGATCTGACGCTCGGCAACAAGGCTTCGTTGCTGTGCCTGAGCTGTCACGATGGTGCGGTCGCCACGAACATGTCGCACCAGAACACCGCCATTCCTGGGATCCAGGCGGAGACCGCGCCGCCCGTCTCGAGCGGCGGCAATCCCAACGACCTGACGACCACTCACCCGGTGGGCTTCACCTACGCCACGTCGGTCACAGCCAAGCCGACTGACTACCTGGCGACGCCGGGAAACGGGGTGAAGTTGTTCGTCGGCACCGTGCAGTGCGGATCGTGCCACCAGGCGCACGACAACACGAACGACGAGTTCCTGCGCGTGAGCAACACGGGCAGCGCGCTGTGCCTGTCCTGCCACGTGTAGGTCGAAAACTGAGACGGGGCGCAGCCGCGTGCTGCGCCCCGTGGGGTTGAGGAGGGCGTCTCCATGTTCCGCCCGCGCCGTTATCTGTTCCCTGCCGTTGTCGTGGCGCTCGTGCTCGTGACGCCGCTCGTCTTCCTGCTGCGGCAGCCCGCGTCGGCCGCGGACCGCGCCGTCGCGCTGGTCAACGGCGAGCCGATCGCGGCACGAGACGTCGAGGCGCGGCTGACCCGCCTGCTGCCCAATCTGTCGTTCCACGGCAAGGTGCCTCCCGAGCGGCTGCTCAGGCTGCGACGGACTGCCGTCGACGAAATCGCCCTGGACATGCTCGTCTTTCGCGAGGCACAGGCCACCGGCCGCGCAAGGATCGACGCGGCGGCCGCCAATGCAGAGCTGGCCGCCGTGAGGGCGCGGTTCGGGAGCGAGACGGAGTACTACCAGGCCCTCGGTGACAGCGGGTTCACCGAGCGGGAGTTCCGCGCCACGCTCATCAGAGACATGGTCGTGGAGAGGGCGCGCCGGGAGCGCCTCGCGGCGAACGTCCGCGACGCCGAGGTCCGCGCCTACTACGACGCGAACACCGCGAAGTTCCGGCGGCCGGAGCAGATCTGGCTGCACGAGATCCTGATCCAGGTGGATCCCGTGGGTGGGCCAGAAGCCGAACGGGCACGTGAGCGTCTGGCGCGGGCCCTGCTCGGGCGCCTCGTGTCCGGCGAGCCGTTCGGTCCGCTCGCCCGCAAGCACTCCGAAGACCCGTACCGCGTGAAAGATGGCGATCTCGGATGGGTGCATCGCGGCCGCATCCCGGCAACCGAGCTCGAGGACGCGGCGTTCACGGCGCCGGTGGACCGACCGGCCCTCGTTCGCTCCGACTCGGGGTTCCACGTGTTCGTCGTCAAGGCGCGCGAGAACGAGCGGCAGCTCACTCTCGACGAAGCCCGCCCGCTCATCGTCGAGCGGCTGGCACAGCGGCGGAGCGCGGACGCCGAGCGCCGCTGGCATGCGGCGCTGCGCGCGTCGGCACGTATCGAGATCCTCGACGCCGCGCTTCGCGACGCGCAGCCGCTCGAGCTCGGCCAGCTCCCGACGCGGACGACGGGTACAGCTGCGGCGGCCAGGCGTCTCGCGCGCTCTCACTGACGATCATGAACGCCTGGATTCGCCGGACGTGCTTCACGGCGCTTGCCCTGTGGACGATCGTTCCGCCCGCTGACGCGCCGGCGCAGATCGTCACACTGCAGACGCTCAGGGGAAGCGCCGGGTTCGGGTACGAGCGGTTCGCGTACGACATGGAGGAGCTGCCCGCCGGCGCGTATGACGACCGGCAGGTGTCTCCCCTCGGAACGCTGCAGATGGCGCTCGCGATCCTCGATCCGGGGATTCTGCTAATCGACGGCTACGGCGATTTCCGCTTCGATCGGCTGCAGCGGTCGAGCAGCACGGTGGACCTCGACACACGCAGCCGATTTCGCGACCTGCGCCTTGGGATGACCGTGCTCGCGGCGCGAGGTGCCCCACTCCGGCTGTTCTATTCGCGTGCCGCGAACCGGACGAACCAGGACCAGCGGCTGCACGCGCCCGATGGCGTGAACCGCATGTTGTCGCTCCTCGGGAGTCACGCGAGCAAGGGTTTCACCTGGCAGCTCGCGGGGCGCGGCAGGCGGCCGGAGGTCAACGCCATGGGCTCGATCACCAACCGGCATGACGAAGGAGACTTCGCCTCGAGCGGCGAGCTTCGGAGCCGGGAGCGCAACCTGGAGCTGCGCGCAGGCCGTGCGGGCGAGCGCGGCCGATACGAAGTCTCGTACTTGCACCGCGGCATACGACAGCAGTTTCCTCTCCATGGCCTGGAGAGCGCCTGGGATACGGACCTGCTTCGCGCGCAGACGACGGTGAAGCCGGCGGAACGGCTGACAATCGACCTCGGCGGCCACTATTCGTCTCACACGACCGACAGGCTGAACGGCGGGCAGCAGTCGCGCGCGCTGCAGGGGGGCGGCGGCGACGCGGGGCTGACCTGGACGTGGTCGCCGCGCTGGAGCGTCCTGGGCACCTACTCGTACTCGAGCAACGTGGTGGAAGTGGCCCTGGCAGGCGCCTCGCTCCCGGAGGAGGTGCCGCCGGGCGGTCTTCCGATCGATCTGCCCGTCTCGTCGCGGGAGAACGTCAACTACCAGGACGCGACGATGGCGCTGCGGTTCACGGCGCGCAGTGGAAGGACGACGGCCACGGTGGGACCCCGTGTGCTGGTGCTCGATCCCATATGGGCCGGCATTCCGACGCTGGATCGGTTGCACACGATCCAGACCAGCGTTGACCACCAGTTCCGAGCGGTGGGCCTCGACGTGACCACCGGCGCCAGCGCGGCCGCGGGTCGGGCCATTTCCGACGTCGGGGATCGCGACCCCTACCACGAGAGCAGCGCACGCCTGCGGTTGTCGCGCCGGATCGGAGCCGGGCAGATCGGCGCCGACGGCAGCGTGGGAGATTCGCAGGGCCCCTGGTTCTACCCGGTGGGCGGGCAATCGTGGAGAGCCGGCATGGATGTCTCCACGGGCCTCCCCGCGTGGGCCCGGCTGCGGGCGGGCTTCAGCCACTCGCGCCTCCTGCGCGACACGGTCCTCCAGGAGGGCATCGACTACACCCGCATGTACACAGCGGGCCTGTCGGGCGGCCGCTACGACGTGTCGTTCGAGCACAGCGAGGTGCGGTCCACCGCGACCGGCCTGCAGGACACGGCGCTCCTGGCGGTGCTGCGACCGGACGTGATTGCCGCGACACGGCGCGACCTGTTCGGCCTGCTGTACGGCACGGAACAGCGGAGCAGCACGCTCCAGGCACGCGTGAGGATCCTGAACGGACTCGAGCTGAACGCGCGCGGTCTCAATGACCGCCGCGTGTACCCGGGTATCTACCGGCTGGAACAGCGCGGGGGCCGTGTCTCGCTGATCTGGACGGTCGGCACGACCCAGCTCGACGCGGGCGTCGAATCGTACGAGCTGCAGTGGTCGCTCGGGCTGACGCGGAACCAGCGTGTGTACGTTCGCGTAGTGCGGAACTTCACGGTGTTCTGATGCCAGTTCTCAAGCCATGTCCTCGTTCCGGTTCGCCGATGCTGTGCCTCGCCGGCGGCGCGGTTGCTGTGATAGCGGCCATCGTGTGGTCGCTGGGCGTCGCCGCGTCCACAGCCGCGCCAACGCCGAAGGGCGCGCGGCCGCTGCGTGTGTGGCCCGCGCCTCCCGACGTCGAGCGTATCCGGTACGTCGGCGAGGTGGCCACCGCGCGCGACATCGGCGCCGGTCCTGGCTGGTTCGGGCGCGTGGCGAACGCGATCGTCGGCCGGCGCGCGGAGGTGCCACGTCTCGTCCGCCCGCATGGCGTGACGACCGACTCGAGCGGCCGGCTGATCGTCAGCGATCCCGAGCAGCGGGCGGTTCACGTCTTCGACCTGGCGCGGAAACGGTACTCCTCGCTTGGAGGCGTCGGCTTTAGGTCGCCCGTGGGCGTTGCGGTCGGGCCGGACGATTCGATCTTCGTGACCGACTCGGGGCGCCGGGAAGTCCTGGTCTTCGAGAAGGGAGGCCGGCTCCGATCGACGCTCGGCGTCGTCAACGGCGAGCACATCTTCGTGCGCCCGACAGGCATCGCCGTGGGGCGCGACGGCACCATCTACGTGGTGGACACCGTCCCGAGCCGCGTGTCCGCGCTCGGGCCCGACGGCCGCGTGCTGCGGCGGTTCGGCCGCCGGGGCGCCGGGCCGGGCGAGTTCAACTATCCCACGCACGTGACGCTTGCCGCCGACGGACATCTCTACGTCGTCGATTCGCTGAACGCCCGCGTGCAGGTGCTGACCGAAGACGGCGATTTCGTCCGCTCGTTCGGCAGCCGCGGCACGGGCACCGGAGACTTCGACAAGCCGAAGGGAATCGGCGTCGATGGCGAGGGGCACGTGTACGTGGCCGAAGCGCTGCACGACGTGGTGCAGATCTTCGACTCCGGAGGGCGCCTTCTCCTCGTCGTTGGTGAGAGCGGGAGGCAGGCGGGCTCGTTTTCGCTGCCAGCGGGCGTCCACGTTGACGCGCGGGGGCGCGTCTTCGTCGCGGACGCGTTGAACGGCCGCGTGCAAATGTTCCGGTACGTGAGCAGGCCCGATGCAGAGTAACGCTGGCGTTCTCGTTCGGTTGCCGGGCGCCGCCGCGGCCCTGGTGGTGGCGATGGTATCGGCCCAAACGCTCCTCGCGTCGCCGGGGCAGGTGGTGTCGTCCAGGCACAATCTGTCTGTGAGCGGGCCGGGGCCGGTGAAGTCCACTTCCGAATCGCAGGTCTGCGTGTTCTGCCATACGCCGCACAACGCGAACCCCGCGCCACAGCTGTGGAACCACCAGGCGAGCGGCGCCACCAACTACAGCACGTATGGCAGCAGCTCGTTCGACTCGGGCCAGGTCCCGGGCACCTTCAACACGTTTCCCGGTCGATCGGCGGGGCAGCCCGCAGGGTCCTCGCGCCTGTGCCTCAGCTGCCACGACGGCACCATCGCGCTCGGAGCCACGCTGAACAACGGCACGATCGCCGTCTCCGGCGGCAACGGTGAGTTCATCCCCACGCGGTCACATCTGGGAACGGATCTGTCGAACGATCATCCGGTGTCTTTCGCGCGTGATCCGTCGGACACCCAGGCGATCGATCCGCCGCCGGGCGACAGCGTGCAGCTCGAAGGCCAGACGAACTTCATTCAGTGCGTCTCCTGCCACGACGCGCACCGGCAGGACGGCGATCCGGCGTTGCCGAAGTTCCTGGTGAAGAGCAACGTCCGATCGGCCCTGTGCACCACGTGCCACCGCAAGAGCGGGCCCGGATGGAGCTGGGCCGGATCTCCGCACAGCAGTTCCTCCAAGAGCTACACGGCGGTCAACAACGGCGGTGTGTCCGGTCTGGGGTCGCACACACCCTATGTGACGGTTGCCGACAACGGCTGTGAGGCCTGTCACCGGCCGCACACGGCGCCGCAGGCGCAGCGGCTGTTGAAAGCGGTCAACGAGCCGAGCGTCTGTCTCCAGTGCCACGGCAACACGCCCGTGACACAGAAGAACATCGCGGCGGCGTTCGCGAAGCCGCGCGCACACAGCCTGGAGACCAGTACCGCGACGAGCTTGCACGACTACACCGAACTCAGGCCATCGCCGACGAACTTCTCGGGCGGCCGCCGTCATGCCGATTGCTCCGATTGCCACAACCCGCACGGCGCGGCCAATGCCGGTTCGCCTGGCAGCGGCCTGCACACGACCGGGACGAACGCGATCGGCGCGGCCAGCGTGCTCGCCGGCGTGCCCGGCGTCGAACCCGCCGTTTGGCCCGCGGTGCTCCCGAGGTCAGGCTCGCTGCCGATGAACTCCGCCTCGCAGGGTGGCTACACGCTCGCGCCCTCGTCTGCGCAGGAGTACCTCCTGTGCTTCAAGTGTCACAGCTCCTACGCGTTCGGCACGCAGCCGCCGCTCAGCCCGTCGGGCGGCCCCGGGACGGACGTGGCGGCGGAGGTCAATCCTTCCAACGCCAGCTACCACCCGGTCGTGGGCGCGCCGCACCTTCGTGTGCCCGCGAGCAACATGGTGGCGCCCTGGAACACCACGACGTCCGCGACGCGCATGTACTGCACGGACTGCCATGGCAACGACCAGGCGACATCCGCGACCGTGCCGCAGGGTCCGCACGGATCCGCGAATCCGTTCATCCTGCGGTTCTCGAGCGCGCAGTGGAGCACCACGGGGCCGACGCTGAACTCGTCGGCCGGGTTCTGCTTCAACTGTCACGATCCCGCGCGTATCCGCTCGACGAACACCGTGCACGCCAAGGGGGCGCACCAGTCGACGCCGTGCCAATCCTGTCACGTGGCGGTGCCGCACGGGCTGTTCCGCCCGAGCCTGATCGCGCTCACACGCGATCCGGCTCCCTACAACCGCGGCGCCGCGCTCGTCGTCCGCTGGCAGCGCGCGAGCACGCCGAACGGCTACAGCAAGAGCTACTGCTACGTCACGGCGTGCCACGCGCACGACGACACGTCGAACGCGCCGATTTCGAATGCCAACACCTACTACTGACAGGCCAGGGTCATGACCGCCGATCGATTTGCCACGTGCCGGGAAGTACCCGGACTCCTCATCGCGATCGCCTGTATCGTGATCGCTGCGTCCCTCGTGCAGGCACAGCCAAAGCGGGGAGCGGCCGCCGCCCAGAAAGACGAGGCGAGGACGCCGGTGCAGGCGGTCTGGCCGCTGCCGCCCGAGCAGCCGCGCGTCCAATTCGTCGCTGCTTACGCGAGCAGCGTCGACGTCGAAGGACCGGCGAGGAAATCGCGCGTGTTCGCGCTGAAAGAGGCGCTCCTCGGAAAAGAGCGCATGGCCGCGCAGTTGCCGCGGGTGAAGCGTTTCCAGAAGCCGTACGGCGTCGCGGTGGATCCGCAGGGGCGCATCGTCGTGACGGACACGCTGCAGGGGACGGTCTTCGTCGTGGATGCCGCCAGGCGCGCCTTCACGTTCATCGGCGCCGCGGAGCGGCAGTTCGCACTGAGTGCCCCCGCAGGTGTCGCCGCCGACGCGCACGGCAACATCTACGTAGGCGACAGTGGGAACAGTACCATCCTGCAGTTCGGACCGGACCTGCGTTTCGTCCGGATAATCGGCCGACAAGGCGACGTCCGGAGCCCCAGCGGCATCGCGCTCGATCCCAGTGGAAAGCGGCTGTACGCCGTGGACACGCAGGGGCACGCCGTCGCGTCGTTCGACGTCGCCACCGGCAGACTCATCCGGCGCACGGGGGAGCGAGGCACGAAGCCCGGACAGTTCGGGTTTCCGAGTGGAATCGCGGTGGCGCCGGACGGTCTGGTGTACGTCGCCGACACGATGAACTACCGCGTGCAGGTCTTCGACCCCGACCTGACGTTCCAGCGCAGTTTCGGATCGGTGGGCGACACGCCGGGCAGGTTCCGGCGTCCGAAGGGCATCGCCGTCGACGCGGAGCACGTGGTCTACGTCGTGGACTCCGACTTCAACAATTTCCAGATGTTCAGCCGGCGCGGCGAACCCCTGCTCGCCGTCGGTGAATACGGCGTCCGCCCCGGGCAGATGATGCTGCCCGCCGGGATCTGTGTGGACCGCGCAAGGCGCCGGATCGTCGTTGCCGAACAGATGAACAAGCGGGTCCAGGTCTTCGAGCGGGTCGGGCCGCCAGCCTGACAGGCCCGCGGCGAGAACAGCCGTTCACGTCTGCGCGCGTTCTGCCTTCAGATCGATCCCCAGCTGCTGGCATTTCTTGTACAGATGGCTGCGCTCGAGACCGAGCGCGCGCGCCGTCTCGGAGACACGATAGCCGTGCGCGGCGAGCTCGGCGAGCACGACGTCACGTTCGAACGCGGTCACCCGGTCGGCGAGCGGGCCCGTGCCGGTGCGAGCGCCGGCGCCGGCGGATTTGCCGGAGAGCACCTGCCGGACCGTGTCGGCGTCGACGGTGCCATCCGTCAGCAGCAGCAGACGCTCGACCACGTTGCGCAGCTCCCGGACGTTGCCGGGCCAGGCGTACTGGGCGAGCGCCTCGAGCGCCTCG
Organism: Vicinamibacterales bacterium; assembly: GCA_035463475.1. Classification (GTDB taxonomy): domain Bacteria; phylum Acidobacteriota; class Vicinamibacteria; order Vicinamibacterales; family 2-12-FULL-66-21; genus JACPDI01. The sequence goes on from DATHTE010000087.1 coordinate 110,413, forward strand.
GGAGCGAACCCGCGCGGCTTCCAGCTGTTCTGCTCCGCCACGATCCTCGCGAAGTGCTCCGCGAGCAGCGGCACGTCCTCGGCGCGCTCGCGCAGCGGCGGCATCGTGATCGGAAACACGAGGATCCGGTGGTACAGGTCCTCCCTGAAGGCGCCCTTTCGCACCAGGGCGTCGAGGTCGCGGTGCGTCGCGACGATCACGCGCGTGTTGACCACGACGGGCCGCTCGCCGCCGATCCGTTCGAGTTCTCCTTCCTGCAGCAGTCGCAGCAGCTTCGCCTGCATCGCGGCGGGCATGTCGCCGATCTCGTCGAGGAAGAGCGTCCCGCCGTGCGCCTGCTCGAACTTCCCGAGGTGGCGCGCCGCCGCGCCGGTGAAGGCCCCCTTCTCGTGCCCGAACAGTTCGGACTCGATCAGCTCCGATGGCACCGCGGCGCAGTTGACGGTGACGAACGGCCGCTCGCGGCGCGGGCTCTGCTCGTGCACGGCGCGGGCGACGAGCTCCTTGCAGGTGCCGGTCTCCCCGAAGATGCAGACGCGAGACTCGGTGGGGGCCACGCGATCGACCTGCGCCATGACGCGCCCCATCCCCTCGCTCTTCCACACGATGTCGTGGCGCCCCACGCGGCGCCGCAGCGTCTGGTTCTCCTCTTCGAGGCGCACGAGACGCAGCGCGTTCTCGACCGTCAGCAGCAGCTTGTCGGTCGAGATCGGCTTCTCGAGAAAGTCGACCGCGCCGAGGCGCGTCGCGCGCACCGCCATGTCCACCGTCGCCTGCCCCGAGATCATGACCACGGGGGGCGTGCTGCCGATCTCGCGGAGCTCGGCCAGCATCGCGATGCCGTCCTTGCCCGGCATGACGACGTCGGAGAAGACGAGATCGAAGCGTTCGTTGCGGAGGAGCGACAGCGCGCGCGCGGCGTTGTCGCAGACGACCGCCTCGTAACCGGCCAGGCGGAACGCGCGTGACAACGACGCGAGCGTCGCCTGGTCGTCGTCTACGATGAGGATTCTGGTCATGAGGGCAGTTCGATGAGAAAAGTCGTGCCCCGCCCCGGCTCGCTCTCGACGGTGACCTTGCCGGCGTGATCGGCGACGACCGACTGGACGATCGCGAGCCCGAGGCCCGTGCCGTGCTGCTTCGTCGTGTAGTACGGCGTGAACAGGCGCCTGCGCTCCTCTTCCGTGAGTCCCTCGCCGGTGTCCGACACCTCGAGGTGGACGGCGCCGGGCGCGCGGCGCGTGCGCACCGTGAGCTGTCCGCCGTGAGGCATCGCGTCGATCGCGTTCAGCAGCAGGTTCTGCAGCGCGCGCCCGAGCTGCTCGGGGTCGGCCCGAATCGTCCCGACGGAGGGGTCGAGATCGGTCGCCACCTTGATCGGGGGACGTTCCGGCGCCTCGAGCTGCGCCCGGAACAGCTGCAGGCTCTGCTCGACGACGTCGTTTGGCGAGAGCGTGGTCAGCTCCGGCGCCGGCATCTTCGCGAAATCGCTGAACCGCGCGATCACCGTCGTCAGGTTCGTGAGCCCGGTCGTCAGCGTCGTCACGCTCTCCTCGAACACCTCGTCGAACTCCGCGGGCTGCAGCGCCTTGGCTCGCCGCAGGTTGTCGATCGTGATGCGCAGCGGGAAGAGCGGGTTCTTGAGCTCGTGCGCGAGGCGGCGCGCCAGCTCGCGCCAGGCCGCGACGCGCTCGGCCTGCAGCAGCCGCTCGCGCTGGTCGAGGAGCTGACGCGTCATCGCCTCGAACGAACGCGCCAGCGCCTCGATCTCGCCTGACGACGAGACCTCGTCGAGGCGCACGTTCCAGTCGCCGGCCGCCACGGCGTGCGCCGCCTCCGCGAGCTGCTCGACGGGGCGAGTGACGCGCGCCGCAATGAGATAGCTGAGGATGAAGCCGACGACCACGCCAAGGCCGCCGAAGGCGAGGCCGCTCCAGTAGATCCGATTCACGAGCGCGGCGAGCTCGCGGCCCGAGCTTCCGACGAGGAGCACGCCGAGCACCGTGCCGCCGCGGCCGGAGAGCGGCACCGCCGTGATGGTTTCCGGTCCATCCGGCCAGCGCACCGTTTCAACCGCTTCCTCGCGGTTCTGCCGCACCCGCGCGATCAGCGGCTCGAGCTGCGCGGCGTGCGGCACCTCGCCGGTCGCGTCGATCAGCTGCTGCCGAGACAACTCGGGCTCGACGTTCCGATAGAGCAGCACGCGCATCCCCTCGGGCAGCACGAGCGTGCGCAGGAATTGCTGATCGAGACGGCGCCCCCCCGCGACGTAGAGCGGACGGTCGGCTGTTTTCACCTGGCGCACCGCGACGAGCCCGAGGGCGATGTCGCGTGGCAATTCGACTGGCTGGAGAAACGCGGCACGAGCCGCGGTGCCCGCCGTCAGTGCCCAGGGGTGCGGATACCCGAACTTGGCCGGCCATTCCGCCGACGACAGAATGGTGCCGTCGGCCGCGACGAGATCGAGGAAGTCGAGTCCCTGCGCGGCCGCCAGCGGCGCGGCCTCGTTCACCAGCGCCGCCGCGTCCCCGGGCGACCGTCCGAGGTCCGCCGCGGTCCGGAGCAGCGCCTCGCTGCCGGCGACGCGCTCGACCCGAACCGCCACCTCCTCTCCCTCGATCGCGAACTCACGGCGAAACTGCGCGACGAGCGCGGCGGTCCGCTGCGCGTCGAGCGCCGCAAACGAGCGGCGCGCGCTGGCCGAGACCGTCCACGTGGCCAGGAACACCGCGACCGCGACGGCAGCGCTGACGAGGGCGAACAGCCGGGTGCGGAGGCTCATCGAGGACCCGCCTGCTGGCGCGCCAGCCACACGTTGCCGAGATCCCACGCGCCCCACGGCTGCACGAGCGCGCCGCTTCTCGATTCGACGCCGTCGGCGATGCCGTACACCTCCGACAGGTGCACCACCGGCACGATGACGTCGCGCTCCAGCAGCGCGCGTTCGAGCCGGTATACCGACTCGATCGGCGCGAGGGGCGGCAGCGCGCCTTCCGGCGTCGCCAGCGTGACCACGCGCGGGCCGAGAGCCGCCATGACGCCGGCGAGGGCGCGGTCCGGGCTCGTGGCCGGCACCGTCACGCGCACGAGCCGCGCATCCGCACGGGGCGCCAGCCCCGCCGGCGCCTGCACGGTTATCGCGACGCCGGCCTCGCGGGCGTCCACGACGATGCGCTCGGCGACGGCCTGCGCGAGCGGATCGCCCCCGTCGATCCGGAGCGTCACGCGGCGTCGCGCAAGAGGCAGCGAAGCGATCGCGGCGGGGGCGGCTGCGCGGCGCGCGCGCGGTAGCTGGTAGCCGCTCAGCCACGGCGGCAGCAGACCCGTCGCGGGCTCCGCGTGACCGTGCAGGAGCGCCGTCGACAGCACCGGACGATCGATCGCCGCGGCCACGGCGCGCCGGATGACATCGTCGGCTGCTTCCGCGCGGTGCTGCTCGAACGTCACGGCGACGAGATCGAGCGGACGCGTCGAAGCCGTCCGCAAGCCGCGCTGTGAGAGCCGGCGAAGATCCGTCGGGCGAACGGACACGATGTCGGCGCGCCCGAGCTCCAGGCTGGTGACCTGATCACCGGGCGCCTGGCCCAGGTCTACCTCGACGGCATCGATGAACGGCCGGCTGTTCCAGTAGTTCTCGTGCGCGCGCAGGCTCAGGTGGCGCGGCTCGAAGCGATGGAGACGGAACGGCCCGCTGCCAATCCACTCACCGGTGTTGGACCGGACCGCCACGCCATACCGGAGTTCGGCGAGTTCCCACGGAAGGTCGGGACGGGCGTCGGGTGTGTCGATCACGACCGCGTCGCCGGCAGTCTCCACGACCCAGGCGGCGTTCGCGCGCCGCAGGGCGGCCGCCACGTGCCACGGTTCGAGCACGGAACCGTCGTGCAGAGACACGTCGCGCCGCAGGCGAAACCGCCATTGCGCGCATCGCGAATCGCACTCCCACGCAACCGCCAGGCGCGGCCGCAACCCGCCCGCAGGGTCGATCGCGACCAGCGTTTCGAACACGAGCGGCAGCAGACGCGCGCGCGCCGCTCGCTGGGCGCCGTCGGCAGGCTCCGCAGCGGGATCCGGCGTGGCGATCGTTCCCGCATCCTGGATGCGAACGGTGCCGCCGTAGCGGGGCCGCGCGGCGTCGGTTTGCGCGACGGCGAGGGCCGCGCTACCGATCGCAAGCAATGCCAACCTGATAGACGTCATATCGATCCGCTCCAGGATCGTGCGTGACGACGGTGGCCATTCCCCCGTCAGGCCCGGCCCACAGCGCCGTCGTGCTGCCCGGAAGCTCCAGCGGCGGCGCCGCCGGCACGAGCTCGCGCTCGACGAGGCGGAACAGCCGCAACGCGTCTCCGGAACCCTCCCGCGTGCGCGGCAGGGAGACGAGCGCGTAGGCGCCACCGCCGCATGGCGCTCGCAGCGCCACGACATCATCGCCGCGGCCGGCCGTCGCCAGCGCCCGCCGCGACGCGTCGAGGAACGTGAGCGCGCCAGAAGGGTCGGCGATGAGCCAGCGCGGGCCAGCGGGGTCTGCGCCTTCGACCGGCGCGGCTGCGTAGAACGGCAGCCCGTCGGGCGTGGTGAAGAAGTTGCGGCTTGGGTCGATGCCGGTATTCTCGACGTCCAACGGCCACGGCCGGCGATCTTCCGTGCACGAGAGCCTCGTGAGGTTGACGTCCGTGCGGCACGTCAGGCCCGGAAGGAGCGCGTCCACGATCGTTCCCTGGACGTGGAGCCGGCCGCGAACGTCGCGCGGCCACGGGCGGGAGGAGCTTACCGCGCGCGATTCGATCGGCAACCATCCACCGTCGTTGCGCCGGTACATCGTCACCGCGGCGGGATCGAGCACGAGCAAGCGGTCGCTCGAGAGCGCGATGTCCAGGATGGGGGCGCGCTGTCCGAAGACCCGCCTGGCGTCCAGCGAGAGCCGCGCAGGCCGTCCCGCGGCCGCATTTGCGCCGTGAGCGCGCGTGACGGCAGCGAGGAGGCGACCGCCGTCCGGCCTGACGATCTCCGCGATACAGGCCCGCTCGCGGAGGTTGCTCCCGCAGCTGACGCTCACGGCCACGAGGCCGTCGCCGCCATCGAGCGGGTTGATGCCGTGCTCGCGGAGCGCCCGCTCGAGTTCGTCGCGCACCATCACCCGTTCTCCGCCGGCGCCATCGGCGGCGGAGACGTTGAGCGCGATCTCGGTTGCGGGCCGAACGGCGGCGGCGATCTTCTGCGCTATCTCCCACGGCAGGCCCGGGGTACTCGCGGGAGACTGCGCCCCGGGCATGACCGTCAAAATGAGGAGGAACGCGTGGCTCGCCATCCGCGCGCAGCGCCCGCGGCAGTGGAGTCCCACGCCCGCGAATGATAGCACCCGCGGATCATCGCTGCTCATATGGGTTCGGCGTCGCCGCCGCCGCAGGCGTCATCTTCAGCACGTCGTTCGTGAAGAAGTACTTCCCGTCCATCGGCACCATCATGATCTGCACCTTGTCAGACAGACGCTCGGCGACGATCTTCTGAATCAGCAGCGGGTTGTCCTTGAGCACCTGCGCCTCCGAGCGCATCCGCTCGGCGTCCGCGCCGGCGAGCAGATGAATGCGCTGCGCCTCCGCCTGCGCCATCAGGTTGCGCTTCTCGAGCTCCGCCTTGCTGTCGATGACCTTCGCCTGCGCCGCGGCTTCGGCCCCTTTCACCGTGGCCTCCTTGCGCGCTTCCGCCTCCAGGCGGCTTTGCTGGATCTGTTTCTCTTTCAGCGGGAGCGTGTGCTGCATCGCATCCGCCTGCGCCTTCGCCTCGAGGACTGTAATCTGCGCGCGCCCCTCCGCGTGCTTGACCTGACGCATCTTGTCGGCCTCCGCCTCGAGTTCGGCGGTGCGCACCATCTTCTGCTTCACTTCCAGTTCGATCGACAGCCGATCGTTCTCCTGCGCCTTCAGCAGCAGCCCCTCGAGCCCCTTGGCGTACTCGGGTGGCAGGCCGATGTCACGCAGCATGACTTCCTTGACGACAATGCCATCGGCGGCGAGTCGTTTCGTGATCGCATCGGCCGCGGCGCGTCGGACCTCTTCCCGCTTTGCCGAGAACACCTCGCGAACCATGTAACCGGAGACCGTCTGGCGGAACGCGTTCGCGACCACCGGCGGCATGATCTCGGTCTCGACCGGTTGCGGCAGGGTGCTCTGGACGTACGGCAGCTTTTGCGGATCCAGCTGGTAGCGTACCGAGATGCCGAGACCGACCGGCAGCCCCTCCCGGCTGTACACCTTCAGCACGGGCGTCGGGTCCTTCGCGATCTCGGCGGGATTGGTCGCGAAGATCTGATCGCGCACGTTGTACAGCTCCACCCGCTGCACGAGCGGCAGGATGAAATGCGTCCCGGGATGCAGGGTTCCCGCGAGGACCCCGGAAATCTGGCTGACGCGAACGCCGGCCATCCCGCTCGGGACCACGACGATGCTGAGCGCGGGAAGGAGGGCGAGCCAGGCCCCGAGCACCAGGCGGGTGGCGAGGCGCCAGCGCGGCGCGAAGGGCTGGTTCGTTCGCGACTGGGTGAGGACATCGAAGATGAGCACCGAGGCGGCGCTCACCAGCAGTCCGGCGGATCCGACGAGCAGGGCGTACTTCAGGAACACCATGACGACCTCCGTTCAGCGCGTCTCGGAGAGGAGGCGCGCAAGTTCAGGCGTGCGCTCCGCGTGCAGTTCCACGACGTCGCCGGGCCGCACCCGCTCGAAGAGCCGCTCGACGTCGGCGTTTCGCAGGCGGATGCAGCCGTGCGACTTCGCGCGGCCGATCGACCGCGGATTGTCGGTGCCGTGAATGCCGTAGCCCTTGAGGCTGAGGCCGATCCACCGCGTGCCGAGCGGGTTGGCCGGGCCGGGGCCGATGACCGCGCCCGGCGCGTAGTAGGTGGGGTTCGTGACCCGGTTGATGACGGTGAAGGTCCCGACCGGGCTCGGCGTCGAGGGCTTGCCGACGGCGACCGGGAACACGGTGACGACCTCGCCGTTCTCGACGACCGCGAGCTTGCGATCGGGAATGCTGACGATCAGCACGCGCGACAGCGCCACCGCCGTCGTGGCCGATTCGCCGCGCAGCGCGTCCGCCGCCGCGCGGTCCGCAACGAGCGTCGCAATGATCAGCGCGCCAGCCACCCGGATGCGTGCGATGCGGTTCGTCTCCATGTCGTCCTCCGTGTTCGCGGACGAGAGGAGCAACCGCTCAGCCATCGGCCAAATGACGATAGCTAAAGGAGTTGTCAGATCAGACTGCCGGCGGACCCGTATCAGGCGGCAGACGGTGTGTGCGAACTGACACGCCCGGGAAGGCGACGTACTTGACGCCGCCGCTCATGGCGACGGTGTCGCCCCGTCAGCGACGGCGGCAGAGGCCCCGCGGTCCAGACCGCGTGCGCTCGACGGCTCGTCACGAGACATCGTGACCTTCGACAGGACGCCTTCGAGGAGCGGCGTCATGATCGGGAGCTGCCGAACGCGAATCACGGCATCCCACAGCGGCTCGAACTTCTTCCAGCCCGCCGCGTAGAAGAAGTGCTTGACCTGGTGCTTCACCGAGCCGTGCGCCAGACATCCGCGCGCGATCGATGACCACCGGTAGAACTCGCGATAGGACCAGTCGTACCCCTTCTTCAGGCTCTCTGGCGAGAGGTGCGCGGGACGGTAGACGACATGCCTGGTGTCGTACAGATCCCAGTCGCGCGTCAGGATGCGGCCTTCCGCTTCCGTGCGGGCAAAGAGTTTCGTGCCTGGATACGGCGTTTGAATGTGGAACGTCGCGGTCGTAATGCCCTGCTCGATCGCCCAGTCCACCGTCCGCCGGAATACGCTCTCGTCATCGTCGTCCATGCCAAGGACGAAGCTGCCGTTGATCATGATGCCGAGGTCGTGTAGCCGTCTCGCGACGGCGGCGTAGTCGCGGCCGAGATTCTGGCGCTTGTTGCTGCGGGCGAGATTGCCGGGCGCGAGCGTCTCGAATCCGACGAACAGGCTGCGCAACCCGGCTTCCGCCGCCCGCTCGACCAGGTCGCCTCGCACGATCGAGTCAACGGTCGCCGCTCCCTGGAAGACGCGTCTCATTCCACGCATGCCCTCGAAGAGCGCCGCGGTAAAGCGCCGGTCGCCGAACAGATGATCGTCCAGGAAATAGAGGTGGCGCCCAGGCAGCCGATCGATCTCCGCGAGCGCGGCGTCCACGCGCTGGGTATAGAACGAGCGTCCGCCGGCGAAGAAGGCGTCCTTGTAACAGAAGTCGCAGTGCTGCGGGCAGCCGCGCGTGACCACGATCGAGTTCGGGACGAGATACGAGCGGCGCGCGATCAAATCGCGGCGAATCGGCGGCAGTGGGTCCAGTGTCCGGCCGGATGTGGACGCGTAGCGGCGCAGGGGACGGCCGGCGCGGAAATCCTCGAGAAACGCCGGAAACGTCTGCTCACCCGGGCCGAGAAAGACGGCGTCGGCGTGCGCCGCCGCCTCGTCCGGGAGGGACGTCACGTGCAGCCCGCCCAGGGCGACGAAGACGCCCTTCGCGCGGTACGTGTCGGCGAGGGCATAGGCGCGCCTCGCGCTGGTGATGTAGACCTGAATCGCGACCAGGTCCGGACGATCGTCCGTATCGAGTGGCCCCACGTGCTCGTCAACGAGCGTCACGTCGTCGTCCGGCCGCAGATACGCGGCCAGGGTCGCCAGGCCGAGAGGCGGAAACAGCGAGTACTTGATGGGCCGCCAGTACGGGCTGGTCGCTTCGGTCAAGGCGGGCAGGATGAACTTCACGCGGAGGCGCCGCCGCACGGGGACGTGGGCGGCCAGGGACGCAGGCATAATGGCAAATTACTTTGTATTGTAAAGTAACCGCCGTGTCAAGCGCGAGTGGCTGGGAAGAGAAGCGAAGCGCGCGGCGGGCGTGATCAGGTCTGCCGGATGTCCTGGAGAAGTTGCGACACGTTCACCGTGCGCGCTTTTTCCTGGATGGCGGGAAGGTGCTGCGCGTGGAGCGCCCTCGCCTCGCCCAGCAGGCTCTCGTACGTGTCCTTCAGCACCTGCGCGGAGATCGTCCGGCCGCCGCCGTAATATCGGACTGCCAGGCGCCCGAGCGCGTAGGTCGTGGCGAACGAAAACCCCGAGCTGACCGACTGCCCGGCGGCGCCACGCAGCAAACCGCCGAGCAATCCTCGCCCGAAGAGCTGCCCGGCCAGCCTCACCCCGATCTGTTCCACGTACTGCGAGGCCATCCCGACGCCGGCGGTTGCGAGGAACTCCTTGATGTGCGAGCGGTCCAGCTCGAAGCCGTATGAGCGTCCGATGCGATACACCATCTTCATCTGCAGAGGGATGATCGCCATGGACGCGAGCGAGTCGGGCAGTAGTTCGAGCGCGCCGTTGAGAATCGCGTAGTGCACGATGACGCGGTCCTGTTCTTCTGCCGTCATGGTGCTGGCCAGCACCGGAGGTTCGGTGGCGGAGACGGCGGCGAGCGGGGCCTCAGCCAATGCCTCGGCCTGTGCCGTGAAGGCGCTCGCCGACACCGTCTCTGCGTCGTCGAACTCCAGCGCGGTCTGAAGGGACGACAGGAACGCTCGCTCCGCGTCCACCTGGGCGCCGTCGGCATCGCACACGCCCACGCACAGCTCGTAGGCGAGGCGCTTCGTCCCGGGCGACGTCAGGGCTGACGCCGCCCCCGCCAGCGACGCGCGCCTGAGCTGCACGTCCTGGTACAAGGCGGCGACGTTGAGGCGGCTGCCCTCCGACAGCGACTCGGCGACCCGCGTCACTTCCGCGCGTTCCCTGGGGTGGTCGTTCCTGCCGTCGGCGAACGCCGCCATCAGAACGAGTGTCATGACGGCCTTCTGTTCCTGTTCGGTCATGCCCGGCTCCGTGTGTTGTTCGTCGCGGTCAGACCTGCCGCTTGAATCTGCTGCGACAGCTGGTGCAGGAAGAGACCGGAGTCCGTGACGACGCCGATGGTCTGCGAGGATCCGCGGTCGGCGAGCTTGGTGATGACGGCGGGGTTGATGTCCACGCAGACCATCCGCACCCAGGCCGGGAGCATGTTCCCGACTCCGATGCCGTGCAGCATCGTCGAGAGCACCACGACCATCTGCACGTCGGCGAGCAGCGACGCGTACCGGTCCTGGGCCTCGAAGAGGTCCATCACGGTTTCCGGCAGTGGCCCATCGTCACGAATGCTGCCCGCCAGGGTGTAGGGAATGCCGCCGCGGATGCACTCGAACATCACCCCGGATCGCAGGACGCCCTGGGCGACCGCCGCCTCGAGCCCTCCGGCGCGCCGAATCGTGTTGATCGCGCGCATGTGGTGCCGGTGGCCACCTTCGATCGCCGCTCCTGTCTCGAGGCTGACGCCGAGCGAGGTCCCGAAGAGCGCCGCCTCGACGTCGTGTACCGCGAGGGCGTTGCCAGCGAGGATCGCGTCCACGAAACCGAGACGAATCAGCTCGCAGAGATACGGCCCGCCGCCGGTGTGCACGACCACGGGGCCCACGACGAAAGCGATGCGTTCGCCGCGCCCTTTCGCCTCGCGCATCATGGCGGCGATTCGCGCCACCGCGGTCTCCACCCTGCGCTCCGACGACACCTCGTTCGTCATGAACGCGAACCCCAGCCGGTCGCGCGCGCGAAACTCGGGAGTGACGCGGATGCCGCGCAGGCCGCAGGCGACCCGATCGCCGGCGCGGACCTGGCGCAGCTTGCGACAGCGGGCGCGCCCACCCTCGAGCACGATCACCGCGTCCATCCGCTGATCCTCGACCTCGATCCACGCGCCGTTCACGCGAACGGCCGTCCGCAGGTTCGAGGTCGAGTAGAAGTCCTCTGGCGCGCAGCCGTCGCGGTCGGCCGTCCTGAACAGCGCATCCTCGTCGCGCACCGGATGGCAGCCGAGCGCTACGAGCTCTTCGACCAGGTCCAGCAGCGTCTCCGCGCGAGGCGCCATGACCTTCAGCCGCAGCTGCGAAAAGTCCTCGTTGGTCGCCCCGAGCTCGAAGTGCAGCACTTCGAACGTGGCGCCGGAGGCGATCACCTTGTCAAAGATGGCCGTCAGGAGGTCCGAGTCAACCAGGTGCCCCTCAGCCTCGACGATTTCGCTGTGCTCGGATGTCACCGGATCGCTGAGTATAGACCTCCTTCGCGCCGCGCGCGCGGCGCCATTGACCCGCGCAGAACGTGTGCCCCTGCCTATGGCTCAACGGACCGGTCGCGGAACAGCCTCTTTCCGGTCATGGTCATGATCGGCGCGAGGCTCACCCCATTGGGCAGCAGCGTCGAGATCATGATCCCGCGAAACTCCCTCGCCTTGTCGACGAGCACGATGGCCCAGACGGAAGTGCGACGCAACGTCGTTCCTGACGGGTCGTAGACCTGCAGCGAGAGCGTGCCGGTGCAGTCGGGATTCAGCGTGTACGTCCCCAGCTTCAGGTCCTCGCTCACGGCGCCGCCCGCGCTGCTGTTCTGAGTACCTGAGAAACTACCCGCGGAGTCGAAGTCGTATCGGCCGACGGCCGCCGCCGGAACCTGGATTGTGCCAGTCGGAGACGGGACCACCACCGTTCCGGTTTCGGTGTAGCCCCAGGCTCCTGCGAGACCGGGGTTCGAGCAGGCGTGCTCTTGCGCCGACGCCATGACGGCGGCGCCCAGAACGAGCGTGGCGACGGCAATTGTTCGCGCGATGTTGCGTTTCATAGATTTTCCCCTTTTTTGCACCGGGAGGATCAGTGCCCCTGATCCATGAAGGCGGAAAGCAACCCCTGCGCCACTGGCACGAAACGGGGGCGAAGGTCGAGAGGTGTACACGATTCGGCCTACCCCGAAACTCGATGGACTCGTTGGCAGCTCCTCCTGCCCAAAGGGGTCACCCTCGCCATTTCGAGCTTGAGCATCCTTGCGACCTCGCCCGATGGGCAGACAGTCGTCTTCGCAGGCGACATAGGCCACAGCCATCATTCCGTGAGCACTTTTTCTTTCCGGATCGAGCTCCAGCGCCTCGCCCATCTGCGTCGCCGCAACGCCATACCTGCGGGCCGTGAAGTGTGCCATGGCCAGTCCCATCTTCGCCATGAAGGACGCCGGGTCCAGTATCACAGCCCGTTTCATCTCAGCAACACTCTCATCCAAGCGGCCACTCAAAACGCAGGTACTCGCCGTAGGCGAATCGCACCTGCGAACTATTGGGATTGAGTTCGACCGCGCGTCCGTGCGCGCGCCCGGCACCCGCCCAGTCCCAGTCGTAGTGCAGCACTGCGGTACCGAGCGCGGAGTAGCCGTCCGGCAAGAACGGATCGAGCTGAAGAGATCGAAGAGCCGCAGCCTTCGCCATCGAAAACGCCTGCCGCGCGGGAAAATCCCCTCTTCGCCCCAGAACGCAGTACGCCGCGGCGAGGCCGACGGTGATTCTCACGTTGTCCCTGCTTCGGGTCACCGAACCACTGATCACAGCATCCACGTCAAGTTCCTGCGCGATTTCCCGCAGCGACTTCGTGGCGTGCCTGTATCGCATGAGGGAATCGCGGCCTACCACCTTGGCCAGTCCTTGAAATCGCGACAGCCGGCCGATGAGCTCTGCCGTCAGACCGTCCGCCATGTACGCCTCATCCGGACTACCTGAAGCGTCGTTGATCGGCAAAACGGCCACGGACCGGACGGGCGGCGCCCGCTGCCGCAACAGAACGAATGACAACGTGGCGCCGACAAGCGCGAGAGCGACAGCGGCGTAGGCCGTCGATCGGATGGAGGCAGGCCATCGAATGACCCGGTCCTGTCTTCTATCGGCTGCGTCGACCGGCGCCACAAAGCGATAGCCCCGTCGCGGGAAGGTTTCGATGTATCTGGGTGCGTCTGGTGAATCGCGCAGGGCGTCACGGAGTCGTTTGACCGCCGCGTTGAGGCCGTTCTCGAACTCGACGAACGTGTCCTCCGACCAGAGGCGCTGCCGCAACTCCTCGCGCGTGACCAGCTCTCCCGGACGCTCGAGAAGTGCGGACAAGACCTTGAGAGGCTGATCCGATAGGGCTACACGCCTGCCGGCGTTGCGCAGCTCGCCGGTCCGGACGTCCAGTTCAAACCGGCCAAAACGGAGCAGCCGTCCCGATGCGACGCGCCCCATGCGGACCTCGTGGAATGTTGCTGGGGATTCTAGCACCGGACTGTAAGAGACGCCCGCAACCTGCACGCGCCGCGTCACGTAGCCGTTAAGGCCGATGTCACGCATCTTTCAGGCGCCCGCCATTGCCTCAGAAGTCCTGTGTCCCCAGCATCTCGCCGATCTCACCGGCCGGCAGGCACGCCTGCGCGGCTGTTGTCAGCGAAGGAGGCTAAACAATGATTCGGTCACTCCGCTTTGGGTGCGCACTGCTCGCACTAGGTCTGGCGATCATCGCGACGCCGACGTCCACCGCCGATCCGAGGTACTCGGAATGGGAGACCCCCCTCAACCTGGGCGACGTCGTAAACTCTGCGTTCCAGGAAATCGGACCGGCGATATCGGGCGACGGACTGAGCCTCTACTTCGGATCGGATCGCCCCGACGGGTTCGGCAACTTCGATCTGTGGGTCTCTCAGCGACCAACGGTGAACGATCCGTGGGGGGCGCCGATCAATCTGGGCGGCATCGTCAATACAACCGCAATCGACAACGTGCCGGCACTCTCGCGGGACGGGCATTGGTTGTTCTTCAACAGCGATCGGCTTGGCGGTCTGGGCGGTATCGACATCTGGGTCGCGTGGCGAAGCCACACTCACGATGATCTTGCCTGGCAGTCGCCTGTGAACCTGGGCTCTGTAGTCAATTCAGAGTCCTTCGACGCCGGTGCGGGTTACTACAAGGACGATGATCTGGGGCGCGCGTTCCTCTTCTTCAACAGCGACCGGCCCGGAGGTCCGGGCGCGACAGATCTGTATGTGAGCGAAGTATTCGGCGACGGCGAGTTTGAACCCCCCCGCCTGATTGCAGAACTCAGCGGCCCAGCTTGCGAACAACGCCCGACTGTTCGTCACGATGGGCAGGAGTTGTTCTTCTTTTCCACCCGCACGGGAGGGGTTGGCCAGTTGGATCTCTGGGTATCGATACGAACGGACGCCGCGGCAACGTGGGCGCCGCCGGTGAACCTTGGTCCCATCGTGAACAGCGTGGCTAACGACTCTACGCCCTGCATCTCGTGGGATCGCGAGACGCTCTTCTTCTCTTCGAACCGGTCTGGTGCCATTGGCGGTCACGACCTGTACGCGACCACGCGAACGAAAGCGGTTCGACCCAGAGTTACCGGAGGATAAGGCGAGGGCTCGTCGACATGACGCTGGCACGCCGCGCATGTCTGGGCGAGAATGTCCAACCCGGAGGAGTTGGACGTGAACTACGGCGATACAGATTGAGACTGGAATAAAGATCCAATCACGCGAGTCCTGCTCCTTCGAACGAGCCACCGATGTGGTTCTGACGCGCCGAATCGCTCGGTGCGAACAGCAAGTGCAGGGTCGCCTGTCGAGAGGCTGGAATGGAGCAGGGACGAACATGCTCAAGAAGGTGGCAGGGGTAACCGCAGCAGCGCTGCTGACCGCAGGCGTCGCGGCGGCGGCAGATCGGGATGGGACGCTTATCGTGACGAGCTCGAACACAGCCGACAATCACCTGCTGGTGTACGACACAGTCGGAACACTGATTCAGGAAGTTCCCACGCTGGGGCAGGGCGGGGTGGGCGGGAATGCCGGCGGTATCGCGACGAACATCGGAACAGTGGCGGTCGTGAACTTTGGATCCCAAACGGTATCGTTGTTCTCACGCGGTGAGGGAGGCTTCGAGCTGCGCCAGACCGTTCCGACCAGCTCGCAGCCGGTCAGCGTCGCGTTTGGGACGACGCATTTGTACGTGCTCGGCACGACGACCGTCGAGTCGCATCGGAGCGGACCGGACGGAGTTGAGGCCCATGCGGACGGAACAGGCGCAGCCAGTTAGGTGACCTCATCGCCACGCGCGTCCGCCAGACGAAATCGGTATGAACTTCGTCGTTACACGCCCTTCAGAACTTCGACGGGATCCAACGCAGATGCGCGGCGCGCGGAGATGTAGCTGGCCAGTCCTGCAGCGACAACGAGAACGAGTGCTACCGCGAGATGCGTCGCCGGATCCAGCGGATTGATGCCAAACAACTGCGACTCCATGAGACGCGTCAGCACAGCCGCCGCAGCGAGGCCGATACCCACACCAACGGCCACGAGCGCCAGCGCATTCCGGACGAACATGCGCCGCACATCGCCGTAGCCGGCACCGAGCGCGATACGGATGCCGATCTCTCGCTGGCGCTGAGCGATCGCGTAGCTGACGACGCCGTAGATGCCGACGAGGCCAAGGCCCAGCGCCAAGACGCCCGTGATCGCGAGCAGCTTGAGCGTCATCGACGTTCGTGCCATGGATCGCTCGTACATCTCACCCAACGTCTGAACGCTGGCCAACGACAAGTTTCCGTTCACCGACCACACCGCCTGCCGCAGCTCGTCCAGAAACGCCGACGTCCCGGCGCGTTCGCTCCGGACAACGAACGTGGCTGTCTCCCTGGCGATCGGCAGCAGGATGACCGTCTCCGGCGCGGGCTCGTTGAGGCCGTTGTGCCGCACGTCCTTGACCACGCCGACAACGTCGAGCCAGGGGCCTGTTTGCCGCGGACTGATCCGCTTGCCGATCGCGACAGCAGCCGAGCCCCACTCGGCGCGCGCGAAGTTTTCCGACACGAGCGCGATGGGGCGCCGCTGATAGACGTCGCTCCACTCGAACGCGCGACCGGCGACGAGCGGCGTCATCATCGTCTCGAAGAACCGCGGCGAGGCGAACTGAATCTCCTTCGGCCGCGGCAAGGTGTCTCCAACGATCTTGCCTTCGACGAAGATCGGACTCGACCGGCCGTCGCCGTCCAACGGGAGTCCGTCGTTCGCGCTCGTGAACGCCGCCGACTGGACCCCGGGAACGGTCGCAAGCCGATCCGCGATCGCGTGCTGTAGACGGATGATGGGTCCCGGTTCTGGACCCGAATCCGCCGTACTGGTTGGCAGCGTGAGCTGGAACGTCTGCACGCTCGACGGATCCTGAAAGCCGGGATCGACCTGCCGCAGCGTGACGAACGTCCGAATCATCAACCCGCACCCGACGAGCAACACGAGCGCGAGCGCCACTTGCGCGACCAGCAGCATGTGCCGCGCGCGATTGCCCTCGTGTCCCTCTGCGATCCCTCGCGCGCCGCCATGTAGCGAGTCGGCAAGCTGCGTCTGTGGCCGCGCAAACCGCAGAACGGGGATGAACGCAAAGACAAACGTGGCGAGCGCCGAAAGAGCGACGGCGGCTAGCAGCACCGTAAGGTCGATCCTCACGGTCATGATGTACGGCAGATCGTCGCCCCCGAGTGTAAGCAGGTACGGCAGGCTGAACTGGGCGAGCGCGACGCCAACGGCTCCGCCCGCGAGCCCAAGGATGGCGTTTTCGGCCAGCACCACACGTGCAATATCGGCCCAACGGGCGCCCAACGCCGTTCGCACCGAGAGCTCCGGCCGGCGCGACTGCGTGCGCACCAGCACCAGGTTCGCGACGTTCGCGCACGCGAGGAGCAGCAGAAGCCCGATCGTGCCCATCAGCAGCCAGAGCGTGCCGCCGAGATCGCCGACCACCATTTCCTTGAGCGGCCGGAGATTCGGGCCAAATCGCATGCGGTCGAACGCCGGCCCTGGACGGCCGAACTCCGCGTTGATCAGCGGAATCATGCGTCTGACGTCGGCATTGGCCTGCTCGAGCGTGACGCCAGGCTTCAAACGCGCAAGGCCGCGCCCGTCTCCCTGCGGAAAACCGGCTTCGGAGCGGACCAGTTGCATCGGATAAAAGATGTCGGCCGGATAATCGAAAAATCTGAACCAATCGGAGAGGACTCCGATGATTTCGCGCGCGACGGCGTCCACGACGAGCGTCTGCCCGATCGGATTAGCGCCCCCGAAACGGCGCTGCCAATACGCATGAGAAATGACCGCTGTCGGCGCGGCTCCTGGAACGTCGTCGCTCGACCTGAAGCTGCGGCCCAGCGCCGGCGTGGCGCCGAGGATTTCCAGCACCTCGTGTGTCATCTCGACGCTGCGGACCGATTCGGGTACCCCCACACCCGTCACGGTCGCGGGCGAGGCGTCCCAGTCCCACAGCCCGACGGCTTCGAGGGTGCGGCTATGATCGCGGTAGCCAAAATAGACGGCCGGCGAAGCCAGAATCCGGGAGATCCCCACGCCGCGAGCCTCGTGCACGAGTTCGATGAGACGGTCCTGTTCCGGGTACGGCAGAGGGCGGAGCAGGATCCCGTTCACCACGCTGAACATGGCCGTCGTTGCGCCGATGCCCAGTGCCAGCGTCAGCGTGGCGACGATCGTGAAACCCGGAGCGCGCAGTAGTGCACGCCCTCCATAACGGATATCGCGAAAGAGGTCTTCAATGGAGGCAGCGCGGAACTGGTCCCGCGTGCTCTCTTTGGCGCGATCCACGCCGCCGAACTTGATCAAAGCCTGTCGGCGAGCCTCATCTGCCGCCATGCCGGCTCGCAGATTCTTCTCAGCCTGGCGATCGATGTGGAAACGAATCTCTTCGTCGAGGCCGGCCTCGAGTTCGTTGCGCCGCCGGAGCGAACGAACACGGCGCCAGCCCTCGATCAGGCGACGCATCACGCGCCTCCGCCGTCCAGGGTGGCCTCGAGCACGAGGTTTATCGCACGCGACATGCGGCGCCAGTCAGCGAGTTCCTGGTTCAGGTGGCGCCGTCCTTGTGGTGTCAGCGCGTAGTACCGCGCGCGTCGGTTGTTCGCGCTCACGCGCCATTCCGACCGGATGTGGCCCTGCCGTTCGAGCCGGTACAGCGCGGGATACAGGGTGCCTTGTCCGAGCTGCAACACGCTCTCTGACCATTGCTCGATGCGTTCGGTGATGCCCCAGCCGTGCATCGGTTGAAGCTGCAACGCTCTGAGGACCAGCATGTCGAGCGTCCCCTGCAGCACTTCGCCCTTGTCTTCGGCCAACGCGTGCTCCCTTTCGACGAACGAAGGGAACGGTACCCGACCTCCTTTCGAGCGTCAAGGGGAGAGTGGATATTCCGGGCGTAGCAGTAACCGAGGAGGTCGGCTGCAATGTCTCAGGCTCAGAGCGGCGTTGGCCCTGCGGCCGTTCCGGCTCACTCGTCACGGCGGGGGAGCTGGTCCGGCCAGGTTTTGAGCCCGGTACGTTTCGCAGCTTCCCAAAGCTGCTGATCGAACGTCGCCACGACGATCTCCTCGCCCACCGATTCCTGCCACGCCAGAGCCGACGCGAGTTGAACCGCATCGTATCCGCGCAAGCCGTGTTCCCACGCCAGCCCATCAGCGCGCTCCACCAGTGCCTCTGTCACCGGAACGCGTACGAGATCGGGCCAATCTCCAGCGAACAATCGTTGGGCGTTGCGCGCAACATTCTGTGTCACGAGACCCGAACGAGCGGCCTTGGCGAGCGCCGCGGCGACTTCGGCCCGGCTGACGATCGACGTGGCGATCATCTCGGATGCGCCCGTCACTGCGATCGTCTCTCGTGAGCCGCGCTCGACGAGGTAGCGTTTCACGAGCGCACTAGCGTCGAGATACGCAATCACTCGCGGTTTTCGATGACCAGATCGGCGACGGTCTTCGTGCCGCGGACCTTGCCGGCGGGCCTGGCCGGCCGCAGCCGTCGCCCACTCCACGCAATTGCGCCAGCTCTCCGCAGCGCTTCAACGCGCTCGCGCAGCGAGACGCCCTCAGGAATGATGCGAGCCACGGGCTGGCCATGGTCGGTGACCACGATGGTCCGGCCGGCCCTGACTTCGCGAACGCATTCACTCAGCGTTGATTTGAGCTCCCGGATGCCGATCCGCTTCTCCCTTGTGCCCATTGAGACTACATTCTATCAGATGTGACCACGCGCGCGGCTCCGCCTCGGCGTCACCCTTTGTCGAACGACGATTCCCTACGGGCCGACGACCTCGCCCCCTGAAGATGGCCGGCGTGAGTCGGGAGCCGCTCGAGAAGGGCCTCGAACCGAGGATGTCCTCGGAGCATCGCAAACGGCGGCGTGACCGCGACGCCGAAGAGAATCGGATCCCGCATCTCATACGCTTCCTCGAGGGCCGCCAGGGCGCAGTCGGTCTCGCCAAGCGCGAGGTAGAGAATGATGAACGGTTTCAAGGGGACGAAGTGCCGCGCTTTGCTGGCGAGGAGCTCATCGAGGAGCGCGCGCGCGTCCTCCAGGCGACCCGCCTGTGCGTATGCGCACCCCAGATAGCCCAGGCCAACCGCCTCGCGCGACACGCTGGCGGCCTTCTCCAGGGCGACCACGGCCTCCTGTCTCCGTCCCAGCGCGAGTTGCGACAAGCCCACGGCGTACCAGGCGTGGAGGGAGTCTGGGAAAAGGTCCAGGGTCTTTCTCGCTTGATCGAGTGCACGGGACAGCTCGCCGCCGAAGAGATAACACCAGGCCAGCAGAAAATGCGTCGATTGTGACAGCGGGTCGAGCCTGAGCGCGAACTCGGCATCCGCGAAGGCTCGTTCACGGTCGTCCTGCAGAGTCAGGCTGAAAAGCGCCGCGAGGATATGCGCCTCCGGATCGCTAGGGCTCAGTTCCAACGCGCGGTCGAGCTCTCGGCGAAAGGCAACCAGGTTCCAATCGTGGAACCAGTGCAGGTAAGCCATCGCCGTATGCGCGGCGGCGAGTCCCTCGTCGCGCGCCAACGCAGCGACGGCCGCCTCCCTGGCGCGAGTGAGGGTCGGCTTCAAGGGCAGGTAGCCCCAGTACGCGAGGTTGAACAGCGTGCGGGACAGCGCGACGTGTGCCGGCACGTAGCCTGGATCTCGCGTGATCGCCTCCTCGAAGAAGGTAACGGCGGTGCTGCAGCTCTCCGCCGTCCACTGGGTGGCGTAGTAGCACCCCTTCACGTAGGCTTCCTGCGCCGCCAGATCGAGCCGGCTTGACCGGGACAATCGATTGCGCTCGGCAGGCGTCAGAGCCGCGTCCACGATATCGGCAACGGCTCGCGCGACCTGTCGGTGAACGGCGATGATCTCTCCGCTGGGACACTCGTATGCCTTCGCCCAGAGATGACGCTCGGGTGACGGAGCTACGAGCTGTACGTTCACGCACACGCGATCGCGGTCACAGGTCGCGGAACCCTCCAGCAATGCGTCGGCGCCGAGTTCGGACGCGATCTCCGCCAACGTTCGCGAACTGCCTTTCAGGTGCCGCACGGATTGATGGGAGATGACCCGCAGCGCCGAAATCGAAGCCAGCTCGGTGATGAGGGCGTCGGTGACGCCGTCGGCAAAATGCTCGAGAGCGGGATCCCCCGTCAGGTTCGCGAAGGGCAGCACGGCGACAGTCGGTTGGAGGAACGGTCGGCGGCGGTGGACGGCGGCGATGAAGCGGTAGCCACGCCGTGGTAGCGTTTCGATGTAGCGGGGAGCGTGGGCGCGGTCGCCAAGCGCCGATCGGAGATGCGCCAGGCACGCATTGAGCGATCGCTCGTACTCGACGAACACGCTGCCACCCCACAGGTGGCGCCGGATCTCATCGCGCGTGACGAGCTGACCGGATCGCGTCGCGAGCAGCGACAGCAGGCTGGCGGGCTGGGGAGGAAGCCGAATCCGCTTGCCCTTCTTCAGCAGCTCCCCGGTCCGCGTGTCCAGCTCGAACGGGCCAAAACAGACAACGTCGGGCACCGTCTCATCCCCCGGACCAGTCTGCGATTGTAACACCCGCCCGTCAGGACGCACGGGAGGCACGCCGAAACCTCTTGCACGGTGCGATTTGGCCGCCAACAAATCGACAACACCAAAGTGGGCGAGCTTTGGCCCCGACGTGCGCACGGCAGCCGCTATGCTCGACATCCATGAGACCAAGGAGTTGCTTGCATGACTGGGACAAACACGGGCCGCTTCGCGCGGATCCTGGTCGCTCTCGTCCTTCTCGTCGGCGTGCCGAGCTCCGCCGCGGTCATTCAGGACGACACAGAGCGAGCCTATCTGCCCGACGGGGCGTGGCTCGCGACGGGAACTTTCGGAGGCGCAAGGATCCCCTACATGGACACCTACATCTCATATGGGAACGCGCATGGGACGAAGGGCAGCGTTCTGTGCACGCTCCCGTTTGGGAGCCTCGACCTGCCACTCGGTCCTGGCGGTGCGTGGATCAGCGTCATCGGCACGCAGTCAGGCCACGGCGAGTGGATGCGTGTGAGCAAGAACGTCTTTGCCTTCACGGTATGGCGCATCCTCGTCGACTCCGATGGCCACGCCGTGGGTTGGGCGCGTTTCTGGGGCACGAACCAGGTTGATGCGCCTGACCACTTCTCCGGGACGATGAACGCGCTGTTCTACACAAAGGAGCTGGTACCTCTACCGATGCCGCCGTTGACGGCGACCACAGAAGCCACGCGGATCGTGGTCGAGAATCAGTGAATGCGGCGCGAAGAGCTTCATGTGCGCCGAAGCGTGCGAATGGTCAACATCGTCGGGTATCGCATCTCCACCTGACGGCAGTGGCCGCCAGAGCACGTCAGTATGCCGCACCCGCGACCGTTCGTCTGGCCCCGGGATTCGCCATCGCCCGAGCCGCCGAGTTCGCGACAGCCGGCAGGGTGGCCGGCATCGACCACGCAGAGCTGACGCTGCGCCAGGCCAGTCGGCGGAAGGCAGGGGCGATCCGCGCTGGCCGCGCGGGGCGCCTCACCTCTGCATCGTGACGTACGTTTAGAAACGGGCGCCGAAGGAGGTGCGTATGGTTCTTTCTGTCGTCATTCGCGGGTGCGCGATCGCGCTCGCCATGCTGTTGCTCACGGCGTCCCGGATAAGGGCAGACGTGCCGGAACCCGCCGTCGAGGGCCCGATACCGTACAGCGCAGGGCTGTGGGGTTTTCCATGGTCGTCGGTGCCGGATCTCGCGGAGCTGTCGGCGCTGGGGTACATCGAGCAGGAGTTCTTCTTCAGCGGCACCATTGGGACGCAGCCCTACACGAGCCGGATGATCGTACGACTGCCATCCGATCCAGACCGCTTCAACGGCACGGTGCTCGTCGAGTGGCTCAACGTCACCACTGGAGCTGACATCGCCGTTGATTGGGCGCTCGCCCGTCGGCAGATCGTCCGCGACGGCTACGCATACGTCGCCGTGTCGGCGCAGCCGGTAGGCGTGTGCTGGCTGAAAACCTGGGACTCCGTGCGGTACGCCACCCTAAACCATCCGGCCTTGCCTCCCGGTCCCTGTCCGGCCAGCGATCAGACGGAGACATTCTCGTACGACATCTTCTCGCAGGCCGGCAAAGCGATTCGCGACAACCCGCTGGTCCTGGGCGGACTCGACGCGGCTCGGCTGCTGGCGGCCGGGGCGTCACAGTCGGCGAGACGCCTCCTCAACTATGTGAACGCACACCACGCGACGGCTCAAGTGTTCGACGGGTTCCTCCTCCACGTCATTGGCGGGGGCGGCGGCGGACAGGTAATGAACACCACTGCCCCGGTCCTCATTCTCAACTCGGAGAACGAGGTCCTGGGGTATTACCCGTACCGAGGGCTGCAGCCGGGGAACGTGCGGTACTGGGAGATCGCCGGAGCCGGACACACGCCCGAACTGGCCTATCTCATCGACCAACTTCAGCATGCCGGCGTCACGCTCGTCATCAACTGCGAGTATCCCACCTCGGATGCGTTGATCCCGATGTATCCGGTCGGCGACGCGGCGCTCGACGCGTTGAAGCGGTGGCTCACCGATGGGACTGCTCCCGCGGACTCAGCGCTCGTCACCGTCCTGCCTGGGACCCCTAACACGATCGCGCGGGATCAGCACGGCAACGCCCTTGGTGGCATTCGACTTCCGCAGATCGAGAGTCCCCTCGGCAGGTTCACCGGCACGAATGCTCCACCGACATTGGCGTGCAGGGTAGTCGGCGGATTCGACCTGTTCAACGGCGAGCCCGCCGGGACGACGCCGAACGACACGTGGGATGAGCCAACGCTCAAGGAACTGTACCGAAACCACGGGGCCTATGTCTCCGCGTTTGCCCAGGCGGTCGATCGCCTCCTGGCCCTCGGGTTCATGCTCGAGCCGGACGCGGAACTCGCCAAGGCCCGAGCGGCCGGTTCGGCCATCGGCAAGTAGACGGCGCGCGCCCGCGGCCAGGATGCGTTCCGGAGCGGGCGCGCCACCCACTGCGAGGCACGAAGATCCAGAATCAAAACAGCGCGGCTGGCGAGGACGTCGTTGGTGAGCCTCCTCGGGTGCGGTTGGCGCATATCCGAGTGGAGGTGACGATGCGGCTCTCGATGACCGTGGCGCTGGCGTTCGTGACTGGCGTCGCGGTGTGCGACGCGAGTGCGCAGTCGGCGGCGCCGTCTGTCGAGCTCGGCCTGGACGTGTCGGCCCTGCTCGTGGCCGATCCCAACGGGCTCCATGGGGGCCCGCGCCTGGTCGCGCACTTCAACGGCCGCGACGCGCTGCAATTCACGGCCAGCCTCCAGAAGCTCTCGCCGTGGGACGACGCGCGGAAGAAGACGGACCTGTACCTTGCCGCCTACAGGCGGCTCGTCCACGCCGCCGGGCCTGTCCGCGTCTCTGCGACGCTCGGCGGCGGGCTCGAGCGGACCGTCATCGTCACGCCCCCAGTCACGTTTGGCAACCCGCCGATCACGTTTCCTTCCACGCGGGGCGCAGAGGTGCTGCCGGTATTCACCACCGGCGCGGCGATCGACGTTCGAGTGGGGAGCCGCGCCGCGATCGTCCTCGAGTCCTCGTTTATTCTCACGGATCGGCTCGGCGGACGGCTTTCCACCGGGCTGGTCGTGCCGGTCGGTTCGTACCCCCCGCGGGACCGGCTCGCGTCCTCAGTGCCGTGGGCGGAGCTCGACGCGGGGGAGCGCGCCTGGGTCACGACCGCCGATGGCCGCGAGGCCGACGGAGAGGTCGTCAGCCGATCGGCAGCCACGTTGACGCTTCGCACCCGGACCGGCATCGTGTCGTTCACCGCCGACGACCTTCGCGCGATCGACACGACCGACCCGATCCGGAACGGCACTGTCCTCGGCGCGAAGATCGGCGGCCTCGGCGCGATTGCGCCGTCGGTCCTGATTACCGGCCTCTTCTGCACGCTCGAAGACGGGTGCAGCGTCGGCGAGGTGCTGTGGGTCAACGCCTTCCTGATCGGCATGGGCACGGGCGTCGGCGCGGCGACGGGCGCGCTGGCCGACAGCCTTCGGGAGCGCCGCGTGCCGCTGTACCGTCGCCGGGGATCGACCCGCGTGATGCTGGCGCCCATCGTCGGCGGGCATCGACTGGGGGGCGGCGCCGTGATTCGCTGGTGACCTTCCAACGGCGGCATGCCTGACACAGGAGCAGACATCCATGTCGCGACGCACATCCTTGACTGTCTTCCTCAGTGCGCTCGCCGCCTGTCGTTCACTAACGGGTCTGCCCAACCCGGGAAGCCCAAGCCCACTCGTCGTTTTCCTCGTGCCAGGCGCATCGAGCGCGAGATTGCGAAGCGGCTCGGCCCTGATGCGGTCCTGGAATCTCGTACGGCGGATCCAATCGAGAAGCTGCTCGCCGAACGCAAGAACGCGCCTCGCGAGCCGATCGCTGACCGTGAGCAGGAGGAATTGCAGCGGCAGCCGGAGGTCCAGGAATTCCTGCGCGAGCAGGGTGAGCGCCACTGGGAGAATTGGCTCGACACGCGCCTGCCGGCGCTCGGCAACCGGACGCCACGGCAGGCTGCGGGCACCCCAGAAGGACGCGAGCGGCTCGAAGCGCTATTTGCCGAGTTCGCCTGGATGAGTGAGCGCGCGGAGAATCCGATATCACCGGATCTGACGGCGCTGCGCGCGAAGCTCGGGTTGCCCTGAGACAGCGCATCAGACACGTGAACGACGCGACAAGATCTCTTACCGAAAGGCGACGATCAACCGCCGTCCGGGGATGTCGATCGTGACGATCTTGCCGGCCCAGAAATCGACCCCGATCACGCAGTCGTAGATGATGTTCTTGAAGGAGACCTGCGGCTTCGCCACGCCGATCCGCGGGGAGGCGGCAAGAGCAAGCAGCGGCACGGCGTCTGTGCCCGGGGAGGCTAGGTATCGCGTGCTCATCGTGGCCCGCGGGCTGCCGGTGTCGATCTCGCACTGTCCCTGCCGGTCGCCAATCAGGAACTGGGCGAACACGTCGAGCGCTATGCCGCGCTGATCGTGAAGCTGCAATGGGGACACTTGGCCCGCCGCGCGTCGCTGCTCCAGCGATTGCGGGGACTCGAACACGATCACCTTGTTGACGAAGTCGAACGTGAACGGCTGGTCGCGAAAGTAATTGAGTGAAACGATCCCATCGATGACTCCCTCGCGATGGGGCTCGTCGAGCACCTCCCAGCTTCCGACAAGCGCGTCCTTCTTGACGAGTGGACCGATTGACAGCTCCGGGATGACGAACAGCGGAAGATCGAGCCGCTCGCCCGACATGGGGAAACCGGTGAACTGGCCGGCGGGCTTGCCACCCAGCTTGGCGATGAGCGTGGGCGCGAACACGTCGAGGCCTGCGCCCGTGTCGAGGATCACCTTGAGCGGAACGTCGCCTGCGGCGCGAGCAGAGACGACCACCCGGCCTTCATGGGCAGTGGTGAAGGGAATGGAGGATACCGTCGCCGTCCCGGCAGAGGCGAGCAGCAGGCCGAGAGCAACAATGCGCATGTGCGGAATCCGCCCTCAGGCGGGCCCGTGGCGACGCACCACTTTCGAATTCTAAACCCGAAGAACTTCACATGTCACGCCTCCCCGCCGTCACACATTAACGGACGTCCCTGGTGACCGGACTCGGACCTGGGCGATGCGTGAACGATAAGCGGGCGCATGGCGACAACTCCGTGTATACTCGCCGTACCGACACGCTACCCCGGCCCGGAGGACTTCACGCATGATCTCCGAGGTCCTGCGATTCGGCGCCTTCGAGCTGAATACCCGCACCTGCGAGCTCAGTAAACACGGCCATCGCCTTCCACTGCCGCCGCAACCCGCGCGACTCCTGTCGTTGTTGGCGTCTCGACAGGGTCAGCTCGTCACTCGCGAAGAGATCCGCGCGCACCTGTGGCCGGGAACAGTTTTCGTGGACTTCGACCTTGGGCTCAACTCCTGCCTGGCGCACCTTCGCACGATCCTGGGTGACCGTGCGAGAACGCCGCACTACATCGAGACATTGTCGCGACGCGGCTACCGATTCATCGCGAGGGTCGAATCCGTGCGATCGGTCCAGCAGCCGACAGTCGCAGTCCTCCCGTTCGCGAATCTCGGTGGGGACCCGTCGCTGGAGTACTTCGCGGACGGCATGACGGACGTGCTCATCACCGAGCTGGCGTCGATCTCGGCGTTGCGCGTCATCTCGCGTCAGACCGTGCTTCACTTGAAGGGCAGCGACAAGCCGCTGGTGGCGATCGCGCGCGACCTTGGCGTCGAGGCGCTCGTGGAGGGCACGGTACTCCATGCCGGGACGTCCATTCGCATCACCGCGCAGCTCGTCGCCGTCGCACCGGAGCGACACGTTTGGGCACACGCGTACGAATGCGCGCCAAGCGACGTCATTTCCATCCAGCGTGGCGTCGCACGGGCCGTCGCGGAGGGAGTGAGCGCGGCGCTCACGCCGTCCGAGCTCGCTCGCCTGTCCCATCCCGTTCGCGTCCAGCCGGCGGCACATCAGGCGTACTTGAAAGGCCTGTTCCAACGCGGAGACTGGAGCAGGGAAGGCCTGCGGAAGGCGATGCACTCCTTCGAGGAGGCGATCGCTATTGATGACACGTTCGCGCCGCCTCACGTCGGGCTGGGGAACTTGTTCAACGATCTCGGGTATTGGGGCCATATGCCGCTGAAGCAGGCCTTTCCTCGTGCGAAACAGGAAGCGCTGGCCGCGTTGGCGCTCGACGAAGGCCTCGCTGGGGCGCATACCGTGCTGGCATGGGTCCATTGGTGGCACGACTGGGACCTCGAAGCCTGCGATCGCGAGCGTCGGCGCGCGCTCGAGCTTGGGCCGAGTGATGTCGGGTCGCTCCTAATGTCCGGCATGTTCAGGCTGGCCGAGTGCCAGGAAACGGAGGAGGGAATCGAAGAAATACGCCTCGGCCTGAAACTGGACCCGCTCTCGCAGGTGATGAACTTCTGCCTCGCCTGGAACTACCTCTTCGCCGGCAACTTGAAGCTCGCGCGCGACCAGGCGCAGGCCACGCTCGACCTATTCCCCGCATCGGTTCAGGCGTGTTACGTGCTTGGCCTCGCGGAGCTGGCGCTAGGCAAACCGCAGGAAGCGATCGCCGCGCTTGAAAAAGCCACGGCGATCGCGCGTGACCCGCTTTCGCTTGCTTACCTTGGATACGCGTGCGGCGTCACCGGGAGCAAGGACCGGACGCGGGAGCTGCTCGCCGAGGTCACGGATTTGCGTGCTCGGTCATTCGTATCACTCAAGCCGTTTATCGTGCTGCATATCGGGCTCGCCGAGTACGACCGCGCGCTCGACCATCTGGAAGAGGCGTATCGCGTACGCGATCCGATCCTCTTCCATGTTCCACGGGTGCCGATTTTCGCGCCCCTCGCCGCCGAGCCGCGATTCTGCGCGGTGATGGGCCGCGTGCCGGTGTTCCGGCCAAGCGCTACTCCGGCTGGTCGACCTGGACCACAATTCGGTTCCCGGCGGTTTGGAACTGCGGCACCGTCAGGAACGCGACGCCGTTCGGCCCGTAGTACTCCGCCTGCATGATTCCCTCGAACGTGTTGGGGTCGGTGGCCGTGATCGTGCCCCAAAACTTCGCACTTCCGACTGGTGCGCCATCCGGCACCGCATTCGATGGGTCCGCATCAATCAGGATCCGCCACACCGTGAACGCGAACTGATTCTTGGCAACACGGATCCAGTTGCCGTGCCCGCCCATCGTGGCGGTGGTCATCCCGTATGGACCTTGAAACGCCGGTGTTGACAACGTGCAAAGCACGGTCCCCGCACGGCCGTGTCTTGTCGGGTCTGACGTGTAAATGTCCATGAACGGGATCGTCCGACCGCTGATCGTCGCGATGGCAAACCACGCACCGTCAGGTGAGTACTGCGGCTCCGCGTCCTGCGCGAGCGCAATAGACGATGGAACAAACAGAACGAGGAGCGACAGCAGGATGGCTCGATTGCGCGCGATCATGTGCAACCTCCTTTGGACTGGCGGAACTACCCAGCAGCCGTCAAGTTACGACTTGGCGACCGTTCGTTCCATGACGCGACTTCGACCTTTTTCTTGGTGTTACCTTGGCGGGAAACGTGCTGATTGGAATAGGGATCGGCGGTCGGCCCGGGCGGCCAGGTGAAGCTGCTCGACTTTGGAATCGCGAAGCTGCTCGAAGGCGACGCGGGCGACCACCCGGCCACGCTGCTGACGCGCGAGGGGGAGTTCGCGCTGACCCCCAAGTACGCCGCCCCCGAGCAGGTGACCGGCG
>DATHTE010000088.1:0-28131 GCA_035463475.1 Vicinamibacterales bacterium
TTTGGCATTCTCCGCGTTCGGCATTGACGCCTTCGGCATTCGGCCTTCGGCATTCGGCATTGCCTTCAGTCCGGCTTCCTCTCCCCGCTGCCCGTCTCCTGCGAGATGCGCCGGATCCGGTCGATGTTGGACGCGAACTCCTCGGGCGACAACTGCAAGGGCGCGTACACCTTCACCGCGCTGCGAATCTGGACGGGGTAGTCCTTGCGCAGCGGGTGCCCCTCCCAGTCCTCGGGCATCAGCACGCGGCGCATGTCGGGGTGGTTGTCGAACGTGATCCCGAACATGTCGAAGACTTCGCGCTCCGGCCAGCCGGCAGACGGCCAGAGATCGCTGACCGTCGCGATGCGGGCGTCGGTCCCCGGCACGCGGACCTTCACGCGCAGGCGCTTGGGGGGCGACAGGCCTGGCTCCCTTCCGCGGATCTCCGCCGAGAGGCCCGGCACGCCGAGCGATGCCAGCAGGTAGACGACCTCGAAGCGCGGCTCGCGCGGGTAGAAGTCGGCGCCGAGCACGTCAGCGAGGAACTGGAACTGGAGGTCGCGGTCGTCGCGCAGCGCGAGCGCGACATCGTGCCACGACTCGCGATCGACGTAGATCGCCGGGGAGTCCACCGCGGGCGCGAGATCGATCTTCGCGCGCGGCACGGCCCGGCGCACGGTCTCGACAATCGTGTTGGCGTCCATCGACGGCTCAGGCGGTCATGCGCTGCCGGTCAATCTTGCGCTGGAGCTGCACGATCCCGTAGATGAGCGACTCGGGTCGCGGCGGGCAGCCCGGCACGAACACGTCGATCGGGACGACCTGATCGACCCCCTGCACGATGGCGTAGTTGTCGAAGACGCCGCCGACCGACGCGCAGGCGCCCATCGAGATCACCCATTTCGGCTCCGGCATCTGGTCGTAGATGCGGCGGAGCACGGGGGCCATCTTCCGCGAGAGCCGGCCGGCGATGATCATCAGGTCCGACTGTCGAGGGGACCCGCGGAACACCTCGGCGCCGAAGCGGGCGATGTCGTAGCGCGACGCACTCATCGACATCATCTCGATCGCGCAGCAGGCGAGCCCGAACGTCACGGGCCAGATCGACGATCGGCGGGCCCACTGCACCATCTTCTCGACGGTCGTGGTCAGGACGGGGATTTGGACCTCTTCAAGACCCATGCGTCTACAGCGTCTC
This sequence comes from Vicinamibacterales bacterium, assembly GCA_035463475.1. Classification (GTDB taxonomy): domain Bacteria; phylum Acidobacteriota; class Vicinamibacteria; order Vicinamibacterales; family 2-12-FULL-66-21; genus JACPDI01. The sequence continues at coordinate 1,181 of DATHTE010000088.1, forward strand.
CTCGCGGGCTTGCGGGCCCCAGTCGAGCACGCCCTTCCGCCAGACGTAGATGTAGCCGGCGAGCAGCAGCGTGAAGAACACGATCACTTGGACGAAGCCGAACCACCCGAGGTCCCGGAGCGCCATCGCCCACGGATAGAGGAACGCGACCTCGATGTCGAACAGCAGGAAGATCATCGCCACCAGGTAGAACTTCACCGGGTGCCGCTCGCGCGCGTCCCCCACCGGGGGCATGCCGCATTCGTAGGGGGCCTGTTTCTCGGGCGTCGGGCGCCGCGGACCGATCAGCCGCCCCAGCGCGACCGACACGCCGCCGAACCCGGCGCCGAGGACGAGCATGATGAGGATGGGAAGCCAGCCAGACAGCATAAGTTGGACGCCGAGCAGCGACCAACACAGCATGCTATCGGGCCGGTCGGGTTGAAGTCAACGAAGGGGTTACAATTGTGGGGTCTTCCCGTGACGATCAGCCTCAACGGCGAGCCGCATACGCTCGACGCGCCGCTCACCGTGTCCGAACTTCTCGACCGCCTCGGCATCGACCCGCGGCGCGTCGCGGTCGAGCGCAACCTTATCGTCGTAAAGCGCGTGCTGTATCCCGACACGCTGATCCAGGAAGGCGACGCGATTGAAATCGTGAACTTCGTCGGGGGCGGACAGGGCGGCCCGCGGTCCTTTCAAGGCCCCCGCGGGCCGCAGTATTCTCTGGGAGGATCTTCCAGCGGCCAATGACCGATACGCCCGTCTCGCTGAGTTCGCTCGACAAGGTCATAGCGGTGTACAAGCGGGACATTGACGTCACGCTCATCGACGGCAACCTCCGCCTGACGGTGGAAGACCGGATCGCGCAGCTGCAGCGGCTCCTGGAATTCGCCGAAGAGCTGCGGCGCGCTCCGCGTTTCGGACCCGAGCGCCGGTGACCGATTTCGCTCGCCTGATAAAGACGCTCTCCAGAGGACGCGTCGCGTTCATCCTGGTTGGCGGCGTCGCGGCAACCGTGCATGGCTCCGCCCGGCTGACGCGAGATGTCGACGTCGTCTACGACCGCAGTCCGGAAAACGTGGCCGCGCTCGTCAGGGCGCTCGAGCCCATCCACCCGCGGCTGCGAGGCGCGCCGCCGGAGCCGCCCTTTCGGTTCGACGTGCCGACGATCACCGCGGGACTGAACTTCACCCTGACGACCGACGTCGGGGATCTGGACCTGTTTGGCGAGATCGCGGGGGGCGGCACCTATGCCGCGCTGGCGCAGGACGCGATGTACATCGACGTGTTCGGCGAGCGCTGTCGCTGTCTGACGCTGGCTCAGCTGATTGCGACGAAGCGGGCGACCGGCCGCCCGAGGGATGCCGAGGTGGTCGCCGAGCTGGAGGTTATCCAGGCGCGCGCGGGACGGGAGCCAGGGCGGCGATAAGCAGGTCAGGAACAAGAGGCGGGACACATGGGGCACCATTCGCTGGTCATTGCAGGGCGTGAATTCAGGTCCCGTCTCATCGTCGGGACCGGCAAGTACTCGTCGTTCCAGGTCATGCGCGAGGCGCACGAGGCGTCCGGCGCCGAGATGGTGACGGTGGCGGTCCGCCGCGTGAACATCTCGAGCTGGAAGGGGAACCCGCAGGCGCCCCACGGGGCCGCCCGCGAAGAGAGCCTGCTCGACTACATCGACACGTCGAAGATGTTCATCCTGCCGAACACGGCCGCCTGCTATACCGCCGAGGAAGCGATCCGGACTGCCAGGCTCGGCCGTGAAGCGGGCTTGTCGAACTGGGTGAAGCTCGAGGTGATCGGCGACGAGAAGACGCTGTTTCCGGACAACGAGGCGCTGCTCGAGGCGACGCGGGCGCTCGTCAAGGAAGGGTTCGTCGTCATGCCTTACTGCAGCGACGACCTCATCGTCTGCCGGAAACTGGTGGATGCGGGGGCGGCTGCCGTGATGCCGCTCGCCGCGCCGATCGGGTCGGGCCTGGGCGTGCAGAACGCGAACAACATCCGCATCATCCGCGAGCAGATCACCTCGGTCCCGCTGATTGTCGACGCGGGGGTGGGGACCGCGTCCGACGCGACGATCGCCATGGAACTGGGGGCCGACGGCGTGCTGATGAACACGGCGATCGCCGGCGCGCAGGACCCGGTCGCGATGGCGCGGGCGATGAAGCTCGCGGTGGAGGCCGGCCGGCTCGCGTACCTGGCCGGGCGGATTGCGAAGAAGATGTATGCCTCGGCGAGCAGCCCGCTCGAGGGGCTGATCGCGCGGTGAGCTACACCGGCGTCCCGGGCGGGCGGGAGCGGACGGAGCGCGAGCAGCAGGCGGCGCACCGCGCGTATCACGACGCCTTCGCGAAGCTGGATGCGATCGTGAACGAGACGGCGCGCGCCATGGCCGCGCTGGGCGAGATACGGGACGCCGCCAGCCGCGAGCTGGCGGAGATGCTCCAGCGCGTCGCGACGTTCGAATCGCTGCTCGTGCTGTTCCTCCAGCAGGTCACCCCCTACATCGACACGAAGGTGCGGGCGGTTGAGCAACACGCCGCCGACGCGGTGATGACCGCCACGGCCGCGCAACGCGCCGCGGTGGCGGCCGAGCGGGCCGCGCGCGATGCGGGTGCGGAGGCAGGCGGAACAGGCGTCGGGCTGACGGATGCGGGTGTGGGGCGGACCTTTAGGTCCGCCGACGACGCAGGCGTGGCCGAAGAGGCAGACGGGGGTGCGAATCCAGCCGTCGCGAGGACCTTCAGGTCTGCCGGACGCGCGGCCGCGGCCCGGGACAACGCCGTTGACGCCGCGCTCTACGTTGGCTTCGAGGACCTGTTCCGCGGAACGGAATCGGAGATCCGCGCGAGGCAGGCAGGATACCTTCCGCTGTTCTCGGGCGCGCGGGACGTGCTGGATCTTGGCTGCGGGCGGGGAGAATTCCTGGCGCTGCTTGCGGAGGCCGGAATCAGCGCGCGGGGGATCGATCTGAACGAGGAGATGGTGGCTGCGTGCCGCGAGCGCGGTCTCGAGGTGCAGCGAGCCGACGCGGTGGGCCATCTGCGCGGTTTGCCCGCGGAGAGCCTCGGGGGACTTTTCGCGGCGCAGGTCGTGGAGCACCTGCAGCCACCCGAGCTTCTGTCACTGCTCCGCGAGGCGTCGCGCGTGCTGCGGCCGAACGCACGGCTGGTGCTCGAGACGATCAATCCAACGTGCTGGGTGGCGTTCTTCGAGGGGTATCTCCGCGATCTAACGCACGCGAAGCCGCTGCACCCCGACACGCTGAAGTACCTCGTCGTCGCGAGCGGTTTCAAGGATGTGGAAGTCCGGTTCCGTTCGCCGATTCCCGAGGACGGCCGTCTCCGGCGGTTGCCACCGCAGCCCGCGCCGGCTGCCGGCGCGCCGCAGGAGTCGCGGGTGCTCGCGGATCTCGTCGAGGCGTTCAATCTCAACATGGAGCGCCTCAACGATCGCATGTTCACGCACCTGGACTATGCGGTCGTTGGGGTGCGGGGGTAGCGCGGCGTCCGCTACGGCCGCGCGGGCACGAACTCCCACTTCATCGCCAGTCCCAGCTCGCGCGTATCGGTGGACGATCGATCGATCTCCCGCGGGCGGAACGTGCGATCCACTTTCACTTCGATCACGAAACGTTTCCCCGCCCCGCGCGTCGGCACGTATTCGACGAATGGCCTGTCGCGCGCCAGCCTGCGGTCGATGACGCGCTCTCCGTCGACCCACACGCGCGCGTCGAGCGGGCGCCGGTCCGCGTCCGGATGCGCGGCCCACACCGTCAACCGCATCCACCTGTCGGTGGCGCGCGGAACCGTCACGCCGTGCTTCGCGGTCCAGATCATGTCCGGACGGTCGAAGTAGAAACCGTAGCTATATATGAAGTCGAAACGCGCGGCGCGGAACGGCGGGCGCAGGTCTCGCCCGGCGGCCTGGAGCGCCGCGTAGCCGATTACAGCCGCCAGCATCACAGCCCAGCCGGTCCGGCCCAATCGCGCAGGCGCGGTTGACGCCGAGGCCGTCGCCGCCGCAAACCAGTAGACGAGCAGCCAGAACGTGATGACGACGGCCGGATCCTGGCCGGGCATCCCCACCAGTGATGCGAGGGCAAAACCGGCGATCGGCCAGCGCAGAATGGCACCGGGCGCCGCGGCCCGGCCGGGACGCACCGCGACCTGCGCCACGAAGACAGCGCCCCAGAGGATCCACCCCAGGCTCCCCAGCAACCCGAGTTCCGCCAGCTGCTGGCGATACCAGTTCTGCGCGTTGTCGGGGGAGATGTTGGTGCCGTCCGCCTCCATGGCGTAATCGTGGCTCAGCGTGTAGTACGAACCGACTCCCACGCCTCGGACCGGGAACTCCCGAATCATGGCGACCGACGCGGTGCCGTACCCCTCCCGCTCCCAGAGCACACGCGCGCTGTGCCCGACGGATTCGAGCGACAAGCCGGGGACGAGATAACGGGCCCTGGCCAGGGCCGTCTCCGTGACCGACGGAACGATCGCCAGTAAAGCAGCGACGGCCAGCGTCGCCGCGCCAACACCGAGCAGCACCCGGCGTCGTGACTGCCGGGCGGGCAGCATGGAGGTCAGCTCGACGACGCCAGGCAGCGTGCCAATCAGCGCCGTCAACAGGGCCGTGCGGGAACCGGAGAGCCACACCCCCAGCCACGTCAGCGGCAGCGCCACGAACGCTGACCAGCGCACCGTACGACGCCGCGTCGTCAGACCGAACACGAGGAAGACGGGCCCCCACAGCGCGGAGATCATCCCGAAGACGTTCGCGTCCATGAGTGAGCCCGCGGCCCGGCCCATCGACGGCCAGACGTGGCCGTTCAGGAAATTGATGTCCACGAATCCCTGGTAGATGGCCAGGGCGCACGCGATGAGGAGGCCGGCCGCGAGCGGCAGAACCACGAAGCGACCGGGCTGCGCCGACTCGCCGGCGATTCGCGGCGCGTGCAGCCAGTCGATCCAAAGCAGCCCGATCAAGTGGCCCGCCGCGACGTACGCGGTCCAGCCGACCGCAGCCGGCGCGCTGATTTTGAATCCCGCTACTGGCAGCCGGTCGTACCAGAGCAGCTGAAGCCCGCCGTCGAGCTCCCGCCACGCGACGAGCGGCCACGATGTCGCCACGACGAGCGACCACAGCACAAGCGGCCAGCGCCAGCGGGCCGGCAGGTGCCAGTCCGAACCGAACGAGTCGCCGGCGATTGCACCCACCAAGGCGGCCAGCCAGACCACGACGTACGCATGGTGGTTGTGCCCGGCGAACGCCATGAATGTCGCGGGAAGCACGTAGACCGGCAGGAGCGCGACGGCGAGCGCCAGGCGTGGATCCACACGCGACAGAAGCAGGCAGGCGCCGAACGCAGCCGCGGCGATCCGGAACACGGGCAGCGCCTCGGCCGACAGCCAGGCAAGGCAGCCGACCGCCACAAGCGCCGATGCGGTCGTGACGGCCCTGGTCAGGCGTCCCACGACTGGATGAGGTCCCCTGTCATTCAGGAGGCGACGAGCTGTTCGAGGCGGAACTCGAGGCGGGACAGCGAGACGCCTTGCTCCGTGCACAGGCTCTCGAGTTGCTGCAGAGTGGAAGCGTCCATCGCCCGGACGCTCACGACGATCAGATCGACCGCGCCTTCGCGGATGAGGACCACGAGCGTGTCCAGCCCGCCGAGCACGGGATAGCCGTGCACCCTGGTCCGGTGTTTGCCGGGGTTGTCATCGACGAAACCGAGCACCCGATAGTTGGCGTCGTTGTCGTTGAGCAGCTCCCGGACGACCAGCGCTCCCCCGTCGCCGGCGCCGTAGACGACGACGCGTTTTCCTTCACGCCGGCGGCGGACGAACTCGCTGATCAACCGGAACGAGGCGCGCGACCCGCTGAGGGCGAGCATCAGCAGCGCGGCGTAGATCACGAAGACGCCGCGGGAATAGGCTTCGAACCGGTAGAGGTACACGATCACGGCGACGATCGACAGCGTGCCGATGGCGACCCCGCGCGCGAACACGACCCCGTCCATCAGGCCGAAGTAGCGCCATACGCCGCGGTACCCCCCGACGAGGAACAGCACGGTGATCTGCACGCCGATCACGATGGGGAGCGACGCCATGAACACGGGGAAGAAGAGTTGGTACTCGGCCCCCTCGAACCGCAGCCGGTAAGCGGCGTAGTAGCAGAGCGGCACGAGGCAGAGATCCAGGAGCACCTCCGCGACCCGCCGTTTGTACATGAAATCGGCGACGACGGGCGTGAGCGTCCCTGACGGGACGAGCGACGAGGCGTCGTACACGCGAACGCCGGCGAGATAGACGGCGAAAATGACCATGGCGAGCACGAAGGCGATCGCGACCGGCACCGCCACGCTGGCGTCTACGCGGCGAAGTGTCAGCCCGATGACGCCACCCAGCGCCGCCAGCGTCCACAGCACGCGCACGGCGGCGCGCTCGGGCAGCCCCATCGCTACGAGCCGGTGCGACGAATGATCGCGCCCTCCCAGGGAGGGGCTGCGGCCCGAGAGCAGGCGCGAGACGGTCACCAGCGTGGTGTCGAAGATCGGAATGAGCAGGACGAGCAGCGGGGCGCCGATAGCCGCCAGGACATCGGACCGCGCGCGCGATCCTTCGCCCGCTTCGAGCGCCATCGCCGACAGGGTCAAGCCGATGAAAAGGCTCCCGCTGTCCCCCATGAAGATCGAGGCGGGATTCAGGTTGTAGACGAGGAAGCCGGACAGCGCGCCCATGAACAGCCCGAGGTACTCCGCGCGCGGCCCGTAACTGCCAGCATCGACGAGACCCAGCAGCAGGATGGCCGCGACGATCAAGGCGACACCGGCGCAGAGCGCATCCATGTTGTCGAGGAGGTTGAACGCGTTGGTCACCCCCACGAGCCAGACGAGCGTCAGCATCGTGTCGAGCGTCAGCGACTCAACCCATTGCAGGCGGTAGCCGAAGAACACGAACACGGAGGCGAGCGCGATCTGCGCGACGAGCTTCGAGTAGGGCTTGAGCGAGACGATGTCGTCGATGAGCCCGACAATCGCGATGAGTGCGCCGGTGATCACGACGAGGCGAATCTCGCTGAACGGATGGAGCGCCAGGCTCCCGCCGAGGGCCACGATCGCGATCGCGGCGCCGCCGAGCAACGCCGTCTGCCGCTTATGCCAGCGATCCTCCTTCGGCCGCGCCACGTACCCCAGCCGGATCGCGAGCGCGCGGCAGGCCGGCACCAGCGCGAGGGATGCGACCAGCGCCACGGCGTATGCGACGGCGATGCGTGTCATGCGACGGGCCTCATTGTATGCTGCGCGCTCGCACCCGGCATCCTCCGCTTCATGCGCAGACCCTCGGTGTAGACCCGCTCGATATCGTCAACGAGACGTGCCGCGGTAAAACGCACGGCCACGTGCGCGCGCGCCGTCTGCCCCATCCGTCGCCGGTCCGAGGGAGGGGCGGTCAGTCGCACGATTCCGTCGGCGAGCTGGCTGACGTTTCCCGCGGGGACCAGCAAGCCGGTCAAGCCGGGGTCGACCAGGTCCCGCACGCCTCCCACGTCGGTCGCGAGCACGGGGCGCGCCGCCGCCATCGCCTCGATCAACGACACCGGCGTGCCTTCGTTCCGCGAGCTGAGGATCCCGACATCCATCGTCGCGTAGACGGCCGGAAGATCGTGACGCCATCCGGTGAACCTGACCGCGTCGGGGACCCGAAGGTCCCGCGCCAGTTGCTCGATGTGCGCCCTCAGCTCGCCGTCGCCGACCATCATCAGTCGCGCCCGCGGTGCCCGCGGCAATGCCGCCGCGAACGCCCGCAGCATCGTGTCGAGGTCCTTGATGGCGACGAAACGCCCCACGTAGCCGAACACGACATCTTCGGCTGCAAAGCCCAGGGTGCCGCGAAGCGACGGGCCGTCGGGTCCGAGCGCGAGGAGCTGCGCCAGATCGAGGCCAAGCGGGACGACTGCCACTTTCTGCGCCGGGGCGACGCGGAAGCGATCGACGATTTCGCGGCGCTGCTGCTCCGCGATGACGATGACCCGATCGGTGAGCCGCGCCATCGCGCGCTCCGCGACCCGAACGAGCCCACTTCCCACCGCGCCGAAGTAGCCCGCGAGCACGTTGCCGTGGAAAGTGTGGACGATCAGGCAGCGGCGCGACCGCCGGCGGGTGAGGTTGTACAGCCCCGCCGCGGCCCGGCCGAGCACTCCGGCCTTCGCGGTGTGGGTGTGCACGATATCGGGGCGGAACCGGATGAGGGCGCGCGCGATACCGATCAGCGCACGCACGTCCCCGAGCACGCTGATGCGCCTCCCCAGCCCCGCGATGCGCATGGCGGGAACGCCCGCGGTGGCGGCAAGATGCTCGAGGCTCGCTTCCCCGTCGGCCACGTCGCCGTGCAGGAGCAGCGTCTCGCAACCGCGGCGGCGCAGGCCTGCGTCGAGCAGGACGACGTGGCGCGCAGGCCCGCCGACGTTCAGCCGCGCGATCAGCCGAAGGACACGGATTGGCCCGCTCATCGAACGCCGTCCGCCAGCCATCCGAACATCGGGCGCACACGGACGTCCCGGAGACCCGCCGCGCGCAGGAGTGCTGCGGCTTCTTCCGCCGTGTATCGCTTTTCCAGGGGCGCGGAAAAACGATCGAACTGATCGTTGTAGAGCACGGTAAACGGGTACTTCGTGTACACGAACAGCGGCCAGTCGCGAGGCACATTGACCCCGAGCGCGAGCAGCGCTCGATACGACAGGACAAGCCCTGCATAAAGACCGAGGCTCAGAATCCAGCAGACAAGCCGGAGCACCGGAAACGGCAGGCGCGTCGTCACCCGCCGCACGCCAGAGACGATTCGGAGTAACGCGCCGCTCCAGCCGCTCCGCTTCCAGTACACGTAGAGGCGCAGCCGGCCGCCCGCGCGAAGCTTCCGCGCCAGCGCGTGCACCGCCTCCTCGGTGTTCGCAAGGTGGTGGAGGACGCCCATCGAATACACGAAGTCGAACGCGCCGTCGGCCAGCGGCAGCCTGGTCAGATCGGCCTGGATGCAGCTGACGTTCGCGTCGTCGGCGACATTGCGGGCAGCGGCGTCGATGGCGCGGCTGAAATCGACGGCGACGATGTGGCCGGCGTGCGGCGCCAGGTGCTTCGCGTGCCGGCCCATACCGCATCCCGCATCGAGAACGAGGGCCTCACGCAACGCGGCGAGATCGATGCCGGTGAAATAGTCCTGGAAGTTCTCCTGCCCGGACGCCGTCCAGTCGTCGAAGTGGGTCCATTCGTACCCGAAGCTCACCTGGGTGCGGCGCGCGAGCGGATCGTCCGCCTCGGCAACGAAACGCGGAATGCCGCCTCGCACGGGAAACTCGGACCCGCACCGTTCGCAGCGCAGCGATCCTCGGGCGGCGACGCCGGCCGCGTCGTCCCACCGCACCGCGCCTCCGCACCCCGGACAACGCATCAGCGGCAGCACGGCGTCGAACTTGCGTTCCGGTGCGTCCGGAGCAGCGGCGTTCATGCGGGCACCTGTTCGCGGGCCGGCTGCGGCCTCCAGTGTGCCACCCACTCGGCGAGTGCGAACAAGCTCCAGAGTCGGTCCGTGCGATGGACGCGGCCCGCGAGAAATTCCCGCCAGAGCGCCTGCGCGGGTGCAGCGTCGAGGCCGAGTTCCTTCAGCACACGACCGTTCACCGCCGCGTCCATCCGTTCGCGCAGAGGGCCCCGCAGCCATTGGTCGAGCGGCACGCCAAAACCCATCTTCGGCCGATCGGTGAGCTCGACGGGCACGCGCTTGCGGAGAAGACGCCGGAGTGGAAGCTTGCCAACGCCACCGCCGGTTTTCATGTGCAGCGGCAGCCCCAGCGCGAACTCGGCCACGCGATGGTCCAGCAGCGGGCAGCGGGTCTCCAGGCTGACGGCCATCGACGCGCGATCGACCTTCGTCAGGATGTCTTCGGGAAGGTACGAGACGACGTCGAGAATCGGCGCGCGCTCCTGGTGATTCAGCGCGGCCAGGCGCGCTCGCGCCTCCTCGTAGACAGGGTTCTCCGCAACGGGTCCTGCCATGGCGCGCAGTTCCTCTCCGCTCCACCAGGCGATGAACCGCCCGTAGCGGTCCCGGTCATCGTCCAGCAGAACATCGGCGGCACGTCGGACCCTGCGCCACGGCGCGGCGGAGGCGACGCCGGCCAGGGCGCGACGTACGGCGCGGGGCGCCGACAGCAACCAGGCGGCCCGATCGACGAAGAAGTACCGCGGATAGCCGAAGAACAGCTCGTCGCCTCCGTCTCCAGACAGCGCGACGGTCACGTGCTGCCGCGTGACGCGAGAAACCAGATAGGTCGGAATCGCTGAAGAGTCCGCGAACGGCTCGTCGAAGAACGAGGGCAGTCGATCGACAACGTCCAGCATTTCCGATACGCCGCAGGTCTGCTCATGGTGCTCGGTTCTCAAGTGGCGTGCCACCGCGGCAGCGTGCGACGATTCGTCGAACTCGGGGCTGTCGAACCGGATCGTGAACGTGCGCGCCGCGCGAGAACCGACCTCCTGCATGAGCGCGACGACAAGCGACGAATCCACGCCGCCCGACAGAAAGGCGCCGACCGGCACGTCGGCAATCATGCGCCGCTCGACGGCGTCTTTGAGAAGGGATTCGAGCGCCGCATCCGCCTCTGCTTCGCTCAACTTGACCGGCGGCGACAGTGCGAGGGCCACCGGATCCCAGTACCGCTGGAGCTCCAGCCTTCCCGACTCGAACGTCGCACTGTGCGCCGGCGGGAGCTTCCGGGCAGCGCTGAAGATCGTGTACGGCGCCGGCACGTAGCCATAGCGCAGGTACAACCTGAGCGCCGTCGCATCGATGTCGCGCGGGAAATCCGGATCCGCCAGGAGCGCCTTGAGCTCGGACGCGAAGGAAATGTCCCCGTGGCGGTCCCAGTAGTACAAAGGCTTCTTGCCCAGCCGGTCGCGTGCCAGGAACAGCCGGCGGTGGGGTTCGTCCCAGATGCCGAACGCGAACATGCCGACGAAACGCTGGACGCAATCGGGACCCCAGCGATCGTACGACGCCAGGATCACTTCCGTGTCCGTCTGCGACCGGAAACGGTAGCCGCACTGCTCGAGTTCCCGTCGCAGGTCCTTGAAGTTGTACACCTCGCCGTTGTACGTGATCCGCAGCCGGCCACCGTCCCACGGCATGGGATTGCGCCCGAGGATCGACAGATCGATGACCGACAGCCGCCGATGAGCGAGCAACGCCCGACCGTCTTCCGCCTGCCAGACATCCGCGTCGTCCGGCCCGCGGTGGGACAGCAGTCCGCACATCTGTTCTCCGATTCGCCTCAGCTCATCGTCGGTCCACCGCCGTCGGCCTGCATAGCCGGCAATGCCGCACATCTCAGCTCACCGCGGCGCGCTGCGCCAGGTCCACGTACAACTCCTCGTAGCGACGCACGATGTGATCGAGCGAATACTGCCGCATGAGACGCTCCCGCGCCCTGCGACCCATCGCGCGGCGTTCCTCCGGTGACAGCGACAGGATGCGCAAGACCGCTGCCGCCAGCGCAGCGGGGTCCCGAGGGGGAACCACTGCAGCCGTGTCCCCCACGACCCGCGCCGAGTCTCCCGCATCGGTCGTCACAACTGGCACGCCGCAGGACATGGCTTCGCCGAGCACGTTCGGAAAGGCCTCGCCATAGGACGAGGACACGGCCACGTCGACCGCCGCGAGCGCCTCCAGCGGCCGGTCGGTCTCCCCCATCAGATGCGTGCGCGCCGCGACACCGTGCTCTCGGACAAGGCGGACAAGCGCGGCATTTCCATCGTCGATGCCGCGACCGGCCATCAGGAAGTGCGTCATGGGATGGTCCGCCGCCATGCGCGCCGCGGCCCTGACGAACGTCGCGTGATCCTTCATCGGATGCCAGCGTGCGATCAGGCCCACGAGCGGGACGTCCGGCGGGATCCCGAGTGCGGCGCGAACCGTTGCGCGCGCGGAGTCCGGCGGACGGAGCGCCGCGGCGTCAAATCCATTGGGGATCAGCTCCCACCGGCGAGGACGGTACCCCAGCGCCTCGTGAGCCGCCCGACCGGCAGTGGAGTTGACCACGACGGCGTCCGGAAAGCGCGACAGCGTGGCCAGCATCCGCACCGTCCAGAAGAGCGAACGCGGATGATCGTTCCAATCCAATTCCGCACAACGAATGTTCCAGCAGACGACGGGTGTGCCCAGGGCCCAGCCGCATAACGTCCCCAGGAGATCTGCATGGTACAGCCACGTCTGCAGAATCGTCGGCCGCCATTTCCGGATCACGCGCGCCAGCCGCCAGACGAGGGCAGGATTCATCCCGCGCCGCTGCACCAGGTTCGTGACGGGCACGCCGGCTTCGGCAATTCGGGCCGCCAGCTTCCCGGGGCCTGTCAACGAGACGACGCTGCACGAGAATCGCTGCGGATCCAGCCGCGAGATCAGCCGCAACAGGGCGGTTTCCGATCCTCCGATGTCGAGGTCGGTGATGACGTGCAGGATGCGAATCACGAAGCGCGAACGAACACGAACTCGTTACAGCCGAGCCGTCGCCCGACGGTACGGACCGTCTCCGGGGCGAATCCCCGGTCGCGGCAAAAGGCGGTCACCTGTTCCGGCCTGGCGACCTCGAACGGGTACCCCCCGACCCAGTCCACCATGTCGCGCCACCAGCTCATGCCGCGGCGCGATCGGTAGTTCAGGCGGGAGCGGATGTGCGCCACCGGTCTCCGGCGAACCAGAGCCGCTCCGAGGGCCGCAGATTCAAGGGCTGCGGCGATGACTCCGCAGTAAGTGGGTCTGAGAATGCCCGGCAGACGATTGTGGGTGCGTTTGACGATGGTCCAGATTCGGCTTTGCAGGCCCTGATCGTTGTAGAGGGCAATGAACAGGCGCCCCGAAGGAGCCACGGCACGCATGACGCCTGCCAGCGCATTCCACATCGCCCCCGTGTGATGGAGAACGCCCCACGAGTAGACGACGTCGAACTGCCCCAGGGTGTCGATGAATGCGGGGTCAAGCACGGAGCCGCCGACGATGCTCCAATCGGTGTCTCCATCCTGGAAGCGTCGCCGGAGTTCCTGGGTGCAGGCGACGGCTTCCGCGTCGTAATCGAACGAAGCCACCGTCGCCCCCAGGCGCCGGGCTGCCAGACTGAACAACCCGCTGCCGCAGCCCGCGTCCAGGAACCGCGTCCCCGACAGCGAGTCACGCCCGAGCATGGTCTGCAGGGACTTCTGGGCTTCGAGGATCCGGCTCTCGTCCACGCGGTCCAGGAACCGGAGCCAGTTCTCTCCGAAAGCGAATCTCAGAGGCTCTCGGTGGGCATCCGGTCGCGTCGGGCCGGCGGGCGGCCACTCGCTTGGACTCTGTAATTTCGACCGATGCATGTGCGGAAATGTAATTGCCTTGGACTCGCTCCCCGGGCCCGAACGGCGTCTAAGCCCCGCAATTCCAACATTTGCCGAGGAAGTCACCTCGGCATTAAAGTTGCGGGGACGGATTTGCGATGATCCGCCATCTGACGCGCGTCGTTGTCGGCACTCTCCTTACGTTTTTCTGTTCGAGCGGCGTGATCGCGGCGGCGACCATCACGCTGGCGTGGGATCCAAGCCCCAGCACGGACGTCATCGGATACATCGTGTCGTGGCGGGCGGCGGGCGCGACCGTCGGTCAGTCGTTCGACGTCGGCAACGTCACAACGTACGCCGTCCGAAATCTCACCAGCGGAACCACTTACACGTTCTCGGTGCGGGCCTATAACGCCGCCGGCGTGCAGAGCGCGCCATCTGCGGAGGTCTCGGGCCTCGCTTATGTCGACCTCACGCTGACCTCTTCCCCGTCCCATCTCGCCATCGGGCAGTCCGGCACCTGGTCGGCAAGGGCCACCGGCTTCGACGGCCCGGTGGAATTCGAGTTTCACCGGTACTCGGCGGTGAGCGGATGGCAGACGGTCCGAAGTTACAGCACATCGGCGTCGTACGCCTGGACGCCGACCGCATCGAACACCGGTTTGCACATGATGGAAGTCGTCGCGCGTCATGTGGGCAGCGCTGCCCCGTTCGAGGCGAAGATCACGACGGCGTATTTCTCGGTCGGGGATGCCTCGCCTGTAATGGTAATGCCCTCCAGGGTCGACTTCGACGCCGACGGGCGAGCGGACCTTGGCGTCTATCGTCCCAGCGCGGGAATGTGGTACGTGCTGCTGTCGAGCGCGCAATACGCGGCAGCGATGGCCCAGAACCTCGGGACCACCGGCGACGTGCCGACGCCGGGAGATTACGACGGCGACGGCAGGACAGATTTCGCGGTGTTCCGGCCCTCGACCAACACGTGGTACGTGCTGCGCTCCGACAGCGGGTACACCATGAGCATCGTGCGGGGCTGGGGTATGGTAGGTGATATCCCGGTTCCTGCCGATTACGACGGAGACGGGCGGACGGACATTGCGGTGTTTCGCCCATCCACCAACGTCTGGTACGTCCTTCGATCGGACGCCTCCTTCACGACGACGCTCGTCCGTGGTTGGGGAGCGGCCGGAGACGTCCCTGTTCCTGCCGACTATGATGGCGACCGCCGCGCGGACTTCGCGGTGTTCCGCCCCTCGAACTCGGCGTGGTACGTCCTCGAATCCATCACCGGCTACACCACGGCGGCCGCACGAGGCTGGGGAATGATGGGAGATCGGCCAACACCGGCCGACTACGACGGCGACCACCGCGCCGACTTCGCCGTGTACCGTCCGTCGACCAGCACGTGGTACGTCCTGGAATCGTCCACCGGCTACACCACCGTGATGGCGCGCGGCTGGGGCATGCCCACGGATCTTCCGGTGCCCGGAGACTACTCGGGCATCGGGCGGGCGGAAATCGCGGTGTTTCGACCGGCGACCGCGACCTGGTTCGTGTTGGGCCAGTTCGCGCGCACGTGGGGGATGACCGGCGACATTCCGCTGCTGATGAAGTAGCGCGCCACGACCGCGTGCTCAGCCCGTGAGGTCACTCGAATCGGCCGCCGCCACCTGTGGTGCGGCCGCCGGCGCCTCCCTGTCCCGGACCGCGAGCGCGACCAGCCAGAGCGGCACCGCGATCATGACCCGCAGCCGGAACAGCGTCCCGTAATTCGTGACCGTATAGGCAATCAGCACTACCGACAACGTGCTCACAACGAGGGCAAAACACGCAGAGGGACCGTGCCAGCCTACGGCGCGTCGCCTGCGCCAGAGCAGCCAGATGAGGACGCCCGCGGAGACGTCAAGAAACAGGGTGTCCAGGTCGGTCAGCCAGAGGAGCCCACGTCCACCAGGAAATGTCACCAGGGAAAGGGATGTCAGGGTCGATATCGGCGCGAACACGACGACGAGGCCGACTCCAAGTCGGGAGAGCGAACGCACGGGGTGGGTGAGAAGCGCCCCGATATCGCCTGCCTGTTCGCCGCCGGAGTCAACGATGTTCGTCGCACCTCCGCTCGCGCGGAACGATGCTCGCGCGTTGTCGAGAACGGCGAACGGCCCGCTCAGCGGCGACCCGAACATCTGCGTCTCGTATACGCGGTAATAGTCGACGGCTCCAGACCTCGCCGCGATCCACAGCACGCACGTCGCCGCTGCAATGGCCACGAGGCCACCGAAGCGGAGGCGTTGCGGGATTTCGCGAAGGGCCACCAGCCACGCGACGAACATCGCCGCGATCACCAGTACCGGGAAGTAGGCCCTCACCCCCGCCATCGCGTGCACGACGATCATCAGCGCGACGAGCGTTGACGCACGAAACAACGTTCGCAGTCGTCTGCGCCCTGCGGCATCGGCGGCCGCCCCGGAAAGGTGCGCTCCCGCGACGGAAGCAGCGACGATCAGCGCGGCAAACAGCGCGTCCTTGAGCACCTGTGCGCCGAAGACGACCAGGGCCGGCGAGAACGAGTAGGCCGCCAGCATGACTTCGCGAAAGCACCGGGTCTCGCGGTTCCAGGCCTTCAGGCTCGTGACCGCAAGCAGACCGGCAGTTGTCGCGTAGGCTGCGACATTCAGAAAGACGCCGGCGGCCGGCGTCGCACCGAACACCGCGATACATCCGGCGAGCGCGTTGATGAAGGTGGGCGACGGCAGTGCCGAATCCGCAAGAACGCCAGTGGATGCGACCGTGGACGCCAGGTCGTAGTACGTGCGTGCGTCCGGCAGTATCAGCCAGAACCCCTCACCCGCCTGGATGTCCCGCAGGACGGGCAGCCGCAGGTAGGAGATCCAGAACAGGCTTGCGCCCGCCAGCACGCGGATGAGGATGCCGCAGGCAATGATGAGCGCCATCAAGGGTGCCCGCTTCCGCAGCGCGTAAGGGACGAGGAGAAAGACCGCAGCGCTCGAGAACGCGAGAACCGCGTAGACGTGAGGGCTCGCCGCGCTCATCCGCCGCGCCCTCTGGTGGCGTCGTAGAACGAGGAGTCCTTGACGCCCCAGAAACCCACGCGCCAGTCGCTGATTCCCTTCACGGCGACGCTGCAATCGCGCAGCACGGGGAACAACTCCGCCTCAGTCCAGTTCTCGGCCCAGGTGTTGACGTAACCGTCGAAGAGGTTGAGATGCCTGTAATCGCGATTGGGGTGCCGAGGAGGCGACATGACAAGACGGGTGAACCACTTCGCGATCGGGACGCCGGACAAGGAGTGCCACCAGCCGGACGCGAACGGGCGGAGGACGCGGTCGGCCCAATCGGGCGACATCCGGGAGAACACGGTATACCATGCCCGGGCCTGCAGGCGCACGAAGGCGATGCGCAGAAGCGGCGCCCAGGCGCTCAGGGGCGCACGGCCCGGTTCCCTCGTATCGACGTGATAGGCCGGCGCCGCATACACCCAGAAGTTCAGCTCGCCCCCCTCCTTCATGAGCCCGGCGGCCGCGCGAATCGCCGCTCTGGTGTCACCCGTGTGGTGAAGAACGCCAAGCGAATAGACGTAGTCGAAACTCGCCGGGCGGAACGGCATCGAGAAAACGCTGCCCTGAACGAACAGTATTCTCTCCAGGTAATGAGGGTACCGTTCGACAATGATCCGGCGCAGGGTGTCCACTCCCTCAGTGAGGTCGAAGGCGACAATTCTGTCCGGAGCGTGTTCCTGGAGCGACTTGACGATGTACTGACCTACGCCGCAGCCGATCTCGATCGCACGCCGGCCGCGCATGTGATCGAACGCGCGCCCGCCGTGGCTGTTGCGATCGTAGATGTCGTGCAGCGCGTAGGCCGGATCGCTCTTGTCGAGGATCAGGTGGTTGAGGCCGCGTCCGCGGTCTATCCTGGTCCACTTGTAGTTCCATGACGCGTTGTAGCCGGGGACGTTGTCCACGAAGCGCGGAATGCCCCGCTCCACCGGATAGAGGCTGGCGCACCGCGTACACGACAGCCGGGCGTCGATGATCTCGTTCCCGGAGCGAGGGCCGCACTCGGTCAGCGCCAGGTCGGCGTGACACGCCGGGCACACGAGGTCAACGACGTCGCTCAGCAGCACCGGAGCGCCCGAAAAGACCGGCAGTGGCCCGTCAACAGTTCGGAAGATCGGACAACGTCAGGGCGTTCCACCACGCGCTGAAGGCGGAGCCCGTGCCGATCACCGCTCGCGTTCGCGATGCCCGCAGCCGACGAATGCCGAGCGCCAGCACGGATCCCGCCGCCAACCCGCCGATGACGAGGGCGCCGACCCGGGGGCCGGCCCAGTGCAGCGCCGCAACTCCCGGCAGAAGGATGAAGGCAGGAATCGCATATCGCCAGACCGGTGCGAACTCGATTCCGGCCGACCGGATGACCACGACCAGCAGCAAGCTACCGACAAGGAAGGCCGTCAGCGTGGCGATTGCAGCGCCGTTGATCCCCAGCCGCGGCACGAGCACCAGGTCTCCCACCGTGTTGATCGTGGCGATCGCCACGCTGACCACCACGATTCGCGGCAGGAGGCGCTCGTAGGCATTCGCCAGAGGCGTGACCAGGTAGGCAATCAACTGGAACGGCAACGCCGACAGCAGAATCAGAATGACCGAATACGCTGCGGCATAAGACGAGGCAGCCATCCAGTGCAGTCCGGGAAACACGAGCACGAGAGCGATGAGGACGCCCGCAGCCAGCGCGATCGCCGAGGTGAGGATCGAGTCCACGTATCGCTTGATCTTGGCCCGATCGTCCTTCAGTCGCGCATCGATGACGCGCGGCGTCAGGATCACGGCAATGGGAGCGAACGCGAGGCTCGCAATGGCCGTGGTCTGGTACGCCCAGTTATAGACGCCAACGGCGCCCACACCGCGCACGTCCCGTATCACCCAGCTGTCGATCCAGTT
Source organism: Vicinamibacterales bacterium (assembly GCA_035463475.1). GTDB lineage: Bacteria > Acidobacteriota > Vicinamibacteria > Vicinamibacterales > 2-12-FULL-66-21 > JACPDI01. Next base: position 19,490 of record DATHTE010000088.1, read on the forward strand.
GACCACGTACGTGCTGATCGCGCCGAACGGGAGGGCCCACGAGTACTTGAGCAGGGTCGTGACGGTACGAACGCGGACGCCAAAGCCCGACCAGGTCGCCAGGGGCATGGTGACCAGGGCGAAGACACCAGCCGCGGCGGTCGATCCGAGCAGCCACCCGGCCAGGTACGTCCAGTTCGCCTGATCCACCGCGAGGGGGATCAGCGCGAGTCCGAGCAAGAATCCCAGCCGTGTGATCGCGGGGCTGTACCCGTACACCTCCGTGCGCCCGATGGCCTGATTGGCGTAGATGGCGAGCTCTGTCGCGGGAATCACCACGACGCCGGTGGCCACCCAGACGAACGGCGAGCCCTCGACGTCGAGGAACGCGCGAATCCACGGATCGAACATCCAGGCGAGCGCGATCGCCACGGCCGCGCAGACCGTGTACAGCGCCGCGCGAGCGCCCAGCGTGGCGCCCACGCGCCCGTGTTGCGTCCACTCCTCCCGCCCGAACCGAAGCAGCGCGGCGTTCGGCCAGCTGACAAGAAACAGTGCGGCCGCGGCCACGACGGACTGATACAGGCTGTAGCGGCCGAACGTCTCCGGATCGACGTAGGTTGCGAGCCACCGCAGTCCAGCGAGCGTCGCGGCGGCGGCAACGGCCTGACAGGCGATGACGATGAGGTAGGAGCGTCCCAACGTAACGTGCCGCCTGGATCAGGCCACTCGTTTCTGCGCGGAGGCGACGAGCGTCGCGTTGATGCGGGAGGCAATCCCCTCCGGCGATTCGCCGTAGAGGTACAGCTCGGCCCAGATGGCAAATACCAGGAGCCGCCAGGCTTCGGCCGGCGTGTGTTCGATCGCCCACTCCGCGCCGCGGCTCGAGAGGAAGCCGAGCTCGAGATACCGCCCGCGCCTGACGAACGCGTCAACGGCGGCGCGCCACGGACCGCGAAGAAGGTCCTCGAGGCGGATGTTGTAGCCGAAGCCGAACTTCCTTCCGTACAGCACACCGCGGGGGAGCTTTCCGCTCAACGTGCGCTTGAGGAGGTACTTGTTCAGGTTGGGTCTGAGCGCCGATCGGATCTTCAGCTCGCGCGGGAGCGAGAAGGCGAACTCCAGCAGCCGATGGTCCAGGAACGGCGCGCGGATTTCGAGAGAGTGCGACATCCCCGACACGTCGGTAATCACCGTGGTGCCGTGCTGGTGATACACCATCAGATCGGAATACATCACCGTGTCCAGGTACTCGCTGGCGTGGCACTCACGCGCGTAATCCGCGACGAAACGGCCCGGCGAGAACGACCGCGCGCGCGAGGCGAATGCCGGTGTGAAAAGAGCGGCTGACAGGTAACGAGCCAGTGCGTCGAGTGCGAGCGCGCGGCGATTCGCGACCGGCGCCTGTGCCGCGGACTGCAGCCTCGAGAGCCTTCCCGCGCCAAACGGCGCCGCGGCAGCAGCCCACCGTGGAATTCGCGAGAACAGAGCGCCCATTCTGCTGGCAATCAGCTGCCGGTTGTAGCCACGATAGCCGCCAAGCGCCTCGTCGGCGCCGTTCCCGCCGAGCGCCACGGTCACCTGGCGGCGCACGCCCGCCGCGAGCTGGTCCGCATACAGCATGGGGAAGACGTTGAACGGCTGCGCGTATCGCTGGACGATTCCCGGCAGGCGAGACAGGTCAAGCGGCACGAACGGGATCTCGCGATGGAGCAGATTGAGCTGGCTGGCCACGTCGCGTGCCCGTGCGAGGTCGGGGTCCGGGTGCGAGGGTGAATCGTACGCGACGGTGAACGCCTGGACCTCGGCGCCCATCCGGGCCGCGTGCAGCGCGATGGCACCGGAGTCGACGCCGCCCGACAGGAGCACGCCGACCGGCACGTCCGAAATCAGCGTGCCGCGAACGGCCTGCCCGATCAACAGGTCGAGCTCTTCGGCGGCTTCAGCCTCGCCGATCCGCAGCTTTCGAGAGCAGTCGATCGACCAGTACCGTTCCACTCGTACCTGCCCATCGAATACCAGGCGCGCCGCGGGCGGTATTGCCCGGATTCCGGCGAACGGTGTCAGCGGCGCCGGAGAGCTCGGATAGATCAGCCAGCTTGCGAGCGCCTCCTCGTCCGGCGCGGCGTCGACGCCAGGCACGTTCAGCAGCGCGGCGATTTCCGAGGCGAAGGCGAGACCACCCTGCGCACGGGCGTAGTACAAGGGCTTCTCGCCGACCCGGTCTCGCCCGAGCAGCAGGCGCTTCCGGCGTGCATCCCAGAGGCCGAACGCAAACATCCCGACGAGATGCCGGACGCAGTCGTCGCCACTCTCCTCGTAGAGATGAAGAATGACCTCGATATCCGTCTTGCTCTTGAACCGGTGCCCTCGTTCGATCAGGCGCGTCCGGAGCTCGGCAAAGTTGTAGATCTCCCCGTTGCAGACGAGGACAATCGTTCCGTCCTCGTTGGTCATCGGCTGCAGGCCGCTTGCGCTCAGATCGATGATCGCGAGTCGACGGTGACCGAGACTGGCGCGGTCGTCGGACCAGCACCCTTCACCGTCGGGACCGCGGTGCCGCTGGATGTCGCTCATGTGCTGGACCGCGCGCTGCCTCGAATCCGGAGCCATCCGGTCACTGACCACGCCGCTGATGGCACACATGTGGGAAGTCGCCTACCGGGGACGGATCGCAACCAGCAGGAGGCCGGCTGCGCAAGAAGGCATCAGGCGCGCGAGGGTGTTCAGCGCCTGCCTTGGCGCTCGCCAGCGGTTCAAGCAGCCGTGGAGCACCGTGTGGGGCACGAAGAAGCCTTCGGGCTCGACGCGGAGGACGGAGAGATCGGCGGCGTGAACCCGCTCCACGAGCCTTCGCCTGGTGTACATGTTCACGTGATCGGTCGAGCGCAGAATCGATCGCTGCAGGACATGATTCCGGAGCACGCCCAGCATCGAGCCCTCGTTGGGAACGCCGACGATCAGCAGCCCTCCCGGCCGGAGCACGCGCCGGAGCTCGCGGAACGCGTTGACATCGTCAGGCACGTGTTCGAGCACCTGGTTGCAGACCACAATGTCGAAGCTGCCATCCCGGAACGCGAGAGCGGTCACCGACGCCTGGACGAGACCCGACACCGCAAGGTCGCTGGCACGGCGCACCCGCAGGCTGCTGTAATCCGCGCCGACCAGCACCGTGGGCCAGTCCCTGCCGCCGACCAGCCGCCCCAGGAAGGCGAGATTGATACCATCGCCGCACCCCGCATCCAGCAGTCTCGTCGGCGTCACGCCTCCGTTCAGCGCCGTCCACTCGTCGATCGCACGTTCGAAAATCCGCCAGCGGTTCTCGATGACGGCACGCGGCACGGCCGACCCGAGCTGGGCGGCGAATTGATCGTCGATGTACCATGGATTCGAAGCGCTGATTTCCCGCTTCGGATCGCGCGGCTGGCGAGGGGAACTCATCGCGCGTGCTGTCGCAGCAAATCCACGATGCGCTCGGCTGCGTGACCGTCGCCGTATTCCGAGATCGGCCGCCGCGGGCGGTAGTCGGACACCCGCCAGAGCCGATTCCATCCGCACTCGATCGTCTCAACCCACTCCGTTTCCTCTCTCAACGTCACGCAACGCTTTCCGTGGAAGTACGCCTCTTTCTGCAGCCCTCCGGAATCGGTGAACACCGTCGTGCAGTTCTCCAGGAGTCGGGCCATTTCCAGGTAGCTGACCGGTGGACAGACGCGCAGCGGGTCCGTGACCAGGCCGAATCGCGCGACCGCCTCGCTCGTCCGCGGATGCATCGGAAGCACAACGGTCTCCCGTCGCGCGTGCTCCTTCAGATAGTCGAGCACCCCGGCCAGCCTGCTCCGGCAGTCGACGTTTTCGGCCCGATGAACGGTGGCCACCGCGAAGCGGTGCGGCTGCAGGCCGAACCGCTCGACGACGTCGGTGTGTGCGCGCGCGCGCGCGGCAGCGCCGAGACACGCGTCGTACATGACATCGCCGACGACGTGAACGCCCGTGACGATGCCTTCCCGTTCGAGATTGACCCTTGCCTGAGTCGTCGGACACAGCAGGAGACCGCTCAAGTGATCCGCGATAACACGGTTGATCTCCTCGGGCATCCGGCGGTTGAACGATCGCAGACCGGCCTCCACGTGCGCGACCGGGATATGCAGCTTCGCCGCGGCAAGGGCTCCGGCCAGCGTCGAGTTGGTGTCACCATAGACGAGCACCCAGTCCGGGTTCTCCACCTGCATTCTCTCCTCGAGCCCCACCAGCATCCGGGCGGTCATCGCCGCATGACTGCCGCCATGGATGCCCAGATTGAGCGCTGGCTCGGCCAGTCCGAGCTCAGAGAAGAACACGGCCGACATCCCGTCATCGAAATGTTGGCCGGTATGCACGAGGACTTCCCGAAAGTCTCCCGCCGCCCCCAGGGCGCTTGAGACCGGCGCCGCCTTGATGAACTGCGGCCGTGCTCCCACCACAGTGACGATCGACAACTGTCTGCTCAAGGGTCCAGACGTTCAGGCTCTGCGAGACTGGATCTGCGCTACGACGCCCGGCAGCATCGCCGGTGCGATGGCGGGGTTCACGACGGCGCTCAGGAGTTCGTCGACGGCCGAGAATTGTTCCTCGCGCGACAATCCCACCTTCGCCTGTGGTGAGGGGCCGGCGATCCGTCCAGTGGCGCTCTTCTCCTCGATCCATTGCCGCAGCGCGGAGGCGATCGCGTCCGGCGCCGTGGCGACGACGCCCAGGCCGCGCGAGCGTATGAGGTCGGCGGCCACCCCGGCCTCCGACCCGACGGCGAGGATTGGCCGGCCGGCGCCGACGTACTCGAAAAGCTTGCCCGTGTACACGCCCACCTCGCGCGGATCGCTCCAAAGCAGCAGCAGAAGCAGGTCCGCGCGCTGCTGCTCGGCCAGCGAATCGGCGTACGCGATCGCGCCCTGCACTCGTACGCGTTCTTCCACGCCGAAACGGCGCGCCGCCTCCCGGACGCTGCGCAGATCCTGGCCATAGAAAACCACGTCGACACGGCTGGCCAGATCGCCCAACGAAGCGAGGGCCGCAAAGAGTGCCGACGGATCGCGACGTCCCGGGTAGATGACCCCCGTGTACACGACTCTGACGGGAGCGAGCCGGTCGGTCGAAGGCTGCGCCTGCGCTTCCGCGCGTACGTCATAGCCGTTCAGCACGACCAGCGTTGGCTTCCCGTGCTGACGGCGCAGGGCCTCGGCGATCGGCTCGGACACGGTCACGCACGCTGACGCGGTCGCGAGGACCCGCTTCTCGATTCGACGATCGATTCCGCCGCGCCACCGCGGAAGATTCGAATAAGGATTTCCGGAGAACTGGTCGCGAAACTCCGCGATCCAGGGCGCCGTCGCGTCCCGCGCAAGGCGGGCAGCGACCATGTGGGCCGTGAACGGAAGCGCGCTGGCGTAGACGGCATGTGGACGCCACGCGCGGAACATCTGCCGCCCCCGCGCCACCGCCGGCACATACCAGCCCGCCTGTGGTTCCGGAATCGCCAGCAGCGCGCCCAGCTCCCGCCGGAGCCGCCCCGAATAGCCGGTGCCGAGGAGCGAGCCGGCCGGGGCCGGAGCGCCGCCCTTCGGACCGTTACGGCGAAGCCACGCCAGCAGAGCAAAGGGATCGAGCGACATAGTGCGACTGATGCGGTCCGCAGGAATCTCCACGGGCAGGGTCCGTGGATACGGCAGCGGAGACGCGGTCAGAACACGGACGTCGTGCCCCCGTTCCAGCAGGTACTGCGCGAGCTTGCCGACGCGGATCGCGCCGCTCGCATTGAAGGGCGCAAACGCCTGCGTCACGAGGAGGATCCTCACGACGGGAATTCCAGCTTCAGCAACTCGGCCCAGCGCAACGCGTTCCAGCAGCGCCAGACTTCCGGCGTGTACGGCGCTCGACCGGCGGCCACGTCGCGCAGGCGGGGCGTCAGGTGTGGCGCGAAGCAGGGGGGAAGCGGGCGACTGACCGCCTCCGCGAGCCGCGCGCGCAGTGCCGGGCTTTCGTCGAACCAGCGGCGTTCGGGCGTGACGAATCCGATCTTGTCCTTGCGATCCAGGATCGCGTCCGGCACGACGCCGCGCATGGCTGTCCGGAACAACTGCTTCGTCGTGCCCCGATCGCCGACCAGGAGCTCGTCCGGCAGCGTCAACGCGAACTCCGCCAGTGTCGTCGTCAGGAACGGCACGCGGTTCTCCAGCGAGACCGCCATGGCGTTCCGATCGGCGTACCGCAGGAGCATCGGCAGGCTGGTCGCGACCGTGGCGTCGTACAGCTGCGCGGTGAGTTCACTTGGCGCGCCCGCATCCGCGAACGGACGCCGGGTGGTGGTACCGTGGCGGGAGAACCAGGTCGCGTCGAGCCAGTCCGGGACCTCCGGTCGCCCGACCAGTCGTCGTGCGACATCCTGCACGTGCCGCGGCAGGAGCGAGCCCATTGCCTGAAGCAGCATCGTTGACCGGGCCTCGGACATCGAACGCAGCTGAGTGAGGAGCTGCCCCCAGCGTCCACGCCGGATGAGAGCTGTCATGCGCGCGGCCCGGAAGACCGGATACCCCGCGAAGAGCTCGTCGGCGCCCTGGCCGTCCAGGACCACCTTGAACCCCTCTTCGCGGACGCACCGAAACACACAGCTTTGGGCCCACATGCTGGTGGTCGTGAACGGCTGTTCCTGGGTCAGGACGAGCGAGTCCAGCTGCGCGGCGAGCTGCTCCGGCTGGATGTGAATCTTGCGAGGCTGGACGCCGATCGCGCGCGCGAGCGCATCGACGTACTGTTCCTCGGTCACGGCCGGATCGTCGGCGATATAGCTGAACGTCGCCACGGGAGAGCCACCGTTCAACCGATGGATTGTGCTCACAATCGCGCTGGAGTCGATACCTCCTGAGAGTGTCGCGGCAACGGGCACGTCGGCGCGAAGGTGCAGGCGGACGCTGTCCGCAAACAGCGCGCGCAACTGCCCGGCCGCTTCCTCGGCGCTTGAGAACTGCCGCGTGTTCAGCGAAGGCGACCAGTAGCGTTCGAGGCTGACGGTACGTGCGGTGTCGGTGTCGATCTCGAGGACATGCGCCGGCCGCAGCTGCCGTATCCCGGAAACCAGCGTGTGTTCGTCGTGGTCCGTGACCGCGTGCCTGAGATAGACGAAGAGGGATGACGCGTCCACGACCCTGGGCGCGAGCCCCAACTCCAGGAGCGGCCGCACTTCCGAAGAGAAGGCCAGCGTCCCCTCTCGAACGGCGTAGAACACCGGCTTGATGCCGAACGGGTCGCGCGCGATCCACAATCTCCGGCGCCTGGCGTCGAGGAAGGCGAACGCGAACATCCCGACGACGCGGCTGAGCCCGGACAGTCCGGACTGGATCAACAGATTGAGGAGAACCTCGGTGTCGGTGTCGGATCGGAACCGGACGCCTGTTGCGCCGAGCTCGCTCCGAAGCTCGGGATAGTTGTAGATTTCGCCGTTGAGGACGATCGCGTACCGGCCCGTGGCGTCGACCATGGGCTGCCAGCCGCGTTCGCTCAGGTCGACGATGGACAATCGACGGTGCGCCAGCGCAAGCCGTGCCGGTACGAGCCGTTCCGCGTCCCGGGTCACGCGGAAGTCCCCGTCGCTCCATGTGAGAAAGCCGAAATCGTCGGGACCACGGTGCTGCAGCATGCGGGAGAACCCGGCCAGGTACCGCGGCAGGGCGTCGATGGGCCTCGACGACACGATGCCGGCTATACCGCACATGTTGAGGTGTCGGTGGGATGGCGGTGCGTGGTCACGACGGCCGCTTGGCCCTCTGGCGTCCGACGATGCCGATGCCCACCAGGCGCTTGCCGATCAGGCTGCGATAGCGGCTGGGTGATTGAAGCCGTGGCTCGAAGCCTGCGTCCTCGAACCAGGCGAGCACCTCATTGAAGCCGTGCTGGTGCGCGTAGCGCGGGGTGAATGCGTCGCGCAGGCCGTGGAGCGTGTTCCGAAAGTGCCATTCCGGCGCGCGGCGATCCCGGATCTTCAGAATGGGATGCACCACCGCCGCGAACGCGAGCATCACGGCATTGCGCACCGCCGCGGGCAGACGGCTGAGGACTGGACGGCCGATGTGGTGTGACAGCAGCCAGTACGCCCTGACGAGGAGTCCGCGCAATCCGGGGACGGCGAGCGAGTCTTCCTTCGCGTACACCCAGACGAACAGCGAACCGCCCGCGCGGGGAAAGGTGGAGAGTGCGCGAAACGCTGCTTCCGTCGAGTAGGTGTGATGGATGACGCCCTGGCTGTGAACGTGCGCAAAGCTCCCCGGTGCAAACGGCAGGTGGAACAGCGATGCGATGATGGGGTGAACGCGCGGATGGCCGGACAGGCCTGGCGCCGCCTGCAGCAGGGCCAGATTCAGGTCGACGGCGAAGATGTCGGCCGCGGGGAATATGTCCGCCAGGACGATCGATTCCTTCCCGAATCCGCATCCGACGTTGAGCACCTTGTCGACCGCTGTCGTCTCTTCTGGCGAGAAGCGCAGCCACACGTCCCGGTGCAGCGCCACGAGCTCGGAGTCTGAATACGCGAACGTCCGCGCATCGTCGCCGAGGCCGCTCCATTCCTCCGTGAACGTCTTCTGCACGGATCGCTCGCCAGGCGCCGGACGTAGATCGGGCGCCCGGTACTCCCG
>DATHTE010000089.1:0-50664 GCA_035463475.1 Vicinamibacterales bacterium
GCCTAGACAGAATGGCTGTCTCTTGCGTCCGCGCTCACTCGACGGCCGCCTGCGCGGGCCCCGCTCTTGGGTGGGGGGCCTGCTCGGCGGCGGGTGATTCGTCGCGCGTGCTGAGACCGCACACGAGAATTCGTTGACCTGCCTCTCGTTGACTCGTGGATTATGCGGAGTGTTCAACGGCTTCGCACAGCGCCACACACGAGGAGGCAGGTCATGGGAAACCGTAGCACGTTCATCGGGTTGGATGTCCACAAAGAATCGATCGCGGTGGCGATTGCCGAGGGCGGCCGGTTTGGGGAAGTCCGCGCGTATGGGACCGTCGGGGGTGAGCTCGAGGCGCTCGACAAAGTCCTTCGCGCGCTGCGCGCACCGGGGCGGAGTTTGCACTTCGTGTATGAAGCCGGTCCGTGTGGATTCACCGTCTTCCGGCATCTCACGCGCCTGGGCGAAGACTGCGCGGTCGTGAGTCCGTCGATGACGCCAAAGCGCGCTGGCGATCGCGTGAAGACCGATCGCCGCGATGCGGTGACGCTGGCACGCTTACATCGGGCGGGCGAGCTACGCGCGATCTACATCCCGAACGAGAGTGATGAAGCCCTTCGAGATCTCGTGCGGGCGCGCGAGGACGCGGTCGAAGTGGCACGCGAGGCCAAGCAGCGACTGAAGGCGTTTGTGCTACGCCACGGACTGCGCTATCGCGGGCGTGCCGGCTGGACGATCCCGTACCGGCGGTGGCTGGCCGGTCTCACGATGCCGGAGCCCGCGCCGCAGATCGCCCTGCAGGAGTATCTCGCCACGGTCGACGAAGCGGAGCAGCGGGTCACCCGCCTGACCGAGCAGCTGCGACAACTCGTGCCCACCTGGCGCTGGGCGCCGGTCGTCGAGGCGCTCCAGGCGCTGCGTGGGGTGTCGTGCACCACCGCGACGGGTCTGGTTGCCGAAATCGGCGACGTTCGCCGCTTCACTCGGGCGCGCGAGCTGATGGCGTACCTCGGACTCGTCCCGTCCGAACGCTCGAGTGGCCCGGCCACCAGACGCGGCCGGATTACCAAAGCGGGGAATCCGCATGCCCGGCGGCTCCTCGCGGAAGCGGCGTGGGCGTATCGCGGGATCCCGCGGATCGGCCGCGTGATGCAGCAGCGCCAGGATCACCTGCCCGCGGCCGTGCGCACGCTGGCGTGGAAGGCGCAACTGCGCCTCTGCGGACGGTTTCGGCGCTTGAGTGCCCGTGGCAAACCCCGCCCCGTCATCGCCACGGCGATCGCGCGTGAGCTGACCGGCTTTGTCTGGGCGGTGGCCCGGGAGGTGCCGGCGCCGTAACGACGACCAGTGAACGCCCCGATCCGACGAGCGCGCGGCACCGCCATTTGGTGGAGAATCCTCGAGGCCGTTATGGATATCGGCTTCGGCTGACACGTCCGTGCCTAGAGCGAGGACGCTCCGCGATGTACTGGAGTCTGGCGGTACCCAACCCGCGTATATCAGCAGATTAACCATCGCTCGCACGCGGTGCCGCGCACTGGTCGGATCGGGAAGACCGGGTCAGAAGATCACGGAACGCGGCAGAGGCAGGACACGTGTGCCTACTTGACAACTGACAGCCATATCAACGGCGTGCCGCTCAGCCGCGGAGGCTGCGAGATGATATCGCGACCCAGCCTTATGCGACGGCGGCCGCCGACGGGTGCACCCGCTTGTTGGACCGCGCGGCTCGTTATTCGATGCAGGCGGTGAACTCTGCCAGCGCCGCTCCCTCCGGGAGGCTTCGGGCGGCGGCGCGGACGCTCGGCGGAACCCAATCAGGGAACGGGATTTCTGTCGTCGTGTGACGTCCTGAACTCGTGTGGACCTCGCGCACTTGCGAAAGGCGCTCCGAGGGAAGGCGGCCCGCCGCTCGCACAAGAGCGGGCCACAACCGCCGATGGACAAACGTGACCTTGCCCTTGATAAGGCGACAGACGAGGACATCTTCGCTACGGCGGATCGCGCGCGTCACCGCGAAGATCTCACGACTCTTCGGATGAGACCACCAGCTACCCCGAACTGGCCCTCCAGCGATGACCGCAGCAAGGGACGGGACGGGCCCTTGCGCGGCCTCGAGTACGACCCCGTGCTTACGGATGAAGGTGAGTGCCTGGCGTGTTGTCATCGCCACGTTGTCTTTCCGCCGGCCCAAGTTGGGGCTCACCCGCGGCGCCGAAGTCTCTGATTACCTCGTTGTCTCACCAACCGCCGTCGGATGCAGCCGCCTGTTCGGCCGCTTTATGCGTTTTCACTCACGGCAAAGTCGAACGCCTCACGCAAGAACGGCATGACCGTGCGCAGGTCCTCTGCTGTCCGGACAAGGACGACGTGTGAGACGCGGTTGCCGCTTGGCCCGGTTTTGATGAAGCACGGTGCGCTCACCTTGCGACCGAGGTGAACCACGACGCGAAGCGCATCCCGCGTTACCGTCAGGTCCGCAAAGATGCGTGTCGTCCGGAATAGCGCGAACCGGTCACGTGTGACTACCTCCACCCCGCCAAAGCTCCTGACGGTGGCCTCGAGTTTTCGGTAGAGATCGCCGAGCTCCGGTGGCCTACTCTTCAGTAACGTCGCGGTGCTGCCGACCCCGCACGCGTGACGTTGATTCACTTGACGAAAGGTACGATCACACCGCGGACATGCCCAACTCATAAGGCTCTCTACATGTCGGCCCAACGGCCGCGGCTCACCCGCGGCGCACGCCCGTACACACGCGCCGTCGGCTCCATCGCGTTGCTAGGCATTACGGCGTGAGCTAAACCACGACCACACGTCGAAGAGCTCCCGGACTTGTTCAGCCAATCATGACGGTTGTCACGCCAACAAACGAGCATGTCGCACTCCGCGCATTCATGATCGAAGTTACTACCATAGAGCTCGAACCCAATCCGGATTCTCGTCCCTCCGGATCGGACGGTGCAATCTGGGTAAGGGCTTTTCGAACTCATCGAGATCGTGGAGAAGCACTCCGAAGAGGCATACAACTTCCTGCTCGGTCTGGGGAACATGAAGAAAGCGCGCAGGTTCTGGATCCATCATCGGTCCCGAGAAAGTGTGTTCATGATTGCCTAACGTCGTGCGGCTCACCCGCGGCGGCCGCAACAACGCCTTCATTGAATTTTAGATCCCGAACGGCGCCGTCGGGTGCAGTCGCTAGTTTAGTCAGGCCGCCGTAGATAGTCGACGAGGATTCGTCCAAGCCGGTCGGTTTCAGCCAGTCCAGGTCGTTGATCATGCGCGCAAAACGCCCGACCCGAAACACGATCGTGCATTGACCCGAGGAGTGCTCAGATAACCAGCTTTCGTCTCCAAGGTCGTGTGCTCTTCTGCCGCTGGCGCCCTGAGGTCAGTCGCTGCACGAAACGCCCGGCCGCACTCCGCGTAGCCACTCGGTGAACCTCGACAAGGATGCCTTTCTCTGTCGGAGGGGCTGAGCGTGTGAACAAACCGGCGAGTATTCGCTCCTCAGAGCCCAGGGCAGGGACAACTGACTTAGGAAGCGATACCCACGTCCAACCAGGCTGTTGAGTATTAAGGCGAGAAAGAACTTCGTTCGCGCGACGACGCTGTTCGAGCGCCTGACACTCTCGCGCACCAAATGTTGGCTCCTGTTCGGCCACCGACGGTGCGACAAGAAGGCTCACGATAACAGAGGCCATTTCATCGCTGTCCGCCTAACGGCCCGCGGCTCACCCGCGACGGCCGCCACCGGGAATTCGAATTACCTCATTCGCTCACGGCTGCCGCCGGGTGCAGTCGCGTGTCCGGTCGCATAGTTCCCACTTCAGATCTCCGCCTTCCACGCGATGCGAGCGGCTTCGACGAGCGCCTGAAGCGTGATGAAGTCTCCCAAGGTCCTTTTCGCATCGCCGTCCAAGCGCACGACCAATTCCGCAGACCACGCGCCCGGTTTCCACGCGTCCGGTTGCCAAGCGCCGTCGGCCCAAGCCCCGACCTTTCCCGTTTCGGCCACGGACGTGAGCTTCGGATTCTGCGGCTCAAAGTGTTTGGCGCCGACCGCAAGGTGCTCACAAATCCGGAGGACAGGATGACGGAGGCATACTTGACTTTGAGCCTCGACGTCGCCAGGAAATCGCCACTCCACTAAGTGCCAAGCGGTTACGCAGAAGTCGAAAGCAGAATGCGAGTCCAACGGATTCGCTCGTACCCTCTCTGCATCGGCCTCTAGCTTTGCGAACAAGTCGTCAGCGGAGCGAAGTGCGAATATGCCCTTCATTGAACAACAACTGCTGACTGTCGATCTAACGTCCTGCCGCTCAGCCGCGGCGGCCGCATCCCACGTCCCTGCTTACGCGGTCCTTCGCACCGGCCGCCGCCGGGTGCAGCCGATGGAATGGATTCCTCCCGGTTCTGCGGCACAATGTGCCGCTGACAACTGACAGCCATCAGTTGAACCAAGGAGGAGGCCGAGATGGATGCTACGACGATCGGGGCCGACCTGGCAAAGAGTGTCTTCGAGCTCGCGCTGGCCAATGCCGCGTGGCGGGTGATCGGACGCAAGCGCCTGATCCGCGCGCAGTTCGAGCGGTTCCTGGCTGCGCATCCCTCGGCGCACGTGGTGATGGAGGCCTGCGGCACCGCGCACGCCTCTGGAGGTGGGGCGCCGGCCGCGGCGGCGGATGGCGGCGAGCAGCAGGCTCGAATCGAACATGGAACGATGACGAACCTCCACGCGTTGTGCTGAGTGAGTGATTACCGCGAGGGCCCACGAGACGACAGACACCGGGCCAGGCCGATAACATGCTCGACGATCACACGTCGTGCTCAGCCGATTGCGCCCCCGGTGCCGCGACTGTCCCTCTTGGCCGGAGCCACAGGCTCCACTCGGATAGGCCGGATATACGACTGCAGCGCACCTGTGTGGGTTTCGTAGGCCTTCAATCACTCAGCGCTTGACGGAAGGAGTCCATATACGAGTGTTAGCCGGCATGCGACGGACCGTTCCCAATTACGCGGTCCCCCGACGACAGGGCCAGATCCCGGTTGCCTCTGATAGCGACACTCCAGAAGGCGGCGGCCGAACTCATGCCCACGGCACTACCAAGCACAACTCGCTGGACGAATCCTGAGAATCCGTACCACAAACGACCGACGTCTCCGGTCAGAGTCTCACGGATCGGATGCGCTACGACGATGCCAAGAATGACGATGGCAAATGGCACGTTTCCGAGTGCCGCTCCCAGCGCAAGTACGTTTCGAAACGAGAGCCTTCGGCGCTCGTTCAGGTAGAGCAGCAAAGGAACAGCCCAAGCGGTCATTGCGACGGCCAGAATGCCCACTCCCATGCCGAAGGAGGCGGCTCCATCCAATGAGTCGATTGGTGCGCCGCCTGAAAGCATGCCGCTGTAACACAGCGCGTCGTACACGATCAGCGCGACTAAGACCGCAGTCGCCGGGGTGACAGCAAGACCGAGCAGGAGCCTCACGGAACGACCCCGAGAGACGGCCTGCGCTTCGGTCATAGCAGCGATCCTAGATGCCCAGGTGCGACTCTGTCCGGCTAACGGTCGCGGCTCACCTGCGGCGGCCGCAGCGTTCGTTCGAAACAACGTGTTCGCTCAGCGGCCGCCGTCGGGTGCACCGCGTGTTAGACCGCGTCGCTCCGCGGCGTCTACTCGCGGGACTGCCAACGGCGAGGATGCTGCCGCCCGTGAACAGCGAGAACAATCACCTCTTGTTCGTAGAGCCGAAAGTACACCGCGTACGGAAACCGGCCCAAGACGGCACGACGGATTTCGCCGCGCACACGACCGAACTGCTGCGGCCGTTCGCTGATACGAGTGATGACGGTGGCGAGCTCTGTTGTAAAGGCATCGCCAAGACCAGCCTGGCGCCGCTCATAAACAGGCGCGCGTCTCGAGCACTTCGGCCTGCGCCTCTGGTCGGAAGCGCACCGACGCCACAACTCAACCCCGCAGCTTCCGAAGAACCTCGTCCCATGGCACCGCCGTGCCCGGATTGCGCAGATGTTCGGCCCAGCGGCGATCGAGTTCCGCCTCTTCGGCGGGGGTCAATGCAAGCTCCGCCTCCCGTTCTTCGGGCGAGAGGCTATCCCACAGTGCCATCGCGAGTTCGGCGCGCGCCTCGGCAGGAAGCTTCAGCAACTCCGAAAGTGGCGTGGAAGGCATGCCCGATCCTCGCATGAGGCTGCCGTGATCGGCAACTGAGCGTTGCGCCCCTACCTGCAAGCTTATTCAGCCATATCAACGGTTGCGGCTCACCCGCGGCGGCCGCCACCTCGTTTCGTATCGCCTCTGTCCTTCACCGCCGCCGTCGGGTGCAGCCGTGTTAGGCAGGATCCGGGTACAGACCGGGGACACAGTTAACACAAGTCCAGGCACATCTTGATACTGGGACACGCGAGCGTGCAGCAAACGCATCGCTACCTGAACGTGACGGACGAGGAGCTGCGCAAGGGGCCGGAAGTCAGCTGGAAGCGACGAACGCTGAAGGCCGTTCGGGAGGTCAGAATGCCTCACCGCGTGTCACACCTGTGTCACACGGGAATTGAAAGAATGGCGCGCCCGGCAGTACTCGAACCTGCGGCCCCCGGCTTAGAAGGCCGGTGCTCTCTCCAACTGAGCTACGGGCGCGACACCGCTATTGTACTTGCTGCGTTCGTCCGTGATTCAGCGCTGGGCGAGGGACACGCCGGCAGATGGCAGGAAACGCGTTGGCCGGCCGTTCTGATACAGGACAGGGCGGAGGACCGGGCGCGGGCAGCAAGCGGCGCTCGCGTCCTCCGCGGGTCGCGATGAAAGATCAGCGCCCTGCGCGTCGCCGACGCCTTGCCAACGCAACCCCGCCGAGCGCCGAACCGGGCAGCATCAGGCTCGCGGGCTCCGGCACGGGTGCGGCATCCTCGAAACGGTACGAGATCGTGTCGGCCCTGAGCCCGAAGGCGGCGTCGGTGGAGAGCGAGACGGTCACGGCGCCGCGGCCAGACAGGGTCAGCGCGAACAGCGGGGCGCGCGTCGGCGTTCGACGCGATGCATGGCTACGGACCGGTTCGCCTCTCTGTTGACTCAGAACGGTGTCGCCGCCAGCGCCAGCGGCGCCGTGATCAGGCCGTGGCCGTCGGCATCCTGCCCCGGCCGATCGTGGCCCGGGCCCCAGCAGTGTTCCTCCGTTCCACCAAACGGCGAAACCACCGTCACGCAGCCTGGCGCGAGCGGGATCGCTGCGCCCTCGAGAATGCTCTCGGCCTGCGCGGGGGTGACCTGGGGGAACTTCTGCGCCATCAACGCGACGATGCCGGAGACATGCGGTGTGGCCATCGACGTTCCGCTCCAGAACTGGTACTGCGGCCGCAGGTTTCCGCTGTCAAACTGGACGGAGCCGAGGACCCAGTGCCCGGGCGCCGCGACGTCGAGGTCCTGCCCGGCGTTTGCACGGCTCGAGAAACTCGCGATGAACCCGTCTCCGACGTTCGTGGGATCCTCCACGTCGTCCTGCCACCAGTTGAGGGGGTTTGTCGGATCCCGGCATCCACTGTCCCATCCAGCCCGCGGCCGCCACCGAGATGACTTCCGGGTACGCAGCGGGATAGCCCATGGGCACCAGACGAGAAGAACCGTTACCTTCGTCGTGTGTCTCGCCGCGCCCGTGGCGACCGGCGGCGGTCCGGTCACGGCGCAGAACAGGACGATTCTGATCAGTGCGGTGCTGAACGGCGATGTGACCCGCGCAGCACTGACCGAGTTCGGACGGTACGGCACGATCGTCGATGTCCTCGAGCCGCTCGATGCGGTGACGATTCGCGGTCGTGCGAGCGCGCTCGCGGGCATCCGCGAGCTTCCGTTCGTCGCGGCGGCCGGCGAAGATGGCGGCGCCTCGGGCTCGCCGGTTGACACGGTGACATTCCCGGACTTCGCGGCGGGTGCGAACACCTGGAACCTCGACGTGGTGGACGTGACCGATGGTGTTCATCGAGCCTCCTGACCTTCGGTCTGGCTGGCGCGCCATTCCAGCACCGTCGACCGGGCGAGTCAAGGCGAGCGCCGTGAACCGCCGCACGATCCTGAGCGTCTATTCCCCGAGACGAGGAGGTCAGAATGGGTCAGCCGGTCGTTCACTGGGAGCTCTGGTCGAAGGATCCAAAGCGCGTTGGAGATTTCTACAGAAAGGTTTTCGGCTGGGACATCCAGCACCTCCCCGAGCTCGATTACCACATGGTCCAGACAGGCGGGGAAGGAGGCATCAACGGCGGCATCATGAAACCGCAGGAAGGGCCCTGGCCAGGCAACATGGCGTTCTACATCGCCGTTGACGACCTCGACGCCTGCGCGAGACAGATCACCGACGCGGGCGGCAAGATCATCGTCGCCAAACAGGAGGTCCCAGGCATGGGATCCTTCTCGCTGTTCTCCGATCCGGACGGTCGCGTGATGGGAATCTGGCGAACCGGAACGTAGCCCGCCGGGCATCGTGTCAACGGCGGAAACGGGTCCGCCGTTGACAGCCCCGTCGCGCCGGTCGTACAGTCCGCCACCTTGCAGGGGAGGGACGCGTGGAGAAGCTCGACCGGCGGCGCTTCCTCGAAACGGTGGGCGTGGGTCTGACCGCGGCGCTGGTACCGGCGAGCGACACCGCCGGCCAGACAGCCGCGCTGCCCAAACGGGCGCTGGGCAGAACCGGCGTCGAAGTCTCTGCGCTCGCGTTCGGCGGTGGCAGCCACTTCCTTTCGCGCATCGGCGGCGACCAGGCGAAAGCGGAGCAGCTGCTCCTGCGCGCGCTGGAGCTCGGGATCACCTATTTCGACACGGCCGCGAGCTACACGTTCAGGCCGCACCAGCGGCTGTCCGAGCAGATCTTCGGCCGCGTGCTGTCACCCCATCGCTCGCGCATCTTCCTGGCGACGAAGACGCAGGCACGCGATCGCGACGGCGTGCTGCGGTCGGTGGAAACCAGCTTGAAGCTCCTGCGCACCGATCATCTGGATCTCGTGCAGATGCACAGCCTGCAGAGCGCCGGCGAGTTGCAGGAGATCGCGGCCGGGGCGCTCCCCGCGCTTCGCAAGCTGAAGGACGAAAAGGTCGTGCGGTTCATCGGCGCGACGGGCCACTACGATCCCGCGGTCCTGAAGCAGGCGGTGGAGCGGCTCGATCTCGACACGCTCTTGATGTCGCTCAACGCCGCGCAGGCCTCGCACCCGCTGTCCATGAGCCCCGGCGAGCCCCTCGGCGGCTTCGAGAAGGACGTCCTGCCCGCCGCGCGAAAGAAGGGGATCGCGGTCATCGCCATGAAGGTGATGGGGCAGGGGTCGCTGGTCGGCGAGGGGACCAGCCGCGCGCGCGCCGATGAACTGATTCGCTACGCGCTCTCGCTGCCGGTCGCGTCGGTCGAGATCGCGCACACGAGCCCCGAGATCCTCGAGGCGAACGTCGCCGCCGCGCGGACCTTTCGTCCGATGACATCGAAGGAGATGGCGGCGCTGCGCGCACGATTGCACGAATCCGCGCCGGCATGGGCGCGGTTCCTGCGCAATCACGAGGACGGCGAGGAGTGACGATCGACGGACGGTGTCGGGATGTGGCGGCCGGGGCCTTTATCGCTCCGGTTCTTCCCGCGGGCCGCGCGGCGGCGGACACGCGTCGAGCCACTCCTGCTCCCCCTCGTCGAACACCCGCGACCGCGTGAGGAACCGGACTCCGAGCGGCGCCTCGAGCGAAAAGCCGCTGCCGCGGCCAGGCACGACATCGATCACGAGCTGCGTGTGCTGCCAGTATTCAAACTGCTGCGAGCCGATGTAGAAAGGCGTACCCGCGATCTCGCCCAGATACACGTCCCGCTGTCCGACGCGGAACTCACCTCGCGGGTAGCACATCGGGGCGCTCCCATCACAGCAGCCGCCCGACTGGTGAAAGAGGAGCGGACCGTGCTGCGCCTCCAGCTGGCGCAGCACGGCCTCGGCCCCTGACGTGATCGTCACGCGTACGACACGTGCCGCGGGTGAGGTCATCGTCAGAAGAACCCGAGCTTCTTCGGGCTGTAACTCACCAGCATGTTCTTGGTCTGCTGGTAGTGATCGAGCATCATCTTGTGGGTCTCGCGCCCGAAGCCGGACTGCTTGTATCCGCCAAACGCCGCGTGTGCCGGGTATGCGTGATAACAGTTGGTCCACACACGGCCTGCCTTGATGCCACGCCCCATCCGGTAGCAGGTGTTGGCGTCGCGGCTCCAGACGCCCGCTCCCAGGCCGTACAACGTGTCGTTGGCAATGGCCAGAGCGTCATCGAAGTCCTTGAAGCGGGTGACGGACACGACCGGCCCAAAGATTTCCTCCTGGAAGATGCGCATGCGGTTGTGCCCCTCGAAGATGGTCGGCTGGACGTAGTAGCCGTCCTTCAGCTCTCCGGGATGGATGCGCCGCTCTCCGCCCGTGAGAACCTTCGCGCCTTCCTTCTTCCCGATATCCAGATAGGCGAGGATCTTCTCGAGCTGATCGTTAGACGCCTGCGCGCCGATCATCGTTCTGGCTTCGAGCGGGTCGCCTTCCACGATCTGCTTCGTTCGGGCGACTGCCCGTTCCATGAACCTGTCATAGATCGCGTCCTGCACCAACGCCCGCGATGGGCACGTGCACACCTCGCCCTGGTTCAACGCGAACATCGCGAACCCTTCAAGGGCCTTGTCAAAGAAGTCGTCGTCCGCCTCGGCCACGTCGGCAAAGAAAATGTTGGGGGACTTGCCACCCAGCTCCAGCGTGACGGGAATCAGGTTCTCTGACGCGTACTGCATGATCAGCCGTCCGGTCGTCGTCTCGCCCGTGAAGGCGATCTTCGCGATCCGAGGGCTCGACGCCAGCGGCTTTCCGGCCTCGACGCCGAATCCCTGCACGACGTTCACCACGCCGGCGGGAAGGAGATCGCCGATGAGTTCCATGAAGGCCGCGATCGAGACGGGCGTTTGCTCCGCCGGCTTGATCACGACGCAGTTGCCCGCCGCGAGGGCGGGCGCCAGCTTCCACACCGCCATCAGCAACGGGAAATTCCACGGGATGATCTGCCCGACGACGCCAAGCGGCTCGTGGAAGTGATAGGCGACGGTGTCGTGATCGATTTCGCAAACGCTGCCTTCCTGGGCCCGCAGCGCTCCGGCGAAGTAACGGAAGTGGTCGATTGCCAGGGGCATGTCCGCGTGGGTGGTTTCGCGGATCGGCTTGCCGTTGTCGATCGTCTCGATGAAGGCCAGCGTGTCGAGGTTGGCCTCGATGCGATCGGCGATCTTGTTCAGGATGGCGGCGCGGTGCGCAGGTGACGTGACAGTCCAGCTCTTTGCGGCGGCATGTGCTGCGTCCAGTGCCTTGTCGACGTCCTCGTGCGTCGAACGCGCGACCTCGCAGAGTGGCTGTCCGGTGATCGGCGTCGGATTGCTGAAGTAGTTTCCGCGCACGGGCGCGGCGTACTGACCGGCGATCCAGTTGTCGTAGCGGCTGCGGATCGGGATGGCGGGCGAGAAAGCCGCGGCCAGCTTGGGGAGTGCGGCGGGAGGGGCCGGTATCGTGGCGGTGCCCATGTCAACGCCTCCTGGTTGAGCGGTGGTGGCCTCGCAATCGTGGAAACGCGCAGTATGAGTCCGCCCGTTGGCCTTGACAAGCAGAATCGGGGCATCCTCATCCGCTCCGTGAAGTCCGGGTGCATGTGCTCGATGAGCTTCGCTCGGGCCGCGCCGGCGGAGCACCGCAGGAGACGCCCGCCGATCCGCGCGCGGGAATACCGCGCGGCTCCGGGGGTTCTTTACAGGCATGACACTGACGATCGCCGCAGCGCTCGCCCTCCTCGCCGTCCAACACGCACACGATCCGTCCATGCACGTCCGCGGCAACGTGGCAATGGGCTTCGACCAGAACCGCGCCACCCATCATTTCATCCTCACGGAGCGCGGAGGGGAGATCCGGATCACCGCGAACACGTCCGGCGACGAAGAGACAATCGCGAAGATCCGCGCGCACGTCCGCGACATCGAGAAGCTCTTTGCCTCCGGCGACTTCGCGAAGCCGGAGTACATTCACGGCGAACTGCCGCCTGGCGCGGAGACCATGGGGCGTCTCAAGGACGACATCATCTACGAGTACCGCGAGATGCCGGCTGGCGCGACCCTGCGAATCAGTTCGCAGAACGACGCCGCCGTGAGCGCCGTCCGCGAGTATCTCCGTTACCAGATCCGCGAGCACAAGACCGGCGACCCCACCGGCGGAGCGTGAGCTCTCGGCGAGGACGCTGCCCCGGCTGGAGCGGCGCGGGCGCGGATCGCCGAGCGCCTCGGCGATCGCCTGCCGGACCGCATCCGGCCTGCGAGCGCGGCCAGAGACAGCAGGCGGATGGACATCGACGGCTCACCTCGACGGCACCGGACTCGATCGCGGTCGCCTGTTCTAGGCGTTTACCACCGACGAACGCGCCAACGGCTTCACGGTCCTGTGCCCGGCGGCGAGCCGCGCCAGCGACAGGCAGTGCAGCGTCAGGGCAAGCGGCACCAGGAAGACCGGCACCACCGCCAGCGGGAACATCGTCATGGCTTCGGACGTGGGGACGGTGTGGAAGATCTGGCTGGGGCCGGGGCTCGTCGTGATGCCGAGCGCGACGGCCAGCACCAGGTCCGCGAGACCGAGGCCGTGCCACGCGATCAGGCGTCGGCCGCCTGGCCGATCGGCATGCCGCGCCATCCACGTCGCCGTAGCGCCGATGGCGATGTCACCGAGACCCGCAGGCAATGCGAACAGGGCGGGCAGGCGACTCCACAGCATCATCAGCACGAACACGGCGCCGAGCAGGCGCCACGCGTGGAGACGCGTCAGATCCGCCTGCGATCCAAGCAATCGCCGCAGTGATTGCGACCCGGCGAGCGCGGCGAGCGTGCCGGCGAGCGCGCTTCCCAACGCGATGCCGACCGGCGGAACGGCTTCGCCCGAGCTTCCGGTGAATGCGCCCTGATACGCGAGCAGCGCTGCGACGGCCGCCCACGCGGCGAGCGCCGCGGTCGTCACGAGCGCGACCGCCGTATCGCGGGCGGACGTCCGCTGTCTCCACATGAGGCGCCCCACGGCTGCCACGACGAGTGCGACCGTCACGAGTACGACGACGGAAACCAGTGTCCGCATGTCACTCCTCCCGGTTTGTGTGCATATACACACATACGAACAAAAAAAATCACGGGTTCCCGCGCTCGCCCGTGCTGGCGAGCCGTGCGAGCACCCGCTTCCACCCGCTGTCCTTCACGGATCGCAGGACCGCCTGCTGGGCCGCTTCCCACGCCGGATACGCTCGTTCCAGGAGCTTCCGGCCGCCGTCGGTGAGGCAGACCTCGCCTCGCCGAGAGTCGGCCGAGGACCGCACGCGCACGAGCCCGCGACGCGCAAGCGGCCTCAGGTTGCGCAGCAGCGTCGTCCGCTCCATGCCCAGCCGTGAACTCAGCGCCGCGAGCGAGAGGGGGCCAGCGACCGCCGCGGCGACGAGGATCGGCAGTTGCGTCGCTCGCAGGCCGTGCGGCCGCAGGGCGGCGTCGTAGCGCTGCGTGACGAGGCGGGCGGCGCGCCGCAACTCGGTGCACACGCAGTCCCGCATGCGCGCGATGTCCACTGGCCCTCGGCGTGCCGCCATGGTGTGAATATACACACCTACGGGGCCGGCCCGCAAGCCGCCCCCGTCAATACTTCGGCTGGGACGGATCCACCTGGTCGATCCAGGCGAGCACGCCCCCCTTGAGGTTCTTCACCGCGCCGAAGCCCTGCTCGGACAGCAAGCGCACCGCCTTCGCGCTCCTGACGCCGGACTTGCAGTGGACGACGATCTCCGGCGCGCCCGGGCCGGACGGCAGCTCACCGAGCCGGCGCGGCAGTTCACCGAGCGGAATCAGCGTCGAGCCGGGAATGCGGCAGATCTGGTACTCCTGCGGCTCGCGCACGTCGAGGATGAAGACCGGCGCACCGCGGTCGACCGCCGCTTTCAGCTCGGCGACCGACGTCTCGCGTTCGGGAGGCAGCGCATCCGCCGCGGCCGCGCGGGCGGCGGCGGGCGCGACGCCGCAGAACTGCTCGTAGTCGATCAGCTTCTGGATCTCCGGCCGGTCGCCGCACACCGGGCAGTCCGGGTTGCGTCGCAGCTTCAGCTCGCGGAACCGCATCTGCAGCGCGTCGTACAGCAGAAGCCGCCCGACGAGGGTCGATCCCGCGCCGAGAATCAGCTTGATCGTCTCGGTGGCCTGGATCGTTCCGATGATGCCGGGAAGCACTCCCAGCACCCCCCCTTCGGCGCAGCTCGGGACGAGGCCCGGCGGCGGCGGCTCGGGGTACAGGCATCTGTAGCAGGGACCGCCCTCGCAAGCGAAGACGGACGCCTGCCCTTCGAAGCGGAAGATGCTGCCGTACGCGTTCGGCTTGCGTAGCAGCACGCACGCGTCGTTCACCAGATACCGCGTCGGAAAGTTGTCCGTGCCATCGAGGATCACGTCGTGCCCGGCGAACAGCTCGAGCGCGTTCTCCGACGAGAGCCGGGTCTCGTGCGTCTCGATCGTGACCTCCGGATTGAGCGCCTCGAGCCGCTCCTTCGCGGACTGGAGCTTCGCGCGGCCGACGTCCGGCGTGCCGTGGATGATCTGCCGCTGCAGGTTGCTGAAATCGACGACGTCGAAATCGACGAGGCCGATCCGGCCAACCCCCGCGGCGGCGAGGTAGAGCGCGGCGGGCGACCCGAGACCGCCGGCGCCGATGCAGAGCACGCTGGCGGCCTTGAGACGGCGCTGTCCGTCCACGCCCACCTCGGGCATGATCAGGTGGCGGCTGTAACGCTGCACCTCCGAGTTGGAGAGACCGGGCAGCGCGCGATCGGTGGACACGTCCGCGGCGGCGCCCGGCGCGCCCCCCGCGACCGACGGGATGATGCTCACGGTGTCCCCCTCTTTCAGCTCCGTGTTCTCCCCCTGCAGGTACCTGATGTCGTGGTCGTTCACGTAGACGTTGACGAAGCTGCGCAACCGGCCGTTGTCGCCGAACAGGTGCGGCCCGAGCGACGGGTACGCGGTCGTGACGCCGCGCAGCAGTTCGCCAACGGTGTGCCCGTCGGCCTGCACGATGTCGCGTTGGGCGGTGTACGGGCGCAGCGGCGTCGGTATCAACACTGTCGTGGGCATCGTCATGTCCTCACCGTTTCTTCGCGGAACTTGGTTCTGTCGTCGAGCAGGCGCCACGAGCGCACGTCCGCGGGCTCTCCCTGCGCCACGGCCACGATGAGATAGCTCAGGTTCGGCCAGGCGTGCTCGAGGTCGTACGCCGACGGGCGGGCCGGGTGGTCCGGATGCGAATGATAGAAGCCCACGAGATCCGCGCCGGCCTCGCGGGCCCGCGCCTCCGCGGACCGATAGTCGGCCGGCCGCACGAGGAAACGCCGTCGCGCGCCTTCATCCGTCGCGTTCGGCAGCGCGAGCGTTTGCAGCACGCGCGTGGTGCCGTTTCCGGCCGGCGCGCCGATCAGCGCGCCGCAGCATTCGTCCGGGTATGCGGCCGCGGCGTGCGCGCGAATCGAATCGAGAGCGCCCGGCGGGACCTCCAGCACGATCACGATGAACCCTCCTCCCAGAATCGTTCCGATAGATAACGCTCGCCCCCGTCGGGCAGGATGGTGACGACGACGCCGGATTGCATCGTGGAGGCGACGCGGGTCGCCGCCACCAGCGCCGCGGCGCTCGAGACGCCGATCAGAAGTCCCTCGCGCGAGACCATGCGGCGCGCCATCGCGTACGCGTCCTCCGTGGCAATCCACAGTTCCTCGTCCGCGAGGCCCGGATCGTAGATGCCGGGCACGAGGGCGGTGGGCATGTGTTTGAGCCCTTCGATTGCGTGCAGCGGCGAATCCGGCTGCACGGAAATCAGCCGGACCGACGGCTTCAGCTCGCGCAGCCGCCTGCCCGTGCCGGAGAACGTTCCGCTGGTGCCGAGGCCTGCGACGAAGTGCGTGATGCGCCCGCGCGTCTGCCGCCAGATCTCGGGTCCGGTGGTGTCGTAGTGGGCGCGCCAGTTCGCGTCGTTGTTGTACTGGTCCGGGTAGAAATACCGTCCCGGCTCCGCGGCGTACAGCCGTCGCGCTTCGCGGATCGCGCCGTCGGAGCCTTCCATTGGATCGGTCAGCACGAGATCGGCCCCGTACGCGGCGAGGATTCGCCGGCGTTCGGTCGTGACGTTCGCCGGGACGCAGAGGCGCACGCGATAACCGCGCGCGGCACCGATCATCGCGTACGCGATGCCCGTGTTGCCGGAGGTCGCGTCGAGGATCGTCAGGCCTTCCCGTAAAGCGCCGGTGCGGAGCCCCTCGTCAATCATCCGGGCGGCCGCCCGGTCCTTCACCGAGCCACCGGGGTTCATCCACTCCGCCTTCCCGTAGAGCTCCACACCCGGGCGCGGCTCGAGCGCCGGCAGCCGCAGGAGCGGCGTGTTACCGATGAGCCGGTCGAGTGTGCCGGCCGCGGCGTTCGACTTCAGCGCAACCTCATGCATGAGCGACTCTCGCCAAAAAAGAAAAGGCCCGGAGGTCTCGATTGAGCCTTCCGGGCCGGAGCATCGGGTCTTTGAGGATCGGTTACGCGAGTGCGGAACCGCGGTCGAGGCAGAACCCTGGTGCTCGTCGGAGGCTCACAAGGATCCTCCGACACGTACAACAGCAGGATTTCCGCGCGGCTTCGACCTGCATTCCTTCGGCCTTATCTACACGACGGTTCAGACCCTGTCAACGTCCCCTGGCCTATATGACGCAGCGCGCCGGGCGAGGGTCCCGGAGAATAATCGGACCTGACGTGATTATCCAGCTCACGGACGCATCGCTCCTCCTCGTCACCCAGCCGGATCATGCCGCGCTGTCGGCGCACATCATGCGGCGCTGGCGCGACCGGGGCTTTGCCACGCACCCCCGTCGAGAATCCATCCTGCTCGCCGTGCAGGAGCACGACAACGGCTGGCAGGAGGTGGACGCCGCGCCGATCGTGGACACGTCGAGCGGCCGCCTGATGGACTTCATGAACGCTCCGGCCGCCCTCAAGCGGGCAATCTGGCCGCGCGGCGTCGGGCGGCTGTCTCACGATCCGTGGGCCGCCGCTCTGGTTGCCCAGCACGCGCTGCACGTGTACCGGCACTACCGAGGGGCGGTGGAATGGGATGCCTTCTTCGCCGAGCTCGAGTCGACGCGTGACGGTCACCTCCGCCGCGCGATCGGTCGGACGCTCCACGACCTTGTCACGGACTACTTCTTCGTCCGAATGGGCGATCTGCTGTCGCTGACCTTCTGCAACGGTTGGCAGGAAGCGCCCGAGCAGCAGGACTACGCCATCCGGCTCGAGGAGAGCCGCCTGATCATCCGGCCCGATCCGTTCGCCGGCGAAGTGGTGCCCTTTTTCGTCCGCGCGCGCGAGCTGCCGAACGCACCATTCCAATCGCAGGTGGATGCGGTGCGGGTCTTCGACGCGGCCCCCTCACGGCAGCTCCAGGGTGTGGCGGCCGGAGCGTGAACGATCTCTCCGGTATCATGGCCGCGCTCGGCGCTCGCTCGAGCGGAGGAGGCGGAAATGGAGAGGCGCACGCTCGCCCTTGTCCTGGCGTTCGTCGCCGGGCTGGCCACGTATCCTGCGGTCACGGCACAGCCACCGGCTCGTCGCGTGATTCGGCCGGCGCGCGTGCCGCAGATGCCGTTGCCGTTCAGTCCCGGCATTTTGCATGGCGACACCTTGTACCTCGCGGGGCAGCTCGGGCGCGATCCCGCCACGAGGAAGATCGTTCCCGGCGGCATCGAGGCGGAGACCCGGCAGGCGCTCACGAACATCGGCGAGGTGCTGCGCGAAGCCGGAATGGGCTTCGGGGATGTCGTGAACGCGACGGCGTTCATCGTGGACTTCAAGGATTTCGACGGCTTCAACAAGGTGTATCGGGAGTTCTTCCCGAAGGATCCTCCGGCGCGCGCAACCGTCGGCGTGGTCGCGCTCAACCAGGGTGGGAGAGTCGAGCTTCAGATGATCGCAGTCCGCTCCCGGTGACCTGCCCGCGGCGGCCGTTCGCCAACGCTTGGCCGTCAGCTCCCCATTTGCCGGAAATAGGATCGCCAGTCGCTGTGTCAGGGGTCAGGCTCCATTACGTTTCCGTAATGGGGTCTGGCCCCGTTCGCGGCGGGCGCGCGCCATCGTGCAGGCGGTCGAGCAGCCGATCGATCTCCGCGTCGTGCCGGTACGTGTCGAGCAACCAGCGGTTGGTGGACACGACCGAGAACGGCGCCGTCCCGCCGTCGACGCACGCGGCCAGCGCGGCCCTGATGCCCGCAACGTCCTTGAGGCCCAGTTGCACCGACAGGCGTGCAACCGGGACGATGTACTCCCCACGTCCCTGGCGCTCGTCGAGTTCCTGGGCCAGGCGCCGCGCGTCTGCAATGCGCCCGGCGCACCCGTAGACCATGCCGAGCACGCCCAGATAGATCGGCGCGCGCGTCCGGGCGACCACCCGATCGGCCGCGGCGATCGCTTCGTCGTACCGGCCCGAGGCGAGAAGCGCCACGGTTTCCGGCCAGCGCGGCCCAAGCGACTCGGGCTGGAGTTGAAGCGCGCGCGCGGCATGCCGCTCGGCGGCAGACGGATCGGTCATCGCGCAGGCGGTCGAGGCCGCCAGGAAGTGCACGACCGACGAATGTGGATCGAGCTCCAGCGCGCGGTCGATCCGCCGCCGCGATTCGCCGTACTCGTACTCGGTGGCCAGGAAAAGCGCGAAGTACGCCTCGAACATCGCGTTTCGCGGGTTGAGCGACAGCGCATCGAGGAAGTGTTGTCGCGCCGATCGCCACCGCCGCTCGAAATGAAACGTGTACAGCGCCTTCGAGAAGTGGGCTTCGGGCAGTCCCGGATCGAGCGCGATCGCCCTGGTGACCGCGTCCAGCGCCCGATGCTGGCTGTGCTCGGCCGGCGTCCAGCCATAAACGCGCAGGATCGAGTAGCAGTCCGCCAGCCCGGCATACGCGAGGGCGTAGGCCGGATCGAGGGCGATTGCTTCTTCGAAGTACCGTATCGCCGTGCCGACGACGGCCGGCGATCGCTGGTTCCAGAAGTACCGTCCCTTCAGGTACAGCTCGTAAGCCTGCAGGTTCTCGGTGCCGCGCCGGGCGCTGGCCTTCGCTTCGCCGAGCAGCGCAGGCTCGAGCGCCGCGACGATCGACGCCACGATCTCATCCTCGACGTCGAAGACGTCCGCCATCTCCCGATCGTAGCGCTCCGACCAGATCAGGTACCCGTCGGCGGCGTTCGTCAGGCGCACGGTGATGCGCAGCCGCGCTCCGGCGCGCCGGACGCTGCCCTCCAGGATCGCGCCCGCGCCCAGCTCGCGTCCGATCTCCCGCACGTCCGCGTCGCCTCCGCGGAACCGGAAGGACGCGGTGCGCGACGCGACGCGCAGGCCGGACAACCGCGCGAGCCCGTTGATCAGCTCCTCGGCGAGTCCTTCGCTGAAGTACTCGTTCTCGGGGTCGGCGCTCAGGTTCACGAATGGCAGGACGGCGATCGACGTCGGTTTCGTGCCGGGAGTCCCGGCACCGATGGCCGGTTGGGCGTCGGAAATGGACTCCAGCGCGCGCGCGACCTCGCGCGCGGACTGGAAACGCTGCTGCACGTCCTTCTCGAGGCAGCGGCGGACAACGGCGGCCAGCGCGGGCGGCGTCGTCGTGCTGAAGAGGAGCGTCGAGGGCGGCTCCTTCAGAATGGCGCTGATCGTGTCGGCCGGCGATTCACCTGAAAACGCGCGCTGCCCGGTGAGCATCTCGAACAGGATGGCGCCGAGCGCGAAGATGTCGGCGCGGTGATCGGCGTCGAGCCCGCGCACCTGCTCCGGGGCCATGTATCCCAGCGTTCCCAGGACGGTGCCGGGGACTGTGTGCGAGCGCGTGATGGACCGGGCCGCGTCCGCCGAGCTGCCGACGTGCCTGGCGAGACCGAAATCGAGAATCTTCACCTGCCCGTCGCCCGTGACGAAGATGTTGCCTGGCTTGAGATCGCGATGGACGATGCCGCGCGCGTGCGCCGCGGCGAGGCCGGCAGCGATCTGCAGCGCGATTTCGTCGGACCGCTGCGGCGTCAACGGCCCGCGCTCGAGCAGCGCCCGCAGCGTTTCCCCCTCGAGCAGTTCCGTCACGAGGAACGGCAGCGTTCCGACACCGATGTCGAAGATCGCGAGCACGTTCGGGTGTGACAGCGCCGCGACGGCGCGTGCCTCCTGCTCGAAGCGCCGCAACTGCTCTTCCCTGGACAGGAGCGGGGAGGCGCCAGGGGCTGTCGGGACGTCGGCCTGGGCCGCGGGACCCTGCGGGAGAACTTTCACCGCGACGTCGCGCCCGAGCCGCGGATCGCGCGCGCGATAGACCTCGCCCATGCCGCCCGCCCCGAGCGGCGCGACGATTTCATACGGCCCGAGGCGGCTTCCAGGGTCGAGCGGCATAGAACGTATTCAACGCAGAGGACGCCGGGACTCGGCGGCTGTCGCTCCGCGGTCTCGGCGGTCCCTGCGGTTCCCTAGACTTAGACTACTGCACTGCACCACCGCACTGCGCGTATAGTGTTACCCCGCTGCGCCGCTCGCTCGAGGAGGACTCGATGAGGATCAACCGCAAGCCCCACCGGATGCGCCCGCTGCTCACCGCGGCCTTTGCGGCCGTCACGCTCGCGGGCGGACTCGCGCAGACCAACGATCTGCCGGACCCGTATCGCGTCGACGAGGGCTGGGCGAAGGTTCCCGAGGGCAGAACCTGGGGCTCGACGAGCGCCGTGGACATCGATCCGCGCGGCGACGTGTGGGTCGCGGAGCGGTGTGGCGCGAACTCGTGCGCGGGATCGGATCTCGCGCCGGTGCTGCACCTCGATCGCGCCGGCCGGCCCGTCACGAGCTTTGGTGCCGGCCTGTTTGTGTTTCCCCACGGCTTCCACGTGGATCGCGAAGGCAACGTCTGGGTCACCGACGGCCAGGGACGCGAGGGGAAAGGGCACCAGGTGTTCAAGTTCAGCCCTGACGGCAAGGTGCTTCTGACGCTCGGCAAAGCGGGCGTCGCCGGAGATGGTCCCGACACGTTCAACCAACCCTCCGACGTCGTCGTCGCGGCGAACGGCGACATCCTCGTGGCCGATGGCCACGGCGGCAATTCGAACGCGCGCATCGTCCGGTTCTCGAAGGATGGGAAGTTCCTGGGCGCGTGGGGACGGAAGGGCAGCGGTCCCGGCGAATTCGAGACGCCGCACGCGATCGCGCTGGACTCGAAGGGGCGCATCTTCGTCGGCGACCGTGGCAACAACCGGATCCAGATCTTCGATCCCGCCGGCAAGTACCTCGAGGAGTGGAAGCAGTTCGGCAGGCCGAGCGGCATCTACATCGATCGCAACGACATTCTGTACGTGGCGGACTCGGAGTCGAACGCGAAAAGGAACCCGGGGTGGAAGCGGGGCATCCGGATCGGGAGCGCCCGGGACGGCAAGGTGACGGCGTTCATACCGGACCCGGAGCCAAACCCTGACGCGTCGGCGACCAGTGCGGCGGAGGGCGTGGCGGCCGACCGGGAGGGCAGCGTGTACGGCGCCGAGGTGGGGCCGAAGGGCCTCAAACGCTACGTCAAACGCTAGCTCATCAGTGGCCCCGGGGCCACTTCAGTCATTGACGGCGTGGGCCGTCGAGCCTAGACTCCGTCCTCAGTCGCGTATCCAGGGCCCCGCCGTCGGCAGCCGAAGGAGGCGCTGGCATGCCGGTTTCCCGTCGCGGTTTCTTTCGCTTCGCCGGGCCGCGCCCGACAGCAGTGCTGTCTGGCGCTTTTCTCGCCGCTCGCGGCCTCGAGGCGCACCTCGCCGAGGCGGCTGTTCAAGGGGCGCGCGCGCGGCCGCTGGTTCCACCCGGCGCGCGCGAGATTCGCATCAGCAGCAACGAAAACCCGCTTGGCCCCGGGCGCGCGGTGCTCGATGCGATCGTCGGTAAGTTCCCGGAAGCGGGCCGATATCCTTTCAACAGCACGCCCGCGGATCGCGATCTCGCCGCGCTCATCGCGTCGAAGCACGGCACGAAGCCCGACACGATCGTCCTCGGCGTCGGCTCGCAGGAAATCCTGAAGAACTCGGTTCGCGCGTTCACCACGCCCGCGCGCGGGCTCGTGACCGCAAGCCCGTCGTTCGAGAACTGCCCGAACACCGCGAAAAAGGTCGGCCATCCGATCACCGAGATCAAGGTTGACTCCGCGCTGCGGCTCGATCTCGACGCGATGATTGCGGCGTCCGCCGGCGCGGGGCTGGTCTTCTTCTGCAACCCCAACAACCCGACCGCCACCGTCCACGGTGCCACCGCCGTTGCCGATTTCGTCGAGCGCGTGCGCCGGGCCTCGCCGGACACGGTCATCCTGATCGACGAGGCGTACCACGATTACGTGACCGATCCGTCGTACCGCTCGGCGGTCCCGCTGGCGCTCGAGACGCCGAACGTCGTCGTCTCGCGCACGTTCTCCAAGGCGCACGGGATGGCCGGACTGCGCGTCGGCTACGGCATCGGGCGCGCCGACACGATCAAGCGGCTCGCCGCGTTCCGGATGCCGTACAACGTCAGCGTGCCGGCGATCATCGCGGCGATCACCTCGCTCAACGACCAGAAGCACATCGACGACGAGCGCTCCCGGAACACCGAAGTACGGGCGTTCACCGGCGGCGCGCTTCGGGACCTGGGCTGTAAGGTGAGCGATTCCCAGACGAACTTCCTCTTCGTGGACATCGGCCGTCCCGCGCGCGACTTCCGCGCGGCGTGCGCCAGGCTGGGCGTGATGGTCGGGCGGGACTTTCCGCCCTTCGAGAAGAGCCACGCGCGTATCTCCATCGGGACGATGGACGAGATGCGCAAGGCCACGGATGCGTTCCGCACGGTGCTGCGGAACTTGACGACGACCGCGGCGGTCGGGAAGGAGTGAGGGACGCCATGCTGACGCGACGCAGCTTCGTCCGGACCGTCGGGATCGGCGCGGCGGGCGCGCTCACCGGTTCGTTCATCGGCGCGCGCGGTCGCGAGCACAGCCTCTGGTCGGCGATCGAGCCCGGCCTGCAGGCGGTGGAGCCGGGCGTGATCTGCCTGGCCAGCAACGAGAACCCGCTGGGGCCCGGCCCGACGGTGCTCGACGCGGCGCGCGCGGCGTTCGGACCCGACGGATCGAAACCGGGACGCTACGCGGGCACCGCCGGAGCGCTCATCGAGGCGATCGCGCGGAAGCTGCAGGTCAAGACCGAGAACATCGTGCTCGGGTGCGGCTCCACGCAGATACTCCGGTCGGCGACCCACCTGTTCACGGCGAAAGACCGGCCGCTCGTCGGCACCATCCCGACCTATGAGGAATGCGCCGGGTACGCCGAGCTGGTACAGCACCCCGTCAACGGCGTGCCGCTCGACGCGGAGTTCAGGATGGATCTGGACCGCATGGCGGACGCCGCGCGAGGCGCAGGTCTCCTCTTCTACTGCAACCCGAACAATCCCACCGCCACCTACGTCGGCGCGAAGGCCACGCGCGAGTTCATCGCGCGGGTCAACCGCGAGTCCCCCGAGACCACGATCCTCGTGGACGAGGCCTACTACGACTACGTCACCGATCCCGACCACGATACGCACATCCCGATCGCCGTCGAGAACCCGCGCGTGCTCGTCGCGCGGACCTTCTCCAAGGCTTATGGCATGGCCGGCCTGCGGATCGGTTACGCGGTCGGACACCGCGACACGATCCGGCGGATGGAGGAGTGGGACGGCGGGTCGGGCGGCAGCTCGCTCAACGTCATCGCCATGCACGCCGCCATCGCTGCGATCGAGCGTCCCGCCGCGGAGCTTGCCGCCGAGCGCGAGCGCAACAGGGTGGTGCGCGACCTGACCATGAAGTGGTTCGCCGATCGCGGGATGAAGCCGGCTGCTTCGCAGGCGAACTTCATGTTCGTCAACGTCGGCAGGCCGGTCCGGCAGTTCCGCGAGGCCTGCCGGGGGAAGAGGATCCTCGTCGCCCGTGATTTCCCTCCCTTCGAGAAGACGCACTGCCGGATCTCGTTTGGCACGATGGAAGAAATGAAGGCTGCATTCGCCATCTTCACGGATGTACTCGGGAGCCCCGCGACGGCAGAGGCCGCCTGAGGCGGAAGTTACACGTCGGATCCAGGCCGTCTACAGAGTGAGCTCGCGGCAACCATCTTCAGGAGGAGGGAGATGCGTATGCGCACGGGTATCGCCAGAACCGCGGCAGCGGCCTTGCTGCACATCGGAGTGCTGGGGCTGCTGCTTTCTGCCGCTCCGACCACGATCAGCGCACAGACCTACCAGGGAGGAATCCGGGGCGCCGTCCGCGATCCGGTGGGCATCGTCATCCACCAGGCGGAAGTCAAGCTGGTCAACGAAGCGACGAATGCGGCTCGCACGACGCACAGCAACGAGACCGGCGAGTACGTGTTCGCCAATGTCCTTCCCGGCACCTACACCGTGCAGGTGAGCCTGCCCGGGTTCAAGACGTACGAGGAGACGGGGATCAGGATCGGCACGCAGCAGTTCATCGTGCTCGACGTGAAACTGGAGGTCGGGAACCTGAGCGAGGAGGTGACGATCTCGGGGCGCTCGCCGATCATCGACACGGCGACGGCCTCGGTCAGCTCGTCGCTCGACAGCAAGACCCTCGAGCTCCTGCCGTCGGCGGGCCGCAACGCGTTCTTCCTCTCCGTCACGACGCCGACCGTGATCCCGTCCGGGGACCCGCAGTTCGTCCGGCAGCAGGACCAGACGAATTCCTCGCTGCTGTCGCTCGGAGGCGGGCCGCGCCGCGCGAACAACTACACGCTCGAGGGCGTCTCGATTACGGATCTCCGCAACCGGCCCACCTTCATCCCGTCGATCGAGGCCGTCGAGGAGGTGAAGGTGCAGGTCAGCACCTACGACGCCGAGATGGGCCGGACCGGCGGTGGCGTGTTCAACACCGTCGGCAAGTCAGGGTCGAACCGGTTTCACGGCAGCGCGCTGATGCAGAACCGCCCGGAATGGGGAAAGGGGAAGTTCTACTTCGCGAGGAACCTGCCGAAACCTGACAACTATTTCTGGCTGTACGGCGGATCGTTCGGAGGGCCGATCGCCCAGGACCGCATGTTCTTCTGGGCGACCACGGAGAACTACCGGACGAAGACGTCGCGGAGCGCGGTGCTGTTCCTGCCGACCGAGCGCGAGCTGAGCGGAGACTTCTCCCAGAGCGGCGTGACGATCTACAACCCGCTCACCACGCGTCCCGACCCGGCGAACCCGGGGCAGTTCATCCGCGATCCGTTCCCGGGGAACGTCATTCCGCCGCACATGATCAATCCGGTGGCGGCCGAAGTCGCCAGGTTCTTCCCCCGGCCGACCTCTGGCAACTCGCTGCCCGCCGTGGCGGAGCTCAAGGATCGCGCCAACCAGGCGACCGCCAAGATCGATTTCCGCGTGAGCGACAAGTACACGATTACGGGCATGTACGCCTGGTACAACTCGGAGGAGCCGGAGTCGCGGTTCTACGGCAAGGAACTCGGCGACAACCCGGCTGATCCGGCCGAAGGTCTGCTGAAGCGCACGGTGCACGTGGTCACGATCAACAACGTCCTCGTGCCGACCGACCGCACGGTGTACGCGCTGCGATACGGCTACACGCAGTTCGTAGACGACGACGTGCCGAACGGCTTCGATCCGGCCTCGCTGGGCTTCTCGCCGGCGTTCACGAACCTGATCACGTACAAGAAGTTCCCCTCGCTGAATATCTCGGGCTACGGCAGTGTGAATTTCGACACCTTCGGCGACCGGGATCCGCAGGACACGACGTACTACTCGCACAACTTCAACGCCTCCGCGACGCGGTGGGTCGGCAGTCACACGTTGAAGGCAGGCGCCGAGTACCGTCTGATTGGGATGAAGCTGTTCGCGCGCGGCCAGCCGAGCGGCGACTTCGAGTTCAACTCGGGCTTCACGCGCGGTCCCAACCCGCTCGTCGGTGGCACGACGGCGCACTCGCTCGCCAGCTTCCTGCTCGGCTACCCCGCCTCGGGAAGCATCGTCGTCGGCACGCCGAACGATTTCTACATTCACTACTACGCCGGCTACGCGCAGGACGACTATCGCGTCACGCCGAAGCTGACGGTGAACTTCGGCCTGCGCTACGAGTTCGAGCAGGGACTGCAGGAGCGTGACAACCGAATGACCGTGGGGTTCGATCGCGAGCGGGCGTTCCCGGTCCAGGTCCCCGGCCTCGACCTTCGCGGCGGCCTGATGTACGCGGGTGTGGACGAGTATCCGACGTACCAGGGCGATCCTTCGAAGACGAAGTTTGCGCCGCGGGGCGGGTTCGCCTACTCGATCAACCAGAAGACCGTCGTCCGCGGCGGGTACGGGCTGTTCTACGCGCCGAACCAGTACGCGTTCCCGAACGAGAACCGGATGGGGACGCGCGGGTTCACCGCCGTGACCACGTACTTTCCCAGCAACGACGGCGGCCTGACACCATGCGCGAGCTGCACGCTGACCAACCCGTTCCCCAACGGGATCGAGGAGCCGGTCGGGAGCAACCAGGGCCTGCTGACCGGCGCCGGCGGGACGGTGCACTTCGTGGACCAGTTCCGGAGATCAGCGTACCTGCATCAGTACTCGATGGACCTGCAGCGGGAGATCACTCCGGACATCTCGGTCTCGATCGGCTACCTCGGAAGCCGCTCGGAGAACCTGTCGGTGGGCGGCACCAATTCGAACAACGTCAACATCAACCAGCTGGATCCGAGCTACCTGTCGCTGGGCACGGCGCTCCTCGAGCAGGTGCCGAACCCGTTCTACCGCAATGCCGCGTTCGGCGCGTTCAGCCGGCAGCCGACGATCGCGCGGGGGCAGTTGCTACGGCCATACCCGCAGTTCGGCGACGTCCTCGCGCACCAGGTGAGCGCGGGGCGCGCGCGCTACAACTCGATGATCCTGAAGTTCAACAAGCGCGTCGGCAACGGGTGGGGGGCGAACGTCAACTACACCTACAGCGTCAACAAGGACAACCTGTTCGGCGAAGTGAACTACTTCTCGAACAACAACAACGCGCTCGCGCGCCCGCTCAACAACTACGATCTCGACGCCGAGTACGCGCGGTCGCTGCTCGACGCGCCGCACCGCCTGAACATCAGCGTCACGTACGAGCTGCCGTTCGGCGCGCGCAAACGGTGGATGAGCCAGAGCCGGGTGCTGAACGCGCTGTTCGGTGGCTGGGCCGTGACAGGTGTGGGCACGTACCAGAGCGGCTTCCCGGTGGTCATCGTCCAGGACAACAACAACTCCGGGCTGCAGTTCACCGTGCAGCGCCCGAATCTCACGGGCACCGATCCCGGGACCTCGGGGAGCGCCGAAGACCACTACGATCCGAGCTGTAACTGCGTGAACAACTGGTTCAATCCAGCCGCCTGGTCGGCGGCCGCGCCGTTCACGCTCGGCAACGCGCCGCGCACCGACACGCGGCAGCGGACGCCGTTCAAGAAGAACTGGGACATCGCGGTCCAGAAATCGCAGGAGCTGGCCGGGAAGACCATCATGGTGCGGGCCGAGATCATCAACGCGTTCGCCGATCCGAACTTCCTCGGACCGGAGACCCGTTTCGGCCGCGCCGCGTTCGGTCGCATCACGCAGGAGGGCGGTTTCCCCAGGCTGCTGCAGGTGCTGGTGCGAGTGGGGTGGTAGTTGACAGGCTTCAGGCGTCAGGCTTCAGGCTTCAGGAATCGATCCTGAATACTGGTCTGACGCCTGAACACCGAAGCCTGAACCCTGAAGCCTGAAGCCTTACTTGGGCCACACCGTCCGCTGATTCTCGGCGGCCACCGGCGCGAGTCCCTTGTAGACAAACTTCTGCAGCCGCTTTCCTTCGTACGTCTCCGTCGTGTAGATGTTCCCTTTCGAGTCGGTCGCGATGCTGTGCACGCCGAAGAACTGGCCGGGCTGGCGGCCGCCGTCGCCGAAGCTGGTGAGGATCTGCATCGTATCGCGCTGGATGATGTAGATCTTCTCGTTCTTCCCGTCGGCGAGGTACAGGAAGCGCTGCTGCGGATCCTTCGAGAACGCGATGTCCCATACTGATCCGTCGCCCAGCGTGCGCTTCGCGATGAAGACCTCCTTGACGAACGTGCCGTCAGGCTTGAACACCTGGATGCGGTCGTTGGGGCGATCGCAGACATAGAGCAGCCCGTCGTTCGAGAGTTCGGCGCAATGCACCGGGTTGCGGAACTGCTGCGCGGGGGGCTCGTCCGGGTTGTACCGGCCCAGCGGTGTGTCATCCGGCTTGTTGCCGTATGCGCCCCAGAACCGCTTGAACCGGCCCGTGTCTGCGTCGATCACCGCGATGCGCTTGTTGCCATAGCCGTCGGCGATGTAGGCCTCGTTCTGCCTTGGGTCCACGAAGATTTTCGCGACGCGGCCGAAGCTCTGCGTGTCGTTGCTGCCGCCGCTCTTGCCCTGGTGCCCGAACTGCATCAGGAACTTGCCGGCCTTCGTGAACTTCAGCACGTGGGCGTCCTTCGCGTCGTTGCCGCCGATCCAGACGTTCCCTTTGTAGTCGACCGTGATGCCGTGGTTGGACAGCGGCCATTCGTAACCTTCGCCGGGGCCGCCCCAGTGTCCGACCAGGTTGCCGGCGGGATCGAACTCGAGCACCGGCGGCGCTGGCACGCAGCACGCTTCGGCGGTTTTCGGATCGGTGGCCGCTCCCATCTCCGTCCGCGGGTTCAGCGTGGCGCCGCCCCGATGGACGATCCACACGTGATCCTGGTCGTCAACCGACACGCCGATCGCGGAACCGAGCAGCCAGTGGTTGGGGAGCGGCTTCGGCCAGAACGGATCGACCTCGAAGCGCGGCGCCTGCACGGCCTGCGGCTGGAATGCGGCGCGGCGCGCGAGCGCGCGCTCGGCCGCCGCAAGGGCGAGAACCACGACGAGCAGGATCGCAGCCGTGTACACGCGCCGTTTCGAGGTCACTTCGGCCATGGCGGATCTCCTCGTTGTCCCCCTGAGCGCGCGCCAGTATACTCGCGTTCCCGTGCTGGAAGCGCGGGGGACGCCGGGAGTGCGGAGATCGTGGGGGCTGGACCGGTCCCGAAGAACGAGGACGCGAGCGGAAACGAGCCGCAATTGGCCACTCGCTCATTCCGGCCGTGCCGTCGCGTTGGGGCGCCGTGTTGCGGCGTCGCCCGGCGGGCCCCCGGGTGCCCTGCGCTCTCTGCGGTCAAGCCTCAGATAACGCTCCAGGCAGCAGCATCACCGTCGTGACAGCCGACAGTCGCTCCCCCGTGCGTCCACCCGCGAGGCCCGTTGTGCGACTGCTCGCATTCTTCACGGCCGTCCTCCCGATGATGGCGGTCCTCCCGCGCGCGGCAGCGGCCCACGACATTCCCGCCGACGTGCTCGTGCAGATGTTCGTGAAGCCGCAGGCGGAGCGGCTCTACCTGCTCGTCCGCGCGCCCCTCGGCGCGATGCGCGACGTGGAGTTCCCGCTCCGCGGGCCCGGTTACCTCGACCTCGCGAAGGCCGATCCGTCGCTGCGCGACGCAGCCATCCTATGGATCGCGAGCGGCCTGGAGGTTTACGAAGGAGCCAGCCTGCTGCCCGCGCCGCGAGTGGTGGCGGCGAGGGCCTCGCTCCCGTCAGACCGGTCCTTTGTCTCCTACGATCGGGCCTTCGCCCATGTCACGAGCGGGCCGCTGCCCGACGCGACCGCCCTGGTCTGGCACCAGGCGATGCTCGACGTGCTGTTCGAGTATCCAATCGCTTTCGAGACGTCGGCGTTCGCAATCCGGCCGGAACTGGCGCGCCTCGGCATTCGGGTGAGGACGGGCGTACGCTTCCTCCCGCCCGGCGGCGCCGAGAGGGCGTTCGAGCTCGGAGGCGACCCGGGCCTGGTCCGCCTCGATCCGCGCTGGTATCAGGCCACCCGCCGCTTCGTCGCGCTCGGCTTCACGCACATCCTCGAGGGAGCCGACCACCTCCTCTTCCTTGTCTGCCTGGTTGCGCCGTTCCGGCGCGTCCGGCCGCTCGTCGCCATCGTCACGTCGTTCACCGTCGCTCATTCGCTGACGCTCCTCGCGTCAGCGGCGGGCGCGTTTCCGGATTCCCTGTGGTTCGCGCCGGCCGTCGAGATGCTGATCGCGGCGTCGATCGTGTACATGGCGCTCGAGAACATCGCGGGCGCCGGCACGGTCAGGCGCCGCTGGATCATCGCGTTCCTCTTCGGGCTGGTGCACGGGTTCGGCTTCTCACTGGCGCTGCGGGAATCGCTCCAGTTCGCAGGGGGCCACCTGCTGGCGGCGCTCCTCTCGTTCAACGTGGGCGTGGAGCTCGGGCAACTCGCCATCCTGGCCGTGCTCGTGCCGGCGCTGGGCGCGGTGTTCACATTCGCGGTGCGGGAGCGGATCGGAACGATCATCCTGTCCGCCCTCGTGGCGCACACGGCGTGGCACTGGACGATCGAGCGGGCGGACCGCGTCCGGCAGTTTCCATGGCCGCAGGCGGACGTGCCGACGCGGCTCAGCTTGGCCCGGTGGCTGCTTGGCGCCGCCCTGCTCATCGCCGCGGCCTGGATCGCGGTCAACGTGCGCCGGCGCAGCCTCGAGCGTTCCGCGCTATAATCCGCCCTCCTTTCGTTCCGCGTCGGTGTTGGCCGCGTCAACACAGGAGTGAACGATGTCCCGAGGGTCCCGCCGCCTCTCCCTCGCAGTTTTCACATTCGTCGTAGGTCTCGTCGCCGCAGCGGCGTGGCCGTCCGCGCAACCCGCTCAGAAGAACCCGGTCTCGGCCGGCACCAGCAACGGCGAGTGGCCGACCTACGCCGGCGACCTTCGCGGCACGCGATACTCGCCGCTCGACGAGATCACGGCGGCCAACTTCAACGATCTCGAGGTGGCGTGGCGGTTCAAGACGGACAGCCTGGGCAACCGCCCAGAGTTCAAGCTCGAAGGCACGCCGCTCATGGTCGGCGGCGTCCTCTACGCGACGGCCGGCACGCGCCGCGCGGTCGTCGCGCTCGACGCGGCCACCGGAGAGCTGCTGTGGGTGCACGGCGAGCGCGAAGGGGCGCGTGGCGCCGCAGCGCCGCGCCAGCTGTCGGGGCGCGGCCTCGCCTACTGGAGCGACGGCCGCGAGGAACGCATCCTGTACGTCACGCCGGGATACCGGCTCATCGCGCTCGACGCGAAAACCGGCATGCGCGTCGCGAGCTTCGGGAAGGACGGCGTCGTCGACTTGAAACTCGAGGCCGATCAGGAAATCAAGCCGGACCTCACCACCGGGGAGATTGGCCTGCAGTCGGCTCCGATCGTGGCGAAGGACACGATCATCATCGGCGCGGCGTTCCGCGAGGGGATGACGCCGAAAAGCCATCGCAACAACAAGGGGTTCGTCCGCGGCTACGACGTGAGGACGGGCAAGCGCCTCTGGATCTTCCACACCATCCCGATGAAGGGGGAGTTCGCGTACGACACGTGGGAGAACGGCTCCGCCGAATACACCGGCAACACCGGTGTGTGGGCGCAGATCACCGTGGACGAGGAGCTCGGCCTCGTCTACCTTCCCGTTGAGTCCCCCACAGGGGACTTTTACGGCGGGCACCGTCCCGGCAACAACCTGTTCGGCGAGAGCCTGGTGTGCGTCGATCTGAAGACCGGACAGCGCAAGTGGCACTTCCAGCTCATCCACCATCCGCTGTGGGACCACGATGTGTCGTCCGCCCCCATCCTCGCGGACATCGTCGTGGACGGCCGGCCGATCAAGGCGGTCGCGCTGCCAAGCAAGCAGTCCTTCCTGTACATGTTCGATCGCGTGAGCGGCAAACCTGTGTGGACGATCGACGAACGTCCGGTGGAAAAAGGGGACGTGCCCGGCGAGTGGTACGCGCCGACGCAGCCGTTTCCGACGCGCCCTCCAGCGTACGCGCGCAACGGGACGTTCGTCGATGATCTGATCGATTTCACGCCGGAGCTTCGCGCCGAGGCGCTGAAGGTCGTCTCGAAGTACAAGCTGGGTCCGATCTTCACACCGCCGGTCGTCAGCAGGCTCGAGGGACCGCTCGCCACGTTGACGATGGCGACGGCGTCGGGCGGAACGAATTGGCCGGGCGGTTCCTACGATCCCGAGACGCGCACCGCGTACCTGTATGCGTGCAACGCGTGCCCGACCGCCATCGGACTGATGCCGCCCCCTTCGAAAGAGATCTCGGACATGAGATACGTGCTCGGGATCGCCGGGCAGGAGTTCCGCGTTCGCATGGGACCTGGCGAGAACGCCGGCGCGGATTCGCCCCCGCCCCCGCGCCCTCAGCCGACGTCCAACGCGGCGGCGGAATCCGGCGCCGCCGCTCGAGGCGCCGCCCCCGGCGCGGCGGCAGCACCAGCGCGTCCCGCCGCTACGGGCGGCGGAGGGCTCAACGTGCAGGGCCTGCCGCTGTTCAAACCGCCGTACGGGACCATCACGGCCATCAGCCTCGATCGTGGAGAGATCGTCTGGCAGGTTCCCCACGGCGAGACGCCGGACCTGATTCGAAACCATCCCGCGTTGAAAGGGCGCGACATCCCACGCACCGGGCAGACGGGCTACAACGTGGGCACCCTGGTCACCAAGACGCTCGTCATCGCCGGCGAGGGGCAGGTGACTACGGTCGGCGATCGCCCGCGCGGGGCAATGCTCCGCGCGTACGACAAGAAAACGGGGCAAGAAGTCGGCGCCGTGTGGATACCGGCGCCGCAGAGCGGCTCGCCGATGACGTACCGGCTGAACGGCCGGCAGTACCTCGTGGTTGCCGTCAGCGGCGGGCCATATTCCGGCGAGTACATCGCCTTCGCGCTCCCGGCCGAAGGGCGCGCGCCGACCACGAGCCAGCGACCGTGAGGAGACACCCGCCTACACGGTGCCTGGCACCGATTGTCCTGATGCGAGGACGATTGGTGCCAGGCACCGTCATCGCCGTCTGCTGGATCACCGCCGTGGCGCACGCGATCGGTGGCGAACCGCGCGCGGCCATCGTCCGGGAGACTGCACCCGCGGCAGCGCGCGCCACGTCGCGTTCCGTCTGGGACGGCGTGTACACGATGGAGCAGGCCAGGCGCGGTGAGGCCGTCTACGCGCGCGAGTGCGCCCACTGCCACGGGCAGACGCTCGAGGGGAACGGCGAGGGCGCGGGCGCGTTGGCGGGAATCGAGTTCCTGTCCATGTGGAACGGCCTGACCCTCGGCGACATGATGGATCGCGTCCGCCTGACGATGCCGCTCGACAAGCCGGGCACGCTCGACCGCCAGCAGCATGCAGACGTGCTCGCGTACATTGTCAGCGCCAACAAGTTTCCCGCCGGCAAGACGGAACTGCCGCGCGAACCCGAGCGCCTCAAACAGATCCTGTTCGATGCCCTCAAAAGCGGGCGCTGAGCATCAGCGGCCGTCGCTTTGGGCCAACCCGCCCGCGAGGTACACTGCTCTGCACAGAAGGTCGGAATGCCGGCCAGGTCGCCGCTGCACCCGCGCTTGACCGCGCTCCCGTTGCTGGCCGTCCTGACGGCCGCTTGCGGCAGCGGGTCGAAGAGTCCTGTGTCGCCGCTGGGACCCGGCGCCGCCGCGCGGCAGCACGTCACCGCGAACTTCATCTTCCACTACACGCCGGCGGATGCGGCGATGGTAGCCCCGATCGCGAACGGCGCCGAGGCCGAGCACGACCGGATCGTGTCGGAGCTGCAGCCCGGAAGCATGCCCGCCGTGAACGTCCAGTACTATGCCGGCTTCGACGCGATGCGCGACGCTGTGCGGCCAATCGCGGGGGACATTCCGGCGTGGGCAACCGGCCTGGTCACGGCGGCGGATCGGATTCACCTCATCTCGCCGGCGGCCCTGGGAGTGAGCGTGGACCGGGCCACCGTCTCGGTCGTGCATGAGTTCGCGCACTGCGTGACACTCCGCGTCGAGCCGCGGTCCGCCAACAACCCTCGCTGGCTGTGGGAGTCGATCGCCCTCTACGAGGCCCGCCAGTTCGTGCACCCATCCCGGATCCCCGCGCTTGCCGCGGGAGTGCCTCCGACGCTCGCGCAGCTGAATTCGTTCGACCAGACGGTCGTCTACGATCTCGGGTATCTCATAGGCGAGTTCATCGTCGCGCGGTGGGGCACCGGCGCGCTTGCGCGGCTGGCACGCGGTCACGGCGACACGGTGGCGGTGCTCGGCCTGTCGCAGCCAGATTTCGAGCGCGAGTGGTTCGTATTCGTGCGCAGCCGTTATGGTGTGTGACCGGGCTTCATCTACGACGTACTGGATCATCCGTTCAACGCGGCGAATGAATGTCGGCTCGTCCGTAATCGTGTCGCACCGGTCGTCCCTTCCTCTCGGGCGCTGACCCTCCCGCCCTGCCGTCCGTCACAGGGAGCGTCCGTCCATCCCGCTGTTCGTCACGGCGCCGGCGGGGCACCCCCGTTGCAGTTCCGCACCGCCACGCGCGCCCGTCACCGCGCAAGAGGGGGACAACATGACGAGAATCGCCGCAGTACTTGCACTGCTGCTCGGGCTCGCCGCACCGGCGCTTGCGCAGGTGCAGGGGGGCACCGTGGCAGGAACGATCCGGGACGAACAGGGCGCCGTTCTGCCGGGCGCGGAGGTCACGATCTCCGGGCCAGCCGAACGCCTCTCGTTCGTCACGGGCGACGACGGCCAGTTCCGGTTTCTGAACGTCGCGCCCGGCACGTACACGATCACGGCCTCGCTCTCGGGGTTCGCCACGATCGTCCGCGAGGGCATCCGGGTCGTCGTCGGACAGACCGTCGAACTGCCGTTCGTGATGCGCGTGGCTTCGCTCCAGGAATCCGTGACGGTCAGCGGCGAGTCGCCGATCGTCGATACCCACAAACTCGGCACCGCCACGAACTTCACGCAAGACGAGCTGGCGCGCATCCCGAACTCGCGGGATCCCTGGGCGCTGCTCCGGACGGTGCCCGGCATCGTGGTCGATCGCATCAACATCGCGGGGAACGAAACCGGCCAGCAGTCCAACTATTCCGGCAAGGGAACGCTCGGCAACCAGTCCACGTGGACGATGGACGGGGTCGTGATCACCGACATGTCCGCGACGGGCGCGTCGCCGACGTATTTCGACTACGACGCGTTCGAAGAAATCCAGATTTCGACGTCGAACCACGACGTCAGGCAGCCAACGAGCGGCATCGGCCTGAACATGGTGGTGAAGCGCGGGACGAACCAGTTCCGTGGCACGGGTCGCGCGTACTTCACCAACGACGCGCTCGAGTCGGAGAACGTGCCCGACGAGCTCCTCGCACGGGGGATCACGCCGCAGACAGCGGACCACAACGAGCAGATCGCCGATTACGGCTTCGACCTCGGTGGTCCGATCGTGCGCGACAAGGCGTGGGTATGGGGCTCATGGACCAAACAGGACATCCG
The DNA here is from genome assembly GCA_035463475.1 of Vicinamibacterales bacterium. Classification (GTDB taxonomy): domain Bacteria; phylum Acidobacteriota; class Vicinamibacteria; order Vicinamibacterales; family 2-12-FULL-66-21; genus JACPDI01. Next base: position 35,494 of record DATHTE010000089.1, read on the forward strand.
GCTGGGACGGCAGGCCGGCAGGCTCATCGACCGCACCGTGCTCAAGACGACCAACGTCAAAGGGAACTGGCAGGCGACCGGCAGCGACATGGTGAGCATCCTGTACTTCAACGGCGGCAAGGAGAAGTTCGGGCGCGGGACGGGGCAGGCGCAGCGGGAGGCGGAGACTGCCACCTGGAACCAGGGGAACTACTATCCGGAAGGGCGGCCGCACGGGCTCCTCAAGTTCCAGGATGATCGCGTGCTCACCCCGACGTTGTTCCTGTCGGCGAAGTACGCGTACTACGGGACCGGGTTCTCGCTCTCGCCTCGCGGCGGCCTCGACGGGCAGACCACGCGCGACGCCGTGAACAGCACGACGCTCGGGACGACGCGCGGCCTGTACTTCCTGCGGCCGCAGCACATCTTCAACGTGGACGGCAACACGTTCCAGAACGCGCTCGGCGGCAGCCACGACCTGAAGTACGGCGTCGGCTATCGCACGGCCGAGGCGTTCTCCCAGACAATCTGGCCAGGCGACAAGATCCAGGGGCGGATCGAGTCGGCGACGAACCGCATCGGGCGCCTGTTCCGCGAGGGGGCGGGCAACGACAAGACGCGGTACTTCAGCGCCTACGTCGGCGACACGTTCAGCCGCGGACGCGTCACGCTCGATGTCGGCGTGCGGTACGACCGCCAGTGGGGCAGTGCGCTGCCGAGCGAAACCGAGAGCAACGGCGCGTTTCCAGACAAGGTGCCCGGCATCGTCTTCGCCGGCTACGACTCGCCCTTTACGTGGAACGACGTGACGCCCAGGGCGGGCGTGACCTACCAGCTCGACGAGTCCGGCCGCACGCTGCTGCGCGGCAGCATCGGCCAGTACGTCGGACAGCTCGGCAACGGCACCGTCGGGTTCAGCAATCCCAGCTCGCAGGTCGGGTTCGCCGACTATCCGTGGGTTGGCGATCTGAACGGCAACGGCTTCGCGGATCCGGAGGAGATCGATACGTCGGCCGCGCCGAGCAGCTTTGGCGGCGGCTTCAACCCGCTCGCGCCGACCTCGGTCAGCTCGGCCGACCGGATCGATCCGAACCTGAAGGCGCCGCGGACCACCGCGGCCACACTGGGGATCGATCGGGAGCTGATGCCGAACCTGGCGCTCTCGGTCGCGTACTCCTGGAACCGCACGACGCGCTACGCGTACGACCCGTGGATTGGCGTCGGTCCCGAGGACTACGAACTGGCTGACACCGCGGCCACCCCCGGCGGGCAGCTCACCGGCACGATTCCGGGCGGCGGGTCGTTCTCCGCGCTCGTGTACCGTCCGATCCCTGAGCGCGTCGCCGAAGGGGGCAACGGACGGATCCGCACGAACTTCGAGGGCTACTCCACGCGTTATCAGGGACTCGACTTCACGCTCACGAAGCGGCTGTCGAACCGGTGGATGGCGAGGGTCGCCGCCGCGTTCAACCACGCGACGCAGCACTACGACGCGTCGAACCTCGTGGGCGGGTTCGGCAACCCGACGCCGAACGACGGCTACATCGACAGCATCGTGCTCGGTACGCCCGTTCCGCAGTCGAACGCGATCATCGACGGCGGCCAGATGTACCAGCTGTCGAGCGGCAGCGGGCAGGGGGAAGTGTTCATCAACGCCAAGTGGATGTTGAACATGAACGCGCTCTACCAGCTGCCGTGGGGCATGGAGATCGCGGCGAACGTCTACGGGAAGCAGGGGTCGCCGCTTCCGCCGGTCGTTCCCGCGTCGCTGGGGCTCGACGGCAGCCACAACGTGCTGGTCGTGTCGGAGATCGACGCGGTGCGGCTGGATGACGTGTGGAACCTGGATCTGCGGCTCGCGAAGGCGATCCGGATGGCGCGCGGGCACGTCAACCTCGTGGCGGATCTCTTCAACGTGTTCAACAACAACGTCGAGCTGCAGCGGAACCGCGTGATCGGTGGGACGTTCAACCAGCTGAATCAGAACCTCAGCCCGCGGATCCTGCGCTTTGGCGTGAGGGTGGGCTTCTAAGTCGCGTTCGGGCGGGACGACAGGTCCGAAAGGAGTCGACGGGTTCGAAGGGTTCGAAGGGTTCGAAGGGTTCGAAAGGTTCGAAAGGTTCGAAAGGTTCCGGGTTCGGGTTCAGCGTGCGGCGAACCCGAATCTGGAACCCGTCGAACCCGAAGAACCTGAACCCGTCGAACCGATCGAACCCGTCGAACCGTTCGAACCTCATCGTGCGAGCCCTGCCCGCCGCATGGCCTCGGGGATCTCCTCGTTCTGCATGAACCAGCGCCAGACGCGGCCGGTGCGCAGGTTTTCGGCGCTCAGCAGCGTGATGCCCAGGTCGATCCCGATGACGTCCGGGTTCACCCAGCCGTCGGTTGGATGGAACGCGTCGGCGAACCCATAGCGGCCGTAGATGCGATCGCCGAAACGCCGGCGCATCTCGCGCAGGACGGGGATCGTGATGTCGGGCGTGAACATGAGCGATCCGGCGGCCGCGCACGGCACGAGCGAGCCGTCGATCGCCTTGTGTCGCGGCGGCCCGCCCCAGCCGACGTAGCCCTTGCGGCTGTCTGAGCTGGTGATCCCCCAGATGTTTTCCGTGTATCCGGGAAACTCGCTCGAGAGCTTCAGGCAGAACGCCTTGTGCGCCCGCGTCGCCGCGACGGAGTTCTCGAACCAGTCACGCAGTGGCAGCCCCGTTTCCTGCCAGCCCCTGAAATCGACCCACGCGTGGGCGAACTGGTGCACGAAGAGCGGCGGCGGCCCGCCGACGTACGAGTAGCCGTCGAACGTGATCACCGGCCGCCGCCAGGCGCGCCACGACTCGGCCGGGATCGGGTGTGTCGGCGATCCGATCGCGAGGAGATACAGGATCATCAGCTCGCAGTAGTGATCCCATCGCGATGTCAGGAACCCGCTTTCCGGCTTCCAGCCCATCGAGAGGAGCGACGGATCGCCGGCCAGCATCCACGCAAAATCGACGCGGCCATAGAGTGCGTCGGCGAGCCGCGTGATCTCCTTGTCTGTGGCGAAGCATTGCCGCGCCGTCAGGGCACCCGCCAGCAGCAGCGCCGTGTCGATCGACGACAGCTCGCTGTTCCACTCCCGTTCGCCCGTGCGCAGGTTGATGAAGTGGTAGAACCAGCCTCGTTGATGGGTGATCTTCTCCGCGAAGAACCGGAGTGTCGTCCGGGTCCGCTCCAGGATCTGTTCGCGCGGCAGCCATCCGCGGTCGGCCGCGATGCACATGCCGCTCAGGCCGAAGCCGACCGACGCGATGCTGCCGACCTCGCGCGCTCGCCCCTCGACGGGGGATCCGTCCGTCCGAGCGCGGTCGCGGACGATCCCGGTCTGCGGATCCGCCTGCTCCCAGAAGAACATGAACGATCGCCGCGACAGGTCTTCGAGCAGCGCATCGTCCTCGGCCGAGAGCGGCGGCTGCCGAGGCGTGGCTGCCTTTGCGGGCTGTGCGCGCGCGGCGTCGTGCCCGCCGCAGCCGGCGGGCAGGTACGCGCCACACCCGGAGAGGGCGAGCACGATCAGGATCGGGAAGGCTCGACGCCGCACGTCACCTCACCTCGAACGAACCGGCCAGTCCTCCCACGGAGCTGTTGCTGACGCGTACGCGGAACTCACCCGGCTCGACCATCCACTTCATGCCGCGATCGTAGAACCCGAGCTCCTGCGGTCCGAGGGTGAACGCGACGCGGCGGGTCTCGCCGGGGGCGAGCGTCACCCGCTGGAAACCCTTCAGCTCCTGGACCGGGCGCGTGACGCTCGCCACCACGTCCTGCACGTAGAGCTGCACCACTTCGTCCCCCGCGCGCTTGCCGGCGTTCGTCACGTCCGCCGAGACCTCAACGGTCCCGCCCGCGCCCAGACGCGTCGCACTGAGCCGCAGGTTCGCGAGCCGGAACTCCGTGTAGCTCAGGCCGTGCCCGAACGGGAAGACCGGCGTCCAGTGCACGTCGAGATACTTCGAGGTGTACTTGTCCTTTTCGTCCGGGGGGCGTCCCGTGCTCTTGTGGTTGTAGTAAATCGGTTCCTGCCCCGCGGCCCGGGGGAAAGTCACCGGGAGCTTGCCGCCCGGGTTGACCTTGCCGAACAGCACATCGGCGACGGCGTGGCCGGCTTCGGTTCCCGGGAACCACGCTTCGAGAATAGCTGGCGCGTTATCTGCGAGCTCCGGGATCGCCAGCGGCCGGCCGTTCATCAGGACGATCACCGTGGGTCGTCCTGTCTCCACGACTGCGTGCGCGAGATCGAGCTGGCGGCCAGGCAGGCCGAGCGACGTGCGCGACGAGGCCTCGCCGCTCATTGCGCCGGTCTCCCCGATGACGAGCACGACCGCATCAGCGCGGCGCGCCACCTGCACCGCCTCCTCGATGCCGGCGCGATCCGCGGCGGCGGTCTCGCGCGCCGTGCCGGGCATCATGGTCTTGACGTCGATCGAGACGCCGCGCGCGTGAAGGACCTGGTTCGCGCCACCCACGGCCGCGCGGACGCCCTGGAGCACGGTGACGACGTCCGCGTCGCGGCCGTCGCCGGTCCAGTTGCCCATCATCTCGTGGCGGTCATCCGCGAGCGGGCCGATGACCGCGATCGTGCCCTTGGGCGCGAGTGGCAGCAGCCCCCCCTCGTTCTTGAGCAGCACCATCGACCGCGCCGCGATCTCGCGCGCCGCCGCGCGGTACTCCGGCCGCAGGAGCCCCTGCGCCTCGCGGGCAGGATCGGCGTACGGACGGTCGAAGATTCCAGCGCGGAACTTGACACGCAGCACGCGGCGCACCGCCTCGTCGATGGCCGCGACCGGCAGACGCCCCTCTGTGACGAGCTTCGCGCCGTGGGCCGCGTAGGACCGGCTGACCATCTCCATGTCAACGCCGGCGGGCAGCGCCAGCCGCGCGGCATCCGCCTCGTCGGCGGCGAAGGCGTGATCGACCAGCTCGATGACCGAGTTGTAGTCGGACACGACGAGCCCGTCGAAATTCCATTCGCGCCGCAGGACGTCGGTCAGCGTGAACGGGTTGCCCGAGGCGGGCACGCCGTTCAGATCGTTGAACGCGCTCATGAACGTGCCGACGCCCGCGTCGACCGCCGCCTTGAACGGCGGAAAGTACACGGTGCGCAGGGTCCGTTCCGACAGATCGACGGTGTTGTAATCGCGTCCGCCCTCGGCCGCGCCGTACGCGACCCAGTGTTTCGCGCACGCGACAATCCGATCCGGCTGGCTGTAGTCGTCCCCCTGGAACCCGCGAACGCGGGCGCGCGCGAACGCCGCGCCAAGGTACGGATCCTCGCCCGCTCCCTCGGCGATGCGCCCCCAGCGCGCGTCCCGCGCGATGTCCACCATCGGCGCGAAGGTCCAGTGCAGGCCGACCGCGCGCGATTCCGCCGCCGCGATCGCCGCGGACCGTTCGGCGGCGGCCGGATCCCACGAGGCCGCCTCGCCGAGCGGAATGGGAAAGATCGTCCGGTAGCCGTGGATCACGTCGAAGGCGAAGATGAGCGGGATCTTGAGGCGGGATCCTTCAACGGCCGCGCGCTGGAGCGCGTTCACCTGCGCGACGCCGCGGACGTTGAGCGTGGAACCGAGGAGCCCTTTGCGCGCGAGGTCGAGGTGTTCGGGGCGATAGCGCCCCTCCGCCTCGCCGTCGAGTTGCTGGAGTTGCCCGAGCTTCTCCTCGAGCGTCATCCTCGCGAGCAGGTCGTCGATGCGGCGCTCGGTCTCGCTCGAGCGCACATCGCCGTTGACCGAAACGACGAGTGTGGCGGCGAGGGCGGCGGCAAGCGCCGCCGCCCTCAATGATTGTGCTCTCACCGACCGTCTCGCGCCGCGCTAGAAGCCGTATCGGAGCCCGAGCTGCAGGCGCCGGCCAGGATCGATGAGGCTGCCCGGCCGTCCGTAGTTGATGTTCACGGCCGGGAGCGTCGGGATGTTTCCCCGATATCCGCTGAAGTTGTCGAAGCTGAAGATGTTGAACCCCTGGAAGACGACCGAAACCGAATGCCGCTCGCGGAAGCGGAACGCCTTCTCGACCTGCAGGTCCAGGCTGCGGTAGGCCCAGGCGTTCGGGATGATGAAGTCGAACTTCTCCGGGCGCCCCTCGTTGCGCAGCACCCGCCGCAGATCGACCGTCGTTCCTCGCGACTCGTCGGTGATCGTGTAGGGCGTCCCTGATCCGAGCGTGATGAACGTGCTCACGATGAAGTCGTACGGCAGCCCGACGATACCCGTCATCACGAGCCGGTGCCGCTCATCGTTGTTCGTCGGATAACGCGGGTAGTCCGCGACGGTCGGGAAGTCGAGGCTGAACAGGTCGCCGCCGGTCTGTTCCGAGCGTCCCAGCGTGTAGGTTGCGCTGAATCCGTATCGTGATCCGCCCACGCCGTACGGCCGATCGACCTGAATGTACAGCCCGTCGAACCACGCCTTGCGCCCATCGGGGTCGGAGATGAGGATGTTGGAGAACCCCGGGATCGGCTGGCAGCACGTTCCGTTCGGCCGCCGGTTCCCGAACAGGAACGTAAACAGGTTTCGGCTTCGCATGCCGCTGTAGGTCACAGACGTCACCATGCCGGCGAAGTTGTGGCGGACGCCAAGCGACCACTGATCGGAGACCGGCGGCTTCGCATCGTTGGCAATCAGGAACACTTCCGGGTTCGGCGCGATGTTTTGCGCAATGAGCGTGTCGAGCCCCGCCACGCTCAGGTACGACGGCTGCCAGCGAATGGTCTGCTGGCCGTCACGGATGCCGCCGTCGGCCGAGAACTGGAACGTGCGCACCGCGTACTGCAGCCGGAACCGCTCGTCGAGCGTCGAGTTGTAGAGCACGCGGTCGTAGTACCGGCCGTATCCGCCGAACGCGATCGTCTGTCCGCGCCCCGTCAGGTCGTACGAGAACCCCACGCGCGGCTGCCACATGCCGTAGAAGGGAGGCCGGTCGTTGCCGTCGGTGAAGTACTTCTCGTCATCTACGAAGGGGGCCGTCGCGGCCCGCACGTTGTCGGGGGTCACGTAGTCGTTGTTCAGCATGTCCGACTCGTAGTCCCAGCGAAGACCCGCGTTGATCGTGAAGCGGTTGGTCACCGCCCAGTCGTCTTGCGCGTAGATCCCGAACTGGAAGTTGTTCGCGTTGAGGTCTGGGTTGCCGACGCCGTACTGCGCCCGCGCAGGGAAGTCCCAGCTGATGCCTCCCACGTAGGTGAACACCGGGTTCCCTGTGAACTTCTTGCTGACGTCGTAGTCGACGAAACTGATGACGCCGCCCGTCTTCACGGTGTGGTTGCCGTTCCACTTTGGGAACCTCGAGTAGTCATCGCGCAGCGAGATGCGCTGCTGGACGATGTACTGGTCCGTGTCCCGCCCGCCGATGCGCAGCAGCCCGTCGTAGTTCTGGCCGATGATGTCCGGGTTGTCCGCGGTCGGGTTCCAGCGGTAGCGTTGATACGAGAGGTACGCCTCGTTGAGGAAGCTGCTCGCCGCCACCTGCCACTTGCCCTGCACGGAGTCGACACGGTTCCTGACGTTCTCGGCCGACTCGAAGCTCGTCCGGTCGCCGAAGCCTCGGACGTCGGTCTCGTCACGCCAGTTGTAGGTGACCTCGAGGCGCTGCGATGCCGCGGGCTGAGCGGAGAGTTTCCCGAACAGCAGTTTCTCGCGGAACGGGCTGACGAAGGTCCCTTGGTACGTGCGCAACCGCTCCACGAGAGCCACCGGCGCATTCGAAACGGTCCCGACGATCACCGTATTGTCCCGGTCCTGCCGGTTCTCCTCGTACGATCCGAAGAACTGCATCCTGTCTCGGACGATCGGACCGCCCAGATACGCGCCCCATTGCCAGCGCTCGTAGGTGGGTTTCGGGGTCGTCTTCCCCTTCACGAGCAGTCCCGTGGCGTCGGTCACGATCCGTTCGTTCTGGACGAGGTCCTTGTCCTGGTAGAAGGTGAACACCTCGCCCGAGAACCGGTTGCCGCCGCTGCGGGTCACGGCGGTGATGATGGCGCTCGCCGCCTTCTCGAACTCCGCCTTGAAGTTCTGCGTGAGGACCTGGAACTCCTGGACGGCGTTCTGCGGGAACGGGTTGCCGCGGCTCGCGTCCTGGCCGACGACGCCGCCGTCGATCACGTCGTTTTTGTAGCTCACGCCGTCGATGAACACGTTGACGTTCTGCGACGGCAGCGCGCCGGCCGAGAACTCCTTGCGCGTCTCGTTGTCCGAGACGCGGACGCCGGGCGCGAGCGCCGCGAAGTTCAGGAAGTTGCGCGCGTTCTGCGGAAGATGCCTGATCTGTTCCTGCGTGACGTTGGTGGCGACTTCAGACTCGCGGGTGTCCACCAGCCGCGTCTGGCCGACGACGGTTACGTCCTCCGTGTAGACCACGTCGGGCGTCACGCGGAAGTTCACGGTGACCGTCTGCCCGACGAGCAGTTCGACGGCCCGCGCCTCGGGCTTGTACTGGGCGAACGCGACGCGGACCTCGTAGCGTCCGGGTCTCAGACCCGCGAGCGTGAAGCTCCCGTCCGCCGCGGTCGTCACTTCGCGGCTGAAGCCGCTGTCAACGTCGTTTGCCGTGACCACCGCACCGGGCAGGACGCCCGTGTCGTCCGACACGGTGCCCTGGATGGTCGACGTGGTCACTTGCGCGGCAGCCTGCAGCGGCAGCGCGGCCCACGCCGCCACTGTCAGCAGGCTGACCATCGTGTACTTCACTCGGGCTGGACGCCACATCCGGGCTGGACGCCACATCGCGAAACCTCCTTCGAGCCGCGGCCTCCGGTGCGCCGGCGGCGCGCAGTCCTACCGACGTGAGCCTCTACTAAAACGTTTCACTAGCCCTTCCGTTTACACCCGGCGCCGAGGGGTTGTCAAGGTGAGCGGTCAGGCCGTCAGGCTGGGAGCCGGGCCCGTCGAGTCGCGTACGATGAGTTCCGGCTCGACCGTGATGACGCGCGGATAGGTGGCCGCGTTCCGGCCGGCTGCCGAGATTCGCTGAAGGAGCGTCGACGCGGCCAGCTCACCCATCGACCGCAGGGGTTGACGAACCGTGGTCAAAGCCGGCGTGTGATACGCCGCGCTTTGCACATCGTCGAAGCCGACCACAGATACGTCGCCGGGCACGCGACGTCCGGACTCCTGCAGGGCCTTGATCGCGCCGAACGCGGTGATGTCGTTGAAGGCAAACACGGCCGTGAACGGTTCGTCACGGGACAGCAATTCCCTGGTCACGCGATACCCCGGTTCGGGAGAGGGCAGATCGCCCTGGAGCTGCACGACAAGCTTCGGGTTGAGCTCGAGACCGAGCTGCCTTGCCGCCGCGCGGATCGCGCGCCAGCGCGTCTCCGTGTCGGAGCTGAACGCCTGTCCCTTGATGATCGCGATGTGCCGGTGACCGAGCGAGGCCAGGTGCTCAAGCCCGGCGCGCCCTGCCCGCGCGTGGTTCAGGTCGACGTTCGTGACCCCCTTCGTGCGCCCGTGACCGGAGACGGCGACGACGGGCACCGGCAGAGGCTCGCGGCAGGGCGTGTCCACGGCGATGAGCCCTTCGACGGTCCGCTCGAGCAGCAGGCGCGGGTACTCCTCGATCAGGTCGGGCCGGTGGCGGTGGCTGGCGACGAAATAGAGATAGCCTTCCTGCAGCAGGTAGTCTTCAATCCCGCTCATCACCAGCGCGGCGTAGCCCTCGCTGATCTCGGGCACCACCACTCCGACCGTGAAGCTCCGCTGCCGCTGGAGCGATCGCGCCACGGAGTTAGGCCGATAGTTGAGCCTCCGCGCGGCCGCCAGGATCCGTTCGTGGGTCCGTCGCGGTATGGAGCGGGCAGCTGGCGCCTGGTTGATGACCAGCGAGATCGTTGCGGGTGAAAGGCCCAGTTGGTCAGCGAGCGTCCTGAGCGTCACCGGCTGATGGATCCGAGCGCCAGGCCGCCGGCCTCGACCCGTGTAGGCGTGCGACACGCGGTAAGTCTCCCACACGGGTACGGTGCCTGTCACCAATTGTGCTCTCTGGCGGACAATTGGTGACAGGCACCGTACAATCGCGCGGCGATGCCTCCCACGTCGGCGGGCGTTCCTGCCAGTGCGATACGCGTGGCGCATGCGGCGTTCGTCCTGACGGGAGTCGTCACGACGCTGCTCGGGCCCCTGTTGCCCGTGCTCGTGGCGCGCTGGTCGCTTGATGACGCGCAGGCCGGGACGTTCTTCACGGCGCAGTTCGCCGGGTCGATCTGCGGCGTGGGCGTGTCGGGCTTGCTCGTGGAGCGCGTCGGCTACCAGCGCGCGCTCGCATCCGGCCTGGCCCTGATGGCGTCGGGCGTCGGCGCCCTGGGAATGGCCGGCTGGCCCGCCGCGCTCGTGGCCGTTGGCTGTTACGGCGTCGGCCTCGGCATCACGATTCCCGCCACGAACCTCTTCGTCGCGGCCGCGCACACGCACGATCGTTCAGCCGCGTTGAACATCCTCAACTTCGCGTGGGCTGCCGGGGCGGTTGCCGCGCCGCCGGTGCTCGCGTGGCTCGCCGCGCGCGGCCGCGCGGACCTGTTCGTCATCGGCCTCGCGAGCGCTCTGGCGGCGGCGGTGCTGGGGGTTCTCGCGTTCGCATCGGCTCGCCACGCCCGCCTTCGCGTCTCTGACGCTTCGACTAAGCACGCCCGCCTTCGCATCTCCGATGCTTCGACGAGGCAGATTCCGCGCGTGCAATGGCGATCGCCCGCCTTCGTCGTCTTCGGCGCGCTCTTCTTCGTCTACGTCGGCACCGAGAACGCCGTGGCGGGCTGGGCCGCGGTGCACGTGAGCCGAATCGCCGCGGCCGCGGCGGCCACTTCGGCGCCCGCGTTCTTCTGGGGCGCGCTGCTCGCGGGGCGCGCGGCGGCCCCCGCGATGCTCCGGCGCGTTGACGAGGAACGTCTCATGCAAGCGGCATTGGCGCTCGCCACGGCCGGTCTCGTGCTGCTCATCGCCGCACGCAGCCTCGCTGCCGCGCTGGCGGGCACCAGCATGTGCGGCCTCGGCCTGTCGATCGTGTTCCCGACGACAATGGCCCAACTCTCGCGGACGTTCGGCGATGCGAGCGGCCGCGCGGCAGCCGCGGCGTTCGTGCTTGCCGGCCTCGGCGGCGCCACGGTGCCGTGGCTCGTGGGGCGATGGTCGGCGAGTGCGGGCAGTCTCAGGACCGGACTGCTCGTCCCGCTGTTCGGGTGCGCCGCGATGATGGCGCTGCACGCCTGGCGTCGTCGCATCAGCGCATGACGGGCTGGGTCCATGCAACCAGACCGTTCGAGTCGATGACCTTCGCGCGCACGTACCCTTCGCCGCCGGCAAAGTCGTAGGTCGCGGGACTCGCGGTCGCTTCCTTCAGGATCCTGCCGCCGCGTCCGAGGAACAGCACGCGATACTTCGACGGCGGACGCTCGTTGATCGCAATGGTCATCCGCCGATCGTCGACGGTATAGTCGCGAAGCTCCACGCCCGTCGAAGCGTAGAAATCGCCGCGCTCGAGCGCCGCCAGCACGCTGTCCGCCGAGAGCTTCTCGGCGCGCACGGTGACCCAGCCCTGGCCGGGACGCGCCGCGTTCCGGTCCCAGGGCCGCTTGAAGTCGTGGGCATCGTCAACGGCGATGCCGTAGACGAGCAGGCCGCTGGAGAGGATGTTGTCCCAGACTTCCTCGAGCCCCGGCGTCCCGCCGCCGCCGAGGTTGTTCACCTGCGGGTGCCCGTTGAAGATCTCGAACAGCCGGTAGTCGCGGACCTGTTTCAGTTCGTCGGCGGTGATCGCCCAGGAGAAGTTGGGGTGGTTGATGTGCGGCACGCCGCGCGCGCTCCGCACCGCGGCTACGTTCCGCTGGATCGTGTCCACGACGCTGGTGCCCCCCTGCGGCGGGACCACGTGCTCGACGTCCAGGCCGTTGACGTGGATCGGTTTGTCGCCGAAGCGATCCGAGACCTCCTCACCGCGGATCACGAGGAAGCGGCCGTCCGCGCCGAGCAGGGCGTTCAGTGTGTCCACTTGCGTGAGGTAGTTGTGATCGGTCAGGACGAGGAAGTGGTAGCCGCGCTCGCGGTACCAGCGCACCACTTCGTCGGGCGTGCTGTCACCGTCGCTGTTCAGCGTGTGCGTATGAGTGTTGCCCTTGTACCACTGGCGCGCCGGCGAGGCGGCCGACGGCTGCGCCCCTTCCGCGCGCCAGACGGCGGCGGAGAGCGACGGCAGCAACGCGGCGGCGGCGACCGCCGCCGCCAGCGCGACACGGGGGTTCATCATGAAATGTCTCCGCCGGGAGTATGCCACGGCCCTCGCGTCGATCAGCTGCCCGGTGCGAGGAACGGCAGCCAACCCGGCGGCCGCATGCCTCCACGACACTTCTCGATCGCCTTGCGCAGCTCCCGCTGGCAGAGAAAGCGCGCGTGATCGCACTCGTCCGCCGTGTAGAAGCGCTCGAGCACTGGCAGGGCGCGCCGATCGCGGAGCTGACCGAGCGCATGCACGGCGCGGCCGCGCTCGGCGAGCGTGTGTCGCTCCGAGGCGACGAGCGTGATCAGCGCCTCGACTTCGTCCCCTCCGAACTCCGCTCGTGCCCGCTGCCCCTGCCGCAAGGCATCGGCGTACAGCCACCAGCCCAAGCCGGCGAACGCGGCGTAGCCGAGCGTGCATACGAGCAGCGCAATCACCGGCCAGTAGTAGAGCGGTCTGCGCCCGCCGACCGGAGTGGCGGTTGCGTGTGAATGTGCGGCATCCACCTCGTCGCGCATAACAACGCGTGCTGATGAGGAGAAAGGTGACTACAATCTACCTGAACCGCCCGAACACGTGAAGGGTGAACCCATGGCAGACGATTACCGCTGTGTGTTCGTCGCGAACGGCGAGATCGAGGCGCGGCAGGTCGCGTCGTTCCTGGAGGGCTCGGGGATCGCGACGACCACGCGATCCGAATCGCTCCAGCACTTGTACGGCCTCAGCCTGGACGGTCTCGGCCGTGTTGAAGTGCTCGTGCAGGCAGCCGACGAGGGGCAGGCCCTGGAGCTGCTGGCGTCGGCCGAGGCGGGCGAATTGCGGATCAGCGACTAGCTGGACCGGGGCCCGGTCTCCCGTGGACAGACGCGCGAACGCTCCCTCGCATTCAACCCCAGCCTGCCCCGCCGGTCTAAGATAGGGCGCAGTCGAGGTGTCTTTGCCGAGAGGACGCGAACAGGATCTGGAGCACCTGCTTCGCCGCGCCGGATTCGGCGCGACGCAGCAGGAAGTCGACAATCTCGTCGAGATAGGCTACCGGCGTGCGGTCGATCAGCTCGTCGATCACGACCAACTCGTGGACGATGTCGACCAGTACCTCCAGAAACCGGGATACGTTGGCGTGACGTCGCGCGGGCCGTTCTCGCCCAACACCGTCATCAACGATGCGCGGCAGCGCTGGCTCTTCCGGATGGTGCATTCGCAGCGTCCCCTCGAAGAGAAGATGACGCTGTTCTGGCACAACCACTTCGCCACCGCCTTCAGCAAGATTGCCGGCGCGGCCGGCTCCATCCCCGCGGCGCGCATGATGGCGGCCAAGCCGAGCGAGGATCCCGCGGGCGTGCGCGGGCACCTGGAGGTGCTTCGGCACCATGCACTCGGCAACTTCCAGGATCTCCTCCTCGAGGTCACGCGGGATCCGGCGATGCTCTTCTGGCTCGACGGCCGCACGAACGTGCGGAACCGGCCACAGGAGAACTATGCTCGCGAGCTGATGGAACTGTTCACGATGGGGGTCGGTACGTTCGGTGAAGCCGATGTCTACGCCGGCGCGCGCGTCTTCACGGGGTGGAACGTCCAGCGGCAGGGGAGCGGCGAGACGACTTATTTCCGGTTCGCGTACAACCCCGGCCAGCACGACACGTCGGCCAAGGAATTCAGCTTTCCGATCTCCCCGGACGGTGGGCGCCGGATCCCCGCACGCTCCGCGGCAGACGGCATGCAGGATGGCCTCGATCTGCTCGCCGCCGTGACGCGGCACCCGGAGACGGGCCGCCGCCTCGCGCGAAAGCTCTGGGGGTACTTCGTCAGCGAGACGGACGCTCCGGACGAGCGGTGGGTCGGCGAGCTGACCTCCACGTTCGAGGCGGGACGCTTCGAGATCAAACCGCTGCTGCGCCGGATCTTCACGTCGCCTGAATTCCGGGACGCCCAGCACGCGCGTTACTCATGGCCGGTGGAGTTCGTCGTGCGCGGCTTGAAGGAAGTCGGCTGGGTCGGATTCTCCCTTGGCGACGCGCTCACTCCGTTGACGAACATGGGGCAGCAACTACTGGAGCCGCCCGACGTCAACGGGTGGGACCTGGGGCGCGGATGGTTCTCGAGCGGCACCGTGCTGGCCCGCATGAATTTCGCGGCCCAGCTCGCGACGAACCAGAAGTTCCGCTTGCGCGACGCTTCGCGTCCGTACGGGGGCACGCCTGAATCGCTGCTGTCCTTCGTGCTCGATCGGTTGACGCCCGCGGAGCTTGATCGGGACGTCCGCCGAGCGCTGCTGGAGTATCTCGGCTCCGGAAGCGCCTGGAACGGCGGCGACGCGCAGCTGCTGCAGAAGACCGCCGGCCTGGTCCACCTGCTGGTCGGCGCGGGCGAGTATCAACTCGTGTAGGGCCGCCGCATGCCGATCACCAGACGAGAGTTCGTTCGCGGCGGCGTGGCCGCGTTCACGATGGGTTTCGCGGCGCCATCGTTCCTGGCGGACCTGGCCCGGGCGCAGGGCTCGGCGCGCCGCAATCTCGTCGTGCTGTACTTGAGCGGCGGCAACGACGCGTTGAGCACGCTCGTGCCCTACAACGACAACTTCTACTACAGCCGTCGCCCGACGCTGGCGGTGCCCGCCGCGCAGGCCCTGCAGATCGGCAGCGATCGCAGTGGCACGGCGCTGGGCCTTCACCCGCGCCTGTCAGGGCTGAAGCAGATCTTCGAGGCGGGACGGCTCGCGATCATCCAACGCACGGGCTACGAGAACTCAAGCCGATCGCATTTCCAGGGGACTGACATCTGGTCGAGCGCCGATCCGAGGGCGCCGCAGGGCACCGGCTGGTTGGGACGCTACCTGGACTTGATGCCGGCGCCCGTGGATCCGCTCATCGCGTGGAACACGTCACGGGAGACGCCGCGCACGCTCCTGGCCGGAGGCGTCGGGGTGCCGGCGATACCGAACGTGCTGGGCTA
>DATHTE010000090.1:0-16014 GCA_035463475.1 Vicinamibacterales bacterium
TCGCTCCGCTCGACGCCCCCGGAGCAGCCGCCTGCATCGCGGGCGTGACCCTCGGACAACTCGCCCGCCGACTGACGAACTACTCCGAAGCGCACCTGTGTCGCCGTAGCCGTGAGCCGACACCAGCGAGTCGACAGCCGCGGTGAGCGCCTCTGTGGAGCGCCGCGAACGCAAGGCGGAGCTGGAACGCGACGCATTGTTTAGCGCTCGGACAGATCGCCGGAGCAAGCGGTCCCGCGCGCGGAACCGGGGCGCGAACGGTGGCTGTCGGCTCGCCGGAGTTCGCACTACACCCCCGGCAACACAACTGACATTCGGAACTGACCGCTCGGTCCCTGCCTCGCCGGCGTCCTCTGATGCGGTTTCTACGTGCCTCGCTGCAGCACCACCGTCTGGATCGTCTTGAACACGATGAACACGTCGAGCCCGAACGACATGTTCTTGATGTAGAAGAGGTCGTACTGCAGCTTCTCCATCGCGTCCTCGACCGAGTTGCCGTACGCGTAGCGCACCTGCGCCCACCCTGTCAGGCCCGGCTTCACCACGTGGCGTTGGCCGTAGAACGGGATCTCCCGCATGAGCGCCTGCACGAACTCCGGCCGCTCGGGCCGCGGGCCCACCAGGCTCATGTCGCCCCGCAACACGTTCCACAACTGCGGCAGCTCGTCGATGCGCGTCCGCCGGATGAACCTCCCCACCGGCGTGATCCGGTCATCGTCTCGTGCCGCCCACACGGGTCCGGTCTCGCGCTCCGCGCCCGCGCGCATCGAGCGGAACTTGTACAGGATGAACGCGCGCCCGTGCTGGCCGACCCGTTGCTGCTGATACAGCACCGGACCAGGCGACGTGAGCCGCACCGCCGCCGCGGCTCCGAGCATGATCGGCAGCGTCAGCAGAATCCCGGCCGCCGCGCCGGCCATGTCCATCGTGCGCTTCACCGCCTGGAGCAAACGGCTCTTCCGGAACCCTCTCGAGAAGATCAGCCAGCTCGGACGCAGGTTCTCGACGGAGATCTTCCCCGTGTATTCCTCGTACACGGTGGCCAGGTGCGCGAACGCGACGCCATCGAGCTTCATCTCGAGCAACTTGTCCATCGGAAGCCGCCCGCGCGCGTCGGCCAGGCTGACCACCACGCGGTCCACGCTCTGCTCGCGCGTGATGCGTGGAATGTCCTCCAGCGTGCCGACGATCCCGGGGTTGAACACGGGCATGCCGATCCTGGAGGGATCCGGATCGACGAAGCCGACGATCTGCACGCCCAGCTCGCGGCGCTCGTGCAGCTCGCGCGCGAGCGACACGGCGGCCGGACTCGTCCCCACCAGCAGCAGCCGTTCGCGATGGCCCAGATGCCTGGTGACCCGCTCGAAGACCCACCGCCACCCGCCAACGAATGCGATCAGCAGGAACGCGGTGATCGCGAACACGCCGCGCGCAATCACCAGGTCTGGAAAGAACAGGTAGATGACCGCCAGGATGACCGACGCGGCGCCAAGCGCGTGAAGCAGCCGGACGAACGTCTCGCGCCGTTCCGCCAGGATCCTGAAGTCGTAGAGTTCCGCGAAGTACAGGCACAGCTGGCAGACGGCGACAATCATCAGCGCGCGCGCCAGCTCACCGGGCGCGAGCCCGCCGCCCGGCGTGAGGATGTACGTCGCAGACGAGATCGCGAACACGATGAGCACGGTTTCCGAGGCGATCAGCGCCAGTGAGCGCCAAGGCACGCGCTGGCGGAACACGGTTGCCATATCGCTAAGCGCCCGTCCGGCGTGGTTCGGGACGGGAGGGTGGGAACGGCCCCGGCGCGTTCGCGTCGCCTGGGCGCGAGAAGAGGCGGGGGAATGAGCCCTTGCCGGTCTTGACGCTCATTCCCTTGCCCGGCTGGCCTTGCCGTACGACGCGTAGTACGACGCCGGCCGGCGGGTCGCGCCGCGGGTCAGCAGCACGCCGAGCAGCTTGCCGTTATCGGACACCGCGGCCGCGGCGCGCCGGCAGATGTCGTACGGCGTCTTTCCCGCGCGGACGACGAGGATCACGCCGTCGGCAATCGCGGTGAGGAGCTGCGCGTCCGGAAGCACGCCAGCGGGCGGGGTGTCGATCACTACCCAGTCGAATTCCTTGGAGGCCTCGGCGAGGAGCCGTCTCATGTCGTCGCTCGTGAGGACGCGCGCAGGCTCCACCTGCTGCTTCCCGGCCGGCATCACCCACAGCCGCGGCTGCACCTGCACGGGCTGCGCGGCGGCGCCCGATCCGAGCGCGTCGCAGAGGCCCGGGCCCCGCTCGATACCGAACAGCTCATGGAGCGCGGGCTTTCTCAGGTCGGCATCGATCGCGAGCACGCGTCGCCCGAAATACCGGCTCAGCACGAGCGCGATATTGGCGGCCGACAGCGTCTTGCCTTCCTGCGGCAGCGCGCTGGTCACGACCAGGCTGCGGATGCCGGAGCGCTCCCCCGCGCGATGCAGCGTCGCACCGAGCGTCCGGTACTCCTCTTCGATCAGCGGGCTCGCGAGATGCCCCACGAGCCGCGGGTTCGCGGGAAGAACCCGGGCCTCGACGCTTGCGGCCCGGCGCTCCAGGCGGGGAGCATGCGGCTCCATGCTCCGGACCAGCAACGCTTCGGCCTTCGCACTTCGCGCGTCTGCCCTCGCTGAAGCCTCGGCTGAACCCGGGGGCAATGGCGAAAGCCGGCCACCGCTCTGATCCCTGGCCTCTTGGGCAAACTCCGACCGAGACGCGGCGTTGTCCGGAGGCGCGACATCACGCAGCAACTGGCCGGAGCGTTGAAGAGCGTCGGCGACTCGTCCCATGGTGGATTAACGAGAGAACCACGCGCGGCGCGGCTGCGAAAAGACGCTGAACATGGCGCCGCTCTCGCGAGTGGCGGCGGGGGCCTGCCCCGCCGGCACACGAGCAGCCTCGCCCCTGGGCGCGGCCGAGGCAGGGGCCGCAATGGGGTGTGCGGCGCGCCCCGCGGCGCTCTGCGGCGACAGATCGAGGTCGCGGCAGACTTCGAGGACGCGCGCGGCGCGCACCGGCTTCTCCCCCGCCGCGTATGCGGCGATGAGCGCGTTGTCGCAGATGACGCACACGAGGCGTGGAATGCCGCACGCGTGCGCGTGACACGCCTGCACCGCCTGCTGCGTGAACACCTCGGCAGGGTCTCCGCCCGCGCGGCGAATCCGCGCCGCGACAAACAGCAGGGTCTCGTCGGGCGTGAGCGGCTGCAACGCGCAGCGAAGGGCGACGCGCTGCTTCAGGTGCCAACGCGCGCTCTCGTTCAGCCGATCCGCAAGCTCCGGCTGCCCCGCGAGCACGGTGGTCAGCAGCTTCGCGGAGTCGGTCTCGAGGTTGGCGAGCAGCCGTACTTCCTCGAGCAGCTCGTCGCTGAGCGCGTGCGCTTCGTCGAC
Organism: Vicinamibacterales bacterium; assembly: GCA_035463475.1. Lineage (GTDB taxonomy): Bacteria > Acidobacteriota > Vicinamibacteria > Vicinamibacterales > 2-12-FULL-66-21 > JACPDI01. The sequence goes on from DATHTE010000090.1 coordinate 3,408, forward strand.
GATGAGCGCGCTCGGCCGGCCGTGCGCGAGCTGCTGCAGGAGCAACGCGCGAAGCTCGCGCAGCATGTGGGCTTTGGACTGGGCGGCCTCGGGAGCGATCCCGAACTCGTGCACGATCGTTTCGACGAACTCGTCCCTGCGCAGGCGCGGGTTCGTCAGGGTCACGAAGATCGGGTCACCCTCCGCATCCGCCTGCATCGCGCGGAGCAACGTCGTCTTGCCCGTGCCCGCCTCGCCTGTCAGCACGATCAGTCCCTTGCGCGACATCAGGCCGTACTGGAGCACGGCGAGGGCTTCGCGATGACTTGGCGTCAACAGGAGGTACGCCGGGTCCGGCGTGAGGTCGAACGGGCGCAAGTGGAGTCCGAAGAAGGTTCTGTACATGGTTACCTGATCGCCCGCAGCGTCTGCGACAGCACGACCGCACACCCGGACACCAGAGCCAGGGTCGCTGCGGCGGTCGCCATGCGCCAGAGAACCCGCCTCCGCACCTCCGCGCGCGTGGAGATGTCCGGCACGACGGCGAGCACCGGCAGCTTGAGCACCGTGAGCACGTCCTGCTCGGTCTCGACGCTCCTGCGCCGGTACTCGAGCAGCACGACCAGTCCAACGGCGAGGCCGACGCCGGTGCCGAGGCCCGCGAGGTTGATCGTCAGCCGGTCGGGGTTCGACGGGCGCTCGGGGCGCCGCGCCGGATCGATGATCTTGAACTGCTCCCCGATCTGGCGCCGCTCCAGGTTCTCCGCAATCTTCGAGTCCTCGCGCTTGGCCAGCAGCGACCGGTAGATGTTCTGCAGCGTCTCGTAATCACGCGTCAGGGAGACGAGTTGCGACTCGCGAGACGGCGCAACCTCGACGCGGCGCTGGTAGGCGGCGATGTCCTCCTGCAGCGAGCGCTCCTCCCCCGTGCGGAACTCGACCTGTCGTGCGAGGTTGTCGATCTCGAGCTGCAGCTCGCGGGCGCGCGCGCGAACGGTCGGCGAGGACGTGGCGACGGCGCGAGTGCCCGCGGAATCGGATTCCCCAGGGGCGCCGGGCCGAGCGTCATCATTGGCTGCTGTGTCCGGCCTGAGCCGCACTTTCTCCTCGAGGTTTGCGATAAGGCGATTGAGCCGGATCACGTCAGGGTGATTCGGCTTCAACCGGACTTGCAGCGCCTTCAGCGTGTTCCGGGCCGTCTCGAGCTGCACGGCGGGATCTGCCGCTTCCGGCGCCTGGGGCTGGGCCTGCGTCGCGGCCGGCACCACGAGGGCGGGCTCGGCCAGGAGATCGCTCAGCTGCCGTTCGAGCAGGATCTTACGATCGCGGTCGCGGCTGAGCGACTCCCGCACCGACTGGAGCTGGAACTGCTTGTTCTGAATCGTCTGCAGGTTCGACTGCAGCTGCGACGGCAGCTCGCCGTTGTAAGCGCGGCGGAACTCCTCGAGCCGCCTCTCGTGCTCCACCAGGCGGCGGCGCGCGTCCCCGAGCTGGCTCTCGAGGAACGCGCTCGTGCCGCTGGCCAGCACTTCGCGGTCGCGCAGGTTCTCCTCGATGAAGAACGCCGCCAGCCGTTCGGTCACGCGCATCGCCGTGTCGGCGTCCCCCGACTCGTAGGCGATACGGAAGGACTCGCCCCTGACGATCTCCACGTTGATGTCGGCGCGCATCCGCAGGATCGCGTCCTCCATCGGGCCTCGCTGTCGCAGCCCGGGATAGAGGTCGAACTCCTTGACGATCCGCTCCAGCCGCGTCCGGCTGAGGATCTGCTGGCTGATCGCAGGCAGCCGGTCCTGCATCGAGGCAGTCACGGTCGCCTTGACGTACTCCGTCGGGACGCGCTGCGGCACGACGAGGATCAGCGTCTCCGATCGGAAGCGATCGGGAAGCCGCGCCGCGAAGACCGAGGTCAGCGTCAGCGCGACGAGCGGAATCAGCACCAGGACGGACTTGCGCCGCCAGGCAACCTTCAGGTAATCCTCGGGCGCGTATTTCTTACCGGGCAGCATCGGCTGGCAGCCCTCCTCTCACGGGCAGTTGCCACGTGAGCCCCGCGCGGATGCTGCCGCGATCGGTCCGCGTGATCGCGGCCGTGCCCTCCGGCAGCACGCCGGCGAGCTCGTACCAGCGATAGACGTATTCGCCGAACAACGTGAACGCGCGCGAGAGTTCCAGGCCCACGCGCGCACGCCCGCCGCGCGAGCGCAAGGAGGCCGGATCGGCGTCGAAGCGACCGGCTCCTGCGGTGGAATCCCCCGCGACGGCGACGTCCAGCCTTCTCCCGAGCCGACCCCTCACCTCGCCGCGGAACGCCTCGCTCAGAAACGGCCGTGGGATGCCGTCCACGAAGGTCGTCGCGCGATACGCGCCGACTGACACCACCCAGCTCTGGCCCGTTCGGGTGTCGAGCGAGACATCGGCGGTTGCGGCGTACCGCGACGGCCCCGCGCCGACAACCAGCGAGGGACCGACGGAAACGCGCAGGATGCTCTGACGCGTTGGCGAGTGGACCCACTGCCGATCGAACCCCAGCATGGCGGTGTGCTCGCGGATGGTGTGACGCGGTTGTGCCGAGAAGCCGTACTCCGCGTGCCGCAGGGCGTACGCGACCCGCACGACCGCGCGCTGGCGCAACTGATTCGCAAAAGCAATCTGGCCGTGCTGATCAATCGTGTCCGCGCGAGGCCCATCGACGATGCGCGACGCGCGCGCGTCGTAGGTCAGCAGGATGGACGAACGCGTGCTTAGCGTGCGTGTCAGCTGCGCCCCGCCCCCCAGGCGCGCCGTCGGCTGGCGGGCCACTCCGGAATCGAGCGCCTGCGTGTGATCAGCGGCCGCAGACGCGACTTCGCCGCGCGCGCCCCAACCGTCGAGCGACAGGAACTCCGAATACCCCCCCTGCGCCGTGAGGCCCAGCTGCGTCCGGTCGGTCAGCGGCGCCACGAGCGAGGCCGTCGTCACGTGCGACCAGAAGTTCGCACCGTCCATCGCGCCGGCTGCGTCGAACCGGCGCATGCCGGTCGCCGCGGCCAGTTGCAGATTGAGCCGCCCTCTCCGCCGGTTCACGAATAGATCCGTGTCCGCTCCCACTTCCGCTGGCGTATTGGCCGTCGGGGTACTCCCCATCAGCTGCGGGTCGCCGTAAGCGCCGTAGATCGACGCGGCGAAGCGGGCGTCGGTGCCCGTTGGAGCCGCCCGATCGGGCGCGGCGGCGGGCACTTGTGCCAGCACGGGGGCGCCAATCGAACCGCACAACACGACCGCAAAAAGGCGTACCGCGCGCATCAGCCTGCTCATGGGATCACGATCGTGTCGCCCGGCTTCAGCTCGACGTTCTGCTGGATCTTCTTGCGCCGGATCACGTCCTTGTAGTTGAAGCGCAACGACACGGTCCTGCCGTTCTCGACGCGCATGATCGAGATGTTCTCCGCGTCCGCGTACTCGAGCAGGCCGCCGGCAATCGCGATCGCCTGCAGCACGGTCGTCGGCCCGGCAAGGGGGTAGGGCCCCGGCTTGGCCACCTGGCCCGTGACAAAGAACCGGCGGCTCTTGATCTCTTTCACAATCACCGCGGCGTTCGGGTCTTCGATGAACTCGCCGGCGGCGGTCACCAGAGCCGCGCGGAGCTGCTCCGGCGTCAGGCCGGCTGCCTGCACGTCGTTGAGGAGCGGCAGGGAGATCTTCCCGTCCGGGCGGACCACGACATCGCCTGAAAGGTCCTTGTCGCGCCAGAAGACGATGCTGAGCACGTCCTCCGCGCCGATGACGTAATCAGCGGGCGTTGGCGCAGCCGCTCCCGGCGCCGCGGCCGGCGTGAGCCGCGGCGGCTGCGTCAGGGCCGGTACGCGAGACTGGGCGCCCGCGCCGGAGCTCGCACAGGCCATCAGGGCGACGAATCCGAATCGAAGGATGCCGGTACCCGTATTCATTGCCGGTATTCCTTGAACGGGAGCTGGCAGTCATGCTTCCGCAGAAAGTTGAGGAACCGTTTGTAGTCGGCCGGGTGGAGGTTGAACAGCCGTACGACGATCTTGTAGTTGCCGCGCGCGTCCTCGAGCCCCTTGCGGATCAGGTCGCGCATGTTGGAGCGGGTGATTTCCCGTTGCATGTACAACGGGTAGACGGCCGTCCAGAAGGATTCGCGGCTCTCCTTCAAACGTTCGTAGAGGTCGTCGGCCACCGTGCGGCGGCGCTCCCGGACCGGACGTGCGTTCCAACGGCGGTGCGCACGGATCTCCATCGGGAGATGCTCGGGCAGGATGATGCGCTCGCGCCCGGTCACGACGAGTCGTTCGATGACGTTCTCGAGCTCGCGGACGTTGCCGGGCCAGGAGTAGTCGGCGAGCAGCGCCATCGCCTCGGGAGAGATCGCCGGAACGCCGTGCCCGTTGTGGCCGCGGCAGTTCGCGAGGAAGTGTTCGATCAGCAGCGGCACGTCCTCACGCCGGTCGCGCAACGCAGGCACGGCGAGGTGGATCACGTTCAGGCGGTAGAACAGGTCTTCGCGGAACGTGCCGTCCGCGATCATCTGGCGCAGGTTGCGATTGGTGGCGGCGATGACGCGCACGTCCACGCGGCCGACGACGCCGTCCGCGCCGACTTTCTGCAGCTCACCGGTCTCGAGGAAGCGGAGCAGGAGACCCTGCATCCGGAGGGTCATCTCTCCGATCTCGTCGAGGAACACGGTGCCCGTATCCGCCACTTCGAGCTTCCCCGGCTTGTCGCGGTAGGCGCCGGTGAAGCTCCCCTTGACGTGCCCGAACAACTCCGATTCGAGCAGCGTTTCAGGGAGCCCCGCGCAGTTCACGGTGACGTAAGGGCGCCCGGCACGAGGGCTGCGTAAGTGGATCGCCTGGGCGACCAGCTCCTTTCCGACGCCGCTCTCTCCGGTGATGAGCACCTTGGCGTCGGCGGGGGCCGTGTGCTCGATCTCCTCCCGGAGGTCGGCCATTGCGGCGCTGGTTCCGATCAACGTCCCGTCGCGGTTGCGTCTCATCGCGGTCCTGTGTGTGTCGCTCCGCCGGGACGTATCGCGCCGGTGACGGCCCGTGGCTTCACCGAGCGGAGTCAGGGACTCCGGCCACGTTCCGCGGGGCGGCGAACGAAAGTCGCGGCGCGCCGGCGCGTTTTGCAAGGAAGTCGCCACCGGAACGGTTTTTTTGCGCCGGCGCTCTCAGGTAGTAGATTTAGGAACAGTTGCCGGGGCTTCGGATGCCCCGGCGGGGTTCGAACGCATCGTCTGGCGCGCGGCTGGCCTGCGGGAGCAGCTCAGAAGCCTCGCCGATGCGGAACAAAGTCAACCCAGCCAGGGACTATGTGCGCCGCCTCCGTAGCGTCCGCCTCCAGGCGGGGCATCGGCGTTCGCGGCCGGCAGGATGACGATGGCGGAGAAGATACTCGTCGTCGATGACACCCCCTCGACCCTCGGCGCGCTCGCCGAGTTGCTGTCGGTCGCGGGATACGACGTGGTCACCGCTGCGGACTTCGAGCATGCCAAGCGGGAGCTCGACCAGCATCCGCCAGACTTGCTGATCGTGGACATCCGGCTCGGTCCCTACAACGGCTTGCACCTGGTCGTCCGTGAACGTGTCGCGCACCCTGACCGCCCGGTGATTATCACGACCGGCTTCCCCGACCCCTCTATACTTGCCGAGGCCCGGAAGTACGGCGCGGAATTCCTGGAAAAGCCGATCCGAACGGCGGAATTGCTCGCGCTCGTTCGCACCCTGCTCGATCGGCAGCGCCCGGGGGTTTCCGGACAGTAGACGGCGCGCTATTTGCTGGAAAACTCAGCTCGATTGCGATACAAAAGGCGCGGTCGCTTCAGCTCAGCAAGGAACGGCTTTTATGCGAAAGCTCCTCATCGTCGAGGACGAACCGATTCTCCTGGAGATGCTGTCGGCTGTCGTGTCGACGGCCGGCTATGAGGTGCTCGGTGCGACGAGCTTCGAAGAAGCCAAACGGCTGATCGACACCGCCGAGCCCGATCTGCTCATCGTCGACGTCAGGCTCGGGCCCTACAACGGGCTGCATCTGGTCGTGCGCGAGAGATTGTCCCACCCGAACCGGCCGGTCATCGTGACGTCTGCGTATGCCGACGAGGTGCTCGTCCAGGAAGCGCGGCGATACGGAGCGGAGTTCCTCGAAAAGCCGCTCACGGCCGCGGAGCTTCTCGCCCTCATCAAGAAGCTCCTGCCGGATGAAATTCCCGCGGGCAGCGTGTAACGCCGGACGATCCTACTGACCGACCGCGATTCCCATCAGCGGGCGGCGCTCCGGCACCCGGCTGCGGTACGTCTGGAACGGCATGTGGCAGTGGTGCTTTCTCAGGAAATTGAGGAAGCGCTTGTAGTCCGCCGGTTCCATGTTGAACAGCCGCACGAGCATCTTGTAATTCCCGCGGGTCTCCTCCAATCCCATCCTGATGATCGCGCGGAGGTCTTCGCGGGTCATGTCGCGTGACATGAACGCGGGGTACGCGGCGGTCCAGAACGATTCGCCGCGTCTGACCATGTTCTCGAACACCACGTCGGCGAGCGCCGGGCGGACCGCCACCGGGACCGGCGCGGCCGGCCTCGCCGAGACGAAAAGGTTCAGATCCAGCGGGCCGATCTGCGGCTTGCCGCGCACCACGAGCCGTTCCGCCAGGTTGCGCAGCTCGCGGATGTTGCCCGGCCACGCGTACATCGTCAGCGCGTCTTTCGAAGAATCGCTCAGCATCGGCGGCGGCGCGCCGGCGCGGGCGGCAAAGGTCGTGAGGAAGTGTTCCATCAGCGGAACGACGTCCTCCAGCCGCTCGCGGAGCGGCGGGATCTCGATCTCGATCACTTTCAGCCTGTAGTACAGATCTTCGCGGAAGGCCTCTGCGCGTATGCGGTCGGCGAGGTTGCGATTCGTCGCCGCGATCAGCCGCACGTCCACGCGGCGCTGCATGCGCGCGGCGCCGACGCGCTGCAGTTCGCCTGTCTCGAGGAACCGCAGCAGCACGCCCTGCATCCGCAGGCTCATCTCCCCGATTTCGTCGAGGAACACAGTCCCGCGATCGCCCGTTTCGAGCAGTCCGGGCTTGTCCCGGTAGGCGCCTGTGAAACTGCCGCGCTCGTGCCCGAACAGCTCGGACTCGAGCAGCGTGTCGGGGACTCCGGCGCAGTTGATGGTAACGAACGCCGCGTGGCGGCGGGCGCTGTCGCGATGGATGAGCCTGGCGACGATCTCTTTCCCGACTCCGCTTTCACCCGTCAGCAGGACCTTGGCGTCCGATTGCGCGGCGTGGCTCGCGTCCTCTTTCACCATCCGCATGACGGGACTTCGACCGACGAGTTCGACTACGGGCGACATTAGGGGGGCTCCTGTCGCGTGCCGTTTCCCCGCGATGGTCACGCCTGCGGCTTGGCGCGCCAACGCGGACAAGAAGTTAACTAGTAGGGCAAGAAAAGACTCCGTCAATCTACGCCCGCGATGCGCGGCAAGCAATATGTCGATGGATATAGGTGAGCGGATAAATCACACGCGCACAATGATGTCGCTCGTTGCACGGTTTGACACGTATGCGGTGGCGCGGCAGCGGGTTAGCGCGACCGCGGCTTGCAGGAAGTCTCCCTTTTGGCGCACACTGCATAGTCAACCGCACAGATTACGAGCTCCCCCGCGATGGCCACGTCCATTCGTGTGATCGTCGCTGCTACGGAACCTCTCCTGGCCGCAGGTTGCCGCTTCGCCCTCGGCGTCGCACCGGAGATCTCCGTGGTGGCCGAGTGTCCGACAATGCGGTCGATGATCCGCGCGCTCAGGGTGCATCGACCGCACGTGCTGGTCATCGACAGCGCCATCTGCGATCGCGATCCGTTCGAGGCGTGCGCGCGCATACCGCAGGCGGCGCCGGAGACCAACATCGCGTGGCTCGTTCGCCCCAGGATCCGGCCCCCGATCCAGGACGGGTTTCCGCAGATTGTGGCGGTGCTTCCGCCGCAGGTCGCGAGCGAGCAGCTTGTCGAGTGCGTCCGCGCGCTCGCGGCCAGGCGCCCGTGGAAGATGCCGCCGCAGCCGGCGGACGCCGCCACGGCGATGGATCCCGCCGCGGGCAACTCGCCGCTCGCGCTCCTCACGTTTCGCGAGCGGCAGATCGTCCTCGGCGTGACGAGCGGCAAACGCAATCGCGAGATCGCAGAGTCGCTCGGCATCACTCCCGGCACGGTGAAGCTGCACTTGCACAAAGCGTTTGCGAAACTCGGCGTGCACAGCCGTCTCGCGCTTTTCAGAAAACTGGTGCAGGAAGCGCACTCTTCACGCTCGCGGGTCGGCTAAGCCCGGTACCCACCTGGGTTGCGCCGTGTCGACGCGCGCAGCGGTTGCCGCGGTTGCTCCCGCGGCCCGGCTCCGCGCGCGGGAATGCGCGCTTCGGCGGCTTGTTTACAGCAGGCGTGGGGCCCCCGAGTACCCCACGCCGGACTCTTGCGCCTGCGCGGCGCATTCCAGCTTCGCGGCGTGCTCGCGGCGCTCCGCAGGGCCGCGTCCGCAATCCGCGGCAACCGCTGCGCGCGGCGAGTGACGGCAGCGCAAGTGAGCATTGGTGAGCACCGGGATCAGGCGCAGGGCTTCGCGGGCGCTGCAAAAGCAGACAATTGTCGCGCGCCGCCTGCATTAGCGGTCGCCTGCTCCGGGGCTTCAACCCATTGGAATGCACCGACTTCCACGTCAGAATGGGAACGTGGCTTGCAGCGTTTACCGGCGCAATGGACATTCGCTTCGTGTCTACGCTCACGCCGGACGATGAAGACCACCTCGCGCCCGTGCTGTTGACCGCGGTAACGGCGCTGCTCGATCACTCCGAACTCGCGTACACGCTGCGCATCAAGACCAGCAGCGAAGCGGTCTTCCACCACTCCCATCCTGCCGTCGCCTCCGCGCCGGCGGCTCGGGAACCCGACGACCGCGCGGTCTACGTTGGACGGGGCGCGCCCGCGGACTGCTGACTGTCGACCGCTCGACCGCCGACTGCTCGCCCCCGCGACTGTCCGATAGTCGATCAGTCCGACAGTCAGACAGTCAAGCAGTCACGTAGTCGAACAGTCAACAGTCGCAAGTCGAACAGTCAACAGTCGCAGTCCAACAGTCCGACCATCCTCGTCGCGTGCTCGACTGCCCCGGGTGCCTGACTGTTCGACTGTTGGACTGCGTGACTGTTCGACTGTTGGACTGCGTAACTGTCTGACTGTTGGACTGCGTGACTGTTCGACTGTTGGGCTGCGTGACTGTCAGACTGTTGGACTCCGGGACTGTTTGACTGCCGGACTGTTTGACTGTCCGACTAACAGGCTGTCCGACACCAGGCTGTCCGACTACCAGGCTGTCCGAGTACGCGGGCCGCTCGATTGGCGAATGTTCTCCCTGGCGACGACCTTAGTGCCAGATCGCGTCCACTTCCGTTTCAGGCGCCGCACGCGCTGTCGCAATCTCTTCGGAAATCGGCGCGTTCGGGCTGGCACATGCGTTGCGGTTAGCATGACCGTCGCATGAGCGCGCGCCGACCACCACAGAAGTACGAGGGGCCCCGCATCGCCGCCCTTGGCGGCGGCACCGGCCTCCCTGCCGTCCTTCGCGCGTTGCGAATCGTGGTCGGACCGTCAGCGCCCGCTGACGCGATCACTGCGGTAGTTGCCGTCACGGATGATGGCGGCAGCTCTGGCCAGCTCCGCCAGCAGTTGCAGGTGTTGCCGCCGGGCGACGTTCGCAACTGCGTGGCGGCGCTGGCCGACGACGCGTCTCCCCTCGCCCCGCTCCTGCAGCATCGCTTCGCAATCGGTTCGGGCCTCGGGGGGCATCCGGTCGGCAACCTGATGCTCGCCGCGCTCACGCAGCAGCTCGGCGGCGACTTCGCGTCCGCCGTCGATCACCTGGGCCGCATCGCGGGCATCAGCGGGCGCGTGCTCCCTGCGACGGCGGACGACGTGCATCTCGAAGCGGAATACACCACCGGCGAGGTGATTGTCGGCGAGAGCGCGATCGCCTCGCGCCGGCTTCCGATCAAGCGGCTCGCGCTGCAACGACACGTTCGTCCGCTCCCCGACGTGATCGCCGCGATCGTGAACGCCGACGCGATCATCGTCGGGCCCGGCAGCCTGTATACGAGCATCCTGCCAGTGCTGTTGGTCGACGGCATCGCCGCGACGATCTCGGGTCTGACGATTCCGCGCATCTACGTTGCGAACCTCATGACCGAGCCGGGCGAGACCGACGGGTTCACGCTCGACGATCACCTTGCCGTCATCCGGCAGCACACCGGGAGCGATCTGTTCGATTACGTGCTCGTGAACAGGCATCCGCTCGCGCCCGATCTCGTGTCGCGCTACGGAGCGAACGGCTCCGTGCCCGTAAACGGGTATGAGCGGCTGACCAATGCGGGCGCCGCAAGGCTGATCGAATGCGATCTTGCGGCGGACGACGCCGGGGGTAAAATTCGCCATGAGCCTCTGTCGCTTGCGGCGGCTCTCCGGTCCGTGCTGCCAAACAAGCACGCCTCGGCTCCCGAAGAGGCGATCGCGTAGAACCGCTTTCAGCACCCCTCGCAACCGGAGACGCCGGACGTGCGGCGCGCCCTTTGGCGGCTGGCGCATCCGCCGCATTGCACTGCCGCCCTGCGGCCCGGTTCCGCCGGCGGGAACGCTCGCTCCGCCGATCTGTCTACAGAAGGCGCGGGGCCCCCGAGACCCCGCGCCGGACTCTGGCGGCTGCGCGTCACGTTCCGGCTTCGCCTGGCGTTCGCCGGCTCCACAGGGCCGCCGGTCGGCAGTGCAACGCGGCGGCCTTTTCCAGCTGCACGGCGCGCTCGCGGCGCTCCACACGTTCGCGTCCGCCGGCAGATCCTCCTGCCTGACACCACTCGCCGGGCCTGCGGTAGCTAAGCTCCTTGCATCGGCTGCCATCTGCCTGCTCGCGATCGGGTGCTCCGAGACGCCGAAGGCTCCCGACACCGGCGGCACCAACGGTGGCGACGGCGAGCGCATCAGCGGGTCGGAGCGGCTCGGATGGCTGCAGAACGCGCCCAGCCGCCAGGTCCTGGATTCGTACGACTACGCGGCATACATCGACAACCAGCGCGTGGCGCTCGCGAAGCCGGCGTGCGCGGTGTTCTCGGACGGAGTCTACGATTGCTCAACTCCGCTGCCTTCGATGACGACGGGACGGCACACGCTCGAACTGATCGCGTCGTCGGCCGGGCTGGACAGCGAGCGGTCGCCACAGCTGGTGGTGATCGTCGGTACTGGAGTTCAGTCAGCGACACCGTCGGATACCGCGAGCCAGGCCGCGAGCGGCGACACCGCTTCCGTCGAGCCAACGGCGCCAGCGCGCCACTGCGTCGAAAGCTCTGATGAGTGTTACGACCTCGAGCTGGTTGCGGATAACTTGCCGCGTGACGCGCGCGCGCCAGTCGCGTTGCCAGACGAGCGCATCCTCGTCGTGACGGAGGCCGATCGGATCCTGTCGTTCGCGGCGGAAGAGAGGATCGAGCTCGCTGTGGATCGCCCTTGCGCGCCGCCAGCATCTTCACGCATCGCCGCGCTCGCCGTCGATCCTGATTTCGCCAGGAGCAGACGGCTCTTCGTCGCGTGGCACTGCGAGACGGGCGCCGGTGCGACGCAACTGCTGATCGTCAGATACCGCGAACTCAACGGCGTGCTCGGCGAAGGGGCCGCGGTGTATCGCCAGGCTGTGCGCCCGGGCACGAGATCGCTTGTCGCGGTCGCGTCCGATCGCACGCTCTTTATCGCCGCCGCCGGACGCAGTTCGTGGAGTCTGCTGCGAGTGGACCCTGATGGCAGCGCGGCACGCGGGAACCTTGCGCGAAGCCCCGTCGTTCTCAACGTGCCCGTCGTTACTGGTCTCAGTTCGGATCCGGAGTCGGGTCTGACGGTGCTCGCGATGGATCAAGGACCGCTGCTCGTCGCGCGCACGACACCGCGCGTCGTCGTCACGCGCGTTGCGGCAGATGCCAGCGTCGGTTCGCCGGTATCGGTCGCGGTGGCGTCACTGCCGTGGCCGCGCGAGCCCGCGTCTGACGTGCCGACGGTCTTCATCGGCGGCGCAGCCGGACTGAGACGTCTTCGGCTTGCCGCGAGCGACGGACGAATCCTCGCGCGCGGTGTGGCGGACCTTGGAGTTCCCGGCATCGCCGCCCTGGCGAGCGCGGGTGACGCCGTCTTGCTCGTTGTGGCGAACCGCTCGGTGACCGATACGGGTTCGACCGCTCTTTACCGTCTGCAAGTTCCTCTTATGCGAACTCCCGGCGACTGAAGTGCTCCAACAGCGCGAATCGTCCCACGATTGCACGGTCGCGAGCCGGTTAAACGGTTGCGTGGGGCCCCTTTAACCCCTCGCCAATAGGCCGCGCCGTCCGGAATGTCTCTTGCCTAACCGAACTACTGTCCTGGTGTAGGGTGCGACCGGTCTCTTGGATCTCACTCGAACAGCGACACCGCCCTGCCCTGTCGCCGTAAGACTGAAACCCACCGATCGGCCACGGGTGAATTCTTATCCATAACTTCCTAGAGGAACAACGCGTGGCCTCTGGAGAGGAGGGGACGTGAGAAAACTCGCGAGGATCTCGTGCGGCGCGGTGATGGTCTGGCTC
>DATHTE010000091.1:0-14244 GCA_035463475.1 Vicinamibacterales bacterium
AGGCTGTTCGTGACGAGGGGGTTCCGGTTCACCCCTGAAACCGGATCCACGGCGTGGCGGGGTCATCGGCGACCGCGAAGTCGCGCGGCTCCACTTCCACCGCGTCCTGAGCCACTCCCTCTCCCACCTCCTCCTCCAGGATCAGGCCCGGAACGGCTCTCGACGACCCGGAGGGCTCCGGAGCTGGAAGGAGACCGTCGGCGAATGTGGCCGGCGTCGTGGGGTCAGGAACGGCAGGCGGCGTCGGATACTCGAATTCGGCGTCGTTCTTCAGCAGACCGTGAGAGATGTTGATGCTGTGGTCTGTCTGCTCGGGGCCAAGGTGACAAAGCATGCACTTGGCGCTCCGGGTGAACGGGTTGGAGCCGACCCGAATCTGCTGTCCCAGGCTGTTCGTGACGAGGGGGTTCCGGTTCACCCCTGAAACCGGATCCACGGCGTGGGATACCGCGAGCCCTGCGGTCAGGTTCCCGCCCGCGAAGATGTCGAACCCGAAGAGTTCATCCGGGCCGAATCCGTCGTAAAACGGCGTCGCCGGGTCGTCAAGGATCAGGGTGACCGTCCCGGCGTTCGTGCCGTTCAACAGTCCATCGTCGAGGAGGTCGGGAATCAGGGTCGGGTAGAGGACCGCCTGGTCGCCCGGCTCTCCGACGCCGTGACCGGCGAACGGATTCGCGTCGAAGAACCGGTCCGCAGGTGTGTCGTCGGGGATGGTGAGCTGCTCATACGCCTGCACCGCCAGCGCGAAGAAGAGGCTGAAGTTCGCCTCCATCTGCGTGAACTGATTGGTGTTGGTCGGGTTCGCCGCTCCGTTGGCCACTGTGAGACAGTACCCATCGAACGGGTCGCTGCAGGCCGCGCCGTTGAGGTGCCGGTTGCTCCTATTCCAGTACTGCCGCTGGAATGCGAGCCGGATCAGATCCGAATAGGACAGGCAGAGTCCCGTTTTGCCAGCCGCGGTGGGCCTGCCGAGCGCCGTGCACACCGATCCGCCCTGGTTGGAGAACGCTCCCAGTCGGCTGTCGTCGGTCGCCACCAACTGGTTCGCCAACGGCATCACGGCGTTTTCGCGGTTCGTCCCGGCCTGCTGCGGCGCGCCATTGCCAATGTTCTCGATGGTGCCCGTGTCTCCCTGGAGCAGTTTCTTCCCGATCTTGGCCCAATTGCGTCCGGCGAACGACATCTCGAAGTCGCTCAGCGGCGGGCCGACCGACTGGGAAGCCAGGCTCGAGAACTTGATCCGGACGGGTTGTCCGGCGAGCTCGGGATCGAATTCCTCTTCCGCCGGATCGAGGAGATCGGGCCGCAGGTGCCCCATCGTCGCTCCCTCGAAGGCACCGTTCCCTCCGGTCGCCAGACCCGGGTTGATGAAGATGTGCGGGGTCGGGTCGGAGGGACCAAACACGCTGCCGCCGTTGAAAGAGAAGCGGGCGCGACCATCCCAGAAGTTGTCGAAGTTGAACGCAGCGCCGTGGAAGGTGGGGGTATTGCGGGGCTCGATCCTTCGCACGCCCTGCATGATCGCGATCGGGTCAGGCACGGCGGTGCCGTTGTCCGGCAGCAACGACCTGACCTGGCCGCCTGGAGGGCCGAAGGGCGGAGTAAACGACGACGTTCCAATCGGCGGGATGTCAACGAACGTCTTGAATTGGCTCACGCCCATCGAGGACATCACGTCGTTCGCGTCGTCCGCGAGGCTGTCCTGCGCGCCCTTGTGAAAGGGAAAGTCGCTGGCGATCACTTCGACATTCGTCGTGGGAGAGCCGGCGACCGAGGTCACCTCGAGGGTCGTCGTGTTCGCTCCCGTCCCCAGCGTGTTCGGGTTCAGCTGGTTCCGGGTCCGGTTGTCAACGCCTCCGTGGAAATGGCACGAGGCACAGGCCTGGACGCCGTCGCTGCCGACCTGCATGTCCCAGAACAACGCCTTGCCCAGAACTTCGGCGCCGAGCCTTCCGATGTACGGCTGCAGCGCTGCGGGGATGCTGGCGGTGTCGGCCGGCTCCCGGTAGAAGTCCTCTTCGTTGACCGGCGCCTCCAGCTCGGTGATGGGCACGCCCTCGTCATCGAGCAGTTGTCCGTTCACGTAAGCTGCCGTGGCCACAACCGTCCCGTCCGGCGGAATGGCCGTACTGCCGCTGGTGTTGTAGACGACAAGGCTTCCGTCAGGCTTGCCGTTGCAGAACGCCGCCGGCACCGTCCCACCCTGATAGGCTCCGTTGTCGGGACAGGCCACCAGATGTCCGATGACCGTTCGCAACTGCGTTGGAGTATTGAACGCGTCGATGGCGACGACTTCCGCGGTATCGAACAGCGGGCCCGGCTGGTCCCAGCTGACTTCCCCGTCGGAGGTGCGAAGGCGGATGGGCTGCGCCGTGAGGAAGTTGTACCCCGGCGAATAGATGTTCAGCGGAGGCATCGAGGCGCCGAAGCCGGGACGGCGCGGGAGCGTCGAGATGCAGAAGTTACTCTCGTTCTCGGGCGTCAGAAGATTGTCCGCGGGACAGTCGACCGCGTAGGGATTCTTGAGGAGTTGGTACAGCTCCTTCCAGAGGGCCGCCTGCTTCAGGGAGCCTGCCGGACTGAGCTCGATTTCGACCTCGATCGGCAGCTCCATCGGTGTCACAGGCGTGGTCAGCACGCTCTGCGCGCTCGGTGACATCACCTTGAACGACAGAGCCAGACCATACACGACTGCGACGGCTACGAATTTCCGTTTAAACATACTTGTCCCTCCCGCGTCGCTCGAAGCCCTTCTGAACTCACATCATTGGAGGCCGCTGGTAGCGGTGGCGAATATAGGTGCGCTACCGCGGGCGACCAAGTTCTGGAATCCTTCAAGAGGAGAAGGAATTTCACGTTGAAGGAACAGGGGAAAACATGGTGTAGCGATGAGAGCGGACCTGATGGCGTTACCGCCAGCGCTCAGAGAACGGCGCACCACGCGGCGACGGCCTGAATGAGACCCTGGCGCACCGCGTACCGGACGAGACCTGCCGTATTATGAGCATCCAGCTTCGTCATCAGCCTGTTGCGGTACGATTCGGCGGTCTTGAGACTCAGGCCAAGCAGCGCCGCGATCTCCTTTGTCTTCTTCCCCTCGGCGATCAGCTGCACAACCTGCCGATCACGGCGAGTCAGCGGATTGGCCGGGCGATCACCTGGTGACCCTTGCGTGCCCAGCGAGATGGTCAACGCGGCGCCGCTCATGTAAGTCTCTCCGCCCGAGACCTTCCGGATTGCCCCGATCAACTCCTCGATGCTGTCGGTTTTCAACACGTATCCGTCGATGCCCGCGCGTCGCGCAGCCCAGATCGGTTGCGGCTTCGAGCAGACCGTGAGGAGAACGGTCGCGATACGCGGACGCACACGGAAGATTTCCACGCCAGCATCCAGACCGTTCAGGATCGGCATGAAGAGGTCGAGAACCACGACGTCCGGCTGGAGCGCGCGGGCAAGGCGCACCGCCTCACGCCCGTCGCCCGCCTCTCCGACGACGACGATACCTGCCCGTTCGAGCAGGATCCGCAGGCCTTCACGAAGGATCGGATGGTCGTCCGCCAGAACGACTCGCAGCGGCATGCCTGGCTCCATATGTGCGCGGCCGAGGACCGCGAACACCTTTCGCCGGCGACCGCCGTCCGGGCGGCGGCGACCAGACAGGCTCATTCAGACTGGATCTGGAAGCTAGTCGGTGCGAGGGCGGCTGCCAAGTCGGACAACTCCGGCGAACCGGACGGAAATTTCAGGGGTTCGCGGGAGACCGACGCGCGGCGCAACCGGCCGCGACCGGTTTCAGCGCGGCGCGCCCACCGAGGTCAAGCGTGGCGCACGCGCGATTCAGCGCGCGACGAGGGTGACGTCAAGGTGAATCGCTTGACCTCGCAGACCGCGCAAACCGGTCAGGTTCACGTCGATTGCGTCCGCGTCCACGCGAATTCGCGAGGGGGTGAAACCTGAGTAATCCGTCGCCGGATGCACCTGGACGCCCGCAAAGTCACGGAGCGTGCCGTCGGGGTCGGCAAACCGAAGAGAGTCGTGATAGCCAAACGACTGGTCACGGACAAGCGTGATCAGGATGTTCGCGGCGGAGAAATCAACGTTGACGAATCCCGACATGGGCTGGCCGTTCACGAATACGGTCACTCCAAAGTTCCTGAGCTCCACGCCGGGGCCAACAACGCTGATGACCGGCCCGAAGACCGTCGTCTTGTCCGGAGCGTCACCAAACAGGTGCGTCGTGGCGATCGCGCCACCCTCGAACGACCCGTTGTTTCCTGGAGTGGTACCGTCACTTGGTGCCGTGGTCCCTCGACAGGCGGCAACCACGAGGAGAAGCGAGAGCCCGCCGAATCTCAGTGTCATCTGGCCTCCTCGCCCACGGCAGTCCTGCGCGCGTGGCACGGCGCTGCTCAGGGTTCGATGAGTCCGCGACGGATGGCGTATCGGACCAGGCCCGCGGTGTCGTGAATGTCGAGCTTGTCCATGATGCGGGCGCGGTAGGACTCGGCGCTCTTGACGGTGAGGCCCAACATCGACGCAATCTCTTTGCTCGTCTTTCCCTCGGCCACGAGCTGAAGCACCTCGCGCTCCCGCGGCGTCAGCGGATCGGCCGGCGTACTCTGGCCCGTCAGATACGCGTCGACGACCGCGCGCGACACGCCCGGACTCAGGTAAACCTCTCCCTTGACTACGGTGTGGATGGCCTCCGTCAAATCCCTGGCCGCCTGCGTCTTGAGAACGTAGGCCCGGATCCCCGCCCGGAGCGCCCCGACAATCTGGTGGTCGTCCTTGTGCACGGTGAGCAGGACCACACGCACGCCCGGCACGTGGCGGAGAATCTCACTGGCTGCATCCACGCCGTTCAACTGGGGCATCGAGAGATCGAGCACCGCGACGTCAGGATGGTGGGCTTCGGCGAGCTGAACGGCCTCTCGGCCGTCGGCGGCCTCCGCCACGACCTCGAAGCCGTGACGCTCGAGCAGGGCCCGGAAGCCCTGTCGCACGACCTGGTGATCATCCGCGAGCAGGATACGCCGCGGCACGTCAGCCCCCTTGACGGAATGGATCAGGCCTCCAGCGGGACCGTGCACGTCAGGACCGTGCGAGCCCCCGGAGCGGAGCTGATCTCGAAGGTGCCGCCCAGCGCCGCGACGCGATCGCGGATGCCCGGGAGCCCGAGCCCGTGTTGGCCCAGCCGCGCGAGCACCGGGGCCGGATCGAAGCCGACGCCGTCGTCCTCGATCGCGCAGCGGATCGCGCGCGCGCTGTGTTCGAATCGCACGACGGCGCGGTGGGCGCGCGCATGCTTGGTCACGTTGGTGAGGGCCTCCTGCGCCAGCCGATAGAGCGTCGCCTCTACGACCGACGGCAGACGCCCGCGCACCGCGGCTTCGACGACGATGGAGATCCCCCAGCGCTTGGCGATCCCGGTCGCGAGGAACTCAACGGCGGCGACGAGCCCAAGGTCTTCGAGGATCCGAGGGCGGAGTTCGTGTGCGAGGTGCCTGAGCTGCTCTTCGAGGTCGTCGAGACGACGCTGCACTTCCTGCAGGGGTTCGCGCGACGCCGGCACCGCGCGAGCGGCCTCGGCCAGCGCGATGTAGGCCGCCGTCAGGAGCTGCCCTGCCTCGTCGTGGAGCCGCTGCGCGATCGTCTTGGCCTGCCGCTCGAGCGCTTCATTCAGCAGTCGCAGCGCCTCGTCGGCGCGCACGCGGGCCGAGACATCCCGCGCGGCCGCGACGAAACGGGTGACGCGCCCGTTTGCATCGGTCACGCGCGAGATGGTCTCCTCGAGGTGAATCAGCTCGCCGTCGCGTTTCCGATTGACGAGCACGCCACGAAACGTGCCGTCGGACCCGAGCGCGCTCCACAGCCGCCGGTAGAACTCCCGGTCGTGGGTGCCTGAGCGGAACATGCGCGGCGTCCGGCCGACGACCTCATCCCGGGAGAACCCGACGAGCGCCTCGAACGCGGAGTTGACATACTCGATCACCCCTTCCGCGTTCGTGATCACCACACCGTCGCCCGCCTGTTCGAGGGCATTCTCCAGATCACTGCCGACGCCGCCCGACGCGCCGACCGCGGGCTCCGCAGGACGCGGATCATCGCTCATGTGTTCCTCTGCGCCGTCGTGCGGCGTGCGTCGCAGGATGCCCGCGGAAAGGGCCGCGGGACATCCGGGGCCGCAAGAGCTGACGGTGAATGCGGAATCCTACGGCCGCGCTGTGCCGAAATCATGTCCGGAAAACCCCGACAAACAAACGGCGAAACGGCGGCTCGACTCAGCGAACACTGGACATAGACTCCCCCGGCTGGGACGCGAACGTGATCGTCGATCTGATGACGGTGCCCGCCGGCCCGCTGGAAACGTTGAGCTCCCCACCCAGTTGGCGAACCCGCTCGCGCATGCCGGCGAGCCCGACGCCGAGGCGGTAGAGATCGCTGCCGGCAGCGCTCAAGACCTCGGACGGCATGCCGCGGCCGTCGTCGCGGATCTCGATCGTCGCTGAATCGGCGTCACGCTGGAGCGTGATCCGTGCTGAGCATGTGCCGGCGTGCCGGTGCACGTTGGTCAGCGCCTCCTGCGCGATCCGGAAGAACGTCAGCTCGATCTCCCGCGGCAGGCGGCCGAAACCCGCTGGCACATGAAGGGTGACGGGGATGCCGCTGCGCTCGCGGAACCCGTCCACGTACCACGGCAACACGTACTCGAGGCCGAGTTCGTCGAGCATCGGTGGGTGCAGCAAGTACGAGACGGTGCGAATCTCCTGGGTGATCTGTTCCACGTGCTCGGCGCCGTCGTTCAGGACCGCGGTGAGCCTCCCATCGCCGTACCGGTCGGCGATCTTCCGCGCGGTATCCAGGTTCATGGACACCGCACCCAGTATCTGCGTCGTGCTGTCGTGCAATTCGCGCGCGATGCGCCGCCGCTCTTCGTCCCGCAGCTGCAGGAGCCGGCGGGACAGATGCTGCAGTTCCGCGGTGCGCTGCTGGACCCGCGCCTCCAGGAGGTCGTGCGCTTTGCGCAGCTCCGCCGAGGTGAGCCGGCTCGCGCGCCACAGGTACAGCGTGATGGTGAGCAGGAAGCCGAGGAGCGCCCCCAGAACAACAGCCAGTTCCGGAAGGGGAGAACGCAACTCGGCCAGCAGGCCGGGGTTGGGCCAGACGCGTACCCGCCACTCGGTGCCCGGAAGGTCCAGGCCCACGTCTTGCGCCCACGACTGATCCGGCGCCGTGCTCTGACCAGGGGATCGGTAGAGAACGTGGCTCCCTTCAGTGACGACGACGGCGTAGTCTTGCTCGCGGTGATCGACCAGCAGTGTATGGATGGTCGATTCGAGGTCGAACAGCGCGACCAGGAAACCGGCGAAGGCAGAAGAACGCCGGACCGGCACGACCAGGGCGGCGACGTACGTGCCATCCGTCAGCTGCATGGCGGGCGATATCACCGCATCGCTGCTGGTCCTATCACGGAGTGGCTGCAGAAAGCCTCTCAGGCTCTCTTCCGCGAGACGCGTCAGCGGCGGCTGTTCGACCCCGGCGCGGGCGGACATCCATTCAACGCGAAGGTCGGGCGTGATCAACTGGAGCGCAAGATCGGTAGGGTGGTGCTGGAGAAAGAGTCCGGAGTTGAGCCTCCACTCGTCGCCGAGGAGACCCTCGTTGAGTTCTTCGGCCGCCCAGGTTTCGGCCAGGCGCACCAAAGCTTGAAGCCGGAAGCGCATGTCGGCGTCGAGATCGGCCCGCACGCTGATGGCGCGCTGCAACGTGAGCCGGCGGATGTGGCGGCGCTCGTCCACCTCGAGCGGATCCCACAGCGCGAACGAGCTCGCGAGCGCCACGAGCGTCGCGGGCACCAGCCACACAATCCCCGGCTTGAGCGAGCGACGCGCCTTCAGGCGTTCGTCGGTCATGGGGGAAGGATGCGAGGCAGAGGGCGGCCGGAGCGATCCGACCGCCGCCAGCGTAAACGCAAGAACGGCCGGGAGCGCTCCTCAGCGGTAGGCGGTCGGAGCAACAACTGGGCCAACCATCAGGTCCCGTTGGCACGTGCAGCGTCGCGACCGCCGCAGGAAGTAACGCCGCGTTGCGGGACTAATGTCAGCCTCTGCCGGGCGGCTGGGCGCGCCTCCTCAGCTGCCATCCAGCCGCTCGGCGTTCAGCTCGATGACGTTGCGGTCCGGATCGAGGAGGTAGATCTGTGGGAAGCCCGCCGTGCCAGCCGGACTCTCTTTCATCGTCATGATGTGATCGGCGGGGAGGTCGGCGCGGTATCCGCGCGCCTTCAGGTGCTCGAGCGAGGTCCGATAGCTCCGCACGCGAAGTGCGAAGTGGACGTCGCGCGAGTCGAGCCGCTTGCCCGCGCGGAACGTCGACTCCGCGCTGACGATGAGATGAAGCTGGCGATCGCCGGCGTGATACCACGCGCCCGCGAAGTCGAACGGCGGGCGCGCGATCTCGCGCAGCCCGAGCACCCCTCCGTAGAACTGCTTCGCGCGCGCGAGGTCG
The DNA here is from genome assembly GCA_035463475.1 of Vicinamibacterales bacterium. Taxonomy (GTDB): domain Bacteria; phylum Acidobacteriota; class Vicinamibacteria; order Vicinamibacterales; family 2-12-FULL-66-21; genus JACPDI01. The sequence goes on from DATHTE010000091.1 coordinate 8,509, forward strand.
GCGACAGGAACGCTGACGTGATGGATGGTTTCGATGTCGAGCATGTTGGAGCACACGAGTCTAGCCCCTTCGACTCTGGCGTGCTCCAGACCCTTCGCTCAAGGCTTAGCAGGCACCCGGCCCGCCGCCGGGCGCTCAGGTGAACCGCGGGGCCGCGGCGCCGGCGTCGCGCCCGCCCGATGACCGGGCGCCAAAGCGCGAGTGGAGCTTCTCCAAGTCAGCTGAATCGCAGTGGGGGCAGGCGGGCTGCCTCGCGCCCATCACGAGGGTCTCGAAGCGATGGCCGCAGCCGCGGCAGGTGTACTCGAAAATTGGCATGCCGTCCGTGAGATGCAGAAACCGTGCGAAGCGTGACAACGAAAACGGGGACTGTCCCCGTTTTCACCGGACCCGGGTCCGGACGTCCCCCCGCAACCCGCTGATATCGGCCGCCCGATCGCGCGGGAGGGACAGGAAATACTCCACGAGCGGCCGATCGTCGGTCAGGATCGGACCCGGGCCGACGAACTGCTTCAGTTCGTCCGGCCCCGCCCGGTAGGCGGCCAGGAGTTTCTCGAAGGTGTCGATTCCGAGCTCCTGAAGCGCCTCGCGCCGGCCGGGCACCTGGAGCTTCCAGTCGAAGTCGCCGCGGCGCAGCATGAGCGGTTTCTTCGTGCCGATCATCAGGTCACCGCCGATCCAGAGCGTCGTCTCCGGGAAGACGCTCAGGAAGGTGCGCATGATGATCTTGTATTCCGCCTCCGTCCCCGCGACCCACTGAAGCGCGATCCCGTCGTCTTTGAGCGCGTTCCGAACGAGCCTGAAGTACTCGGCCGAATACAGGTTTCCGGCGCCCGCGTGGATCGGCAGGATCAGGTCCGCGGTGATGACGTCGTAGCGCCGCCTGGTCAGCATCAGGTAGTTCCGGCCGTCGTCCACGCGCAAGTGCACGTTGGGACGGCGCAGCACGTTGTGGTTGATGTGGCGGAAGAACTCCGACGCCCGGACGACCGCGCCGGACAGCTCGACCACGTCAACGTCCGCTCCCGTGTGAAGGGCGACGGCGCCCGCGGTCGCACCGCCCCCCAGGCCAATCACGAGCGCGTCGCGCGCCTCGGGATGGACCGCCATCGGGAGATGACCGATCCGCCGGTGCACCCGCACGCTGCTCGGCGCGTCGTCGGCCTGGTGACTCCCCTCGAGGTTCAGAATGAGCTGACCGCCCGGCGTGCGGTTCACGCTGACGGTCGCCTGCACGCCTTCCTCGCGCCAGAGCACCTCCTCGTCGGGATAGCGGAGGCGCAGGAACACGTCGAACGGATCGTTCGCGACGGCGGCGCCGGCCACGAACGCGACGACTGAGGCGACCATCGCGGCGACGCGTGCAAAGCGGGACAGTCGCGCCTGCGTCCACAGCAGCACGCTGGACAGGAGAATCAGCGCGGCCACGCCAAGCAGCGCCCACCTGCTGCCAGCGAGGGGCAGCAGCAGGAACCCCGCCGCGAGCGAGCCGGCGATGCTGCCAGCCAGGTTCAACGCGTAGAACAGTCCCACCCGTCGCGCGACGACCGCCGACAGGCGGGTGCCAGAACCGGTCCACAGCCGGAGCCCGATCGGAAACGCGATGCCCATCAGCAGCGATGCGGGAAAGATCGTGAGGACGCTCGCCGCGATCGAGAACGCGAGGTACTCGGGAAAGACGCGCGCGACGATCGGCGTCAACCACCGGAGCGCGACCGGGTGCAACAGCAGCGCCTGCACGGACAACGCGGCGACAACGGCCAGCGCCAGTTCGGCGATGGCCAGAACGGCCACCCACGGGCGCTGGCGCCGCCGCAGAAACGGTGAGACCAGATAGCTCCCCGCGCCGATCCCCAGCAGCAGCGTGGCCAGCATCATCGCGAACCCGTACACCGTGGGGCGGATGAGCAGCACGATCACCCGGAACCAGATCACCTCCAGCGCGAGCGAGGCAAAGCCCGAAGCGGTGAAGACGGCGAGGACGGCCAGCCGGGTGGCGCGCGTTGGCTCGTCAGCTGGCGCGGAGGGCGGCACGGCGCCGTCCGTCGCCGGAACGGACCGCGCCTCCGACGGCCATGCGACGAACGCCGCCACGGACGCGCTCAGGGCGACAGCGATGTTGACGGCAGCCGCGACGAAGAACGTGCCGTGAATGCCGTACCGCGGAATCAGGAAGAGACCGGATACCAGCGTGCCGGCGATCGCGCCGGCGGTGTTGGTGGCGTAGAGCACGCCGATGCGCGGCCCGAGCTCCTCCGCGCGCATCAGCGACGACTTGATCACGAGGGGCAGCGTCGCCCCCATGAGGAGCGTCGGCACGAAGAGAACGGCGAGCGTCATCAGCACGCGCGCGAGCGTCACGACCGCGAGCGACTCCGGCAGCGACGGATGGACGGCGGCGTACAGCTTCTGGAGCATCGCGAGCGCGGCTGGGGTCAACAGCGCGGAGACGGCGATCGAGCCTTCGGCGGCGCCGAACCAGAGGAGGGGCCTGCGGACGCGGTCTGCGAGGCGCCCGGCGACGAGACTGCCGAGCGCCAGGCCCCCCATGAAGCTGGCCCAGACGGTGCTCGCCGCGTACACGGTGACGCCGAAGACGAGCCCAAGCATCCGGAGCCAAAGCACCTGGTACATGAGCGCGCTGGCGCCGGAGCAGAAGAAGAGGACCGCCAGGAGAACGAGCAGCCACGTTTGGGATGATGGACGGCGGAAGGCGGTCGCGAGTGGGATACCGGATTCTAACACTGGCATACTGCCCAGCTCGCCTTGACAACGCCCCGCCTCCACCATATGAAGCAAGCGACGGAGGAGGCGAACATGGTTTTCCCGCGAAAGCCGCCTGTCCTGGCGGCGGTGTTGGTGGTATCGCTCGGCTTCACGGCAGGGGCCCAGTCCCCAGAAGGCACTCTCAAAGGCGTGGTACAGGACATGACGGGGGCCCCGGTTCCAGGCGTCACCGTGACGGTCACGAACCAGACCAGCCGTGTTTCTCAGACAGCGACCACCGGCCAGGACGGCAGCTACTCACTGGCGCTGCCGCCAGGGGCGTACAGCGTGAACGTATCCATCCCCGGCTTCCGGCCGGTGACACAGGAGATGGAGCTCGCGGCAGGAGACTCGAAGCAGATCGAGTTCTCGCTGCAGCCGCTGCTCAGCGAGCAGATCACCGTGACGGCGATGAAGCGCGAGCAGCTCGTGCTCGACGTGCCGTTCTCCGTCGCCGCCCCCACCGAAGAAGTGCTGCGCGCGCGGGGCATCGAGGGGCTCGAGGCGCTGGCGGCAAACGTGGGTGGATTCACCGTGCAGAACCTCGGGCCGGGGCAAAGCCAGGTCGCGATGCGCGGGGTTTCCGCCGGACAGATCGTGCGCGACCAGCCGGGCGTGAAGGAGCAGGTCGGCACGTACCTGGACGAGTCGGTCGTGTCCCTCTCGCTCTTCACGCCCGACATCGACCTGGTGGACGTCAATCGCGTGGAGGTGCTGCGCGGCCCGCAGGGCACGTTGTTCGGTTCGGGATCGCTGTCGGGGACCGTCCGCTACATCACCAACCAGCCCGATTTTGGCGTGACGAGCGGCTCGGTCGAACTCGGCGGGAGCGCCGTCGGCTCGGGCGGCGTCGGCGGCAACGCGAAGCTGACGGTGAACGTCCCGCTGGGGGACGCGTCGGCGCTGCGCATCGCGTCGTACTTCAATCGCCTCCCCGGGTACGTGGACACCGTCCAGCCGGACCTGAGCGTCACGGACGACGTGAATGACGGATCGCGATCCGGTTTCCGCGCTGCCGTGAGGATCGAGCCGCGCGATCGGCTCTCCATCACGCCGCGGGTCGTGTACCAGAAGGTCGAGATGGACGGCTGGAACCGGATCGACGCGTTCAACATCCTCGCGAACCCCTTCACGACGACGCGGCCGGCGGTCACGCTCGGCGAGCGCGGGCAGTTCACGCAGCTCGAAGAAGAATTCACGGACGACTTCCTGCTCGGCGACGTGAACGTTTCCTACGTCTCCGGCAATCTCGCGTTCACGTCGGTCACCTCCTATAGCTACCGCGACGTCCTCGTCGTCCGGGATGCGACGGCGCTGACGGCCAGCATCACCGGCGGCAGCATCGGCCTGCCGGAGAGCGTCTACTCGCTCGATGCGCCTCTGCTCGATGCGACCACGGCGAACACCTGGACGCAGGAGTTCCGCGTGTCCGGAACGCGCGAGCGGCTCCCGTGGGTCGCCGGCGCGTTCTACAGCCGCCAGGATCGCGACTACGGGCAGGATCTCCCCGTCATCGGCTTCGAGGACATGACGGGCATTCCCACCCGCGGGCTTCGCGCGCCGAAGGACAGCCTGTACTGGTCCGAGCTCGGCTACGTGCTCGATCAGTTCGCGCTGTTCGGCGAAGGGACCCTCGCCGTCACCGACCGGTTGAGCGTGACGGGAGGCCTTCGCTACTACTACTTCAGCGAGGACAAGGAGCAGATCTTCGACGGCATCTTCTCCCACGACCACGTGGGTGAGACGGTCGTGTCGCAGCCCGGGTCGACCGATGCGGGCGGCCTGGCGCCGCGGCTGATCGCGAGCTACAAGGTGACGAGCGAGTCGAACCTGAACGCGCAGGTCTCGCGGGGGTTCAGGCTGGGCGGCATCAACGACCCGCTGAACGTGCCGCTGTGCACCCCGCAGGACCTCGTCACCTTCGGGGGGCGCGACACCTGGGAAGACGAGAAGGTCTGGAACTACGAGGTGGGCTACAAATCGAGGCTCCTCAACGGCAACGCGGGCTTCAATGTGTCGGCGTTCTACATGGACATCCGCGACCTCCAGGCGACCGTCACCGCGGGCTCCTGCTCGTCGCGCGTGATCTTCAACGTGCCGAAGGCGCGCAGCCAGGGGGTCGAAGTCGAGTTCGAAGCGGCGCCGACGCGCAACTTCGACTTCGCGATCTCGGGCAGCTTCAACGACGCGGAGATGCGGTCCACTCTCACATCGACCGACCCGAACGGCGTGGTGAGCGTCGTGTCAGGTATCGAGGAGGGGCGGCGCCTGCCCACCGTGCCGCAGATCCAGCTCGCCGCCGCCGCCACGTACCAGTGGGAGGTGCGCCCGGGCTCGATGGCGTACGTGACCGGCACGTATCAGCACATCGGATCGCGGTTCACGCAGGTGGGCGACGAGGATCTCGGTACGCTCAACCTGCTCTCGTTCGGGTCGAACACGATCGGCGGGCCGCTCACGGCGAGCACCTTTGCGTACGAGACGGAGCTCCCCGCCTACGATCTGGTCAACCTCCGGGTGGGCCTGCGCCGCGGGGGGTGGGACGTCTCGGCGTTCGTCAACAACGTCACCGACGAGCGGGCGCTGCTGTCGTTCGATCAGGAGCGCGGCACGCGCGCGCGCATCGGCTACCTGACGAACCAGCCGCGCACGTTCGGCGTGACGACGAGGTTTGCGTTCTAAACCCCGACGGCACTTGTGTTGACGCAGCCGCGAGGCGAGACCGGCAAGTCGATGGCCGCGGTGAGCGCCCCTGTGGAGCGCCGCGAGCGCAAGGCGAAGCCGGACCGCGCCGCGCAGGCGCCAGAGTCCGGCTTGGGTCTCGGCCGCCTTCGCCAAGGCTTCGGCGGCGTGCCGTAGCTTCAGCGGAGGCCCGGGGACCCGAGCCTGCCAAGCGAGCGGCCGGAGGGAACCGCCGCGCAGCGGCGGCCGCGAGCGCTGAGCCAAGCGAGCGGCCGGAGCAAGCGATCC
>DATHTE010000092.1:0-22726 GCA_035463475.1 Vicinamibacterales bacterium
AAAGTTGGCTCCTCAGGTAGGACTCGAACCTACAACCCTCCGGTTAACAGCCGGATGCTCTGCCATTGAGCTACTGAGGAACAGGATCGCTAACCGCTCACGAGGGAACGTGTAGTGTAGCAAGAATTTGCCGATTTGAGAACCGGCCCGCCCCGCTCCTCAGGTGATGAGGAACTGCGGCGGGCCGCCAATCCTTCAATCAGCAATCTTCAATCTGCATTGCGCGTCATGCGACCGAAGCCTCGATCTCGATCTTGATCGAACGGAGCGCGACCGACACGGGGCACTTCGATTCGGCCTCGCGCGCCGTCTGCGTGAACTGCTCCGCCGTCATGCCCTCGAGACCTTCGGCGACCACCTTCAGCCGCGACGTCGTGATCGTGATCCCCGCCTCCCCCTTGTCGGCGACGACGGTGGCCGCAACGCGCGTGCGGCGCGCCTTTGCGTTCTTGCGCCCGAGCGTCGCGTTGAGCGCCATCGCGTAGCACGCCGCGTGCGCCGCCGCGATCAACTCCTCCGGGCTCGTCGTCCCCTCCGGGTCGCCGACGCGCCGCGGAAACGTGACCGGCAGGTTGAACGCGCCGGTGCCCGCCTTCGCCGTGCCCTTCCCCTCCATGATCGAACCGGACCAGTCCACATCGACATGACGCTCAAAGGTTGCCATCGAAACCTCCACGGAACCTAATGCCTGCTCATCACATCGGCAATTGATAAGCGGGAAATCGGGTAATGGCACGATTGGTAATCTGGTAATCGGGGAATCGGGCAGTTGGATCGGGGAATCGGCAAACGGGAAATCGGGCAATTCCGCGCGTCCGCCAGCGACATCGGGCGCCCACGAGTGCCACATTTCGTCGATCCCGATGACCCGATGACCCGATGACCCGATTGCCCGATGACCCGATCAAACTGCCCGATTACCCGATGGCCCGATTGCCGATCGTGCCATTACCCGATTCCCCGATTGTCAATTGCCGATCGATCACTTCCTCCCCTTCGCCGTGATCCTGAACTGCACCAGCGCCCCCACGATCCCGAGCACGAGCCAGGCGGCGATGATCCAGCGGTCGCCCGGCGCGGGGTTCAAGGGATACGCGACCCAGACGTTCCCCTGCGCGGCCGCGGAGCGCGCGAGGCGGTCCCCGCCGAGCGCCAGCCCGCCCACCAGCACGGTCCACGCGCCGCCGAACGCCGTCGTGATGATGATGACGTAGCGCTGCAGCATCATGGCGGCCGCCGCTCCCGCGATGGCGGCCAGGATCGCGAGCAGGACGTGCGGCTCGCGGCCGATCGCGGCGAACGCGGCGTGCAGCAGGATGGCGCCCGCCCCCGCGCCGACCAGCGCCACGCCGATGAAGTACGCGAAGATGAGTGCCAGCGCGCCGAGCGCCCCGCCAGCGGCCGCTGCGAGAAGCGTCCAGACCGTGTGCTGCGGCCCGAGCGCGGAACTGACGACGAGCGCTCCCAGGATGAACCCGTAGACCCCCAGCACAACCTTGAACAGGCGGTAGCCCGCGAAGCATGCGAGGAGGCCGCCCCCGAGCAGCACGATCGCGGCAGGCACCGCGTACGCCGACGGCAGCATGTGGGTCATTATATGTCTGCGATGTCGCGGATCGTTTCCATCGTGACGACGCTCGTCGGCGTCCTGCTGCTCGTCGCGCTCGTGCGGCAGGTCGGCGTGAACGCCGTGCTGAGCGGCGCGCGACAGGTCGGCTGGGGCTTCATCATCATCGTCCTGATTTCGGGCGGACGGATCCTCGTGCGCGCCGCCGCCTGGCGCCTGTGCCTCGACCCGCCCGACACGGCGGCCGTGCCGCTGTCGCACGCCTTCGCGGCGGGCCTTCCCGCCGAGGCGATCGGCAGCCTCACGCCCCTCGGCCTGCTCGCGAGCGAGCCCGCCAAGGCGGCCTGGGTGCGCGCGTCGGTGCCGTTCGGGCGCGCGATGGCCGCCGTCGCGATCGAGAACGTCCTCTACTCGATCTCGGTCGCGATCGTCATCGCGGCGGGCACGATCGCGCTGCTCGCCTCGTTCAACCTCCCCGCGGCGGTCCGCCAGGCGGGCGAGTTGTCCCTTGCGTTCGTCGCCGCGGCATTCGTCGCGCTCGTGGCCGCGCTCTGGATCGCGGCGCGGCGCTTCGCCATCTTCAGCGCGGTCGCGGAGCGGTTCACCGGCAGCGGCCGCCTGGGCGCGCGCATTCGCGGCTACGAAGCGCGCGCGCAGCAGGCGGTGCGTGCCACGCGCGGCCGCATCCTTCCAATCGCGACCCTCGAGGCGCTGTTCCACGCCGGCGGGGTCGCCGAGGCGTACGTCACCGTCTGGCTGCTCACCGGAGTGGCCCCGACCGTGCTCGCCGCCTTCGTCCTCGAGACCGCCAACCGCGTAGTGAACGTGGTGTTCCGTTTCGTGCCGCTGCGCCTGGGCGTAGACGAAGCCGGGAGCGCCCTCATCACCAGCGTACTGGGCCTCGGGACCGCGTCGGGGGTCACACTGGCCGTGGTCCGCAAGGCTCGCGTCCTCTTCTGGAGCACCGCCGGAATCGCCCTGATGCTCCGCCGTGGCCTCCGATTACGCATGTTGATCCGAGGGGATGCGCCCGAAACCGGCCGGTCGTGAGCGCTTATGTGTCATTATGGATGGTTTGTTGCATCGGCGACAGCAGCAGAGCCATACTTTCTCATTCGCTCTGACGTGCTTTTTTCATCCGAGAGGCGACGCGGCTCACGCCTCATCGTGACAACATGAGGCAGATGTGAACGTGCGCGCGACAACCGCCGTGACCCGGGCCATCATTCTGGCGGCAGGGAACGGCGACCGTTTCAAGACCGACACGGGGCAGTCCAAGCTGGTCCGGCAGGTGCTCGGGATCCCGCTCATCATTCGCACAATGAACTCGGCAGCGCGGGCCGGCATCCGCCACGCCGAGGTCGTGCTCGGCTACAAGGCCGACAACGTCCGCGCGCTCGTGCTGCAGGACAAGCCCTCGGATCTTTCCGTGCGCTTCCACCTCAACGAGCGCTGGCGCGAGGAGAACGGGCTGTCCGTCCTCGCGGCGCGCGGCGCCGTCGACGGCGAGCGATTCGCCCTCCTGATGGGCGACCACCTGTTCGACAGCGAGTTGCTGCGGCGCCTGCTCTCGACGCCGGGCGCCGACGGTGAATCGATGCTCGGAATCGATCCGCGGCGCGCCCCGCGCGAAGTGTCAGAGGAAGCCACGCGGGTGCGTCTCGACGGAGACGGCCGCATCGTGCAGATCGGCAAGCTGCTCGACCCGTACGACGCGCTCGACACCGGGCTGTTCGTCTGCACGGCGTCGCTGTTCGATGCGCTCGACGAAAGCTGTTCGGCGGGCGACACGACGCTCAGCGGCGGCGTCCGGCGGCTCGCGTCGCGCGGCCTGGTGCGCGGCATCGACATCGGCGACGGCGTCTGGTGGGACATCGACACCGTCGAAGACCTCGAAATCGCCGAAGACCTGCTGCTCTCGCAGCCGGCATGACCCCCCACCGCTCGCACGTCATCTCCTGGGCGGCGCTCCTGCTCGGCGTCGCCCTTCTCGCGGCCACGCTGTGGATGCTGGACCTCGGCACGCTGCGGGGGCAGGCGCGCAACCTGGGCCTGGCGCTGCCGCTGGTGCTCGCCGCGTCGGGCGTCTGGCACCTCGCGCGCACCGTCGCCTGGGCCGTCTGCTTCCCCGACCCGCATCGCATCGGCTTCTGGCGCCTCGCGCGCGTGCGGATCGCCGCGGAGGCGTTCAGCTATCTCACCTTGCGCGGGATCGCCGGCGAGCCGCTCAAGGTCATCCTCCTGGACGAAGTGGATCCGCGCGAAGCCACCGCGGCCGTCGCGCTCGAGCGCCTTGCTTTCATGGTGCTGACGACCGCCATCATCGGCATCGCCGCGCTCGTGGCGATGGCGACGCTGCCGCTGACGCGCGTCTGGTTCCGCGTGTTTCGCGCGTTTGCGATCGTTGCGTCGGTCCTGACGCTGCTCGCCGTGCTCGTGGTGACCAGCCGCCGCACCTACCTCTCGCGCCTGTTCGGCGGTACGAACAGCCCGGTCGCGCGCTTCATCGTCGCGGTCGAGCGGCAACTGCTCGCCGTCGCGCGGCAGAACCCGCGGCGGCTCCTCGTCCTCACGTCGATGAACGTGATCTGCTACGTGTCCATGGCCGTCGAGGTGATCGTGGTCCTCCGCGCGGCCGGCATCCCGGTCACCTTCACCGGCGCAATGACCGCGGAGACGTTCAGCCGCGTCGCGAGCTTCGCGTCCGCGTTCATTCCCGGTAACCTCGGCGCCCTGGAGGCCTCGAGCCTGGCAGCCGTGGCGGCGATCGGCGCGACCTCCGGGGGGGCCGCGCTGGCGCTCGCGCGCCGCATCCGCGGCATCTTCTGGGCGGCGGTGGGCCTGCTGCTGTATCCGCGCAGGCAGCGCCGCGCGGATACAGGAGCAGGCGCGGTGCTGATGTACGTCACGCCCGCTGGCACCGACGACGTGGCGCTGTTCGGGCGAGTGGCGGGGCTGCCGATCGCCGAGCGCGTGTTCCGCGCGGCGCGCCGGGCCGGCTGCGGGCGGGTGCAGTTCACGGGGCGCGAAGACGACCGGCGGCTCGCCCGGCTGGCCGAGCGTGCCGGGCTGCTGACACGGGGCCAGGCCCCGATTGTCCCGGAAAGGGGACAATCGGGGCCCGGCCCCGTTTTGCGCGTCGAGGCCGGAGGGATCCCCCGGCCGGGCGGGCAGGACCTCGAGATGCTCGCCACCCGCGTTCGCAGCGCCCAGGATCTGCCCGCCGCCGAACGCGAGATCCGCGCGGCCGTGTTCAAGCCGACCGATCACAACCTCGCGCGGTTCAACCGGCGCATATCCCTCCCGATCAGCATCGCGCTGCTGCGCACGCCGGTCACCGCCAACCAGTTCTCGATCGGGCTGCTGGCGCTCGGCCTCTACTCGGCCTGGCTGTTCAGCCGCGGCAGCTATCTCATGGGCGTCGCGGGCGCCGCCGTCTCCCTCGCCGCCAGCATCCTCGACGGCTGCGACGGCGAGATCGCCCGCCTCAAGCACCAGGAATCCGCCTTCGGTTGCTGGCTCGAGACGGTCACGGACTACACGTACTACTTCGCGATCTTCGCCGGCATGACCGTGGGCCTCGCGCGCGGGAGCGGATGGGCGGGCTTCTACTGGATCGGAGGACTCGGCATCGCCGGGATGGCGGTTACCGCCCTGATGCTGCTGTACCTGCGGCACCGCATGACCGGGACCGCCCCGGAGCGGTTCGCCCGCACCGTCAAGGGACGGTTCGAGGAGGGGGGCGCAGGTTGGACCAGATGGCTCGCGAGGCTGGCGGACGCCGGCACGCGCGCCCAGATGCCGTACGGCATTCTGGTGCTTGCGTTGCTCGATGCGCTCCCGCTCGTGCTGGTGTTCTGTCTCGTCGGCGCCAACGTGTATTGGATCGCGCTCGCGGTGCGGATGCGGGCCCTCGCGGGGGAACAGCAGCCCGGCACGGCCATCACACCTCGCGGCGCCCTTCCATAGCACGAAGCATCGTGATCTCGTCGGCGTACTCGAGGTCGCTCCCGACGGGCACGCCCATGGCGATGCGAGTGACCTTGACCCCGAGCGGCTTGAGCAGGCGCGCCAGGTAGATCGCCGTCGCCTCCCCTTCCACGTTCGGGTTCGTCGCGAGGATGACCTCGTCCACCTTCCCTCCCGCCACGCGCTCCAGCAGCGGCTTGACCTTCAGATCGTCCGGCCCGACGCCGTGCAGCGGCGAGAGCGCTCCCATCAAGACGTGATACACGCCCTTGAACTCGCGCGTCTTCTCGATCGCCGAGACGTTTTCCGGCTGTTCGACGACGCAGATGGTCCGGTGGTCGCGGGTGTCGCTCGTGCAGAAGTAACAGGGATCGACGTCGGTGATGTTGCTGCAGATCGTGCAGTATGTGACGCGGTCCTTCACCTCGCGCATCGCGTCGGCCAGCCGCTCGACCTCTTCGCGCGGCGTCTTCAGGATGTGAAAGGCCAGCCGCTGCGCGCTCTTCGAGCCGATGCCCGGCAGCCGCTGGAGTTGCTCGACGAGCCGGGCGAGCGGATCGGGACGGCTCATCAGCCGAGGCCGGGGATCTTGAGGCCCCCCATCAGGCCGCCCATCTGCTTGGAAAGTTCTTCGTCCACCTTCCGCTGCGCGTCGGCGATCGCCGCGAGAATCAGGTCCTGCAGCATCTCGACGTCTTCCTTCGACACGCAGTCGGGATCGATCGTCAGCTTCTGGATCTGCTTGGCGCCGTTGATCGACACGGTCACCATCCCGCCGCCGGCGGACCCTTCGACGCGCATGTCGGCCATCTGCTTCTGCAGCCGCTCCTGCATCTGGGCGGCCTGCTTCATCATCTGCTGAATGTTCATGGCGGTCACATCTCTTCGATCTCTTTGATCTCCGCGTCGAAGACGTCCAGCAGCGCCTGGACCCCCTCCGTCTTCATGGCCCTCGCGCGCAGCGCCGCCTCGCGGTCCTCGCCGTTTGCGGACGGCTCCACGTCGGCGCCCGCTTCCCCGGGCGCGGGCGGCGCAGCCTCAGCGCTGGTGACCGTCACCCGGCTGCCGGCGACGTTCTCCGCGATTCCCTCAAGCCACGCGCGGTGCTGATCGAGCTGCGCGCGGAGCGCCTTGTGATTGGGTGCGTACGCGAAGACGACCTCGTCCCCCCTGACGTCGATCCGGTGCGCCTGCGCGACCACGGTGCCGTAGAAGAACTTCTTCTCCTGGCGGATCTGCGCGAGGAACGCGTCCTTGAAGTTGCCCTTCGCCCCGGTCGCTGCCGGCGCGCCCGGTGCCGCCCTCTCGGGAGCGGCGGACCCTGGTGGATCGTCGCGACGGCCACCCCGCTCCGGCGTCGCCGTTCCCTGTATTGGGGAGACACGGTCCGCGCGGGCCGGTTCAGGTTGTACGTCGCGCCCTTCGCGAGCGATATCCGGAGGAGTGGCCACCCTCGCCATCGGCGTGGGGGGAGCGGACGGGCGCTGGGGAACCGGGGCGGGCGGGGCCGGCCGCGGCGCGGGCGGCGGCAGCGTCACGCGCGGCCCGCCTCCCGACTCGAGGGCCGCGATGAGATCGGCGAGGGGCACCAGCCTGCGCAGGTGGATCCACTTCAGCAGCGCCATCTCGACGTGATAGCGCGGCTGCGCGGCCCCCTTGATTTCGAGCTCGGCGCGCGCCAGCACGTCGAAAGCGCGCATCAGGTCCTCGTACGAGAAGAGACGCGCCACGCTCTGCAGGCGCTCGCGCTCGCTCTCCTGCGCGATCTCCGGATCGGCGACGCGCGAGGGATCGACCGAGACCACCAGCAGGTCCCGGCAGGCACGCGCGAGCTCGCGGCACACCTGGCGCAGATCGTAGCCCGCCTCGACGGCGCGTCCCGCAAGATCGAACACCGCGGGCGCGTCCTCGCGCGCGACCGCCTCGATGATGTCGAGCACGAGGTCGCGCCGGACGAGACCGAGCACCGTGGTGACGCTCTCCGCGTCCACGGCGGCGCCCGCGAACCCGAGGACCTGATCCAGCGCGCTCAGCGCGTCGCGCATGCTGCCGTCCGCGGCGCGCGCGATCAGCATGACCGCCGCGTCATCGATCTGCAGCCCTTCGGCCGCCGCGATCTCCCTCAGCCGGTCCGCGATCAGCTTCAGCGACAGCGGCTTGAGCTCGAACACCTGCGAGCGCGACTGGATCGTGGCCGGCACCTTCTCCAGCTCGGTCGTCGCCATCATGAAGATGACGTGCGGTGGCGGCTCCTCGACTGACTTCAGCAGGGCGTCGAACGCCTGCTGCGACAGCCGGTGCACTTCGTCGATGACGAAGATCTTGTAGCGATCGCGCGCCGGTGCGAAGCCGAGGCCGGAGATGATCGTGTCGCGGACCTTCTCGACCTGCGTGTGGGTGGCCGCGTCGATCTCGAGGACGTCCATGTCGCGCCCTTCGGCGATGCCAACGCAGGCGTCGCACTCGCCGCACGGGTCGGGAGTCGGCCCCTTGACGCAGTTGAGCGCGCGCGCCAGGATGCGCGCGGTCGTCGTCTTGCCGATGCCCCGCGGGCCCGCGAAGACGTACGCGTGCGCGATCCGCCCGCTCTCGAGGGCGTTGCGCAGGGTGCGGGTGACCCCTGGCTGGCCGACCACGTCGTCGAAGCGGCGCGGCCGCCACCGGCGCGCGAGCACCTGATAGGACATGAGTCTGGTTCGGACGGCCCAGGCGGGGCCGGGCCCCACCGCGGTCCGGATGACCTGCGGCACATCCGAGGCTCTGCTTAGCGCTGCTGCCTTCCGGCCCTGACGCGGTTCGCAGTCTGGGATTGCACAGGGTCCGAACCGCGGTGCGGCCCGGCGTGCGCTGGAACTTTCAAGTGTACTCGCCACCGGCCGGACAATCAATGTAGAGTGAGCTCATGTACACCGTTCTGATCGTGCTGCACTCGTGGCTGCGGTGGGTTGTGCTGCTCGCCGGCTTGATGGCGGTGGCGCGCGCGGCGGCCGGCCGGTCGAGCGGCCGGGCCTGGGGACCGCGCGACGCCGGCGGAGGGCGGCTGTACACGGTGCTCTTCGACGTGCAGTTCCTGATCGGGCTGCTGCTCTACCTGTTCGCGAGCCCCATCATCGCGATGGCGCGCCAGTACGTGGGAGAGTCGATGGCGGATCCGGCCACGCGGTACTGGTTCGTGGAGCACCCGGCGGGAATGATCGTGGCGCTCGCGCTCGCGCACGTCGGGCGGGTGCGCGTGCGGAAAGCGACAACCGACCGGTCACGCTTCTCGCGGGCGCTGGTGTTCTACGGCCTGTCGGTGCTCATCATGGTGGTCACGACACCGTGGCCAGGCACACCGTACGGGCGCGAGCTGTTCCGGTTCGGTTAGGTTCGGGTCTGCGGATGGCGGTCTACGCCTGGCTCATCGTGCCGGTCCTTGCCGTTGCGCTGTTCGGCGTCCACCGGCTGGCCCTGTGGATGGAGGGGCGCGGCTGGATCCACTACCGCCATCGTGGCAGCGCGGCCATCGGCGGCGCGATGCTCGAGATCCAGTCGTTCTACCGGCCGAGCGTCGAGCACGTCATCGAGCTGAGAGAAGACGAGAGCAGCGAGCAGGACTATGCCGGTGATCCGCCGGAGCCCGGCCCCGCTCACTGATCGCGCGCGCCGGCGCCGAACCGCATCCATCCGGGCAGCCGCCTCCACCATGGCGCTTTGGCTGCAGGCGTCTCGTCCGTCTCCGGCTCCATCCGGTCGGACGCCTCGTCAAGCGAGTCGGCCGCGAAGCCCGGCGTCTCGCGCTGGTAGGTCAGTGACACGCGGAACTGCCGCGCGCCGTTCGACAGCTCGGAGCACACGCCCCGCAGGTGCTCGAGCACGACCGGGATGTGCGTGCGCGCTTCCGGCGGCGTCATGCCGAGCACGACGACCTGGATGTGCCCGCTGAACTCCTTGCGCGCGGCGTTCGACTTCAGCAGCTCCATGAAGCCGGACGCGATTCCCTTCGCGAGCCGCATCGCGTCCTGCCCGCCGGCCATGAGGTGGATGTCCTCAGTGCCCTCGTCGTTCCGGCTGGCTATGGAGGTGATGTAGGGCGCGTTCGGGTCGTCCTGGTCCTCTTCCTCCGGCGCTCCCGCCGGCTCGCCCTCCGGCACCACCGCGTCGGCGACCGCCTCGATGATGCCGACGAGGGCGCCATCCTTGAGCGCGAACATCATCGGGGAGATGATCGCGGTTTCACCCCGCGAGAACTGCCCGGCGACAACGGCGCCGAACGCCCCCACCATCTGTTCGTCCTGTTCGACGCTGGTGGCGAGCAGCAGGCCGCGGCGCGGGATCCCCACGAGCAGGCCGGGCGCGCGCAGCTCGCGCTGCGCCTCCTGCATGAAGCTGGCGTCGAGGATGCGCTCGGCGGCAAAGAAGTCGTCGGTGCACAGGAGCAGGTGGAGGCGTTTTCCGTCCGGCACGTCGACGTCGAACGGCTGCCACGACGCCTTGCGCCCGGCCAGGTTCTCGATCGCCTCCCGCTCGAGTGCCTGTTCGGTCGCGTTCATCGCGGCGAGACGATCCCGGCCGAGGAACTCGAACGTGTGCGGATGGTCGTAGCCGAGCGCCAGCCACGGCATGAAGGCGGACGGTTGCTCCTCCCACAGCGCGCGGCAGACGGCGCCGTCCTTCCCCTGCCACTTGCGTTCCTTGAGGCACGGCAACAGCGGTGGGACGGGTTCAGTCTGAGGCATGCCACGGTTATCGGACGCCGCCTGCACCAGGTGCAGTCCGTGTCGCAGTAATTACCGGATTTGCACAGAATCGCGCGAGCGAAAGGACAGCGCCCGACGCACCGATCAGCGAGGCATCTTCCACTGCCACAGGCCGCCGGAGATCGCCGTCGGCAGCCGGTGCCCGGTCTGGCGGGCCACCATGATGATCTGGCCGCGGTGATGCGCCTCGTGCGCGACGAAGTAGGTCAGCACGTGGCCGACGTCGAGCGACAGGTTTCGCCAGACGTACCCCTTTGAAGGCGGGAGCTGTCCGTCCGACGCCAGGCCGAGCTCGAGAAGCGCTTCGATTCCTGCGCTGCTTCGCCCGAGTGCCGGGACGAGCGCCCGGCGTGTCACGCGGTGATGGTCCACTCGAGCGGGAGCAGCAATGCCGTGCTCGCGCCCGAGCGTTTTCACCCACGTGCACCGCGCGTTGTGCAGGTGCGCGGCGATCATTCGGACCGTACGCCGGGGCACTCCAGGGACCTCGACGTCCCAGAGCGCTGATGGCAGGTTCTGGACGAGGTGGATGTTGGCGCGGTTGTTCGATCTCCACGCCGCGACGAGGCTCGCTCCCAGATCGCGCGGCCGAGGCGTGCCCGATCGCCGGTCGTTTGCGGCCATCACCGATCCACCGGCCAACAGCAACTGCGTGATTTCATCGGTCCATCCGTCCCTGCAGCTCGCGATAGAGCCAGCCGCGCGCCAGGCTCCACTCGTTCTTGACGGTCGCCGGAGAGACCTGCAGCACCTCGGCTGTCTCCTCGATCGTCAGTCCGCCAAAGAACCGCAGCTCGACGATGCGCGCCTGACGCTCGTCGAGCGCGGCCAGCCGATCGAGCGCGCGATCGAGCGCCAGCCAGTCTATGAGCGACGTAGGCGGTGCCGGGACGTCGGCTTCGTCGGGCGGCAACCCGGGCTTACCGCTCCCACGCTTGGCGGCGCGGTGCCGCCGCGCGTGATCCACGAGAATGCGGCGCATGAGCTGTGCGGCGACCGCAAAAAAGTGCGCCCGGTCCTGCCACCGCACCTGACGCTGGTCCACCATTTTGAGGTAGGCCTCGTGGACGAGGGCGGTCCCCTGCAGCGTATGGCCGGTTCGCTCGTGGCGCAGGCTTCGGTCCGCCAATACCCGCAGCTCGGCGTAGACCAGCGGCATCAGCCGATCGAGCGCGGACCGATCCCCCCGACTCCAGTCAAGGAGCAGCCGCGTGACGTTGGACGGTGAGGATCCGTCCATGGTAGATGCGCCCGCCCGTGCCGACGGAGGGACGGGGATCGGCACCCAGATTAGCTGATTCCCCTCCGGTTCGCGCGATCCAAGACAGTCACACTCCTGCAACAACCAGAGGAGCCAGCCCCGGGGCACTGATCCGTCAGCCGCGTGGACCGGTGCAAACGGAGCGGCCGCGAAACACTCTCATACCCGGGACACTGGTGCCCGGGACTCTCGGGAGGAGGTCCGTCATGCGTACCGCAATGCGCGCCGGCTTGATGTTCTGTGCGGTGGCCTTGTTGCCGCTGCCGGCACCGGGACAGGTGCAGTTCACGACGATCGACTACCCGGGCGCCGATGCAACCTACGCGCTCGGCATCAACCCTGCGGGGGACATCGTGGGAGCATTCGAAGACAGCTCGGGCTATCACGGATTCGTCCTCCGGAACGGGACCTTCACGGCGTTCGACTATCCGGATGCGGCCTGGACCGAGGCGAGAGGCATCTCTCCGCAGGGGGATGTCGTCGGGATGTATGGTCTCTCCGACAACACGATTCATGGATTCTTGTTACGAGACGGCGTCCTCTCGAACATCGATGTCCCCGGACAACCCAACACGATGCCCATCAAGATCAGCCCGAACGGAACGATCGTTGGCTGCTATCACGTCTCCACGCCTGCCGGCGCGACGATTGTCAACACGATGTACGGCTTCACGAGAGACGCGAACGGTACGGTGACGTCCTACTCCCTCGTACGGACGATGCACAACGGGGTGAACCCGTCAGGTGACATCGCGGGCATTTATTTCGACCCGGCCGGGCCGGTCTACAGCTACGCCATCCGGAGCGGCGTCCTGACGACGTTTGCCGTCCCTGGTTCCGTGACGACGCGCGCCTGGGACATCAGCCCGACCGGCGCGATCGTCGGATGGAATCGCGATGCAACCGGGTTCCACGGATTCCTGTTCCATCGCGGCGCGTTCACGTCCGTCGACGTGCCCGGGGCTGCCAGCACGCAGGCGTTTGGTATCAACGCGGAAGGACAGATCGTCGGGTATTTCACCGATTCGACGGGGGCGCACGGCTTTCTCAGGGTCGCGCACGAGTAGCCGGGAGGACCTCTAAGCGTTAGTCCCGGCCGGAACCTGCCGGACGCGGACCCGTCAAGGGAGGACGCAGGTCATCACCGAGCCCGAGCGTGCGAAGCAGCTCGCCAAACCTCGGATCGCTACGCAGGCTGTCGTACGCGGGATCGACCTTGAGGTAGATCAGCAGGTTCGCGCCCTCGCGTACGGCCCGTTCGAGTGAGGCGAACGCCTGGTCGCGCTGGCCCAGCGCCGCATGGACCAGTGCGAGATGGAGGGGGGAGACGTAACGTTGCCGGGCGCCGGCGCTCAGCTCCCGAAGCAGGGCTTCCGCCTGCCCCCGAGCGCCCGACAGGGCGTACGTGCGCGCCAGCGCGGCGCGCAGAAGCGTGCTTTCGGGCTCCACGGCGAGGCCGCGCTGGAACTCCCCGACCGCCTCCGGAAAGCGTCCCGTGAGCTCGTACACCCGGCCCAGGACCCAGAGGGCGGTGACAAAGCGCGGCTCCATGTCGAGCGCGATCCGGCATTCCTCCATGGCGCGGTCGTACTCGCGGCTGAGGAGGAAGATGTTCGCCACGTTGACCTGGATGATCAGCGAAAGCGGATCCAGTTCGCGCGCGCGCAGGATGCGTGCCTGCGCTTCGGCGACCCGCGCCTGCCCGATCAGTTGGTTCGCGTACCATTGGTGCGCGGTTGGATAGTTGGCGTTCAGGCGCAGCGCCTGGCGATATTCGGCCTCGGCGTCGGTCCATCGATGGTCGTACGCGTGGATGGCTCCGAGCGAGACGTGGGCCTCGGCGAGCCCGGAGTCCAGTGCCAGCGCTTTCGTCGCTGCCGCGCGTGCCGGGCCGAACGCCTGGTCCGGCGGCAAGTACGAGTAGTAGGCCAGCAGGAGGTACGAATCGGCGATGCCCGCGTGCGCGACCGCGTAGCCCGGATGCTTCCGGGCCGCCGCCTCGAACTCCGCGACAGCCCGGGTCAGCCCCTCCTCGGTCCGCTTGCTCCAGAAGTACCGCCCCTTGAGGTAGTGCTCGACAGCCTCCGGATCGATCGTTGTGCGCGCGTCGAGTCGCGCGCGCCGCTCCGGCGTGAGCGCCACCGCGACTTCCCTGGCGATCGATCGCGCGACGTCGGCTTGCAGCCTCAGCATGTCGTCCAGTTGGCGCTCGTACCGTTCGGCCCACACCTGCGTCTGATCCGCGGCGCGCGCGAGCCGCACCCCAATCCGCAGGGTGGTGCCCGCGCGCGCGGCGCTTCCCTCGATGAAGTAGTCCACGCCAAGATCGCGCGCGACGCCGGACGTATCGCCGCGCTTCTGCTGGTATCGCACCGCGGAGGTGCGCGCAATCACGCCGAGCCGTTCGGGGTGCAGTCGGCCAAGCTCCGTGATGAGCTCGTCGGTGAGCCCGGCACTCAGGTAATCCTGACCAGGGTCGCCGCTCTGGTTCGCAAAGGGCAGCACGGCGAGCATGACGCGCGCGCCGCGGTCATCGGCAACCGCCGGCGGCCGCCGCTCGAAGAGCGGCCAGGTGAGCGCCAGCCCGGCGGCCACCACCGGCACGGCAGCGGCAAACCACCGGCGGCGCCGGAATCGTCGTTCGCCGAGGGCGACCCCGCTCAGATCCCGGCGCAACGCCGCCGCCGTCTGGTAGCGCGCGCCAGGGTCCTTCGCCAGGCAGGTTCTGACCACACGGTCCAGCGACCGCGGAGTGCGCCTGCGCACCCGAGAGAGCGGCGGCACGTCGCGCGTGCGAATGGCTTCGAACACGCCGGCCCGGTCGGCGGCGCCGAACGCCTTTCGCCCGGTCGTCATCTCGTACAGGACCGCGCCAAAGGCAAAGATGTCGGCGCGCCGATCGACCTGTCCGCCGTCGATCTGCTCGGGCGCCATGTACTCGGCGGTCCCGACCAGCACCCCATGCTGCGTGATCGACTCGGCTGCCGTCCGGGGCGTCGTCGGATCAGCCACGGGCCCGGAGGCCAGCGCAGGGGTGACCTTCGCCACTCCGAAGTCCAGCAGTTTCGCGCCGGAAGGCGTAAGCATGATGTTGGCGGGCTTGAGGTCGCGATGCACGAGCCCGCGCTCGTGCGCAGCATCGAGCGCGGCCGCAATCTGCATCGCCCAGGCCAGCACGTCGCCGATCGGCGGAGCATCCCGGCGCAGGCGCTCATCGAGCGTCTCGCCCTCGAGGTACTCCATGACGAGGAAGTCGACGCCCCCCTCCTGTCCGATGTCGTACAGGGCGCACACGTTCGGATGCTTCAGGCTGGAGACAGCGCGCGCTTCCCGCTCCAGACGCGCCCGCCACTCGGGAAACGCCGCCATTTGCTTCGGTAGCACTTTCAGGACCACCGTTCGATCGAGCCGCATGTCGGCCGCGCGGTAGACCTCGCCCATGCCGCCGGCACCGAGCAATTCGACAATCTCGTAGCGTCCGAGCCGGTCGCCCGGTGCGAATCGGCGCACGGGGTCTGCCTCCGGCGGCGACGCCCCGGCGGCGGCGCCGAGAGTGGGCAGACCGGACTCTTCCAGGAAACTGCCCGCGCGCTCCAGCGAGTCGATCAGCGATCGGACCTCCGCAACCACGGAGCGATCCGCGTCGACGTTCGCAAGCCACAGCTCACGCTCGTTCTCCGGCTGCGCGCGGGCTTCCGCGAACAGCCGCTTGACAAGCTCCCAGTCGAGCTGGCGCATGGGGTATGGGAACAGCGAGATGTTACGCCATCGGGTCACTGGTCACCACTTGAAACGGGCCCGGGAGGGAGTGAACCCTGCAGCGGTGGTTGGCTTCGCGATACGGGCCCAACGCGCTCCCGTCCCTCTCGCCCGGACTCTGGCGCCTGCGCGGCGCGGTCCGGCTTGCCTTGCGCTCGCGGCGCTCCACAGGGGCGCTCACCGCGGCCATCGACTCGCCGGTCTCGCCTCGCGGCTGCGTCAACACAAGTACCGCCGGAAGCCGTCGGGGATCAGGCGGCCCGACCGCGCAACGGCCCACCGCGCAACCGAACGCTTCGGGGACGTCCTTCAGGACGTGGAGCCAGAAGATTGCGAGTCTCCTGGATCGCACGCGATGACGCGGACGGTCGTGGTCGAGGGTGAAGAGTCAGAGCCGCCGGAATACAGACTTCGTCGTGGGTAAGAAGGCAACGTGATGAAGTGCCGGTGACGCCATCAGCAGCAAGGCCACCCAGAACAGCGGCCAGTTGAACGTCGTCGGCAGCACCTGCAGAACCGCGTCACGGCCATCCGGCAGCGCCCGCCAGGTATCGATGGTGAAGACGGCGAGCGCCAGCACGATCCCGACGCAGGCAAGCGCCCACGCCCAGCGGGCGTCGGTCGCACCATCACTCGACTGCGTCGCGAGCGTGCCCCACAGGATCATCACCAGCGCGATACTGACTGGCGCGAGCACAGGCCCCCACCATGGAAGCGGCAGCAGGAACAGGATGTCCCAGTCCAGCAGCGTCCTCGGCCAGCCCGAGATGAGGCGAAGGAAGACGTAATAGAAGATGTCCCAGGCGCCGAACGCAAGCGCCGCGTAACCGGCGCGACGCCGCCACGTGCGCCCCGCGAGCACCCCCAGCGTGGCGATCATGACAAGCGTGGCCGCCTCGCGCCACAATTCGACGTTGCCCAGCGCTCCGTGCATCGGCAGCGGGTCTGACTGGTACGGCTGGATCCGATCGACGAGCGCGCGGATGTAAAACACGCTTGCGGCTTCGACCCAGGCCATCGCGATCGCGAAGGCCATGACGATCGCCCAGCGCGTTCGCTCCGAGAGGTGACCGGTCACCGCAGCCCCTCCGCGACGCCCGCGACGCTTCGCGACTTTGCCTCGATCTGGGCCTCGACCTGGCGGATGCGCGCCTCGACGCGGTCGATGACGTCGTCCGGCGTCGAGGTGCCGGCCGTCAGTCCCACGACGTTCGCGGCATCGAACCATTCAGGGCGGACGTCTGCGTCGGTCTGCACGTGATGCACGCGGGCGCAGTAGCGCGCACAGGTCTTTGCCAGCTCGCGCGTGTTGTTGCTCGACCGGCCGCCGACCACGATGACGACGTCGGCCCGGCGTGCCATCTCGACCGCCGCGGATTGCCGTTCCTTGGTGGGCTTGCAGACTGTGTCGAGGAAGCGCACGTCAGAT
Organism: Vicinamibacterales bacterium; assembly: GCA_035463475.1. GTDB lineage: Bacteria > Acidobacteriota > Vicinamibacteria > Vicinamibacterales > 2-12-FULL-66-21 > JACPDI01. The sequence continues at coordinate 16,725 of DATHTE010000092.1, forward strand.
TGCGGGAATCGCCGTCGGATCAGGTCGACCAAGCGCCGCACCTTCTCTACCGGCTGCGTCGTCTGGGCCGCCACGCCGAGGCGTGGATGCTCCTCGAGCGCGAGAACGTCATCGTCTTCGAGCACGACGTCGAAGCGATCGAGATCGCCGGTGAGGCCGCGCACCTCCACGTGGTCGCGTTGCCCGACGATGACAACGTGGTAGCCATCGCGCGCGAGGGCCGCGACGGCGCGGTGCGCGACGTGTACGAGCGGGCACGTGGCTTCGATCACCGTCAGCCCCAGGGCGCGGGTCCGCGCGAGGGTCCGCTCGGACGTGCCGTGGGCCGTCACCATCAGGACCGGCGTCTTGACGTGTGCGACGTCCTGCGCGACCGTGATGCCCTTCGCCTCGAGGGCGCTCAGGACGGTGGGGTTGTGGACGAGGTCGCCGAGGATCGTGAGGGGGCCGGCGTCAGCGTGCTCGAGCGCGAGCGCGATGGCATCGCGAACACCGAAACACATGCCGAGGTTGGCCGCCCGGACAATACGCATGCTTTACAATGCAAAGTATACTGCATCGACAATCTTGTCAAGTCAGCCAGTGGCCTCGCGCGCATCATGAAGCGCCTCGCGAAGCGGCGGGACGAGCAAGTCAGTTCATCAGCGCCGGCAGCGTCCACCAACGGCAGCTGATCGATCTGAAGTCGGATGCCAACGCCCAGCAGAGAAAGGTCCAGAGCTGAGTGGAGGGAACGTGTCGAAGAATCGGACGGAGACCTGGCTGGCACTGATCGTCCTGGCCGTCGGGCTGCTCCTCGCGGCGATTCTGGGGCTTTGGGGGTACATGAGCGCCACTGCGACGCCCCTGCACCCGGATCCGCAGGACGTGCCATCCGTGACGCATTCGGCCCCGTTGCCAAAGTGGGCTGACGCCGTGGAGCAGGGGCGGCAGATCGTCCGTGCAGGTCTCACCGAGCAGAACCTGCCGGGACTGTCGGTGGCGGTTGGAGTCGGTGGCGACATCGTGTGGGCGGAAGGCTTTGGCTGGGCGGATCTCGAGGACCGGGTACCCGTCGCGCCAGATAAGAGATTCAGGATCGGCACCGCCTCCAAGCCGCTCACTTCGGCCGCGGTCGGCCTGCTGCTGGAGGAAGGCCGGCTGAAGCTCGACGACGTGATTCAGACGTACGTGCCTGCGTTCCCGGAGAAACAGTGGCCCGTGACACTGCGCCAGTTGATGGGCCATCTGGCCGGCGTCAGGAACGACGCCGGTGACGAGGAGCCTCTGTCGGTGCGCTGCGAGCAGACGGTCGAAGGGTTGCAGCGCTTTGCGGAGCGTCGGTTGCTGTTCGAGCCGGGGACCCAATACCGCTATTCGAGCTACGGCTGGATCCTGGTGAGCGCGGCCGTCGAAGCCGCCGCGGACGAGCCGTTCTTCACGTTCATGCGGAAGCGGATCTTCAGGCCGCTGGGCATGGACGACACGAGGGCCGACTCCGCGACGGAGCCGCTCCCGGATCGGGCGACGTTCTACTTCCCGAGGTTCGCGGCGGATCCCCGTTACGGCCCGCAGCCGCCGCGAGAGGTCGACTATTCCTGCTTCGCGGGATCCGGCGCATTCCTGTCCACCCCGTCCGACCTGGTGCGCTTCGGTATGGCGATCAACGGCGGCAAGCTGCTGCAACCCGCCACCGTCCAATTACTCCAGACGCCACAGCGACTGGCCTCGGGGCAGGAGACGGGTTACGGTCTAGGCTGGGACCTCGAGACCGTCGCGTTGGCGGGTGAACAAACGCGACAGGCCGGCCACGACGGGGACCTGATGGGCGGGAGGGTGGCGTCTTTCATGACGTTCCCCGAGCGCGGGATCGTCGTGTCCGTCACGTCGAACATCTCGTTCGCGGACACGTCGTCGCTCGCGGTGAGAATCGCGCAGGCTTTCGCGCAACAGGCGAAAAGTCCAGCACGCAAGTGATGCGCCGAACGCGGTCACTCGGCCGGGTGGCCAGAGTAACCCGTACGAGGACCGTACAAGCCGGGTGTAGGATCACGCGGTCATGAAACCCGGCCCTCCCGGGTCATTTGGCGCGCTGCTGAAAGCACTTCGCGAGGCTGCGGGCTACACACAGGAGGAGCTCGCGACGATTGCGGGCCTTTCGGTTCATGGCGTCAGCGCGCTGGAACGCGGCGAAAGACGGCGGCCGCATGTCGAGACCGTGCGCGCACTGTCCGCGGCTCTTGACCTGAGAGGTCCGACCCGTGAAGCGCTCCTTGCGAGCGCGCGGGCTCCCGCTCAGGCCCCGGCAGTCGATGAACTGAGTCACGTCTCGCTGCCCCTGGCCCTGACCGCCCTTCTCGGCCGCGATACCGACGTGAAGGCGTTACGGGACTTGCTGGCAGATCCCGCTGCACGTCTCATTACGCTCATCGGGCCGGGCGGCGTTGGGAAGACGCGTCTGGCGTTGGAGCTCGCACACGCGATCGCCGACGAGAGCGCATGCCGTGTGCTGTTCGTAGGGTTGGCCGCAGTTCGGAACTCCGCGTTCGTCGCGCCGGCGATTGCCGAGGCTCTCGGAGTGGTGGACGATACGGCGCTCGACTTGCTGAGGCGCGCGCGGCTCGCGTGCGAGGGTCAGCCGACGTTGCTGGTGCTCGACAACTTCGAGCACGTGCTGGACAAGGCGCCGCTGGTAGCGGATCTCCTGATGTCCGTGGACGCGCTCCGAGTGCTGGCCACCAGCCGCGCCCCCCTCCGTGTGCGAGGAGAGCGGGAATACGCCGTGAGGCCACTCGCGTTGGATGTGAACGTGGACGTGAGGTCGCCCGCCGACCTCGCGCGCGCTCCCGCAGTGCGGCTATTCGTGGAACGGGCTCGGGACGTGCAACCTGATTTTTGTCTCACGGCTTCGAACGGCCCCACGGTGAGCGCGATTTGTCGACGGCTCGATGCACTGCCGCTCGCGCTCGAACTCGCGGCCCGATGGATCAAAGTACTGACGGCCGAGGATTTGCTCCGCAGACTCATGCACGATGTCCTTCTCTCGACCGGCGGACCGCGCGATCTCCCCGAACGGCAACAGACCATCAATGCGACTGTCGCGTGGAGCTATCAACTATTGGCACCGAACGAGCAGCGTCTGTTCCGCCGCCTCGGCGTGCTGCCGGGACGCTTTCCGATAGAGGCAGCCGCGGCGGTCCTTGCCGGTCGCGAGGATTCCTCGCCCGGGAACGACCAAGCGCTCTGCGCAGCGGCTGGTTTGATCGACAAGAGCCTCCTTCTGCAAAGCGAGACCTGTGTGGCGAGTCGTCCGTGGTACGACATGCTCGAAACCGTGCGGGCGTACGCGGCCCTCGAGCTCACGAGTGCAGGTGAACGCGACGACGCCGTGGAGGGCCTGGTGCGCTATAGCACCGCTGAAGCCTCCCTGGCCGCTGAGGGGCTGGCCGGATCCGCGCAGGTTGAATGGCTGGATCGCGTACGGGAAGATCTCGAGACCTACCGCGGTGCCCTGGCCTGGCTCATCGATCACGACCGTCCCGCCGAAGCGATCGACATCGCGCTGGGGCTGATGTTCTTCTGGATCATTCGTGGCCATGCGGCCGAGGGCCTCCGGTGGTACGAGCAGATCCTCAAGCTGCCTTCTCTTCCGCCGGCTGTCGAATCGAGGGCGCTGCTCGGAGCGGGTGCGATGGGGTACTCGCAGGGAGAGGTCGGGTACGCACGCACCGCTTTGGCGCGCGCCCTGGCACTGGCCTGCGATACCGGCGACATCGCGGTGGTGGCGCAGGCTGAGAACCTGTTGGGGCGCGTGGAATACTCCCTCGGCCACCTGGACGCGGCCGGGGAACACTATGCCCGGAGTCTTGAACGGTTCCGCGCGCTGGCACTCGCGTGGGGGATCGGGAATGCACTGACCGGGATGGCGACGGTCCACCTTGCGACCGGCGACTCGACATCCGCCGAGCGCCTGCTCGATGAAGCCACCTCCGTGCTTCGGCCTGTTGGTCCGTGGTTCCTGGCGCTCGCGCTGGATGTCCGTGCGATCCTCGCCGTGCTGCGCGGAAACGCCGATGAAAGCATCGCGATCGTGCGCGAAAGCCTCACGCTTATTCGCGGGCTCCACGAGAATCACGCATTCGTCTTCGCGCTGGGCCCGCTCGCCGTTGCAGCGATGCTCAAGGGCGACGAGGCGTGGGCGGCGCGAATTCTGGGAGCTCGCGACGCCGTTACCGAACGAACACGTGCGACAGTCGCCGTCCGACAGTCACTGGACAACCTTATGGGACTGGGGGAACGCGAGGTGCGTGCCCGCCTTGCGCCGGATCGGTGGGCCGCGGCGTACGCAGCGGGGCGTCAGATGTCCATCGATTCGTTGCTGAAGGACATCGATCGCATCGTTTGAGAGCCACTTCGTTTGACTGCCGCAGAGCGACCTGGTGAGGCGGGCTGGCCCCCTGGCGTACGCTCCTTTCGGAACCTGACACCTTCGCCCGCAGCCAGCCAATGTAGGCCTCGAGCGCCCGCAGCTCCTCCTCCGTGACCTGGCCGCGGAAGGCCGGCATCCGAATCACCTGGCGATCGAGGAAGAAGCGAGCCAACGGGTTCGCCTGGAGCCGTTGCGGACGCCCATCGCGGATCCACTCTCTCAGCTCGCCGTCGTTTGCGACGAGCTCCGCGAAATCGCGGCCGTCCCACGGCGGGATGTAGCCCTTGAGGCTCCCGGGGTTGCTGCCCGCGCCGCGCCCGCCAGGGCCGTGGCAGCGAAAGCAGCCTAGCGCTTCGGCAACCGCGTATCCCTTCCGGGCTGTCGCATTCTCCGGAACATCGACGGCGGCCACCGCGCGCACGTAGGCGACGAGGTCGTCAATCTGGGCATCAGAGAGGCGCCCCCGCCACGGCGGCATCCGTATCGCCGCTGCCTCGAGGGCCTCTCGGCGTTCGGGATCCTGCCGCACGCGACGCGGCATGCCGTCAAGGATCCACTCCCGCAGTGTTGCCGGGTCGACGTCATCGAGATCTGCGAAGGCACGGGGAAGCAGCGGGGACACACCGGGCCCTCCGTGGCAGCCTAGACAGCCCTGGGCCACCGCCAGATCGGCGCCACGCTGGACAGGGCCGATGTTGGCCGAGCGCCACCAGACCACGGCCGCGACAGTGGACACAGCTATGACACTGAGACTCGCGGCGAGGACGCGCATAAAGAACCTCAGACGCACCTCGGACCGCGCTGCGTCCGGCATCATTTCCCCTTCGCCAGAACGACCAGCCTGCCCTTCATCCCGGAATGGCCGGTGCCGCAATACTCGGCGCAAGTGAAGGCGAACGTACCCGCCTGGTCGGCGACGAACTCCACGGTGACGGTCTCGCCGCCCTTCGGGATCAGGGCTTTCACGCGAAACGCTTTGATCGCGAACGCGTGAGAACGGTCGGCTGAGCGGAGGCGGAGCCGGACGGTGTCCCCTTGTGCAACCGAGATGGTCGCGGGCTCGAACTGAAACCGGGACGCCGTGACGTCGATCGTCTTGACGTCCCCGCCGCTCGTCACCTGTCGCGCCCGCGCACCGGCCGCCGTCGCGCAGAGAGCGAGCACAAGAATGATCATGTTTCCCTTCAAGAAAGCCTCCTTCGGATCGAGTGCCGCGCACGAGCGCGGGAAACGACACCGCCCTTACGCCGGCGCCAAAAGCTGACCTCGGATCGCCCCGTCCGGATTGAGCGCCGTGTGGACGTTGAAGTAGTGTCCGGCAGGGTTGTTGAGGATCGCGGCGGCCGTGGCGGACGGCACGTTGATGCCGCTCTTCGTAACGGATCCGCTGCCGTTGGCGAGCGCCAGCTCACCCGACGAGAGACCGGCATTGACGACGACCCCGGCATTCGTGCCCGCTGGCCCGCCATGGATATGGGCGTCGGTCACGACGGTCCCGGCCGGAAATCCTGTGACGCTGATCTGAATATTCGCCGACGCGGACGTGATGTTGCCGGAATCGTCCTTCGTGACGGTGAGCGCAATGACGGCCGTG
>DATHTE010000093.1:0-6292 GCA_035463475.1 Vicinamibacterales bacterium
CCGACACGTGAGGAGGGGGACACGGGCTCGATGAAGAGCACGTGCTCACGGTTCACGAACATCTGGTCGGGACCGTGGAGCTCCCGGCCGCGCCGGATGAGCGATGCCTTCGGCCGCTCGCCTTCCTGACCTTGCTGGGGAGCCTGCCCGACGATGTAGAAGACGTCAGTCAGCCTGTAGAACCCGTCCTTCTGCTCGTGGATGCGGGCGTAGTAGGCCTGACCGTTGGCCAGAACCACTGCGTGGTATTCCGCGGATGTGAATGCCGGCTGTGAGGTCCCGCCAGGAGCGGTTCGCTGGGAGCACGCAGCCGTACCGACGACGGCCAGGAGCACCGGAAGCGCGCGAGCGGCTGGAGACACTTCGTCTCCTCTCGAGAAGGCTCGCTGTGAGCAAGCGGCATTCCCCGGCCGGATGGCAGTGCTACAGGGCTTCTCGCGAAGATGTGGCGCTCGGTGGCGCCTTTAGTGGCCGTCTCGAGGCCAGTTGGTACCTTTGCCAACTACGCCGAAGCGTCAAGTCGCCTGCCGTTAATCCCGGTGCTCACTGCGTTGCCGTCACTCCAGGCGCGCAGCGGTTGCCGCGGTTGCTTCCGCGGCCCGGCTCCGCGCGCGGGAACGCTTGCTTCGGCGGCTTGTCTACGCCTGGCGCTCGCGGCCGCCGCTCCGCGGCGGTCCCCTTCGGCCGCGCGCTTAGCAGGCGTGGGGCCCCCGAGACCCCACGCCGGACTCCGGCGCCTGCGCAGCGCGTTCCGGCTTCGCGGTGTGCTCGCGGCGCTCCGCAGGGCCGCGTCCGCAATCCGCGGCAACCGCACAACGCACGTCGGCACAGCGGCAACCCGAGTGGGCGCCGGACTACAACCCCGTTGTGAGCCGCAGAACGACGTTCAGCCCCGGAGCGTCGATGCCCGATCCCATCGTGCGGAAGTTCCGATCGAGGATGTTCTCCGCAATCGCGACGAGCCTCGTGCGCGGTGCGACGTTCCAGCCGGCTCGCAGGTTGAGCGTGAAGTAGCCCGGATGCCGCGTGAACAGCGGCACGCGCGCATCGGGGTCGCGTCCGAGGACCCGATCGAGCACCTCGTCGATCGACTCGCCCGTCGCGACCAGGCGACCGTCGCGCACGAGGCCGCGCGCGACCGCTCCGTTGGCGAAGAAGTTCACGATCTCCTGGCGCGTGCGGATGCCGCCGATCCTCGCCTGTTCCAGGTCGTTGCCGGACAGCCGATGTTGCGGCCAGGCAAAACGTGTGTAGATCTCGGCCCAGTACGGGCGCTGAACGGGATCCCACCGGATGCCGGCATAACCGGAGGCGGGCGGAATGCCATTCTCCAGACCCGGCGGCTGCCCCGTGTCGATGTCTGTGGCTTGCGTGTATCCAAGGCTCCCGTGAGCGGCAAGGTCCGGCCGGATCCGCACGTTGAGCGCGGCCGTGTAACCGAGAAAGCGAACGCGACCCGAGTTGACCCGAACGAACACCGGTGCATTCGAAAGCGACGTGTAAACAGCGCCCGACGTGTCCTGCCTCACGATCGCCTGTCCCCCCAGGACGCCGCCCGCCGCGCCCGGTTCGAGCAGAACGGTTCGCCGTTCGATGAAGTCGCCGATCTCGGAACCGAAGACCGAGAGTGTCGCGCTCGCGACGCGGGCGTGCAGCCTGATCCCCGCCTCGTAGCTCTCCATCACCTCCGGCCGGAGCTGACGGATCGGCTCGGTGCTGTCCGCCGGCGCGCCGAACCGGGCCGTCCGTGCGCCGGCGCGCTCTCCTTCGTCCGGAGAAATCTCGAATCCCAGGCCGGACACGCCGATCGTACCGAAGTCGTTCACGTTGGGCGCGCGGAAACCGCGTCCGGCTTTTGCCGTGACAGCGAGTCCGTCTCGGACCGACCAGACGACGCCGGCGTCATAGGTGAGATCGCCAAAGGACGTGCGGAACGCGGGCACGGAGGGTCCGGTGGACAGCAGTGGATTGCCCCCTGGAGACTGCTCGTACCGGAACGTGCTGTGCCGCAGGCCCAGCGTGGCGGCGAGCCGGTCCGGCACAAGTGCGATCGCGTCCTGCGCGAAGAACGCGAATGAACGATAGCTCGCGCCATTCGGAAATCGCGGCCTCACGACCGACGCGTCGGTCCAGCCCCCGGAGTGCGGATCGAAACGAGACTCGTGGCGCCGCGAGCTGACGCGCTCGTCGTACAACTCGCCTCCAAAAGCCAGGTCGTGCCGGCTGCCCGGCTTCGCGGTTCCCTGGACCTGCCATCCGACAACGGCGGTCCGGTTCGCCTCGGCGGTGATCGGGGAACGCAGCCCGGAGCTCGTGTTGTTGATGTTCTGGAACTCGCGATCGTCGCGTTGCGCGTTGAACGAGATCGTGGACGAGAACGAGTCGAGCCACCGCGGGGCGAGCCGCTCGAGGCGCAGCGACGCGAAATCGAGCGTCTGCGGATCGAAGCGGGCGGTCAGGTTTCCGAGCCCGCCGTTCAACTGGTCGTATCGCCTCGCCCCGCGCTGCGCGCCCCGCAAGTACTCCAGCGTGACGAGGTTCGCGCTGTTTGGCCGGAAAAACACTCGGGCCGACGTGCCGTACTGCGTGTACGCGGTGTCCTGCAGCCTCGTGCCGAGTACCCTCGATGGCAATCCGAGCAGGCGCGTCGCCACGGAGTGCGAGTCGCTGCCGCCTCCCGCGCGAAGGTCCTGGACACGACGGCCGGTCGCCCCAAGCGAGGCGCCCCAGCGGGAGGAGCCAGTCGAAAGCCAGGCGCCGCCGCCGGCGGACAGGTCCGCGGTGCCAAAAGACAACGACACGAGGCCGTGCCTCGCGGCGGAGCCGTCCTCTCCTACGCCCGCTGGTCGCGTCACGATGTTGAATGCGCCGCCAAGCGCATCCGATCCGTACTGGGTCGATGTGGGCCCGCGCACGACTTCGACGCGGTCCACGAACAACGGCTCGATGAGCGCCAGATACTGGTTCGCGCCCGGCCGGAAGGTGCAGGTGTTGAAGCGCACCCCGTCGATCAAGCTCACGACGTGCTGTCCGGTCAGGCCCCTCACGAACACCGATCCCTGGCTCGGCGTCGTCTGCTGGAGGTGGACGCCAGCTTCTTCGCCCAGAGCCTGCGGAAGAATTGAGTAGCTTCGCCGCTCGAGGTCCGACGCGTCCGTGACCGTGACGAACTCCGGCACGCCCGCCACCGAGCGGGGCTCGCCTCGGAGCGGCGTCACGGTCACCGTCTCCGCCTGGACGCCGACCTGGAGCCGGATGACCAGTTGCGTCTGTCCGCCTGGCGCGAGGATTAATGGCTGCTGGTAACTCGCAAAGCCGGCGTGCCGGACCGCGAACACATATGTCGCGGCCGGAACCGCATCGAGCCGGAACACCCCCGTCGAGTCGGTCTGCGTGTGCGCGATCAGAGCGTTCGCCGGCGTGAGGAGGCTGACGGTGGCGCCGACGAGGGGGAGCCCCGTCTGATCCACCACGATTCCGGAGATTGCGCCGAGGCCGACGTCATTGGCCGCGTGCGCGGGGAGGGATGCGGCGAGGGCCGCCACGATAGCGAGAGGAGCCGCGCGGAAGCGTTGCGGACGGCTCATGAGGCTCTTCTATTGGGCGCCCCGAGCCTCGCCGGTTTGAGCGTCCACGTCGCACCCATCTCCAGGCGCGAGCGCGTGCGCGGGAACGTCTCACCGACGGTGGAGAACATCGAGGCGGGCTCGATTCTCACGCGAGCGTCAGGTGACGAAGCGGGCAGGGCCGTTGCCATGAGCCGGAGGAACTGCGCCGCGTTGACGCGTGTGTCCCCGATGGACACGAGATGAGGCACGCTGTTGTCCGGCACCGGCTTCCATCGAGTGTCCCGCAGCCGTTCGATCAGCGCCGCGCAGGCCGCATCGACCGCACCGGCCGTGAGCACCTGACCCGCGGCTCCAGGCTCGTCACTCGTTTCAAGGGGCCCATAGATCGGCGCCAGGTTGACGGACAAGGGCAACGCGCCTGCGCGGTGCCGTGCGGCGAGCGCGCTGGTGAGCAGCAGGAACGTCTCCGCGAGCGAGAAGTACTCGTCCCCGCCTCGCACGAACGCCGGGGGCGCGCCGAGCTTTTTCCACTCGAGCAGCAGATTTGAAGCGGCGTCCGCGATCGTCGCCCGCGACACGCTGCTTGCGATCCCGCGCGCGGCCATTCCCCGCAGGTCCGACACCGACACGAAGCGGCTGCCGGGATTGGCCGCGAAGAACTCCTCGGAGAGCCAGCGGATCGCCGCCTCCTCGCGCGCGTACGCGTCGTCGATCTGTTCGCGCGATCGCACGGCGTCGGGCGGCAGGCTGTAGTTCTTCGGGTTGTCGTACGCGTACTCCAGCGGTGTGGTGTAGTTCCGCGCGCCGAAGGGGACCTTCGTGTAGATTCGGTGGTCTCCGAGCCGCACGCGGACGACGTGGACGTGCGTGCGGTCGAGGCCTTCAAGGAACTTGCGGAGGTGCTCCGAACCGTCGAGCGCCGAGGCGGCCACGCGGGTGTCAGGCCCGACATACTCCGACACGCGCAGCGCGCCGTCCTGCCAGAAGACCTCGGGCGCCGTATCGGGCACGGGACTGAGCGTCGAGCTGATCATGGCCGCGCTGCCCCGATACCCGTTGATCATCCGCGCGGGGAATACCGCGGCGTCGATGAAGCCGGGCAGCAGCGGGTCGAGACCGTCGCGACGCAACGCGTGTACAAGTTCGCTGTCGCCGCCGAGAACCAGGCTCACACCGCTGACGGAAGCCACATTGCCGAACGCCTCGCGCGTCCGCTGCAAGCCGCCGGACCGCGCAGGATCCGGCTCTCCCGTGATGATGTGCTTGTACTCGTGGAGGAACCACTCCGTCGGCTCGAGGCGGGCCAGCCAGCGCGCATCACCCGTCGCCGCGGACCGGAGGTTCGGCCGGGGGCGCGTCGCAAGGGTCGGCTCCTCCGTGCCGTCATACCCGATTTCAATCGCGCCTTTGCCAGCCGCTGCCTTCAGGCGGTCGAGCAATCCGTTGGCGGGTCGCACCGCAAGCGCGTCGCTCGCCAACCCGGTGAACTGCAGAAGGCATGAGATCCGATCCTGCGGGAACCGCTGGCGATGGCGATCGACGAGGGACAGCACCCGATCGATCCGTTCCTCGCTCAGGTCCAGGTTGACGTGGTCCTCGATGGTGCCGACGAGCAGCACGTAGACCGGCATCGGCTGCTCACCCTGGGCCGCACGGTCCTGATGACCCGCGGCGATCGTGGCAATGGCGAGGAGGAGCAGTGTGGCAGTTCTCATGGGGCGCTCTCCGAGCCTCAGAACTCGATGCGCAGCGCGAGCTGAATCTGCCGCGGCGCCTTCGCCGAGAAGATTTGTCCGAACGTGGCCGGCTCGTCGGCGAACGCTTCCGGCAGATCGAAGTTCGTGTGGTTGAACAGGTTGAATGCCTGCGCCTCGAGAAGCACCGCACGCCCCGACCGATGCGTGAAGCGCCGGACGGCCGAGAGGTCGAAGGACGCGAAGCCCGGCCCGCGCAGGCAGTTTCGCCCGGCGTTGCCAAACGCGTAGCGCGCCGGCACCGTGAACGCGCTCGTGTCGAACCAGCGATCCGGCGTCGGGTGCGCTACGTCAGGATCGCCCGCCAGGTCGGGCCTGTCCCATCCGGCGGTGCCTCCGTTCCCGGTGTTGCTGTTGTCGAACCGCAGAAGCGGTGTGAACGGCTGCCCTGACTGCAGGGTGCTGATACCGCGGATCTGGGTGTCGCGCGTCCAGGGACTTGAGTGCGGGAGGTCGATGCTGTACGCGATCGCGAACCGGTGCCGAACGTCGAAGCTGGAGGGGGCGCGTTCGGCCTTCACGTTGGCGCTGTCCTGCGGGAAATTCCGATCGCCCCTCGTATCCAGGAACGCCGAGGCATCGTCCACGGATTTCGATAACGTGTAGACCGCCCAGACCGACACGCCCCGTCGGAGGGGCCGATTGAGGCTGACCTGCAGCGAGTCGAAGCGCGACGATCCCGCGCTCTCGACGAAGAAGATGCTTCCGTACTGCGGGTAGGGACGCCTGGTCTGGACGTCTCCCGGCGCAGGTCTCGGCTGGTTGAGGTCCCTCGCGCGTATGAGATGCGCGCCTCTCGAGCCCGCGTACGCCACGGCGACGGTCCCGACCGAAGCAATCCGCCGCTCTGCCGCGACGTTCCAGTGCTGCAGTGAGGACGTGACGAGATCCGGGCTCAACACGTTGAGCGCGGCGGGCGGGGTAAGGCCTCCACGGCTGGGAAACGGATCGACGAGCGTCAACAGGCCC
>DATHTE010000094.1:0-63653 GCA_035463475.1 Vicinamibacterales bacterium
AATTTCCAACTCAACGGTCGCGTGAGGCTCCAATTCCGGTGGGACATCTTCAACATCTTCAACAACACGAACTTCCTGTACCAGGGGATGAATACCGGAATGGGTTTGAACTCGATCGCCTACGACAACGCCGATCCGACGCGGGCCACCACGATCACCAACGCCGCGATTTCCGGCAACTTCGGTCAGGCCGTGCGCACGCGTGACCCGCGGCAGATGCAGTTCGGGTTCAAGGTTCTCTGGTAGCGGGAGCGGAAGGAGAAGAGACCCGGGAGACCGGCGACATCGTAGCGCGGCGCTGAGCCGGCGGCAGGAATTCGGCGTCCAGTCGCCTTCTGGCAAGGGAGTCCATCAGTGATGCTGCTCTCGAGGGCTGCGGGCTTCGCGCTCGCAGCCCTTTTTGCCGTCTCCGTTCTTCCGCACGCGCAGCAGCCGGCCGGCGGCGTGCCGGAAGACAGCCACGCCTTCCTTCAGCGCTACGGCAATGCCCCGCCCAAGGACCCGCCCGCCGTCGCCACACGCGTGCGCGACCTCGTCGCGAAGATGACACTCAAGGAAAAAATCGGGCAGATGACGCAGTTGACGATCGCCATGGTCTCAGACGGCATGGACCAGGCGCTGCGCATCAATCCCGGGAAGCTGCGCAAGGCGGTGGTCGAATACGGCGTCGGGTCGATCCTCAACGTCAGCGACGAAGCGTTGTCCGTCGACGTGTGGCGCGGGATCATCGCGCAGATCCAGGCGGCCGCGCGCGAGACGCGTCTCCAGATCCCGGTGCTGTACGGGCTCGACAGCATTCACGGCGCGAACTACGTGCTGAACGCGACGCTGTTTCCGCAGCCGCTCGGCATGGCCGCCAGCTGGAACCCACGGCTGATGCTCGAGACGAGCCGCGTCTCAGCCGCGGAGACGCGCGCCGCCGGCGTTCCCTGGAACTTCTCGCCGGTGCTCGATGTCGGGCGCCAGCCGCTCTGGCCGCGGCTCTGGGAGACGTTCGGTGAGGACGCGTACCTCGCCACCGTCATGGGAGTCGCCAGCGTGAGGGGTTACCAGGGTGACAGCGCCGCCGCCCCCGATCGCGTGGCGGCGTCGTTGAAGCACTACGTGGGATACAGCTTTCCGACGACGGGGCACGACCGGACGCCCGCGCTGATTCCCGAAGCCACCATGCGCGAGCACTTCCTGCCGCCGTTCGCCGCGGCGGTGAAGGCGGGCGCGCTGTCCGTGATGGTCAACTCCGGCGAGGTCAACGGCGTTCCCGGGCACGTCAACGCGTGGCTCCTGAAAGACGTTCTGCGCGGGGAAATGGGCTTCGACGGGCTCGTCGTCTCAGACTGGGAAGACATCAAGAAGCTGGTGACCATCCATCGCGTCGCGGCCACCGAAAAAGACGCGACGCGCGCGGCGGTCATGGCCGGCATCGACATGAGCATGGTGCCGACCGACTACAGCTTCGCCGACCTCCTCGTGCAGCTGGTCGAAGAACGCGCCGTGCCGATGACGCGCATCGACGAGGCGGTGTCGCGCATCCTGACGATCAAAGCCAGGGTCGGCCTGTTCGACGACCCGTTGCTCGGGACGAAGGCGTCCGGGGAAGTCGGTTCCGTTTCATCGCGGAAGCTCGCGCTCGAGGCCGCCCGGGAATCGCTCGTCCTCCTGAAGAACGAAGGGGCAACCCTTCCGCTGGCGCGGGGCACACGCGTGCTGGTGGCCGGCCCGACGGCGGACTCGATGCCCGCGCTGAACAACGGCTGGACCCTCACCTGGCAGGGGAACCGGGCGCAGCTGTTTCCGCCCGACCGCCTGACGATCCGCCGCGCGCTCGAGGCCAGGCTCGGCGCGGCGCAGGTGTCGTTCGTGCCGGGCGCGGATTTCGAGAAGGAGATTGATGTCAACGCGGCCGTGTCGGCCGCACGGAACGCCGACGTCGTCGTCCTCTGCCTCGGAGAGGGGTCGTACGCGGAAACGCCCGGCAACATCGACGACCTGACATTGCCCGAAGCGCAACTGCGCCTGGCGGACGCGCTCGCCGCCGCCGGCAAGCCGATCGTGCTGGTGCTCGTCGAAGGACGTCCGCGGATCGTGAGGACCGTCGTCGGTCGGGCGCGCGCGATCCTGCTCGCGCTGAACCCGGGTGCCGAGGGGGGCACCGCGATCGCGGACTTGCTGTTCGGGGAGGTGAACCCGAGCGGCAAGCTGCCCATCACCTATCCCAGGTATCCGAACGCGCTCCGGACCTACGACCACAAGGCGTTCGAGGAGCAGGACCAGAGCTTCGGCCTGAAGGCGTTCCAGCCCCAGTTCGAGTTCGGGTTCGGGCTCAGCTACACCACGTTCGAGTACTCGGGCCTGACCGTCAGTGCGGGCGCGGGCCCGCGCGCGGCCACGGTGTCGGCGACGGTCGCGAACACCGGGACGCGCGCCGGCGCCGAAGTGGTGCAACTGTATCTCTCGCCGCGCGTCGCGAGCCTGACCCCGCCCGTGAAGCGCCTGAAGCGCTTCGTGAAGATCGCGCTCGCTCCCGGCGAGCGGCGCGAAGTCCGCTTCGACCTGGCGCGCGACGACTTCTCGTTCATCAGGGCGGACGGCAAGAGCGTCGTCGAGCCGGGCCCGTTCGGCGTCACCATCGGCACACTCCGCGGCGAGGTCACGATCAAGTAGGTTTCGGCGATTCCCCGATTCCCCGATTGCCGATTGCCGATTGCCGATTGCCGATTGCCGATCGTGCGATTACCCGATTCCCCGACTATCAATTACCGATTGATCAAGAGCTCCACCCTCGGCACCGCCCTCGTCACCACCCGCGTGTTGTAGCGATCGACGTACTCGCGGTGGCGCCGGTCGTCTGGATACCGTTCCGGCGCGTCGTAGGGGTACTGCGACATCCCGCGGAACGGGAGCGGCGCGAGCGTGTCGGGACTCGATGAATGCGGGTCCATCTCCTTGCTGTAGCCGTTCGCGTAGAGGTGAAACGTGCGCGTCCACCCCGCGCGGAGCGGCGGCAGGGCGTCCGCGTCGAAGGTGAGCTCGATGGCGTCTCCGGGCCGCGACACCACGAACATGTCGTCCACCTGCGTCAGCAGCTCGCGCACGTCCCCTTCGCGGGTGTAACGGCCCGGCATCAGCTTCCACGGGGAGGTGGGGGAAGGACGCGCGTAGTCGTACCCGAACGGCTCGCGGCCGTCAGGCGAGACCTCCGCCGAGAAGCCGCGCCAGTGGAGCGCGGCGGCAAGCGGATCGAGCCGCACCATCTCGGATGGCGCGCTCAGGCCCGCGGTGTCCACGAGAATCCGATCCCAGTAGATCCGCATCGCCGTCGAGATGCGGATTTCCGTGGCGCCTGGCGGCAGAACGCCGCTGAGATCCACCGGGACGGTCTGCGGCCTGCCGACCGGCACGCCGATGTTCTCGATGACGGCGCGCCAGCGCCCGTCCGGCCCGCGCACCTCGAGCGACGGCGCGCTGAGCCGCAGGCCGGCCTGCGATGCTGCCACGTTGTCGCGCGAGAACGCGTAGTCCGTCCAGCCGGTGAGCAGGAGCAGGACGCGCGCGTCCGCCGCGCGTGGCGGCAGCGTCAGCGTCAGGAAATGCGGCTTCGCGTAGCCGCGGATCGGTTCGAGCGCGAAGTCATCGGCGTACGCGCGGTCGAGCGCGGAGAGCCGGCCGAGAACGTCATGGCCGTGCTCGTCGAACGCAGACAAGGGCGGCCGCGCGTCACGGGTGGTGTAGAGGCCGAACGGCTGCGGCCGCGCCCCCATGCCTTCGCGTGGGTAGATCTCGGTGTCCTCCGGATGCGCGACAGCCACGAGCTGGACGCGGTCCAGGAATACCGCCTCCTCGAGCTCGTTCGTCACGCGAAGCTCGTAGCGACCCTGACGCGGCTGCAGTTGCCGCCCCTCGATGCGCACGTACTCGTCGGGATCGGGCGTGTTGCGAACACCAGGCGCCACCCAGTAGCCGAGCTCGCCGCCGCCCAGGAAGTCGCTCACGAACTCGAATCGAGAGCCGTTCCAGGTGAAGAGGTAGGGGCACGAGGACGGCTTGCGATCCAGTTCGCGCACGGTGATCGTGCCGGTGAGCAGCGCCTTGGCGGCTCCCGCGGCGTCCGGCGCCGCCATCTCAGCCTGGAGAATGCCGGCCGGCCAGAGCACGCGGACGACATCGGCGCCCGCGCGATCGCCGAGCCCGAACACGATGTCGGCGGGGGCCGGGGGCGGCGTGGCACTCGACGTGTCGATTTGCTGGCTCAGGCTGCCGGCGCGGACCTCGACACGCGCGCCCAGGCTCGATCGATTGCTCACGCGCGCGGACAACTGGACGCGAAGCGCCCGGCGACCCTCCGCGCCGCTGTTCCGCCATATCGCGATCCCGTTCACGCCGGACGTCACGAGGTCAGGCGCGCCGTTCCCGTCGAGATCCCCGGCTGTCATGGCGCCCAGGGCGCCAGTCGCGCCACGCGCGTCCCCGAAAGCTCGACGGGTGCCGTCCATCCAGGTGGTCCCGGCGTTTCGAACCACGCGCACCCCCTCGGGTGTGACGGCAACCAGGTCGAGCAGGCCGTCGACGTCGTAATCGACGAACTGGGCCGCGTCCGCTCCCCTGGTGACCGCGTCGGCGTCCGAGAGCGCGAAGTGCCCTCGTCCATCGCTGAGCGCCCACGTTCCCGGGGCGTCGCCGCGGCAGAAGAAGGCGTCCGCGAACCCGTCCTTGTTGACGTCCCCGACCGCGATGCAGGTTGCGTCCGTGGCCGTGCCGAGGCGGGCCTCCGCGGCGGCATCGACGAACGAGCCATCGCGCATGTTCCGCATCAGCCGCGGACCTGCAGCGGGCGCGGCGACCAGCACGTCGATGTCCCGCCGGTTGTCGTAGTCCACCGGCGCGACCGCCACGGCATCTCGCGCCAGCACGAGCCCGGCGGCGGCGGCGATATCGACGAACGTCCCGTTGCCGTTGTTGCGAAGCAGCAGCGGCGGGACGAGCAGATCGAGGTCGCCGTCGTGATCGGCGTCAAGCCACGCAGCCGTGCGCGCACCGCGCGACGTCTCCAACGCCCGCGCCAGCGAGGCGTCCGTCACCTCCGCAAACCGTCCGCCGGCCTGCTGCTGAAAGAGGCGTGGCCGCGTCGGCGAGAGCACGAAAAGGTCCGGCCGCTCGTCGTTGTCGTAATCACCGCACAGCGCGGCCGTCGCGTCCTGCACGTCAGCCAGGCCGGCCTCGGAGGTGCCGTCGCTGAAGCGGCCGGTGTCGTTGCGGAACAGGCGCAACGCTCCGCCGGCGGCCGCGATCAGGTCGAGGTCCCCGTCGGCGTCAACGTCGGCGAGCGTCACTGCGCCGGCAGGTCCGGAGGGCCCGCCGGGCAGGGCTGTCGAGGTCACGTCGGCGAACGTCACCGCGGGGAGCGCCGCGTCCACGATCCCCGGCTCCGCGCCGGTTGACGCGATCGCCGCGGCGTAGCGTCCCTCTTCGAGGTAGACCTGCGAGTAGGACGTCGCGTAGCCGCTCTCCCGGAGCTGCTGGAACCGCTCCATCGTCGCGGCCCCCTCGTCGCGCGCGCCGCTGCGGAGCAGCGCCGTGGCCAGCCCGTACGCCGCGCTGGAGTTATATGGCTCGAGTTGCGTGGCTCGCCGGAACAGCTCGATCGCCTCGGCGAATTTCTGCTCCTGCGTGTACAGCTGCCCGAGATTCACGGCGCTACCCACGTCGTCCGGGTCGGCCCGGTGCACTCGGGCGAATGCCTCGATCGCGTCGCGGGTCCTGTTCTGGGAACGCGCGATCAGCCCCAGCATGTAGTCGGCATGGAGCCGCGTGGTCCCGTTCGCGCGCGCCGCCTCCGCTTCGCGTCGCGCGGGCTCCATCTCCCCCGCGTAGAAACGCGCGATTGCCAGGTTGAGCCGCGCGATCCCGAGCCCGGGCAGCAAATCGAGCGCGCGGCGGAAGGACGTGACCGCGGCGGGGAAGTCGAACTGCTCGAGATACGCGACGCCGCGATTGTTCGCGCGGTGCGCCTCTTCGCGGACGGCGACCGGCGATGCGGAGGTCTGGCGGCCGGTGTCCTGCGTCGGGTGTGCGGCGGCAGCGAGCGCCGCGGCGACGATTGCCGCCGCGGCCGCGCCGCTGGCGTTCACTGCGTGCTCCGGCCGCGGCCGGGCGCGCGCGCGGTTACGCCTTTCCCTTCGGTGATGACCAGCTGCTGGTCGGCGGCGGCGCCGGGGAGCGTTTCGGTCCGGCCGTCAGGCCACTTGATTTCGATCTTTTCCACCCTCGCCGCCCGGCCGAGGCCGAACGTGAGCGGCAACTCGCTCTGCGACGCGTAGCTCGAACCCGTCTTCACCATCGCCCAGGGGGACGCGGCCCCTCCGGGCAGCAGGACGCGCGCCAACGAGCCGACGGCGTCCCGGTTGACCCGAGTGCCCACGAGCTGCAGCCGCAAGTAGTGATTGGCATTGCCGCCGTCGTTGCGGAGCAGGTGGGCCGGCCCGTTGTTGGTCGTCACCACGAGGTCCAGGTCGCCGTCCTCGTCGAAGTCGCCGTACGCGGCGCCGCGCCCGACAAAACGCTGCGCGAGGCCGGGGCCCGACGCCGCGGTCACCTCGTCGAACTGTCGGGAGCCCTTGTTGCGGAAGAGGTGTGGCACCTGCGCGTAGGTGACGCGAGGCTGCACGGCGTTGATGTCGTCGGCCACGTGCCCGTTGGCGGCGAACACGTCCAGCAGCCCGTCCAGGTCGTAGTCGAAGAAGAAACAGCCGAAGGTGAGCGTCAGCAGCGAAGCCCGCCCGATCGTCGCCCGCGGCGCCTCGTCCACGTACAAACCGTTTCCTTCGTTCGTGTAGAGCGCCATCATTTCGTTCGAGAAGTTGCCGATGACGAGGCTCTGCCGCCCGGAACCGTCGTAGTCCGCCGCGTCCACGCCCATGCCCGCGCGTGCGACGCCCGCTTCGTTGAACGCCACGCCGGCGATCGTGGCCACGTCCACGAACGTGCCGTTCCGCCGGTTCTCGTACAGCTGGTTCGGCTGCGTGTCGTTGGCGACGAAGAGGTCCAGCCACCCGTCGTTGTTGTAGTCGGTGAGCGCGACGCCGAGCGCCTTCGAGGTGGGATCGTCCAGGCCGGCGCGTTTCGTGGCGTTCTCGAACGTCCCGTCGCCGCGATTCCTGTAGAGCGCCGGGCTCTGTCCTTTGTAGGACTCCGGCGTGCAGTACGACTTCTTCTCGCCGTCGAGCGTGCAGAACAGGTCCTTTTCCTCCGACCACTGCACGTAGTTGGCCACGAAGAGGTCGAGCCTGCCGTCACGGTCGTAGTCGAGCCACGCGGCGCTGGTCGAGAAGCCCCGGTCATCGACCCCCGCGCGGGCGGTCACGTCCTCGAACACCAGACCGCCGCGATTGCGGAACAGCCGGTTCCGCCCGAGGGCCGCGATGTAGATGTCCACGCGGCCGTCGTTGTCGTAATCCGCCGCGGCGACCCCGATGCCGTAGATCGGCACGGCGAGCCCGGCGCGCGCCGTGACGTCGGTGAAGGTGCCGTTTCCGTTGTTGTGATAGAGCGCCATCACCGGTTCCGCCGCGCCCGCGCGCCGCGCGGCCGGGCCGGTCGCCGCTTCGCCGCGACGGCCTGGCGTCGCCGATTCCGCAGAGGCCGCCGCTCCCTCGCGAAGGCGCGCTTGCGTCGCCGAAGCCGCCGCCGCTTCCTCGCGGCGAACGTGGCGAAACGTGGTCGAGTTGACAAACAGGAGGTCCTGCCGGCCGTCGCCGTCCGCGTCGAGGAACGCGACGCCGGAGCCCATGGTCTCGGGGAGGTACTTCCGCCCGAAGGCGCCGTTGGCGTGCGTGAATCGAATGCCGGCCGGCGTGGTGACGTCCACGAAGCGCGGGGCTGCGGCCTCCACCACGACCACCGCAATCGCGACCGTGGCCAACAGGGGTGCGACGCACCAGCTCAGCCGGCGCGGAAAGGGGGGTGCTGTGTCCATAAGGCGTGTCGCTGGCAGACGCGGCGCTGCCGCTAAGGTGAAGAGACAGCCTAAGTTACACGAGGCAGATCGTCAAGGCGTGGCCCCGGCGAGCCAGGCGGCGCGCTGCTGCTGACTGGCAGGCGCGGCGTCGGTGAGCGACCGGAGCTGCCACGGCTCCGGTCGCGGCGGCGCGATCTTCAGGTCGAACCGCATCAGTTCGTCGCGGCGCGCCACGAGCACGGACACGGTCTCGTCCGGCCGGTAAGCCTCCACCCTGGTGTGCCACTGGTCGGGTCGCACGCGGACCTCGTCGAGCGCGACGATTTCATCGTCCACGTTGATGCCGGAGTCGTACGCCGGCGTGCCGCGTCTGACCTGGCTGACCACGAGGCGGTTGTTGTCGGTGCGCAGGCGGAGCCCCTGCCAGGCAATCGGGCCGGGCGCGCGGCCGGACGGCGTCACAAACCGCAGCCCATACCAGTCGAGCGCCTCCTGGTAGTCGAGTTCCTCCGTCGTCTCGAGCGCTCGACGCATCCAGTCGCTCAGGTCGGTTTCCGCGACCTCGTTCACCACCTGGCGAAACTCCGCCGGCGAGAAACCACGCGCGCCCGAGAAGCGCCCGAAGGCCCGGCGCATTACCTCGTCGAGGCTGTGGCGGCCGGCCGTCGCGCGCCGGATCTTCGCGTCGAGCAGAAAGCCGATCACCGTACCCTTCGTGTAGTAGCTGATCGAGACGTTTGACGAGTTCTCGTCGGGCCGGTAGGCCTTGATCCAGGCGTCGAAGGAGGCCAGTTCGACAGGCTGCACCAGCCTGCCAGGCGTGGTCTGCAACTCCCGTATGTCGTTCGACAGCGCCTGGAGGTACTCGCCGTCCGACGTGAGTCCGGCGCGGCGGAGCATCAGCGTGCCGTAGTAGTCCGTGAGTCCTTCGGCCACCCACAAGCTCCTGGTGTAGGTCTCCTGGTCGTAATTGAACGGTCCGAGTTCGACGGGCCGCAGCCGTTTGACGTTCCAGAGGTGAAAGTACTCGTGCGAGACGAGGCCGAGCCATCGCACGTACCGTGCGCGAGTGCGCGTCGCGAAGCGGCTCGCCATGAGTACCGTCGAGTTCTGATGCTCGAGGCCGCCGCCGCTCTCGGTAAGCAGGTTGAAGAACACGTACTTGTCGTACGGCAGCCCGCCCCAGAACCGCTCGTTCTGTTCGACGATTTTGCGGACGTCGGCAACCGACCGCTGCACGTCCCAGAACGCCGGCTCGTTCACGTTCACGAGGTAATGCGGTTTGCCGGACACCACGAACTCATGGACCGCCGGGTTGCCCGCGACGATGGGGGAGTCAACGAGCGTGTCGAAGTCGGGCGCGACGAACGTGTGGGGGGAGTCTCCTTCGCGGAGACCGGAGATCGACCGCTTCCACGCCGCGGGCATCGCGA
This sequence comes from Vicinamibacterales bacterium, assembly GCA_035463475.1. GTDB lineage: Bacteria > Acidobacteriota > Vicinamibacteria > Vicinamibacterales > 2-12-FULL-66-21 > JACPDI01. Next base: position 9,385 of record DATHTE010000094.1, read on the forward strand.
GCGCGACGAGATGCGGCCGCCTCATGCCGTCGGCGAGCGTCATGAAGGTGCCCGCGCCCGTGATGAGCGCGAAGCGCGAATCGACCCAGTTCGTGCGCACTCCCATCTCGCGCGAGTACACGCGATAGACGACGCGCACCCCCTGGCCGCCGCCGGTCTGCACGCGCCAGTGGTTTTTCGATGTCTTGGTGACGTCCAGCGCGCGTCCGTCCGGCGCCGTGGCGGACACGCTCTCGACGTTGCGCGCGTACTCGCGGACGAGGTACGACCCTGGCGTCCACACCGCCATCATGAGGTCGAGCTCGGCGCGTCCCTCCGACGGGTAATTCGCCTCGACGTCCACGTAATGGTTCGCGGCTGCTGGAAACGACAGCGTGTATCGGATCGGCGCCTGCTGCGCCGCCGCCTCTCCACCGGCGAAGAGGCACAGCAGAACCGAAACCAGAAGAACCCGAACCGGAACCTGTCGAACCCGTCGAACCTGCCGAACCCGTCTCATGCCCCGCCATTCTATAATCCCGCCCATGTTGCGAAAGCTGCTGGCGTGCGCGGTGGCGTGCGTGGCGGTCGCCGCCGCGGGCACGGCGCCGCGGATCTTCACCGACGCGTTTCCGCCCGACGAGTTCGCGTCACGGCGCGCGCGGCTGATCGAGCGGATCGGCGACGGCGTCGCCATCCTGCAGGGCGCCGCCGAGTATCCGGCCTACGTCAAGTTCAGGCAGAACAATCAGTTCTTCTACCTCACCGGCGTCGAGGTGCCGCGTGCCATCCTCGTCGTCGACGGCCGCGCGAAGCAGTCCACGCTGTTCCTGCAGCCGCGCGACGAGCGGGCGGAGCGCTCGGAGGGGCCCGTGCTGACGCCGGGACCGGAGGCGGAGAAGCTGACCGGCATCGGGTCCGTCCGCCCACGTGAGGAGTTCGCGTCCGTGCTCGCCCGGCTCGCCGCCGACCGGCGCACGCTCTACCTGCCGCATCGCGCCGAAGCGCTCGGCGCGGCGACGCCACACTACACGCGGACGCACGCGGCGAAGTCGCTGGGGGATCCGTGGGACGGGCGCCCGTCGCGCGAGCAGGCGTTCATCGGCCGCGTTCGTGCGAAGGCACCGGACGCCACGATCCGCGATCTCGATCAGGTCCTCGACGAGTTGCGGCTCTTGAAGAGCCCGCGCGAGATCGCCGTCGTGCGCGAGTCCACCCGGATCGCCGGTCTCGCGATCATGGAGGCGATGCGCGCGGCACGCCCCGGCATGTACGAGTACGAGCTGGAAGCAATCGGCGACTACATCTTCAAGAAACACAACGCACAAGGATTTGCCTACTTTGCCCTCGTGGCGTCCGGCACGAACGCGTCTTGGCCGCACTATCACGCCGCGCAGGATCGGTTGGACGAGGGCGAGCTGGTCTTGTTCGACTACGCGCCGGACTTCAAGTACTACGCGTCGGATGTGACCCGGATGTTCCCGGCTGGCGGGCGGTGGACCGCCGAGCAGCGCGAGCTGTACACGGTCTATCAGCGGATGTACGAAGCGCTGATGACATCGATCGCGCCGAACCTGGAGCCGCGGGTCATCGTGGCCAACGCCGCCCGCAAGATGGAGGACATCGTCTCGACCTTCGCCTTCTCGAGCCAGAAGCACCGGTCGGCGGCCGAGCGCTTTGTCGAGGCGCAGCGGAAGGCGCGCAGCCTGGGCCACTGGCTCGGGATGGAGGTGCACGATGTCGAGGCGCCGCACAGCGTGCTGAAGCCCGGCATGATGTTCACGCTCGAGCCGGCCCTCACCATTCCCGAGGATCGCGTGTACATCAGGCTCGAGGACGCGATTGTCATCACCGAAACCGGCTACGAGAACATGTCTGCCTTCGTGCCGGTGGATCCCGAGGCGATCGAGAAACTCATGGCGGAGGACAGCCCGTTCGAGCGGCTGGACCTTCGCACGTCGCCGACCGCGTCGCGCCATTGAAGGGCATCGCGGCGGCGCTCGCGTCGCTGTTCGCTGTCAAGCTCCTGGTCGCGTTCCAGCTCGCCGGCCATCCCCTGCTGCAGCCGGGTGGAGGCCTGGACAGCGACTACTACCATCAGCTGGCGCAGCGCGTTCTCGCCGGCGATCTCCTGCTCGGCCCCGGCCTGTACTTCGTCTCGCCGCTCTACATCTATTTCCTCGCGATGGCGCTCGCGGCGGGCGGCGGGTCGCTGCTCTTCGCCAAGATCGCCCAGGTCGCCCTCGGCACGGCCGCCTGCGGGCTGGTCTGGCTGACGGCGCGCGCCTGGTTTGGCACGCGCGCGGCCTGGATCGCTCTCGTCCTCGCCGCCCTGACCGGCGTATTCACCTTCTACGAAGCGCTGATCCTGCAGGCCGCCCTCGACCCCTTCCTCACGGCGCTGGACCTGTGGCTGCTGACGATGGCCCTGCAGCGAAGCAGCGCGCGCTGGCCGCTGCTCGCGGGCGCCGCGTTCGCGCTGCACGCGCTGAATCGCCCGAACATGCTCCTGGTGGCGGCGGGTCTTGCGTTGTTGCTTTTCGCACGACCTCGCAGCCGCGGGCGCCCTGCGCTCGCATTCCTCCTCGGCCTGGCGCTCGGCTTTGCGCCGGTGACCGTCCGAAACCACATTGCCGCCGGCGCGTTCACGCCGGTGCCGTCCCACGGCGGCCTCAATCTCTACATCGGGAACAACCCGCGCGCCGATGGCACGTATCGCAGCGTCGAAGGGATCACGCCGAACATCGCGGGACAGGCGGAAGATGCGCGGCGGGTGGCGGAAGCCGCGGAGGGGCGAGCCCTGACCGATGCGGAAGTGTCGGCGCATTTCACGCGCCGCGCGCTCGCATGGGTGGCGACCGAGCCACTAGCCGCGCTGCGGCTCTTCGTTCGCAAGGTCGCGTACACTCTCAACGCCACGTTTCTCACCCTCAACTACAGCTACCCGTTCTACCGCCACGAATCTTCCGTCCTGCGCATGCTCTTCGTTGGGCCGCTCTTGCTCGTGCCGCTGGGGCTGTGCGGGCTCTTCGCGCACCGATTGGGCGACGCTCCCACGCCGCCTGGGTTCGCCGTCTGGGCCGCGAGCGTCCCCCTCCTGATCGCGTCTATCGCGGTCTTCTTTGTCGCCTCGCGCTATCGGCTGCCGCTGCTCGTCCCGTTGTGTATCTGCGCAGGAGGTTTCGTTGGCGCGTTGCCCGAGGCGCTCGCCGCCCGGCGCCGGCCGCTCGGCATCGTCGCCGTCCTCGTCCTGTTGCCGGCAGCGGCGCTCGCGGCGTGGGACTTCGGCCTGGACGACGGTCGAGCGGAAGAGGAGACGCGCATGGCTGTGTGGGCCGCCGCGAACGGCCGTGTCGCGGACGCCGAGCGTTACGCGTCCCAATCGGAGCGCACGCCGGCGACCGCTGGCGTCTCGCACTTCCGCGTGGGCCAGGCCTGCGAGAGAGCAGGCAATCTGGCGGCCGCCATCCAGCACTACACGCGCGCCACGGAGATCGATCCCGACGAACGTGCGCCGCGTGTAGCGCTCGCCAGGGCGTCGGGCCGCTTCGGTGTGCAGCTCGCGCAGCAGAACCGCGACGCCGAGGCGCTCCCGCTCCTCGAGCAGGCTGCGCGCCTGGCCCCCGACGATGCGGCAGCGCAGCTCAACCTCGCGGTGCAGCTGGGGAGGATGGAACGCTACGCGGACGCGCGCGCCGCCGCGGACAAGGCGCTCCGCATCGATCCGGAGTATGCGAGGGCGCGGCAGTTCCTGGCCGCGCTCGACCGACTGCAGAAATGAACAGGGCCGCCCGGAGGGCGGCCCTGTGTAGTACGTCGTCCGACGCCGGATTAGAAATCCAGCTGCAGGGTCAGGAGGAAACGGCGCGGCGAGGCATAGTCGGTCGGCTCTCCGTACCGCGGGTTCGGCTGCGACGTGCCCTGCACCATCGCGTCGGTCCAGCAGGCCAGGCAGCTCCGGTCCGGACTGCCGACGATCGTGCGGTTCCGGGGATCCAGATACTGCCGTTGATCCACGGCGAGCTCCGTTTGATTGTTGAAGAGATTCAGGATGCGTCCTTCGACCCTGGCGTTGAAGCGGCCAAACCCATGGACGTAGCCCATCAGAAAATCGAAGTTCGTCCAGAAGTCGGTCCGGTTGGTGCCCGCGGGCTCCAGGTAGCGCAGGTACGTCAGCGTGCTGCCCCACGGGAGGCCGCGCGCCTCCCACGGCTTGCCGCTCTGCGCGCGCAGGTAGCCGCCGACCGTCAGGCCGCTGATTTGAGGCGGCAGGTACGACGCGAACACCTTCAGGACGTGCGGGCGGTCCTGGCTGAGGACTCCCTGCCGGAAGGTGTCAGCCGTGAACGAACCAGGCCCATCGTTGATGAGCGACGAGGTATTGAACACCGCCGCTCCTGCCACGCCGCCGGAGTAATCGAGGTCGTAGTTGCCGTACAGCTTACTGAAGCTGTAGCTCACGTTCATCGTCCAGTTGTTCGCGGTGCGGCGGTTCAACTCGAAGACGAGCGCGCGGTACTTGCGATCGGCGGCGGAATCGTTGATGTAGATGTAGCTGCTGTTGGGCAGCACCGAGGGGATGTCCTCGATGAAGTCGTCGGCGTCGCGATACTGGAAGAACGCGTCCATGCTCCAGAATCCGCCGAGCGGTGTCGCGTAGCCGACGATGAACTCGTCCTGAAACGGCGGTTGCAGGTTGTTGTCGATGACCTTCGAGACGGTGTTCGACGCCGGCGTGTCGGAGATCAGCTGGCCCGTGGAGGAAAAGACCGCCTCCGATTGAAAGAGCCTGCGAGGCGCCAGCGAGCGAGCGGTGCTCTTCTGGTCGAGGGAGTAGTAGCGCCCGTAGTTCGCGTAGATCTTGTCTCCCGTCTCCTCCCGCAGGCGGTAGTTGAACCCGAGTCGCGGCTGGAATTCGTCGCCGAACCCGAACGACACGAACGTGCGCTTCTCGTCCGTCTCCTGCGAGAAGTCGTCTTTGTTGAACAGCACGCCAGCGTTGATCACGAGCCGGTCGCCGATCGAGATGTCATCCTGCACGAAGAGGCTGTAGGTCTCGCCGATGCCGATCTGCGCGGGCTGCGTGGGGTAATAGAGCGCCTGGTAACGGTTTCCCGAGATCGGCGTCACGATCCCCCATCCGTTCGATTCGCGCGTCAGATCCTCGTTGGAGTTTTCGAATCCGAAGCCGACCTTGAACTGATGGTTCATGCCGGGTGAATCGAAGTACTGCGTCAGCGTTGCCTTGATTTCATCGCGCTTGTAGTTCTGGCGATTCAGCGCAAGGGCATCGCCTCCGCGCGTGATCCCCCCGGCGGTGTATTGCCCCATCTGCGCGAGGTTGTTCACGTCGAACGTGGGCTGGAACGGGAACTGCGTGATTGCGACCTGTTCCGTCTCCTCGTCCATCCGCAAGTACTTCACGTCGAGCACCGTCCGCGAGGTCGGGAACCAGTTCCAGGCGACCGTGACGACCCGATTGGTACCTTCGTTGTTCGTCCCGACTTCCGGGGCTGAATTAACGCCGATGCTGCAGAACTCGCACGTGCTCGGCCTGGCGCGATACCCCATGTTGAACTGGTTCGTGTTCCCCAACTGCGCCGTCAGCTTGCCGAAGAAGTCCTTCGTGGTTTCGACGCGGTCCGGCACCGGGCCGAGGTTGTTCACGCGGCCGTGGGTCTCCGCCCTCGAGAACATGCCGGACGTGTACCAGAACAGCCGGTCCTTCAGCGCCGGCCCGCCGAGCATGTACGCCGGGATCCATCGGTCCTGCGTGTTCGGCAGCCCGCTCTTCGCCTCCGCAATCCAGTTGTTGGGAATCATCTCGAAACGGACCCCGCCGCGGAGCTGGTTGGTGCCGGAGCGGGTGACCGCGTTTGTCACCGCCCCGTTCGACCTTCCGAACTCGGCGCTGACCGCACCCTTCTTCACGTTGAACTCGACGATGTCGAACTCGTTCACCTCGGTCGACAGATAGCCGAACAGCGGGTTGGTGATGTTGACGCCGTCGAGCAGGTAGGTGTTGTCCTGGCGGCTCGCGCCCGCGTTCGGCGCGAACGCGCCGTTATCGGCGACGCCGGGGATCAGCTGGAGCAGTCCCGCGTACGAACGCTGCAGCGGCAGCGCCTGGATCTCCTCCCGCCCGTAGTTGAACGCGACTTCGGTGGACTTCAGGTCAACTTCGGGAGTCGCCGCCGTGACGGTCAGCTGCTCCTGCAGTCCGGCGACACCGATCGTGATATCGACCTGGGTATCCCTGCCGACCTGCACTTCCACGACCCGGCTGGTTTTACCGAGCCCGCTGACCTCGGCCTCCACGGCGTAGGTGCCGGGTATCAGCAGAGGAAAATTGTAGAGACCGGAATCGCTGGTTCGCGTGGTCCGTCCTGCCGGCAGGTTCTCGCCGGATATGCGCACGGCGGCGTCCTGAAGGACGGCGCCGGTCTGGTCGAAGACTGCGCCCGAAACCGAGCCGGTCGTCTGCTGTGCCCATGCCACACTGCCGATCGAGAGCACCACGATCAGCGTCATGACGGGGAGCCGAAATCGCATGTGTGTGCCTCCCAATGTGACCGCTCCAAACCCCTCAGTATAGTCCGCTTCGTGCTAGACGGGCGCGCCGTTCGCGTAGACGGCCGCGCCAAGCAGGCCCGCGTGCCGGTTGAGGATGACGTACACGGGAATCGTCGCGAGCAGGTCCGCCATCGGCGGCTTGTCGCGGAACGCCGCGATGAACGCGCCGGACTCGAGCGCCGGCAGGATCTTCGGCGCGATCCCGCCGCCGACGTAGAGTCCCGCGGTGGCGACCGATCGCAGCGCCAGGTTGCCCGCCTCCGCGCCGTAGACGGATACGAAGATGTCGAGCGCCTCGACGCACGACGGGCACCGCCTGGCGAGCGCAGCCGAGGTCAGCGCGGCGGGAAGCGCCGCGACGTCCGACGGATCGGCGACCGACGGGCACGGGCCTCGGTGCGCGAAGCGGAACAGGTTCACGAGCCCGATCCCGGAGGCGACCTGCTCGTACTCCGCGCGGCCGTAATTGCGCACCAACTCGACGAGCAGCTCGATCTCGCGCGTCGTGCGGGGCGCGAAGTCCGCGTGGCCTCCTTCGGACGGCGAGGGGATGAAGCGGCCGTCCACGTTGTGCAGCAGCGCTTCGCCCAGGCCGGTGCCGGCGGCGATGAGCGCCGCGTTTCCCTCCGGCTGCGCCTCTCCATCCTGCAGCAGCGCGAGCTCGTCTCCCTCGAGCGCGGACACGGCGTACGCCATCGCCTCGAGATCGTTCAGCAACGTCACCGAGGGGACGTCGAACTCCTCGACGATCTGGTCTGCGTCCACGACCCACGGCACGTTGGTCAGCCGCGCGATCTCGCGGCGGACGACGCCGGCGACGCCGAACGCCGCGGCCTCGACGCGCTCGCGCGCCCCGCCCGCCAAAAACTCGCGCACCATCGCGCCGATCGAGTCGTATGCGAGCGTCGTGAACTCGCGCATGGCGATCGGCAGGGGACGTTCGGGGGCGCGGTGGTAGAGGCCGAGCAGCGTCTTCGTGCCGCCGATGTCCCCTGCGAGCAGCATGCGGCCCAGCATATAACGGATGTCGCGCTTGACATCGGCCCGGAACTCCCGCAAATTGTGGGCGTTCGCGCGCGCGCGCCGCCTCCGACGTGGCGCCGCACTCACTCGTGCCGGTCACTGAGTCTCAGCCGTTCGCCCGCCAGGTGGTCGTCTTCGCCGGAAAGCTGTCGTCGTTGTCGCGGGCGGAGGCGCAACAGCTCGTCGAACGCCTCGGCGGCAGCGTGGACGATCGCGTCACGGCGCGCACGACGATCGTCGTGATCGGCGAGCTGCGCCGCGGAGAACAGCGAATCGCCTCCGAACCCGGCACACCCGAGCACGTGGAAGTGATTTCCGAGGACGAGTTCTGCCGGCGCGCCGGAGTCCCCTCGACATCCGAGCTGCGGCGCCAGTTCTACCGCGTGCGCGACGTGCGCGCGATGTACCCCGCGGTGCGCGAGGACCACCTCCGCTACCTGGAGAAGTGGGGGCTCATCACGCCCGTGGCGCGCACGCGCACCGATCGCTACTACGACTTCTCCGATCTGCTGGTCATCAAACAGGCGAGCGCGCAGCTGGAGCAGGGGACGCCGATGCGCGCGGTGCTTCGCTCGCTGATGGCCGCGCGCAATGGCCAGCTCGCGTTCGATTTCCGCCCGGTCACCGACGGCGCCGCGCACGCGCGGGTGATCGCGCTCGAGCGGAAGGAACCCGCCGCCGAGCGCAAGACCGTGACGGACTATGCCTCCGATCCGCAGGAGGCGCTGGCGGCGAAGTACTTCGTCGAGGCCGCCTCAATCGACGATGCCGGCGACGCGGAAAAGCAGGAGCAGGCCGCCACCGCGTACCGCAAGGCGCTCGTCATCGACCCCGACCTCGTGCCCGCCATCGTCAATCTCGCCAACATCCATTACGGGCGCGATGAGCTGATCGAGGCGCAGGCCCTCTACGAACGCGCGATCATCCTCGACCCGGAGTGCTTCGAGGCGCACTTCAACCTCGGGAACATCCACCACGACCTCGGGCGCTACGACGACGCGCTCGTGTGCTACCGCGACGCCGTCGCGCTGAACAACAGCTACCCGGAGGCGCACTTCTACCTGGCCGTCACGCTGGAGAAGATGGGGCACTCGCCGGAAGCGAAGCCGCACTGGAAGATGTACCAACGGCTCGCGCCGGACGGCGAGTGGGTGGATCTCGCGAGGGAGTTCAGCGACTAGCGAAGAAGGGGACAGTCACACTTTTCACGTGACGCCAGAGAAAAGTGTGACTGTCCCCCTAGTACGAGTACTCGCGTTTCCGCGGCGCGCGCCGTACCTTGAAGTACGGGCAGTCGGGACACCAGGACTCGGCGTTGAAGCCGGTCTTGCCGGCCATCGGCAGCACGTCGCGGTGAGTGCAGAAGACGCCGTCCTCCGGCTGCGCGCGCCAGCGGCACGAGTGGAAACGCGCCAGCGCCGGGGTCGGCGTCTCGGCGGCCGGGGTCGCGTCGGGCGCCGTGGCGGGCGCGTCGGGCCCAGGGACGTTCGCAGTCTCGTCCGTCTTGGGCGTGTGCGGGACCTGTGCGGGCTCGTCTGCAATCATCGGCATGGTGTCAACGGGCGCGGAACGTGATGATCCCGCGGACCGGGTCATAGGGAGAAACCCCAACGGTGACTCGATCGCCGGGGACCACCTTTATGCGGAAGCGGCGCATCCTGCCGCTCAATTGGGCCAGCACTTCATGGCCGGAATCACATTGGACACGGTAGAGTCCGCCGCTGTGAACAGCGACCACCGTGCCCTGAACATCGATGAGGTCGTCCTTACTCAAACGTTCGCCTTCCTCCATCAAACATTGTGCCACATCCGGGAGCCGCACGTATACGTGTATTGCCACGTGCGTTATAGCGCGCGCACGGTTTCCTCAACCTGGCGCGCCAGCGCCGCGTAATCTTCTCCTTCGAGCTGAAGGGGTGGGCCGAATGCCACACGCACCCGGCCGGGCCGCGCCAACTTCCAGGTCTGGTGCAGCACCTTGTCCACCCCCTCGAGGCGAACGGGCACGACCGGCACGTTCAGCCGCGACGCCATGATCCCCACGCCCGGGCGGAACGGCGCGATCTCGCCCCCCTGCGTCCGGCGCCCCTCCGGGAAGATCAGGATCGAGTAGCCGCCAGACACGAGCTCCCCGGCGTAGCGCAGTGTCTGGCGCGTGCCCGCTTCGCGCTGCGGAAGGGGGAACGCGTTGAAGAAGAGCGCTGCAAGGTAGTAGTTCAGGCTGTTGGTGAACCACTGGCGCCGCGTGTGCTGCGCGGGGAAGAAATGCGCCTTGAAGAATTCCTTCGCCATGGCGGGCGCCACGCGATAGCGCCAGCGCGCGGGCAGCGACCAGAGGATCACCGGCACGTCCATGTGGCTCTGATGGTTGGCCGCGAAGATCGCCGGCCCGCGGAGGTGTTCCAGGTGCTCGAGCCCCTCGACGTGCGTCCAGGCGAACGCGCGCGCCACCGGCAGGATCCACGTGGGGAGGCTCGCGCGCCGCAGCGCGCGTGCCGGCAGCCGCCGGTTCCACCGCGGGAACTCGATCGCCTCGGCGTGGCGTCCGGATTCAGCCGCGCCTTCGCCCTGGGGTCTGGCCTTTATAGCACCCTCGCCGAAGCGTCCGGCTTCAACCGGACCTTCGCCGGCTTCAGCCGGACCCTGCTCCCTCTCCCCGCGCACGAGCGCGTCGAGGTCCGCGATTGTCCTTGCGTCCGCGAACCGCGCTTCGTCGATCGTGACGTCGAACGCCTCTTCCATCGCCATCATCAGCTCGACGCGTTCGAGCGAGCTGAGGCCGAGCTCTTCGATCGTCGTGTCTGGTGCGACGGTGCGCTCGCGCGCGAAGCGCGACACCACGTCGGCGGCCGATGCCGCGCGACCCGTGTGTCGCGGCGCCGCGGCCGGCGCACCGCCGCCGACCCATCGCTGGATCTCCTTGCGCCGCAGCTTGCCCGTGCCCTCCGTCCGTGGCAGCGCATCGCCGGGCCACGCGGAGAACGACCGCACGCGCTGATGGTCTTCGAGCCGGGCGTTGGCGCCCCTGATCACGGCATCGGCGTCCGTTCCGTGTTCGAGCACCAGCACCGCGTGCACGCGCTCTTCGCGCGCGGCTCCCGCGCTCACGCCGACGACCGCCGACTCGCGCACGCCGGGCTGCCCGTTGAGCGCCCGCTCGACATCTTCAGGGAAGACGTTGAGTCCCTCGGGCGTGACGATCATCTCCTTCTTGCGCCCCTTGATCGTGAGCCGCCCGGACTCGTCCATCGCGCCGATGTCGCCGGTGTGGAGCCAGCCGTCCTCGAACGCGGCCGCGGTCTCGGCTGGCGCGTTGTAGTACCCCGCCGTGACGTTCTCGCCGCGCACCAGGATTTCGCCGTCCTCGGCAATCCTGACCTCGACCCCTGCGATCGGCGATCCCACCGTGCCGCGGCGCGCCTTCAACGGGTGGTTGAGCGTCACGATCGGCGCGGTCTCCGTGAGGCCGTACCCCTGGACGACCGCGAAGCCGAGACGCGTCCAGTACTCCTCGAGCGCCGGATCGAGCGGGGCCGCGCCGACCACGAACGCCCAGAACTTGATCCCGAAAGCGCGGTGGACACGGCGGTAGACCCACCATCGTTTCGCCCAGTGCATCCGGCCCGCGTGGGGCGTCGCGGCGTCCGGAAACACGCGGGAGACGTGCTCCTTCATCACCTCGAGCACCTTCGGCACGCAGACGAGGACCGACACGCGCCGGGAGCGGATCTGCCGGACGATCTCCTCCGGGTTGTAGCTCTGCGAGAAGATGACGACCCCCGGCATCATCGGCGGAATGAAGGTCGCCATCGCCTGGCCGAACATGTGGCTGAGCGGGAGCAGGTTGAGAAAGCGCACCGGCGAGACCAGCCGGATGTAGCGCCGGTACTTCCGCATTTCCCGTTCGATCGGGACGATGTTCGCGAGGACGTTGCGGTGGGTGATGACCACCCCCTTGGGTTCGGCCGTCGCTCCGGAGGTGAAAATGATCTCCGCGATCGCTCCGGCATCCGCCGGCTCCGCGCCATTCCGTTCCGCACGTGCGGCCGCGGCCGCGGCGGCGCCTTCGGCCGCCAGTTCGCGCATGCGCCACACCGCGACGCCCGGCCGGTGGTCGTCGAGCCGCATGGAGTCTCCGGCGAGGATCACGCGCGCGGATGTTTTCTGCTGGACGCGCCAGAGGAAGTCGGCGGAGACGCGGTAGTCAACGGGGACGAGGACGACCCCTTCGAGGAGCGCCCCCCACATTCCCACGATCCACTCGGGCCGGTTCTCGCTCCAGACGACGAGCGCGTCCCCCTTGCGGAGCCCTTCGACGCGGAGCCGGCCGGCGAACGCGCGCGCGAGCGAGCCGACCTCCGCGTACGAGTACTCCCGCACGCGGTATCCGTCATCGTGGACGAGAAACGGCTGGTTGAGCTGCGCGAAGTCGTGGAAGAAATCGAGCAGCGTCTCGCGACGCATCGCTGACGGTATGATAACGGGTCGCACGCGAGGGCCGGGCGCGCGCCGCCGCCCCGCGGAGCGCCGCGGCCGCGCACCCACGTTGTCTATGGCCTCCAGTCTCCCCCCGTCGCTCGCCGCCTCGGCGCTGTACGACAGCTTCCTCCAGGCGGCGCTGCGCCAGTTCTTCGATCGGGCGACTTTCGAGACCGAGCCGATTCCGTCCGCCTCCTCGGACGGGCGGCTGGCCCTCGAGCCCACCGACGATCCCTCCAGACTCAACATCCGATGGTTCGGCATGCGGCACACGCTGCACGTGCCGAAGCGGCGCCCGTTCACGCCGCACGAGGTACGCCTGGCGCGCGCGATCAGCGCCGTGCTCGCCGCGCGTTACCGCGCGATCTTCGACCCGCGCCTGATGACGGCACGCGGCGACCTGTTCCGCGGCGCGATCGAGGACCGGTACGTCGGGGCGTTCCTGGCCGGCGAGTACTCGTTCGGCGAAGGGGCGGCGCGCGCCGACACCTACGCGACGGCGATTGAAGTCCTGAGGGTTGCGGCGCTCTCCAGCTATGAGAACCGCGCCATCTCGTCGGGCGCGCTCTTGATCGACTCCGACGAGGATCCGGTCGCGTCGGGACGGACCGCGCCCGCCGGCGCCACGCCGTACGCGCCGGCGCTCACGGCGATCAAGAGCTTCTACCGGTTGTGCGACGGCGTGAACACGGCGTTCCTCGTCAACCGCGCCGGCCTGGTGCTCGACATCGTCGAGGTCGCGCGCTGGGCCGACGCGCGGAAGCTGCCGGCGCTCATGGTGCCGAACGCACTGCCGTACGGGCCGCACGCGAGGGCCACGCTCGGCGGCGACGCGTGCATCGTGCTCAGCCCCTCTCACGAGATCAAGGTGTTCGCCGAGGGGGTACAGCTCTTCACGTTTCGCAACGCGCACTGGCAGTTGCTCGACATCGAGGCGAAGTACGAGATGTGGGCGGAGGCGGTGGGCGATCGTCGGCTCGCCGAGCGGCTGTTCCAGACGGCGCTCGACCTCGCGGACGCGCGGCGGGGGGCGCTCTTCGTCATGCTACGCGACCCGCAGGCCGCAATGCCCCAGCTTCTCGCGCCCGCGGACCGCCTCGACACGATGGCCGAGCCGGTGGATTTTCGCAGTTCCCCCTCGCGGCGCGACCTCATGTATTTGCTGGCGAACCGCACGGCGCTCGAGATGGATCGCACGGTCCTCGAGGCGTTGGCGACGATGGACGGCGCGACGGTGGTCGATCCCGGGGGGCGTCTGCTCGCCGTGGGTGCGATCCTGCTGCACCCCACCGTCCCGCCCGAGGTGATCGTCGAAGGCGCGCGGACCACGGCAGCGGTGGCGGCGGCGCGGTTCGGGCCGGTGCTCAAGGTGAGCGAGGACGGCGCGATCACGTTCTTCGACGGCGAGAAGGTCTGGGAGATTTGAGGATTGACCGCGGTGCCGGTTCAGTCTTGAATACGCTGATGCAGGTGTTTCTCACGGGGGGGACGGGGTACGTCGGGAGCGCGATTCTCGACGCGCTGCTCAAGGCAGGCCATTCGGTCACCGCGCTCGTCCGCGACCGCGAGAAGGCGGCGCGAGTGCGCGCGCGAGGCGTGAACGCGATCATCGGGTCGCTCGACGCGCCGCCGCGCTGGCGCGACGCCGCCTCGGGCGCGGATGTCGTCATCCACGCGGCCATCGACTACGTCGGCAACAGCGCGGAGTCCGACCGGGTCGTGCTGGACACGGTCCTGCCGCTCGCGCCCCCCGTGTTCCTGTACACCTCCGGCGTCTGGGTGCTCGGACCGGCGCCCACGGGTGTGGACGAGCAGGCGCCGGTGTCGCAGCCGGCCCAGATTTCCGCGTGGCGCGCCGGGCACGAGCGGCGCGTGCTCGAAGCGGGCCGTCCGGGCGCGCGTACGGTCGTCGTGCGCCCGGGGATCGTGTACGGCGGCGCGCGCGGGATCGTCTCCGACATGCTGAAGGACGCGGGAAACGGCCTCATCCGCGTCATCGGCACCGGAGAGAACCACTGGCCGCTGGTGTACGACCGCGATCTCGGGGACCTCTACGTGCGGCTCGCGACGTCCGGCGACGCGTCCGGCATCTACCACGCGACCGACAGCGCCGAGGAAACTGTTAACGAGATCGTCGAGGCGATCCGCGCGGCGGTGGCGCAAGCGCCGACGGTGTCGCAGACGCCCGCGGTGCGGCATGTGCCGCTCGACGAGGCGCGCAAGAAGCTCGGGCCCTACGCTGACGCGCTCGCACTCGACCAGATCGTGCGGAGCACCCGCGCCCGGCGCCTCGGATGGACGCCCATGCTTCGGTCCGTGTCAGGGAACGTCCCACGCCTGCTGGAGGAGTTCAGGCGGGGCAAGGAGGCGGCGGCATGAAGACCTCGATTCCTGCCCTCACGATCGTCGCGCTGAGCGCGGCGGCGCCAGGGTTCGCGCAGCAACCGGATCCGCACGCGGGACACGCGACCGCTCAGCCAGCCGCGGCGGCTTCTCAGCCGGCCGCGGAGAACCCGGCGTTGCCGCCTGGCGCGAACGACGCGTCGCTGGCGCTGAAGACGTCACCGCGGCACGGAGAGTACGTGGACATCAAGGCGGCCGGCTCCAGCGTGCCCATCACGACGTGGATCGTGTACCCCGAACGCAAGGAGAAGGCGGGCGTCGTCATCGTCATCCACGAGATCTTCGGCCTGGCCGACTGGATCAGGGGCGTCGCCGACCAGCTCGCCGAGGACGGTTTCATTGCGGTGGCGCCCGACCTGCTTTCCGGCAAGGGCCCGAAAGGGGGTGGCACGGCAGAACTCGGCGACGAGGCCACCAAGGTGATTCGCACGCTGACGCCGGAGGAAGTGAACAGCGCGCTCAACGCCGTGCGCGAGCACGCGATCAAGCTGCCGGCGGCCAACGGCAAGAGCGCCACAATCGGCTTCTGCTGGGGCGGGTCCACGAGCTTCCAGTACGCGACGGTCCAGCCCGCGCTCGACGCGGCGGTGGTGTACTACGGCGGCTCTCCGCAGGATCCGGCGGCCTACCAGCAGATCGGCGCGCCGGTGCTCGGGCTCTACGGCGGCAATGACGCGCGCGTGAACGCCACGATTCCGATTGCGCAGGAACAGATGAAGAAGCTCGGCAAACGGTACGAGCCTCACACGTTCGAGGGAGCGGGGCACGGGTTCCTGCGGCAGCAGGACGGGCAGAACGGCGCCAACATGAAGGCGACGGAGCAGGCCTGGCCGCTGACGCTCCGGTTCCTTCGCGAGCACCTGAAGTAACGGGCAGCATGGCCAAGCGAAAGCCGGCCCCACCGCGGCAGTCGTCACGCGACATGGCGGTGACGCTGAAGATGTCGGCGCCGGAGTATCAGCTCATCTCCTACGCGGCGTCGAAGAGCCGGGCGCGCGGGATCCAGGCGTGGATGCGAGAGCGCCTGCTCGCGGCGGCCCGCGAGAAGGTCCCCGAGCAGACCGCGCACGACATCATCGAGGGGCGCGCAACCGCCGCGCTCCTCAGGGAGTCGCTCAAGGACGCACGCGAGGCGAAGAAGGGCTCGGCGCGCGTGCTGCCTTTCGACCGGCGCCGGAAGACCGGCGGGGAATGACGGCGGCGACGCTCGTCTCGCTCGACGCGATCCAGCAGGCGGCCGCGCGCATCGCCGGCGTCGCGCGGAAGACGCCGCTCCTCGATGTCAGCGACATCGCCGGCCGATCCCTGCACCTCAAGTGCGAGAACCTCCAGCCGATTGGCGCGTTCAAGGTGCGCGGCGCGTTCAACATGATGGCGCGCCTCGAGCCGGAGGCGCGCGCCCGCGGCGTCCTCACATACTCGTCGGGAAACCACGGTAACGCCGTCGCGTACGCCGCGAAGAAGCTCGGCATCCCCGCGGTGATCGTGATGCCCACGACCGCGCCGGCGGTGAAGGTGGCCGGCGCGCGCGAGCTGGGGGCCGAGGTGCTGTTCGAGGGCACGACCACGCTGCACCGCAAGGCGCGGGCGGAGCAGGAACAGCAGGCGCGCGGGCTCGTCATGGTGCCGCCGTTCGACCACGAGTGGATCATCGAAGGGCAGGGCACCGCCGGCCTGGAGATCATGGACGCGCTGCCCCGCGCAGGGACGGTCGTGGTGCAGATCGGCGGAGGCGGGCTCATCGCGGGGGTCTCGGCCGCCGTCAAGGCCATGAATCCCGCGGTCCGCGTCGTCGGCGTGGAGCCGGCGGGGGCGCCCAAGATGAGCGCCTCGCTCGCGGCGGGCCACCCGATCACGCTCGAGTCCACCAGTTCGATAGCCGACGGGCTCCTCGCGGTGCGGCCGGGAGAGCTGACGTTCGTTTACGCGCAGCGCTTCGTGGACGAGATCGTGCAGGTCAGCGACGACGCAATCCTGCGCGCGACGCTCTGGCTCTTCGAGCGGGCACATCTTGTCGTGGAGCCGAGCGGCGCGGTGGCGGTTGCCGCGGTGCTCGACGGGCTCGCGAAGGGACCCGGCCCAGTCGTCGCAATGATCAGCGGCGGCAACATCGCGCTGGACACGCTCGCCGAGCTCGCGCGCTCGGCGCGCGCCCGGTGAGTGCTACGTCCGGTTGATCAGCGCCCGCGCCAGCTCGATACCTTCCTCCGTCGTCGCAATCGCGCCGTCAAGCTGCTTCTCGTAGATCTGACGCAGGATTTCGCCGACCTTCGGGCCGGGCGTCATGCCGAGCGCGAGCACGTGGCGCCCGAG
Organism: Vicinamibacterales bacterium; assembly: GCA_035463475.1. Taxonomy (GTDB): domain Bacteria; phylum Acidobacteriota; class Vicinamibacteria; order Vicinamibacterales; family 2-12-FULL-66-21; genus JACPDI01. The sequence continues at coordinate 26,155 of DATHTE010000094.1, forward strand.
GACGAGCGGCGCGGGCGGCGCGTGCTCGACGCCGAGCTTTCGTGCTCGGTCGAGAAACCAGTCCATCGCCGTGCAGTCGAACTCTCCGGTGCGTCCTGTGCAGTCCGCCTTGGCGAGACGCGCGAGAAGTTCCAGGTCCACTTTCTGCGCCAACCGGCGGAAGGCGCCGTCGGTGACGGTGTCCCGCTGCTTGTAGAACGCGCCCGGCTTGAGGTGGTGCGCCACCATGCCGAGCACCTGCTTGCGGACGTCGTACCCGCCGATCGTGTGGAGGTTGAGGCGATCGAGGAAACGAGCGGCTGGCTCCACGCCGAGCGCCTCGTGATCGAGCGATCGGATCCGCCCGTCGATGGAGGCCGTCGTGGCCGGCTTGCCGAAGTCGTGGCAGACCGCGCCGAGCATCAGGGCCGCCTGAGACGGGTGCGGCAGATCGTCGATGCGCTCCCGCGCCTCGTCGATCACGAGCAGCGTGTGCACCCACACGTCTCCCTCCGGGTGCCACTCGGGTTCCTGCTCGCAGCCGGCGAGCGCCTCGAGCTCCGGAAAGAGCTTCGACGTGATGCCCAGCTCGCGCGCCTGCGTGAAGCCGATCGAGGGGCGTTTCGCCCGGAGCAGCAGCTTCTCAATCTCGCCCCAGATGCGCTCCTCTGGCAGATCGTCGAGCGGGATGCGCCGGCACAGCTCGGCGGTCGCGGGATCGATCGCCAGTTCGAACCGCGCGGCGAACTGGACCGCGCGCAGCACGCGCAGGCTATCGTCCGCGAAGGTGTCGGGATCCACCGCGCGCAGCACGCGGTCCGCGAGGTCCGCCTGGCCGTCGTATGGGTCAATGTCCTCGCCGCTCAGCGGATCCCAGCCGATCGCGTTGATCGTGAAGTCGCGCCGGCGAAACGCCTCGGGGATGGGCAGCTGCGGGTCTCCCATCACCGTGAAGCCCTTGTGGCCGCGCCCGGTCTTTGACTCCCGCCGCGGCAGCGACACGTCGAGCCCGCCCACCTTGTAGACGGTGAAGCTCTCGCCGACCGTGTCCACGCGGCCGAACGACTCCAGCAGCGCGCGCAGCCGATCCCCGGGCACGCCGTACACCTCGAGGTCAAGGTCCTTCGACGCGATCCCGAGCAGGCGATCGCGCACCCAGCCCCCCACGACGAGCGCGCGGCCTCCGGCTTCGCGCACCGCGCGTGCGATTTCAACCGCGAGCGTCAGCGGACCGTCGGCGTCTTCCATATCTCTGCCCGGCGCGATCGGTGAGTCCGGGCGCGATCGCGTTGAGGATGACGCGGAGGTTCACGCCGCGCGGGGCGAGCGCCTCGGCGCACGCCGCGCCGACGCCTGCCGACGCGCCGGTGATGGCTAGAGCGTGCCCCGCCAGCGTCTGCATCCCGCGATGATAGTAGAAAAAAAAGGCCGGGCCCTCCATCAACGGAGGACGCCCGGCCCCTGAAGCAGAAATCGCCAGGGTGTGTCGTTACGCGGTGCGGCGGAGCACGGCGTTCGGCCTGATCAGATGCCGTTCGGCGTCTCCCTCGAAAACTACGCGCGGACGTGTGTGGCCGATGTCCCAGCCCGGCGAGTCATAGCCGCAGGACGTGCAACGCAGCAGGACCCTCTTCTCTTCGAAGTGCAGCACGGAATCGTGGCCCCGCAAGCCGCAGAGCGCCTGCCGGATGGAGTCCATGAGCCGTCCGACGAACGACGGTTCCTGCTGGGTCGCGCCGACACCCGTCCGCCTGGACGCCGTGAGTTGCTGAGGATAATTGGTGACCATCTGGGTCCAACCCCGGTGACGTCCGGTTCCTTTCCTTATTGCGGCCTTTCCTATGTTTGACGCGCGTCCCCCTCCGCGCGTTTCGCGTGTCTGCCGGGCCGTTGCGGCTGACGGCCGAGGCTCTTCCAAGAGCTGTGCCACGACCCCGCCAGAAACACATAACTATTTGACTGGTAATGATTTATACGTTCGGGATGGGCTGCTGTTCGACCTCAACTGGGTACACTTCTTCACACGTCGAGGTGGGCACGGCGTTCAATTACATACAGGTGCCGTCCAGCTATCCAACACCCACAATTGTAAGTGCCCGTAGGGTTACCGCTCGGACACGAGCCCCTTCAGCACCCATCCGACGTTCGCCGGCCGCTCCCCCAGACGCCGCATGAAGTAGGGGAACCACTCCCGGCCGAACGGCGTGTAGACGCGCATCCGGTAGCCCTCGGCGACGAGCGAGGTCTGGAGATCCCTGCGGATGCCGTACAGCATCTGGAACTCGTAGCGATCCTGGGCCAGTCCGAGGCGGCGCGCGATCTCCTTTGTCGCGTCGATCATCTTCTCGTCGTGCGTGGCGATCGCCGGGTACACGCCGTCCTTGAGCAGCAATTCGGTGATGCGCACGAAGGCGGCGTCCACTTCGCTCTTGTGCTGGTAGGCGAGGGTTCGCGGTTCCTTGTACGCGCCCTTCACGAGGCGCACGCGCGCGCCGAGCGCGTTGATCCGCCGCGCGTCATCCTCGCTGCGCCGCAGTGCGGACTGCAGGACCACGCCGATGTTGCGGTGGTTGTGCTGCCACAGCGTCTCGAAGACCCCCAGCGTGGTCTCGACGTACGGCGAGTTCTCCATGTCGATCCGCACGAAGAAGCCGAGCGGCCCCGCCTTGTCCAGGATCGTGCGCAGGTTGTCCACGCACGTCGCGCGATCGATGTCCAGCCCGAGCTGCGTGAGCTTGACCGAGAGGTTCCGCTCGACTCCCGAGGCGGCGAGCCGGTCGATGACGGCCAGGTAGCCGCGCGTCGCCGCTGTCGCCTCCGCCGCGTTCGACACGCTCTCCCCGAGCAGGTCGAGCGTGATCAGCATGCCGCTGCTCTGCAGCGCCCGCGCGGCGGCAATCGCTTCCTCGATGTTCTCCCCGGCGATGAACCGGCGCGCGAAGCCGTGTCCGTCGGGGCGGACGCCGTAGCGTGACGCCAGTTTCTTCAATGTGCGGCTGCCGGCGAGGGTGTGAAAGAAGGCCTTCGAGACGACGTCGAACATCAGTGTGCCGGTGACTTTCTCGACGCGATCAGGTGCTGGATCGTTCGGGCGTAGTAGCGGAGCACGGTCCGCTCGCGGACGCGGAACCGGGAGCCCCGCTCGATGACGATGACGTTGCGGGCCGCCAGGAGCGTGGTACCTTCCGTGACGGCGCGCGCGGGATTGGTGACGAGCAGGTTGGCACCGCCCGCGCGCAGCGCCTCGATGATCGCCGTCGCGCGGTCCTCGAGCTGGCGGCGCGTGATCGACGGCCGCATCGCCGCCGCGACGATCGCCGTCGGCAGCACCTTGTAGAGCCGGCCGATGGTGTCGCGCACCCGGTGCGCCAGCTCGAGCGCGTCCCGGCGCGAGTTCGGGTCGCAGTCGCGGAAGCTGACCGGCGGCCCGAAGCTGACGTACGCGCGCGACTCGTATCCGACCGCGTAGCGCACCATCTCCGCCAGCTCGCGCGTGAACGGCCGGCGGCGCGATCCCTGGCGCTCCGCCTGGTGCGCGAGTATGTGATCCTCCAGCACGAGATCGTACGAGATCGCCGTCGGCACGATCACGATCGACTCGACCGGCGCCTGCATGGTGGCGTGCAGCAACCCGGTCTTCGGGGGCTTCAATTCGCCGCTGTAGCTCCGTCCCCCTTCGATGTAGAAGAACAGATCGCTCCGCCGCAGGAGCTCGGCGACGTATGCCTTGAGCGTCACCAGGTACGCCGGATCCTTGGTGTTGCGCCGGATGGGGATCGCGCCGGTCACGTGCTTGTGCAGCAGGCCGAGCGGCCCGCCGAACAGGTTGATGCCGGCGGCGATGACGGGCGGCCGGATGCCGTTGTCGTCGAGCACGAGCGGCTCGACCAGGTAATCGATGTGGCTCTTGTGGTTCGAGATGTAGATGACGCGTCCCGCCGCGGTGGCGGCCTGCACCACCTGGATGTTCTCGTGCAGCCGCTCGATCTTGCGGAGGATGGGGTACAGCGGATGCTTCAGCGCGCGGTAGAAGGAATACCGCTGCGTCGTCCGGAGCTCCTCGAGGTACGACTCGACGCGCTCCCGGATCGTGCCATCGGCATCGCCGTGCGCGCCCCGCAGATAACGGGCGACGTCCTCGCGCGCCAGGACGGCCTGTGCAATGTCGTCCGTCAGCATTCGTGTGAAAACGCCACTATAACACGCGCGGTCGAGCTGGTTGGTTGGCGTTCCGTCCCCTGGCTACGCGCGCGTCAGCTCGCGGCACACGGCGTCGGTGAACTCGCTCGTCGTGGCCTGGCCGCCGAGATCCCGCGTGCGCACGTCGGTCCGCTCCAGGACCCCGAACAACGCCGCGCGCACCTTCGCCGCGGCGTCCGCCTCGCCGATGTGCTCCAGCATCATCAGCGCCGAGAGGAGCAGCGCGGTCGGGTTGGCCAGGTCCTGCCCGGCGATGTCGGGCGCGGTGCCGTGCACCGCCTCGAACACGGCGGCGTCGAGGCCGATGTTCGCGCCGGGGACGACGCCGAGGCCGCCGACCAGTCCGGCGCAGAGGTCCGACACGATGTCGCCGTACAGGTTCGGCAGCACCAGCATGTCGAAGCGCTCGGGGTGCAGCACGAGCTGCATGCAGACGGCGTCGACGATGCGCTCGTCGTAGCGGATGTCTGTGTAGTCGCGCGCGACGGTTCTGACGCTGTCGAGGAACAGGCCGTCGCCGAGCTTCATGATGTTCGCCTTGTGGATCGCGGTGACGCGCCGGCGGCCGTTCGCGCGCGCGTGCTCGAACGCGAACTTCGCGATCCGCGTGGACGCCTTCTCCGTGATGATCTTCAGGCTCTCGACGATCCCCGGGACGATTTCGTGCTCGAGACCCGAGTAGAGGTCTTCGGTGTTCTCGCGCACGATGATCAGGTCGACGCTCTCGAACCGGCTGGCGATGCCCGGCAGGTTCGTGACCGGCCGTAGGTTCGCGAAGAGGTCCAGCGCCTTGCGCAGCCCGACGTTCACGCTCGTGAAGCCCTCCGCGATGGGCGTGGTGACCGGGCCTTTGAGCGCCACCTTGTTCCGGTGCACCGAGTCGAGCAGTTCGGCGGGGAGCGACGTGTGGTACTTCTCGAACGCGGTGACCCCGGCGTCGATCCGCTCCCAGTCGATCGCCACGCCGGAGGCCTTCAGGATGCGGACGACCGACTCGGTGACCTCGGGGCCGATGCCGTCGCCGGGGATCAACGTGATCGTGTGAGTCATAGCTTTGCCGCGAGCACGGCGGCGACGCGCTCCAGCAGCTCACGGTCGCGAGTCCCGAACGCGGCGCGCGTGTCGCTGTCGACGTCGATCTCCCCCAGCACGCGCCCCTCGCGCATGATCGGGACGACGATCTCCGATTGCGTCTCGATGCTGCATGCGAGGTACCGCGGGTCGGCGTTCACGTCGTCGACGATGATCGTGTTTTTCGCGGTTGCCGCGGCGCCGCAGATGCCGCTGCCCAGCGCGATGCGCGTGTGCGGGGAGGGCTTGCCCAGGAACGGGCCGAGCACCAGTTCCTGACCTTCGAGCAGGTAGATGCCGACCCACGTGTAGTCCGGCAGGTTGGCCTTGATCAGCTCCACCGCGCGCCGCAGCGCCGGCTCGCCGTCGGGGGCCTCGCCCACCTCGCGGGCGATCCGGGACGCGAGCGCGCGGTCATCACTCATACGTGCGCGCCTCCCAGTACAGGAGCGCCAGGCCGCCGGCCGCCGTCAGGCCGAGTAGCATCGTCGAGAGGCCGTGAAGGCGGCCGAACTCGACCCTGCGCGCGTCGGACTCGGGGAGCGCCGCCACCGCGCCGCCGATCTGCGCGCGCAACGCCTCGACCCGGCGTCCCACCACGAGACCGGAGTACAGCGTCAGCAGCGTCATCGCGGCGATGATTCCGACGCGGATCGCGAGCCGGACGGGGCGGGGGCCGAGCGCCGCCATGGAGACGAGCGACACGACCATGACGGCCGAGCACGCGTACGAGGCGAGCTGAAAACGGCGCAGCACCGCGCCAAATGCCAGTCCCGCCATTTCGCGTCCGGCCGTGCCATGCGCGCCGGTCAGCGCGGTGAACATCGCGGGGGCACCGAGGCCGCCGAGGGTGAGCAGTCCGCCGAGCCAGAAGACCAGCGCCAACAGGTACGCGTACCGAAGCGCGACCATCAGACCATTATAATTGTCCGCCGTGCGCTGGCAGCCATGGTGCGCGGAGGCCTTTCAGCACGCGTCGGAGACCGGCCGCCCTATCCTTCTGTTCATCACCACGAGCTGGAGCCAGGGGTGCCACGAAATGGAGCGCCTGGCGTTCGGCGACCCGCGCGTGGCCGCGATGGCGAGCGATCGGTGCGTTCCCGTTCGCGTGGACGCGGACCTCCGGCCCGACATCTCCGAACGGTACGCGCTCGACGGGTGGCCCTCGACGCTGCTCCTCACCGGCACCGGTGAGATCCTGCGCGGCGGGAACTACTTCGACGCCGGTGCGCTGGCGGACCTGCTCGAAGGGACGAGCGCTGCGTACCGCGCGGCGAAGGACGACCTCGACCGTCGCGCCGCGGACGCCCGCGCCCGGCGCGTCGCGCGTGCGGCGGAAGCGGCGCCCGGGGGGCCCGCCCGGGAGGTTGCGCCGGAGATCGCGGCGTTCCTGCTCGACCAGGTCGATACCGCGGGCGGCTTTCGCGGCGGCCCGAAGTACCTGCACGCGGATGCGATCCTTTTCCTGCTTCGCTACGGCGCGAGCCGTTCTCTCGACGCCGCCACCGCTGCGGCGCTCCGCACGCTGGATGTCGCCGACGCCAGTCCCCTCTGCGCGGAAGACGGCCGCGTGTTCCGCTGCGCGGCGCGGGCGGACTGGACCGAGCCCGCGACCGAGCTTTGCGCGGAAAGCCACGTGGCGGCGCTTCGGGCGTTCGTCGAAGGGGCGGTCGCCGGGGACGGCAACAGACACATCGGGCGCGTGCGCCGTATCGCGGAGTTCGCCGCGTCCAGGTGGCTGGCAGGTGAGGGGGAGCGGCTCGTGACCGACGTCGCGGCGGAGCTCGCCGCAGCCTGCCTCTCGGCCGCGCGCGTGCTCGACGACGGCGCCCTCGGACAGCGCGCGATCGCCGCGATGGAACGGGCAATCCTCGCGACCTATCGTCCGGGACGCGGCGTGGCTCACTTCGAGGGCGCGGGCGCGCCCGTGTTGCTGTCAGATCACGTGTCCGCGATCCGGGCGTTGCTCGACGCGCACGAGGCCACCGGCGCGGTGCCGTACTCCATGCTCGCCGAAGAGCTGGGGCACTTTCTCGTGCGTTCGTTGTTCGACGAGCGCGCGTCATCCTTTCGCGACCGCCTGCACGCGGACGGAGACCTCGGCCGCCTTGCCGAGCCGTTGTACCCGTTTCGGCAGAACGCGCTCGCGGCCGCCGCGCTCCAGCGGCTGGCTTCCGTGTCGGGTGAGCCCGCGTTCGCGGAGGCGTCCGCCCGCACCCTGGCGTGGTGCGCGTCGCGCTGGCGGGCGCACGGCCTCGATGCCGCGGCATGCGGGCTCGCTGCGCTGGCTCCCCCGCGCTGATTTGATAGACTGGCGCACCTCATGACCTCGATCGATACCCTCAGGAACATCGCCACTCGCCTTCGCATGGATTCCATCCGCTCGACATCGCGGGCGGGGAGCGGGCATCCGACGACGTGCCTGTCGGCGGCCGAGATCATGGCGGCCCTGTTCTTCGCAGAGATGCGGTACGAGCCGCAGAACCCGCGCAACCCCCACAACGATCGCTTCGTGCTGTCGAAGGGGCACGCCGCGCCCGTGCTGTACGCGGCCTGGGCCGAGGCCGGGCTGTTTCCGCGCGACGAGCTGCTGAACCTGCGCGAGATCGACTCCGACCTCGAAGGCCATCCCACTCCGCGGCTGGAGTTCGTGGACGTCGCGACCGGCTCGCTGGGCCAGGGCATCTGCGCCGCCGTCGGTACCGCCCTCAACGCGCGCCGCATCGGGTCTGACTACCGCACGTACGTGTTGATCGGCGACGGCGAGTCATCCGAAGGATCCGTGTGGGAGGCCGCGCAGGCGGCGGCCCTCTTCCGTCTCGACAACCTGTGCGGCATCACCGACGTGAACGCGTACGGACAGAGCTCGCCGACGCCCTGGGGACACGACACCGCGGCGCTCCTCGGACGCTGGCGCGCGTTCGGCTGGCACGCGATTGACGTGGCTGGTCACGACGTGGCGAAGCTGCTCGAGGCGTTTGCCGACGCCCGCGCCCAGCAGGGGCGTCCAACGATGATCCTGGCGCGCACGATGAAGGGCAAGGGAGTCTCGCTGTTCGAGAACAAGCCGAACTGGCACGGCAAGCCGCTCAAGCGCGGGGAGGAGACCGACAACGCGCTGGCGGAGCTCGAGCGGCAGCTGCTTCACGTGGAGGAAGAGAAGGAAATCGGGGGGCCGCGTTCGTCGTCGGCGCCGGCCGGACAGGCGGCGGCTCCGCCGCCGCTTCCGCCGCCCGCCTACAAGCTGCAGGACATGGTTGCGACACGCGAGGCCTACGGCACCGCGCTTGGCGTTCTCGGTCGCGTCGATCCGCGCGTCGTCGCGATGGACGCCGACGTGAAGAACTCCACGTACAGCGAGCGCTTCGAGAAAGAGTTTCCCGAGCGGTTCTACCAGTTCTACATCGCGGAACAGGCCATGGTGGGCGCAGCCATGGGGCTCGCGGCGCGCGGCGCCGTTCCCTTCCCGTCCACGTTCGCGTGCTTCCTCGCGCGGGCGGCGGATTTCATCCGCATGCTCGGCATCTCGAATCTCGACGTCAAGCTGGCCGGATCGCATGCCGGGGTCTCCATCGGCGAGGACGGACCGTCGCAGATGGCGCTCGAGGACCTCGCGATGATGCGCGCCGTTCCCAACTGCCACGTCCTCTATCCCTGCGATGCCGTCAGTACCGAGCGCCTGGTGGCGCTGGCGGCGCGGACGCCGGGACCCGCATACATCCGCACGACGCGCCCGAAGACGCCGGTCATCTACGGACCCGACGAACAGTTCCCGCTGGGCGGCTCGAAGGTGCTGCGGGAGAGCGGCGGCGATGCGGTCACGGTCGTCGCGGCGGGCGTCACGGTGTTCGAGGCGCTGAAGGCGCACGACGCGTTGGCGAAGGAGGGCATCGCCGTTCGCGTCGTCGATGCCTTTTGCGTGCAGCCGATCGATGCCGCCACGCTCGTCCGCTGCGGGCGAGCCACGCGCGGCCTCATCGTGACCGTCGAGGACCATTACGTGCACGGTGGCCTGGGGGACGCGGTCGCCGAGGCGGTCTCGGCGGAAGCCATCGCGGTGCACCGCCTCGCCGTGCACGAGATCCCGCGCAGCGGCCGTCCCGAGGAACTGCTCGATCGGTACGGCATTTCAGCCCGCAGGATCGCGGACACCGTGCGCAGCCTGGCTGGAGTCCGCGCCGGGGCCCGGTGACACCAGCCGTGTGGATGCTGCATCCCGGCCGCCGCTGGTCGAAGACTCTGCAATCCGTTGGTGGTCTCGCGCTGTGCGCGGTCGCCGGAATACTCGCGCACGCTTCCAGCGAGATGCCGTCCGCGGCATCCGGCGGGTTCCGCGAGCTTGCGTGGTCACCTGACGGGAGGCAGATCGTCGCGTCGCGCTGGGATCGCCTGTGGCTGCTCCAGCCGGACGGCCGTCGCGCGGCGCCGCTGCCAGGCGCCGAGCATCAGGACACGACGTTCTCGGATCGCGATCCTGCATGGTCTCCCGACGGCAAGTGGATCGCGTTCGCGTCGGACCGCGAGGGCAGCTTCGATCTCTACATCGTCCCGGCGACCGGCGGCCGCGCGACGCGGCTCACGTCGCTGCCGGGAGACGAGCGCTGGCCGTCGTGGACGCGCGACGCCGAGGTGGTCTTCTCCTACGACTCGCCAGAGGGACAGTGGGACGTCTGCCGCGTCGCGGTGGGGCGCTCCCCGCTCGCCGCGCCGGAGCCGCTCAGCGGTCTTGCAGACGCCGCGGTCAACGAACTCCACGCGCGGGCCTCGCCCAACGGCACGCTCGTGGCCTTCGCCTCGGACCGCGGCAACGACGACGGCGACCTCGACCTCTGGGTTGCAGACCTGTCAGACGAGGCTGCCACAAATCGTCCTCCCGAGCGGACAATTGGGGGCAGGCACCTTCGAATCACTCGCGAGCGTGGTGATGATCAGTTTCCCGCCTGGGCGCCAGACGGCGAGCGGATCGCGTATTACTCCGTCCGAGAGGGCCTCGGCTCCGTCTGGGTCGCCGATGTCGGAAGGAGGCCCTCCGGCGGTGGCGAGCCGGCGCGGCTCCGCCCCGCATCGCAGCCGATCTTGCTGTCCCGCCACGGCGGCATTCCGGCGTGGTCTCCGGCCGGCGATACCATCGTGATCTCCGGGCTGCCGGACCCCGATCCCTTCTACAACGGCAATCCTGCGCGGCTCCACGCCGAGGCGCCACCGGCGTTCGCCGGAGGGGGTGCGTTCCGGTTGTGGACGGTCTCCGCGCCCGTGCCGGTTGACGCGGGAACGCGCGGGATCGCCGTGGATGCACCGCGGACGTTCACCGCGGCGTTCGACCGCGCGTGGGGGCACCTGCGCGACCTCTATTATTCGTCTGGTGCGGGCAAGTCGGACTGGGAGCGGCTGCGCGGCGAGTATCGTGGACGCGCCGCGGCAGCACGCGACGAGCGCGCGCTGGAACTGGTGATCGACGAGATGGTCGCGCGACAGCCGCTCATCAAGCCGCCGGTGACGTCGAGCCGTGCCGTCGTCGCGGCCGGGCATCCGCTCGCCGCCCGGGCAGGCGCGCTCATGCTGGAGCGCGGCGGCAATGTCGTCGATGCCGCCATCGCCGTCTCCTTCGCGCTTGGCGTTGTCGAGCCGGACGCGTCGGGCATCGGCGGCGACGGCATGGCGCTGCTCGTGCTGGAGGGCATGCGCGCGCCGGTCGCGATCGACTACAAGGACCAGACGCCGTCGCACGCGACGATCGACAATGCGCGGATTTTCCGGGACGGCCGGCTGGTCAGCGACGGCCCGGCGGCCGCGAACATCCCGGGCGTCGTCGCTGGCCTGGACCTGCTCTATCGCAGCTACGCAAGCCGGCGGATCCCGTGGGCCGATTTGATCGCGCCCGCCATCGAGTACGCGGAGCAGGGATTCGTGCTCGACGAGGCGTTGCCGTCCAGCATCGCCACGGGCAAACGGCACCTCGAAAAGTACCCGGAAGCCGCGCGCGTGTTCCTGCCGGGCGGGCGCCTGCCGCGCGCCGGCGAACGGTTCGCGAACCCGGACTATGCCGCGACGCTCCGTGCGATCGCCGCGGACCCTCAGGCGTTCTATCGCGGGGAAATCGCGCGGCGGATCGCCGCCGACATGGAGGCGAACGGCGGCATCATCACCCGCGAGGACCTGTCGCAGTACCGCGCCATCGAGCGGGCGCCGCTGTCGGGCCGCTATCGCGGGCGCGTCGTGTACACCGCGCCGCCACCGGTGGGCAGCGGGGCGTCGCTGCTCGAGGCGCTGCAGATCCTCGACCGGTATCGCCCTCGATCGGGAGCGTCGTACGCGTCCGACGCCGACTTCTTCCACCATGCCGTCGAGTCGCTGAAGGTGCGCGATCGGATCCGGCGTATCGCGGATCCGGAACGCTGGCCGGTGGATCTCGAGGACCACCTCACTCCCGCCCACGCCGATCTCCTGTTCGGCAGGATCGATCCGCGGCGGGCTTCCGTTCTGCCCGACGATCGCGACGACGAGGAACGCGGCGGCGCGGATCGCATCGGCCGCGGCACGACGGCATTCGCCGTGGCCGACGCCCGCGGCAACATGATTGCCGTCACGCAGACGCTCAGCACCTGGGGCGGCACGTTCTACGTCTCGAAGGGACTCGGCTTCCTGTACAACAATCACCTGCGATCCAACAGCACGAGGACAGGGCAGTTCGGGCACCTGCTGCCGCTGATGCGGTCGTCCACGACGAGCACGCCGACGCTGATCTTCCGCGAAGGGGCGCCGCGGGTCGCCGTCAGCGCCGCCGGAAACGCGTGGATTCCTGCCTCCGTCTTCGACATCGTCCTCAACGTGATCGACGCGGGCATGCCGGCGCAGCGCGCCATCGAAGCGCCGCGCTTCCTGGTCGGCCGCGATCCGGCGGACCCGGAGCGGACGCGCGCCCGGATTCAGATCGAGGACCGATTTCCGCGCGCCGTGCTCGAGGAGCTCGAGCGCCGCGGCCACCACTTCCAGAAGATCGGTCGCAAGGGGGAAGTGCGATACGGCTATGCGGCGCTCGCCGTCATCGAGGAGGGCGGGCGGGTGGCGGCGGGGGCCGAACCGCGGCGATCGCACGCGGCCGTCGCGGCCGATGGCCGCGTCACCACGAGGGGGGCGCGATGACGCGCGCAGCCTTGCTCACGCGGCTCGTCGCCGCAGCCGCGGCCGTGCTCCTGCCCGCGGCCGCGCCGGCGCAGAGCGCCCAGTCCGCCACGCCGGCGCCGAGCGGGCAGTCCGCCGCGTTGTCGCAGAGCGCCCAGTCCGCCACGCCGCCGCAGGGCGGCCAGTCCGCCGTGCCGCAGAGCGCCCAGCCCGCGCCGCCGACCACCCGCGCCGAGGCGCTCCGCCAGGCGCGCGAGTCAAAGGCGCGCCGGACCGGCGCGTCGTATCGGCCCGGCAATCTGGAGAAGTGGATCACGAAGATCGAGAACGACAGGCTGCTGGAAGACTGGCTGAGCGTTGGAGAAGGCGGGCGCTACTACGTCAAGTTCGGCGGTATCACCACCGGCGCGGGGTTCGCCGTCGGCCCCGGCATTCGGCTGCTCCGGCTCGCGGGGGGCGACATCGACGTCAACACGTTCGCGGTCATCTCCTATCGCAAGTACCTGCTTGCGGAAGGATCCGTCGTGGCGCCCCGGCTGGCCGGCGCGCGCCTGCGGCTCGGTGCGGTTGCACGGCGCAGGTACTTTCCGCAGGAGGATTTTTTCGGGGTCGGCCCCGGCTCGAACCGCCCGGATCGCGTGAACTACACGTACGCGGAGAACGCGTTCGGAGGCTTCGTCGGCGCGGACGTGGCGGGGCCGCTGCGCGCGGAAGCGCGCGTCGAGTACCTCATGCCGTCCCTCGCACGCGGGCGCGACACGCTCATGCCCTCCATCGAGGTGTTGTTCACGGACGAGACCGCGCCGGGGCTCGCAGCGCAGCCGGACTTCCTGCTCACGCGCGGGCTGTTCGACCTGGACTACGCGACACCGGAGGGCAACCCGCGCCGGGGCGGCCGCTACATCGCGACGGTGTCTCGTTTTTCGGACCGCGACACGGGACACTACACGTTCAACCGCCTGGAGCTCGACCTCCGCCAGTACCTGCCGTTCCTGAAGGACCGTCGCGTCCTCGTTTTCCGCGCGCTCGCGTCCTTTTCCGACGCGCCCGGCGACGGCCAGGTGCCGTTCTACTTTCAGCAGACGCTTGGCGGCAGCACGACGCTTCGCGGTTTCCGCGATTACCGCTTCCGGGACCGAAACCTGCTCCTGTTGCAGGCGGAGTACCGCTGGGAGATCCTCCCCGCGCTCGACGCCGCGCTGTTCTACGATGCCGGCAAGGTGGGCTCTCGCGTGAAGGACCTCGACCTCGACGATTTGCAGAGCGACTACGGCTTCGGCTTCAGGTTCGGCACGAACCGTGGCGTGTTCCTGCGCGTCGACGCGGCATTCGGCAGCCGCGACGGCAAGCACTACTTCATCAAGTTCGGCCATGTCTTCTAGTCGGCTCACCGCGGCGGCGCTCGTGCTCTCGGTCGCCCTCACGGTTGCGGCGCGTTCCGCCGCGCCGGTCTTCTTCCCGGACGATCCCATTACTCGAGACGACGACCGCGCGCTCGACGCGGGGCGCGCCCGGCCGATCGAACCGAGCGATTTCTACGACTTCATCGAGAACACCTTCTTCACGCCCGGCGAGGAGAGCCGCGTCAAGGCGGTGAACGTCAACACGATCGACGAGGTGCCGGACTCGAGCTGGTTCACGAACCGCATCGGCGTGCGCGCGATGCCCGACGACGAGATCGTCCGCGGTCCGGACCGGTTCGACACCCTGTCGGTGGACGGCTGGCCGATCGTCGAGGGGAAGTCCGAGGGGCTGCAGCCCGGGTTCCGCCTGCGCGATCCGAAGGACGGCCACCTCTATCAGATCGAGTTCGATCCGCCGTCGAACCCCGAGATGGCCACGGGCGCCGAACTGATCGGCACGGCGTTCTACCACGCCTTCGGCTACAACGTGGTGGACGTGTACCTCGTCGAGTTCGATCCGGAGCGCGCGCCGATCGCCCCCACCGCGACGATCAAGGACATCGGGGGCGCGGAGCGGCGGCTGCTGCCGGTCGACGTGGAGGAAGTGCTGCGCAGCGCCGCGCGCCTCCCGAACGGACGCTATCGCGCGCTCGCGAGCCGGTTCGCCGATGGCAGGCCGCTCGGCAACTTCCGCTACTACGGCACTCGTGCCGACGATCCGAACGACATCTTCCCCCACGAGCACCGCCGCGAGTTGCGCGCGAACCGCGTGTTCGCCGCCTGGCTGAATCACGACGACTCGCGCGGCGTGAACAGCCTCGACATGCTCGAAGGCGAACCGGGACGCCAGTGGGTCAAGCACTACATGTTCGACTTCGGATCGATCCTCGGGAGCGGCACAGCGTTCGCGCAGACCCCCCGCGCCGGCAACGAGTACATCCTCGACTGGAAGGAGGGGTTCGTGACGCTGCTGACGCTCGGCCTCTACGTCCGGCCGTGGCTGCTCATCGACTATCCGGACGTGCCGGCGTCCGTCGGCCGGTTCGAGGCCGAGGCGTTCGACCCCGAGCGCTGGAAGGCGGAGTACCCGAACCCGGCCTTCCGCAACCTCCGCGAGGACGACGCCTACTGGGGCGCCAGGATCGTGTCGAAGTTTTCGGACGAGACCATCCGGCGGATCGTCGAAAAGGCGCGCTACAGCGACCCGCGTGCGACCGACTTCATCACGCGGACGCTCATCGCGCGGCGCGATAAGGTGCTGCGGGCGTGGCTGACGAAGGTGCTGCCGGTCGACGGCTTCGCGCTCTCGCCAGACGGCACGCTCACCTTCGAGAACACCGCCGTGAACGCCCGCCTCGCGGCGCCGCCGCCGCAGTACCTCCTGTCGTGGTTCCGTTTCGACAACGCGACAGGGCAGCACGAGGCGTCAGGCCCGGAGGTCGTGCTCAAGACGCCCCAGGCGACCATGCCGGCGCCGCTCGCGGATGCGGCTTACGTCGGGATCGCGCTGCGCGCGGTCACGCGCGATTTCCCCGAGTGGCGGCGTCAAACGCGCGTCTACTTCCGGAAGTCGGATGCCGGCTGGCACGTCGTCGGCATGGAGCGCCTCGGCGAGCTGCCGGGAGGGAGGCGGTGAAGCTTCCACTTTTTTCCTTTGACAAGCGTCAGTACCCCGCCTTCTCCGCCTCCTCGAGGATGTCGAAGAGCGACGCGAACACCTGCTGCACCAGCACCGGACGCTGCCCGAGCTGGTCGATGAGATCCCGTCGGTCGATCTTCAGCGCGACGCCGCTGCGCGTCGCGTGCACCGTGCGACCCAGCGGCCGGCCGGCGAGTGTCTCGAAGACGCCAAGCGCGTCGCCGGGTCCCACGGCTTGCGCCGCGCCGCCGTTCCCGGGCCCCGCGGACTCGCGCGGCGGTTCGGCCCTCAGCTCCCCCGTGAGCACGTAGTAGATCGCCGGCGCCTGTCCTTCCGCGGCCAGCTCCGAAGTCGCCTCGATCCGCAGTTCGCGCGCGATCCCGGCCACCTGCCGGATCTCATCCGCCGACACGGCGGAGAACAGCGGCAGCCGTTGCAGCAGCAGGATCTTGCTGATCGGCGCGACCCCGTCGGCCGCGAGCGCGAGCAGGTCGGCGGGGGCGCCGCCGCGCACGACGAGCGGCGCACGGGACGCCGCGGCCTCCTGTTCGGCCAGCGTGCGGAGGAATCCGTCAATCAGATCCGAGGTGTCCGCGATGAGCGTGCGGAGATCGTCCGGCGCGATCGCCAGCGTGACGACGGGCCCTTCAGTCCGGATGGTGGCTGGCGCCGTGCTGCCCTGCAGCGTCTCCCGCAACCCCAGCGCCGCGGGCGCGTCGATCGTCTTGCCCGGCGCTCCCTTCCGGCGCGACGTGACGCGGCCGTCGAGCAGGATGTGCACGGCCTCGGGGGGCGTGCCTTCCTGGACGAGGACCTTCCCCGGCTCGAGCCGTGACTGCCGGCCCGCACCGGCAAGGCGGAACAGCTCGTCGATGCCGACCGACGAGAACGGCGCCAATCGCCTCAGCCTGGCGGCGAGCTCGGTGGCGGGCAGCGGCTCGCGCCAGAGCTCGCGCCGGCGCTCGTCGCCCAGCCGGTGCGCCGCCAGGGCCCACGACGCGGCCTCGAAGACGTACCAATCGCGCACGTCCCGGTGCGCGAGCACGTGCTCGATGTCGTCTTTCAGCCGCCACTCGCCGATCTCGCGCACCAGGTCGATGGCCGCGGCCGCGATGACCTGGTCCTCGTCGTTGATCAGCTCGAGCAGCGTTTCCTCCGTCGTGCGCGGGCGCGAGCGGAGCAGCACGTATCCGCGCCGCACCTTCTCGTCGAGCGGCATGGCCTCGAGCGCCGGGAGGACGCGCTTGCGCTCGGAGCCGGCCAGCACGTTGTCCAGGTACTCGGACGCGCTGGACTTCGCGCGCGAGTCGCCGTGTTCGAGCGCCCAACGCGCGGCGTCGATGTCCTTCCACGGGTAAAGCAGCGACAGCAGCCGGTACATGCGATCCAGCGAACGCCGGCACTTCTCGTTCAGGGCATGGAAGAGGAGCGGCGGGCCGTCAGGGGCGCCGGTGCGCTGGCGCACGAACAGGCTGTGATGTGTCGTCAGCGCCGCGAAGTACCGGCGGGCCTCGCCCAGCAGCAGCCGTTCGATCGGCTCGCGCGGGAACTGCAACGTGTCGTTCTGGTGGCGGAGCCGTTCGAGCGCCTCGATTGCCTTGTAGCGGAGGAAGCCGTCGGAATCACCCAACGCCTCGACCAGGATGTCGACCGCGCGCGGGGTCCCGATGCGCGCGATTGTCGCGGGCAGGTGGCGACGGACCCACGGGTCCTCCTCGGGGTCGCGCATGAAGTGCGCGAGCGTGTCGAGTACCTGCGGGCCGTAGGCGACGAGGACGTCCCGCGCCGCCGCCTTCAGGCGACGGTGGCGGAGCAGCGCGACGAGGGTCGGCACGAACAGGAAATCGGACGCGCCGAGCGAGCCGACGCTGCGCATCGCCTCTTCGGAGACCACGGGGTCCGAGTCGTACAGCAGCGGAATGACCAGGCCGCGAAGCTGAGGGTTGCGGATGTGCCGGATGGCGCTGGCGAGGTCGCGCCTGGCGGCGGCCGCCTCCGCGCGCGGATCGCCCGTCACCGCCGCGAGCGCTGCCTCCGCCGCGCGGACGTCGGCGGGCACCGGGCTGTCAGCGAGGATCGTCGCCGCGCTGACGACGATGCGCGGATCGGAATCGGTGAGAAGCGGCCGAGCCAGATCCGTCGCGCGTTCTCCCCGCAGCGCCGCGATCGCGGAGAAGGCCGCCGCGCGCACGTCCGCGCTCGGGTCGGACAGCATCCGCTGAATGGACGGCTCCCACCGGCGCGCCACCTCCGGCCTGGCGCGCCCCAGCACGCCGAGGGCGCGGACCCGCACCGCCGCCGACTCGTGCCGCAGGAGCAGCGGCGTGATCAGGTTCCGCTTGTCGAGCGCCTCGAGCACGTCGATCGCGTACAACACGCGCTGCTCGTCGTCGTGCGCGAGTTCCTCGACCAGCGTTTCGACCGTCGAAAGGTCTGCGACGGTCACCGGCGACGTCGCGGGATCGACCTCACGGCGCTCGATGCTGCGGCGGAACGCCGTGAGATACCCGCGCTTGGCGGCGATCGCGGCGAAGATCCACAGGCCCGTGATCGCGAGGCTCGCGTAGCTGATCTGCTGCCAGTTGAGGCCCAGCCCCCAGTCCTGAACGAGCACGAGGAGCAGCAGCGCCGACAGACCCTTGCCGAAACGGTCCACCGTGACGTCGACGAATGGCTTCGCCTGAAGCTTCAGCGCTGTCGGCAGCGGCAGGAACAGCACTTCGCGGGTCGTCTTGTCCACCGTATAGCGCAGCGATTGATCCAGGATCCGCGCGAGACCGGGCGCCCACAGCGCGCCGTTGAGCAGCATGAGGACGGCCGTGCTGCCGAGGCCCATGGGCAGGATGAAGAGCGCGAAGCCAATGCCGAGGAAGCGGTGAATCCGGCTGGTGAGAAACGCCTGGATGACGAACGCTGCCAGCGACATCCAGAGGAGGACCTGCGAGAGGAACGCCGTGATCGCGTCAACGTCTCCGCGCCCTTTGGTGGCCTCCGCTGCCATGTTGAGCTGCTGCTCGATGACCTGCGCGCCGATCGCGGCGAACATGATCACGAGCGCGATGATCTGCAGGTGGCGCGAGCTCCGGAGCAGGCGCAGCGCCTCGGCTGCCCCGACCCCTTTTTCCGCCGCGGTGGTTTCTGCGAAGCCTTCCACGTGCCGCTCGCGCGCGAGGACCAGCGCAATCGCGGTCGCCGACGCCACCATGATCACGGCGCTGTAGAGGATCAGGTTGTACGTCCCGATCTGCGCGGCCTTGGTGCCGAGCCAGCCTGCGGCGGCACCGCCCAGCGGCGCGCCGGCGCCGATGAACCCGAACAGGCGCTTGGCCTGTCGCGCGTCGTAGATGACATTGGCGACCGTCCAGAACTGGCTGGTGAGCAGCACGCCCATCAGCAGGCCCCAGACGTAGAACGCGGCCGCGACCCATCGGCCCTCGGTCTGGAACAGGAACCAGAACACCACGAGCAGAACAGCCATCGACGCCTGCGCGATGGGCAGTCCCCAGCGCCGCGGCAGGCGCTGCATGATCCAGGTGTAGCCCCCCATCAGCCCGGCGATCAGGAACGCCGTCGCGAGCGGCATCCACGGCAGGTTGTCGGCGCCGAGGTCCTTGATGAACGCCGACCGCGTGATCGGCTTGATGACGTTGTAGCCGGCGATCGCGCAGAACGACGACAGGAACATCAGCAGCGCAGTCGGGCCCTCGTCCTCCCGCAGCTCCGCGACTGGCGTGAGAAGGCGTCTGGTCAGGGACATGGTTGCGGTCCGGAAAGCGAGACTGTACCACGCCGTAGGGTAAACTTCCGCAGTGACCCGCATTCGGCGGCTGTTCGATATCCGCCGCGCAGAGCTCGCGCCGGTCGCTTTCAGCTTCGCGTACGTCGCCGTCATCGTGGCGTCGTTCCTGCTCGCCAAGCCCGTCAGGGACGGGCTCTTCCTGCAGGACTACGGCGCGTACGCGCTCGTCTACGCGTACGCCGCGGTACCGGTCGCGCTCTCGATTCTCGTACCGCTGGCCAGCCGGATCGCCGTGCGCATCGGGCAGCGCGCGATGATCGTCGCGAGCCTCTGGTTCTTCTGCGCGAACGTTCTCCTCTTCTGGGTGCTCTTCCGGTTCGCGCGGGTCTGGCTGTTGCCCGCGATCCTCTATGTCTGGGTCAACTGCTACAGCGCCGTGGCCCCGGTGCAGGCCTGGAGCTTCGTCAGTTCGCTGTTCGACACGAGGCAGGCCAAGCGTCTTTACGGACTGATCGGGGCAGGGGCTTCGCTCGGCGCAATCGCCGGTGGCGCGCTCGGCCGGCTGTTGATCGGACCGGTTGGGGGCGCCGTCAATCTGCTTCTCGTCCTGGCTGTCCTCATTGCCGCGGCCGCCTTCATCGTGAGCGCCGCCATCCGTCGCCTGCCCCGCCACACCACGCGCGTCAGCCTGCCGGCGACAGGCGCGGGAGCGGTCCGGGCCGGCGCTCCGGTCGCCGCAGTGGGCTTCCACCAGGCGCTGCGCTCCATCGCCGCGTCCCCGTACCTGCGACTGATCGTGGCGGTCGTGTTCTTCGTGGCGATCGCCACGCAGTGGGTCGGCTTCCAGTTGAAGCTCGAGGCCACCGCGCGCTTCAGCGGCGACGCCGATCGGCTTACCCATTTCTTCAGCTCGTTTGCCATGTACACCGGGCTGGCCGCCTTCGCGTTCCAGCTCTTTCTGACCGGACGGGTCTTGCGGCGATTCGGGCTCGCCGCCGCGATCCTGCTGCTGCCGCTCGCGCTGATGTCCGGCAGCCTGTGGATTCTCATCGCGCCCGCGTTCTGGCCGGTCCTGATCACCGCTGGTTTCGATCAGGGACTCCGGTTCTCGCTCGACAAGGCGAGCTACGAGATGCTGTACCTGCCGCTCGTCGGCCGCCAGCGCGCCCAGTTGAAGGCCGCGATCGACATCGTCGTCAACCGCATCGCGGACGCCGTCGGCGCAGTCCTGCTCGGCGTCGTGACCGGCGGGTTCCTGGGCATCGGCGGGTTCGGCCTGGGCCTGCGCGGCACCGCCGCGATCAACCTCTGCTTCATCGCGGCGTGGGCCGCCGCCGCGTGGCGGCTCCGATCCCAGTACGTCGCGGCGATCGGCACGAGCATCCGCACGCACCGCCTCGAGGCGGAGCGCGCGGCGGCCGCCGCCCGGGAGCGGACCGGCGCTGCCGCCATCCACGGCACGCTCGCGTCGGCGGACGAGCGCGACGTCGCGTATGCGCTCGACGTGTTGGAAGCGGAGCCTGACGTTCTCCCGCATCCGGCGCTCCGCAGCCTGCTGCGGCACTCCTCCGACGACGTGCGCCGGCGCGCGATGCGGTTGCTGAACGAATCCGGCGACCAGAACGCGGCGCACGACGTCGGGCCTCTCATCCGGGACTCCGACCTCGAAACCCGCGCGGAGGCGCTCCTGTACCTGAGCCGCCACGCGGATGTCGATCCAATCGCGGCCGTGCGCGACCTCGAGAGGTTTCCGGAATACGCTATCCGGGCCAGCATGGCCGCCTTCCTGGCCGCGCCGGGCGAGGCCCAGAACGTGGAGGCGGCGCGGGTGATCCTGCGCGCGATGATGGACGAGAGCGGCCCCGACGCCGCGCGGGTCCGGCGCGAGGCGTCGCGCCTGGTGGAACTGCGCCCCGAGATCTTCGAGGCCGAGCTGCGCTCGTTCCTGGACGCCGGCGAGGAGGATCCCGAGGTGCTCCGGTACGCGGCGCGCGCCGTCGGCAAGCTGAAGACGCTCGACCTCGCGCCGCTGCTCATTCCGCGGCTCGCCAACCCCGAGATCGCCGACGAGGCCGGCGCGGCGCTCGCGAGCATCGGCGAACGCGTCCTGCCGCTCGTGGAAGCCGCGCTCCTCGACCCGCGTCTTGCGCTGGACGCTCGTCGGGAGCTGCCGATCGTGCTCGCGCGGATCGGTACGGCCGCGGCGCGGCAGATGCTCGTGGACGCGCTCCTCCAGACCGACGCCGCGCTGCGTTACCGGATCATCGCCTCGCTCAACAAGCTCCGGCAGGCGGAGCCGCGCTCGTCGGTTGACCGGTCCATCATCGATCTCGTCCTCGCCGCCGAGATCACCGGGCACTACCGTTCCTACCAGGTGCTCCTGACGCTCCAGCAGGAGAAGCGCAGCGAGGAGCTCGTGAAGGGGCTCAGGCACGCGATGGAGCACGAGCTCGAGCGCATCTTCAGACTGATCGCGCTGGCGATGCCCGATGTGGACCTGCACAGCGCGTACGTCGCCCTGAACGCGCTGGATCGCGTGGTACGCGCGAACGCCATCGAGTTCCTCGAAAGCTCGCTCGAGCCCGAGTTAATGCGCCTGCTGCTGCCGCTGATCGATCCGCAGGTGAGCGTGGAAGAACGCGCCCGGCTGGCGGACCGGCTCGTCGGCGCGAAGATCGATTCGCTGGACGGGGCGATTCAGATCCTGCTGGTGAGCGAGGACGCGTGGCTTCGCGAGACCGCGCGCGCCGCCCGGGAACGGCTCTGGGCGGCGGAGCCCGAAACGGCGCGAGAAGAAACGACCGAGCCCGCCGCCATGGGTTCAGGCGTGTAGCGGGCTAGTCCGGAATGGGGGCCGGAGCGCGCTTGTGCTCGCTCGCCCGGGCCAACCGCTCGATCTTCATCGCGACCGCTGGACTCACCGCCTCTGGACCGCTCTCGAGATAACGTTCCAGGTCCTCGTACGTGAACCCCATCTCGCCTTCGTCGGTCTGCCCGAGCCAGAGGCCGGCGCTCGGGGGCTTGTCGATCACACGCTGGGGCACGCCGAGTGTCCGCGCCAACGCGCGCACCTGGCTCTTCACGAGGTGCCCGAGCGGCAGGAGGTCCACACCGCCGTCCCCCCACTTGGTGAAATACCCGATGGTCAGCTCACTCCGGTTTCCGGTCCCGACGACGACGTAGTTCAGCGAGTTCGCCACGAAGTAGAGCGCCGTCATACGGAGCCGCGGCTTGAGGTTCGCTCCCGGAAGTCGGGCGCGGATGTCGTCGGGGGGCGCCTGCGTGTCGCCGGCGAGCGGGGCCATCGCCCCGCGCGCGTCCCGGAGCAACGCGTCGTAGGCTGCGGCCAGGTCGATGCGGGTCGTGCGGAGCCCGAAATGGGTCGCGACCAGGCGCGCGTCCTCTTCGTCCTGCGGGTCGCTGTGGCAGGGCAGCAGGACGGCGACGGTCGCGTCCTTCCGGGCAAGCTGACACAGCCGTACGACGACGGCCGAATCGATGCCGCCGCTCAGCCCCACGACGAAGCCGTTCGCCGCGGACGCCGCGAGGCGCGCGTCGAGCCATCTCACGAGCCGGTCTGCTTCCTGCCTCATGGCGCCACGCTCGTACGGCTGGCTTCCATCACGCGCAGGAATGCCTCGGCGACTTGCGGATCGAACTGTTGCCCGCGCTGGCGGTCCACCTCGGCGATCGCCTCGAGGAGCGGCCATGCCGGTTTGTACGGCCGCTGCTGGGTGAGCGCATCGAACACGTCGGCGACCGCCACGATGCGGCCGGGGAGAGGAATGGCATCGTGCCTCAGCCCCGGCGTGTAGCCCTCGCCGTCCCATCGCTCGTGGTGCGAGAGCGCGATCTGTTCGGCCATCTGCAGCAGTGGGAAGCGGCTGCCCGACAGGATGCGCGCGCCGATGGCCGTGTGCGTCTTGATGACGTCGAACTCGTCCGGCGTGAGGCGGCCCGGTTTCATCAGGATCTGGTCGGGGATGCCGATCTTCCCGACGTCGTGCAGCGGCGCGGCGCGGCGAATCAAGGTCACCTGCATGTCCGACCATCCGAGCTGCTGCGCGACGAGCGCGGCCGTCTGGCCGACGCGCTTCGTGTGCTGACCCGTGTTGTCGTCGCGGAACTCGGCCGCCATCGCGAGCCGCTCGATGATCTCGATCTGCGCGTCCTCGAGCGCGCGCGTGCGCTCCTGGACCTTCGCCTCCAGGATGTGGTTCTGCGCCTGGATTCGCAGGTAAAGAAACCGGGTCTCGAGCAGCGTCCTGATCCGCAGCCGCACTTCGATCGGATCGAACGGCTTGTAGACGAAGTCCTTGGCCCCCATCGAGAGCGCACGCTGCTTGGCCTCGCGGTCGATGTCCGCCGTGAGCACGAGAATCGGCAGGTAGGTGGCCTCGGCGATCTCCCCGAGCTGCTCCATCACCTCGTAGCCATCGAGATGCGGCATGTGGAGGTCGAGGAGGATCAGGTCCGGCCTGTGACGGATGTACAGCGCTCGCGCCTCGCGCGAATCGCACGTGGACCAGATGTGCTCGTACCCCGCCTGTTGCAGCGTGCGCGAGAGCACGCGCACGTTCGCATCCTCGTCGTCCACGATGAGAATGCGAGCATTCCGGACGAATTCCGACATGGATTAGTGGGTCCCAAGGATAACAAACCCTACGGCCGGGGCGGAGCGGAAACCGGCGGCGGCCCGAGCGCCTCGACGACGGGCGGCTCGAGGGTCGGCGCTCCCGCGAACGCGGCGTAGCCGGCGTGCGCCAGGCGAGATTGGAAGAGCGAGATCTGTGACGCGGCGAACACCAGCTTCAGCCAGACCCGGGCCGCGATGTACGCCTGCGAGATCGCGAACGCCACCCAGATTCCGGCGCCGCTCCACGATGCTCCGGGCGCAACTGCGCGATAGATCAGCAGGAGAACGAGAAACAGGACGGTGTTCAGCAGGTACAGCGTCGCGGTCGCAGCCGGGTGCCGGAACACGAAGCGCGCGCCCCCCACCAGTGCGCCGATCATCGAGCGCCGGTCTTCGACCACCGCCCGGACCTTCGCGTAGTCCACGACGATGTTCACCAGCGCCAGGAGCGCCGCGAACAGGACGTACAACGACACGCGCGCGAAAAACGCGTTGCGCTCCACGGTCATGTCCCTCGTCCAGCGCCCAAGCAGGCCCTCGAAGAGCCAGCCGTGGACGTACGCGAACAGCAACCAGTAGGCAATCGCCGCCATCGCGCCGAGTCTCAGGAAGCGGACGAAGAACACGCCGCACGCGGCGAAGAATCCGGCCGTGTGGGTCGTCCGGCCGCGCGCGTAGCGATCGAAGATGCCCCCGGCCATGAAAGCCCAGAGCACCAGCCACACGGTCACGATCGATCCCAGCGTGGCGGCCAGCGACTCGTTGTCGAGGAGGTCGCTGATGTTCTTGAGAGGCGCGGCGAAGCCGATGATCGACGGGACGAACGTGGAGCCGATCCCGCCGGTCTGGTACAGGAACTCGTTCCACCAGTCGTAGTTCACGCCTTCCGCCGCCTGACCGGCCGCCAGGCTGTCGCCGAGGTGGGCGCGCAACAGGCCTCGCAGAACGACGCCGAGCGGCAGTGCGAGGGCCAGCGAGAGCGCCCACACGGCGAACACGATCCCGGGCGCGCCATTCACGCGCCGGGCGCCATCGAGCCAGCATCTAAACGAAGAAGCCATACGTCATCAGCAGGTCCTGGGCCCACGCGATCCACGTCAGCGCCCACTTGCGCGAGGCCTCCGCCGCGCGCGGCCGCAGCGTCCGGCTGTTGTTGGTGTACGCGAGGTCCAGCAGCAGGACGCGATCCGGATCGACGATCGCCTCACGGGCGCGCACCGGTTTCGTGTACCGGAACAGCCACCAGCGCTCGCGCCCGTCCCACCGCTCCCGCGCGGTGCTGCCATCCTCGAAGGAGACGACCAGATCCACCGGGAAGATCGCCTCGCCATGGCGTCGCACCACCACGACCGTCTCGTACTGGTTGCGCTCGGCGTCGCGCTCGCTTCGCAGCAGGTCGACCGCGTAGTCGAACACGTGCGACCCCCCGTGCACCTCGTGGAAGAACCACGTCAGGTCGCGGCCGCTGACCTCGTTCGCCACCGAGAAGAAGTCGGCCGGCCCGGGATGGCGGAACGCCCATCGCTGGAAGAACGCCGACATGATGCGCTGCAGCGTGTCCCAGCCCAGGTGCCGTTCGAGCGTGTTCAGCCAGAGCGCCGTCTTGTTGTACGTAATCGCGCTCGCCGTGCCCGGCCAGTAGTGATACGTCGGCGTGGACTGCGCATCCATCCGCGCCGCGGGGCGAAACCCGCTCAGCCGGTTGCCGTCCACGGCGCGCGACAGCGGGATGTCGCGGAGCACCCACGGCACGAACCCGCCGAAGAACCGCTCGGCAAGATAGTTCGGCCTGAAGGCTTGTTCGATCGTCCGCGCGGTGGAGAAGGTGTTCAGCCCCTCGTCGAGCCACGCGTGCTCGAACTCGTTGTTCGCGACGATCCCGTACCAGAACTGGTGCCCGGCCTCGTGGACCGTGACGCCCTCAGGCTGCGTCACGCCCTCGGGCACCAACCAGCGCGATCCCGCCGTGAACAGCGTCGGGTATTCCATGCCGCCGGCGCCGCTCTGCCAGGCGGGATCGATCACGGTGACGTGACCGTAGGGATACGGTCCGTACCATTCACCGTAGTAGCGGAGCGCGGCGGCCGTCGCCGCGAAGTGGCGCGCTTCCTGGCCGCGGTGCTCGGGCTGCAGCAGCAGGCGCATCCGGACCGCCGGCAGGCGCGGATGCCGGAACTCCTGCGTGTATTCGAGGTAGTCCGGGCTGGTGGTCCAGGTGAAGTCGTGCACGTCTTCTTCGACGTATCGATGCGTCGTCGTGCCGTCTCCGTTCCCGCGGCGGCTCTGCTCGATGCCGGTCGCGCCGACGATCCAGCCGTCAGGCACCGTGAGGCTCACGTCGTACACGCCGAAGTCGGAGAAGAACTCCGTCGCGCTGTGGAACTGGTGGCAGTTCCACCCGTCCTCTTCCAGCACGCCCAGCTTCGGAAACCACTGGGCGATGAAGAAGAAGTTGCCGACGGCCCCGGTCCGCGAGAACGTCCGGGGCACGTGCGCGCGCCAGGACACGCGGAGGTCAGCGCTGCCGCCCGGCGGTACCGGAGCGGGCAGCGCGACCCGGACCACGGTGCGATCGTCCGTGTTCTGATCGTCGGGCGAGATGAAACTGAACGGCAGAGTCGTGCCGTTCACGCTGAGCGAGCCGACCTCGATCCATCCGCGGTCTTCGGCGCGACGATTCCCGAGCGCGCGATTGCCGGCGAGGAGCCGTTCGCGCATCCACGACGACCGGTTGTCGCGCCAGGCGTTCCAGTACAGGTGAAACTGCAGCTCGTTCGTCGCCTGCGCCGTGGTGTTGCGCCAGGCGATCCGCTCGCTCCCCGTGATCATCCGCGTGACGGGGTCGAGCCGGGCCGTAATCGTGTAGTTCGCGTTTCTCGGAGAGAGCGGCGCTGCCGGGCTCTTGTCCTGCGCGACCGGCTTGGCCGCAAACAGCGCGAGGACCGCGAGCAGCGCGACACCATTGAGCTTCATCGCCCGCGAATTATACGACCGCCATCACGGCCGCCGAGTGACCACTCCAGTCGCGGTTGCGCGCCGGACACTCAGGGGGGTGGCACAAGTCTCGCTAAGGTTTTGGCAGTAGCCGGCGGAAGGACCGGCGAGGATCGTTGGAGTAGACGCCGTGGGCGCTGAGAACCGCATTCAACAACTCAACCGTGAACTGCGAGAACTGGCGAGCAACGCCCGGCGCGAACGGCAGGAGTTCGAGGAATTCGCGTTCTACAGCCGGCGTCGCCACGGGCGTCCGCAGCCCTCGACGGCCCACGACCGCTCCATCGGGCGATCGCAGGAAGGCTGATTGGCACGGCCGCGAACAGCCTAGTCCCCCGCTAACTGCCCCCGCACCCAGGGATCGTCGAGAATCCTGCCCCCGATGTGGTCTCCAAGCTTGCGGTAGCTCTCCCACTGGGCCTCGTCGAAGAACTGGTCGGCTGTGGTCTGCTGCGGGAATGGCGGGTTCGTGCGGGCATACTGCGCCACGTCTTCTGGTTCGTCCCCGAGCAGCGTGGGTTTGACGTAAAGCAGCCAGCCGGATGGAGCAGGCTGGCGTACATCCTGGGCATTCTGGGAGACTTCCGGGTACGTCACCCGCGCCACGGCGCACCTCGCCCGGGACAGTCGGGCTGTTCTCGCGCTGGCGGGTGGCTCGGCAGGGGACGGCCGCACCTGTTCAAGGGTTCCGAACAGCGCGCCCAGTCGCTCCTCCGCGAGCTCAGGCACGTCCAGGAACTCGATTTCCGTCTGAAAATCCAGCCGAGCTTTGCGCACGAGGTTCGCGAGGCCGTCGAAGCCGTACTGCGGGTCCGCCTCCGCGTCGATGACGATGATGACTGGCAGGCGGCGGCGGATCAGCTCGTACGCGCCCATGTTCTCGAAGTGCCCGCCGTCGCTCACGTACCAGAACTCCCGGGCGGTGCCCGGAAAGCGCGCCGTCATCTCGTCGAGGAGGAAGCACTGCACGGGAAAAAACCGCGCGAGCCACGTTCTCGCCAGGCTCTCGGCCGAACGCGTCCGCCCGTGCCGCGACTCCGGATCGATGCGCGAGTCCCACCAGTATCCGAGCCGGATGTTCGTCAGGCCCGCGAGCATGCTCAGGCCGAAGCTGGTGCGATAGCCCGTTCCCGTCGTGAACGCCGCCCCTGATATCGCGATCCAGCGCCCGAGCGAGAGCGGCTCCCACGGGAACTCCTCAACCTCGAGCCAGGCGCCTGGCCGCGTGCCGTACTCGAAGACGCGGAAGCCCCCCGGATCTTCAGGGTAGGCGTAGATGCGCAGCGAGTGCGTACCGGGATCGGTGCGCGCGTGCTCCCGCACGATGACGTGATGGCGGATGCCGAGGCTGACGCCGGCCGGCCCCAGCGCCATGCCCGTGCCCTTCCGGTCCTGCTGCTGCACCTGCGACTGTCCGTCGTACGTCTCGTTGACGGTGACGTTCACCAGGTGGAGAGGCATGTTCTTCGCGGCCCATGCCCTTGCCTCGCGCGACAGCCCCGCAACGGCGGCGGGCGCCCAGTACTCGTGGGCTTCCATGTCATCGCCCGGGACCGGCTCGCTCACGGGGTGACGCCCCGCGGCGGCCGCCGCAGCCTGCCGATCCCAGCGGCGCTCGTTGGAAGCACCGAGGTACGCCCGGGTGAGTCGTGCCGTGTAGAGCGGCTGATGGGACGACTGGTTGAGGAAGGCGAACGCATTTCCGAACGCCCACGCGAGCAGCAGCGCGGCCGCCGTCCAGGCGAGGAACAGTCCGGTTCTCGCGCGGGGGCCGCAGGCGCATTCGAAGTTCCAGGCGACGCCGTGCGAGAGCACGTTGTAAGAGATGAGAAGGGCCGCGAGCAGCAGGATCGCAACTGCGCTGGCGACCATCGCGACAGGCAGGCGCGGCCGCTTCCCGTCGCTTTTCGCGCCGACGAGCACCACGACCTGCCGCGCGATCCACGCGAACGAGCCGAACGCCGCAAGCAGCGCGACGCCCCATTCCTTGAGGGTGTCTTCCTGGGCGCGGGCGTAGATGGTCTGTCCGGCGGAATCGATCAGCGCGACCGCGCAGATCGCGGCGCCGAGGAGCAGGATCGAGAGCGTCTGGCTCGAGAGGGAATACCGCGTGTCGGCGTCGCGCTGCAGGTCCTGCTGCCGCTCGGTGAGGTCGTGGGCGCTTCGCGCCGCGCGCGCGGCGACCCGGCGGACCGTGACGTTCCACCACGCCGCCGCAAGCAGCGCAAGCGCGCCGAGCACGACCGCGGTGATGCCGGCGATCGTCTCGGGTCCGGCGCCGGTCCCGGGCACGTCCCGGTCCTTTGTGAACAGGAGCACCGCGCCGGCGACGCCGATCACGATCGACACGACGACGCCAATGCGCGCCGTGTAGCGCCGCACCCGCCGGGCCGCGCTGCTCGCGTGCGGCGCCGGAGCCGATCGCTCGGATCGCTCCCTGCGGACCAGCCAGTACGCCCAGCCCGGCGCGATGGAGAGGGCGAGCACGGACAGCCCCACGAGGATCCAGGGGCTCCACCAGATCCACGGCGACCCGGGCAGCCGTCCGAGCAGTTGCAGCTGAAACGACGCGAAGCCTTCGAGCCCCAGAGCACGGACGGCGGATGCCGCCGGCGCCCAGTGATGCGACAGCCAGACGCGCGGAAGCTGCAGGAGGAGAAAGGCCGCGAAGATCAGCGCGCCGAGGACGACATGGATCGCGACCCAGTTGCGCAGCAGCACGGCGCCGCCGAGCAGAAGATCGCCGGAACCTCTGGGCGAGAGGTAGCGCCCGTTCTCCCGCAGCCAGCCGAGCACTTTCCAACCCGCCTCGGTGAGCGTGTCGGCGGGCAGGGGATTCTCCGGATGCGGGCCGCCGAGCACGTGCTCCACGTCAGCGGCCGACCTGATGTAGTCGCGCGTGAACAGGCGGCCGAGGAAGGCGCCGAAATAGCCGCCGCCCGACACCGTGGAGAGGTAGTCCACCTGGTCGAGCAAACCGCGCCGTGCGAGCGCCTGGAAGAACCCGAGCGCAAACGTCGCGCTGCGGATGCCGCCTCCAGACACCGCAATTCCGACCTGCGCCCGCGGATGGAGGTCGTGCTCGGCCCTCCTCAACTCGCGCGGGTAGGCCACGTCGTACAGCGACTGCGTCGGAGGGTGCGGCATGCTCAGGGAGCGCCGAGCGGCGGCGCGCGCATTCTCGGCGCGCGGGCACGGGATGTCAACCGGATCGTCCCGTCCAGTTTTACAGCGCGGCCCAGACGAGGAGGGCGACCGCGTATCCCGAGATGGCGTCCGCGGCGTAGTGATATCGCCCGAACACCGCGGCGGCGCCGATGGCGGCGGCGTTGAAGAGCATCCACGCGACGACGGGAAGTGGAGCACCGAGCACGAGAAGCGCGGCCGCCAGCGCTTCGGCCGCGTGGCCGCTCGGAAAGGTGTTGACGCCGATGCTCGCCGCGCCGAGCAGGTGCATGTTGAACGGACGGATCGACGAACGCCAGGGCTCTCCTGCCTCCAGCGCGCGGGGCGGGCGCGTCTGGACCCAGGGCAGCACGCCGAAGCACACGTAGTCCGTGATCAGGATGACGGCCCAGAACCGGTCCGGGTCCGGGTCCGGCGTCAGCGTGACGTGGATTGCCAGCGCGATCGGAATGAGCGGGTAGACGCCGACGTACGCGATCTCGAGGAACTCCGCGACGAACCGCGGCGCCCGCGCCGACCAGGCGCGGACCGACAGGAGCCGATCGAACGCCATGAGCGCGCGCTCTGCGGCGGGGGACGCGGCCACGAACAGCGCGCCGCTCGTCCAGTACCCGATGAGGAGGACAACCGGTGGGAGGATCCAGTCGTGCAGGATGGGAGCCGGCCGGGAAGCGACCCACCCCGCGGCGCAGACGAGCCCCGCGATCGCGCCCGCGAGCACGCGGCGCCGCCTGACCCGCTCGTGAGCCATCGCAAGCGCGGCGCAGTAGACGAAGAACAGGAAGCTGCCAAGTTCCGCCGGCGCGAGTGCCATCAACATCTAATGCGCAGCATACGCGGACGGCGGCTCAGGTTGCGGACGCCCGCGGCGGAGCTCCCTCGGCAGAACCCGTCGGCGGAACCGTTACGATGAGGCATGCACACCTACCGCGCAACCCTGAAATGGACCGGCAACCTGGGCCGCGGCACCGCGGACTACCGCGCGTACGCCCGCGACCACGAGATTGCGGGAGAGGGGAAGCAGATCGCGATTCCCTGTTCGTCCGATCCGAAATTCCGCGGCGACCGATCGCGGTACAACCCCGAGGAACTGCTCGTGGGTTCGCTCTCGGCCTGTCACATGCTGTGGATGCTGCACCTCTGCGCGCGCGAGGGCATTGTCGTGACCGCGTACGAGGATGACGCGGAGGGCACGATGATCGAGCACCCGGACGGCTCGGGCGAGTTCACGTCCGTGACGCTCAGGCCGCGGCTCACGATTACGGACGAAGCGCGCGCGGCCGACACCAATCGCCTGCACGAGGAGGCGCACCGGCTGTGCTTCATTGCCCGCTCGGTGAACTTCGACGTGCGCTGCGAGCCGATGGTGATGCCATGATCACAATCCGCCGCGCCGCCACCGCCGAGGAGTATGCCGTCGCGCGCGCGCTGTTTGCCGAGTACCAGCGCGCCATCGGCGTCGATCTGTGCTTCCAGTCGTTTGAGCGCGAACTCGAGACGCTGCCGGAGATCTACGGGCCGCCAGGCGGCGCGCTGTTCCTGGCGACACGATCGACCGACGGCGAGGCGATCGGCTGCGCCGCGCTGCGCGGGCTCGAGCCCGGCACGTGCGAGATGAAACGGCTGTACGTCCGTTCGGGCGCGCGGGGACACAAGCTCGGACGACACCTCGTGGAGGCGTTGCTCGCCGAGGCGCGGCGGCTCGGCTACGCCCGCATGCGCCTGGACACGCTGGAGACGATGGTCGAGGCGCGCGCGCTCTACGCCTCGCTCGGCTTCCGGGAGATCCAGCCGTACAACGAGCACGCGGTCGAAGGGACGCACTTCATGGAACTGCGGCTGTAGGCCGCGCGGAGGGGGCCGCGCGGTAGATCCACACCGGGTCCCGCGAATCGGGCAATCGTCCCACCAGCGCGACGCCCGGGTGCGCGTCCAGTCTCCTTCGAGCCTCCATCAGGTCGCCGGCCGGCATTTCCCGCTCGTGCAGCACGAAGTACGTCGTCCCGCGCCCGAGGAGCAGGCCAATCCAGTCGCCGCGCGGAAAGACCGAGAACTGCACGAGCAGCCGAATGTACGCGATCGGGTAGTACCCGCTGTAACCGTTGATCAGGGGCTGCCAGTGGACGGTCGAGAAGTACTGCCGGTATGGCTCGGGCCCTGGCAGCGCGCCCGCCGGCGGGAACGGCAATTCCGCGACGACACCGCGCGGCTGGCTTGCGAGCCACGCGTGCACCTGGCCCGCCGGGGGCACCGGCTTCAGATTCAGCGCCGTGCTGTATTCCGCGAGCATGGCCGCGCAGACCAGCGCCACCGCAACCCGGCGTGCCTGCACGGTGCCGAGCGCCCGCAGCAGCGCCGCGGTTCCCATGGCAGCCAGCACCGAGAGCGCGCAGAGGCCGACGGCCGCGAACCGCGCCGGCACGCGCAACATGGAGAGCAGATCGAACGCGCCGCGCCCGAGCCGGAAGAATGGGGCGTTCATGCCGAAGGATCCCACGACGGCAACGGCGAGCAGGGCGAGGTACACGAGCGCGATCCGTTTCGATCGCCAGCTCCACGCGCCGGCAGCCGCGAGCAGCACTGCCGCGGCGCCGGGAAACAGCCGCAGTTCCGCCGCGCCGAACCGTCCCAGCGCGCGCCCGTACAGGCGGTTGCCGTCGGGCGTGCCGAGATAGCTTGTTGCGGTTGCGCTGTAGGACCGCGTCTCGGACGCGTCGCGCGGCTCGAGGTCGCGGCGGACCTGCAGCAGCGGCTGCACGTAGAGCA
This sequence comes from Vicinamibacterales bacterium, assembly GCA_035463475.1. Classification (GTDB taxonomy): domain Bacteria; phylum Acidobacteriota; class Vicinamibacteria; order Vicinamibacterales; family 2-12-FULL-66-21; genus JACPDI01. The sequence goes on from DATHTE010000094.1 coordinate 58,890, forward strand.
GCGTGGCGGCCATCGCGGCCGCCGCGCCCAGAGCGAGCCCGCCAATCACGCGGCGGCGATCGCGATCGTGCCACCGAACCAGCAGCACGCCCGCGAGCGCCATCGTGACGCCGAGATAGACCGCGTAATAAAGGCAGGAGAGCGCCTGCGCGACAAGGATGGCGCCCGCGTGCAGGCCGGAGCGGACCGTACCGGATTCAACGGCGCGGTGAAGCGCCAGGAACCCGAGCGGAATCCAGAACCCCCACAGGATTTCCAGATGGAAATAGTGCTCGTAACGGTAGGGCGCGAAGGCGAACACGATGCCGGCGACCACGCCCGCCGCTGACGACCCGGTGAGCCGCGCCGCAAGGGCCCAGGCCGCCAGGCCGCACAGCACGAAGCTCGCGAGGACCAGGACGTTGTACGCAAGGACGGGCGATGCGCCGAGCCAGGCGAGCGGCGCCGCGCAGACGCCCTGCAGCAGGATTGGATCCGACAGCGCGAGAGCATTTCGCTGCGGGTGGAAGACGTTCGCCTCGAACAGCCGCGCGGGGTCCATCGGCAACTGGTGGGCGATCCACGCCAGCCGCCACATGCTGAAGTACGAGTCGAAATGCCCCTCGACCCTGTCCCACAGGTGCGCCGCCTGCGGCCACGTCATCGCGATTGTCAGCGCCGTGAACACCAGGGCGGACACGAGCGTGTCGCGCGCGCGGACCATCTCGCGATGATAGCGATCGCTCCGCGGTGCCGCCACTCCGCGGCGCCGACCTCCTCGATCAGCGTCCCGGCGCGCGCGTCATGTTCATCCGCGGCACTCCCGGCGACGAGGGTGGCGGCGCACTTGGGTCCGGCGTCGGCCGTGGTGCCGGCGGCGTACCCGGGGGAAGCGCTTCGAGCCGGGCGCGCAGCCGGAACGTCGCGCGGGGTTGCACGTAGATGCGGTGGCTCGCGTTCCGGAACCCGGCAAGGTGCAGGACGATTTCGTGGCCGCCCGGCGGGATCTTCAGCCGCTGGAACGCCCCGTCGAAGTCGTCGACGATGCCGACGTAGTAGCCGTCCACGAAGACCTGCGCTTCGCGCGGATGCGCCTGCACCCGCACCGAGCCGACGTCGTAGACCGGCCCGCCATACCAGGGCGGGAAGTGAACGCCGTGGAGGCGTCCATAAACGAACGGATGGGGCGACCAGTAGGGTTGCGCGGACGCGGTACTGGCTGTGAGCGCCATGAGTCCCGCGGCGAGTCCACACAGCGGGAGGAGACGGTGCGGTCGTCGTGTTCGCATCGGAATCTCCAGATCCGTTCGTGCGGGGGCAAGGGGCGTACCAAACGCCCGAGCTGGAAACTCCGCGCGCCCCGCTGTCCCGCGTCCAGTCCAGAGGGCAGTTTTCGTGACGGCGAGGCCGACCGGGGCCCGATGCGTTCATCCAGGCCACGGCTTCACGCGGCAGAGCTCTTCCGGGTGGCGCGCGCGACGGCGGCGCCGTGCCCCAACGCCGCACGCGCCGAGACCCGTGACGATCAGCAGCACGGACGCGGGCTCGGGAGTGGGCACCGCTGTGTCGGCCAGCGGCCGCACCGAGCCAACACCCGCGCCGTAGAGCGCGCGGATCGCCGCGATGTCCGCCGGGAACAGGTCTGCCGTCTCGTGGTCGGGAAAAATGTGCAACGCGTTTCCCATGATGGCGGTGGCGCCCAGGAGGTGCAGGAGCCCCGTGGCATGGCCGGCCTCGTGCAGCATCGCGCTGAAGAAATCCAGCACGAGCGCCCCGTCCGACGCGCGTCCCCAGGTTTGGTAACCGGCCAGGCTCAGGTCGTTGGAGAAGTGGATATCGCCGGACAGGCCGGTTGCTCCGCCATCGCGGGCGAACGGGAGGTGCACGTGGGCGACGGCGCCATCGGCGAGCGCCGAGAGTTGGCCGATGCGGATGTTGGCGGTCCCCGCGGCAGGATAGTCCGTCTCCGACGCCGCGGGGCCGTACGTATGGGTTTCGATGAAATGTAGCGGCGCGTACGACGCCCAGAGCATGAAGGCGGCCTCCGTGGCGGCGCGCAGTTCGGCGGGCGTCAGGACAGTGTTGAAGCTCGAATCGAGCAGGTTGCTGTAGCTGTATGTCAGGTAGACCGGGCTTCCGGGCCCGTCCGGCTGCGGCCAGCCGATCGGATCGGCGTGCGCCGTTCCGGCGCAGATGGCGAGCGCCGCAACGGCCGTCCCCACCATCTGCCTGGTCACCGCCATGTCGCGTGCTGACAAAGCAATCGCCGGGCCGCTCACTGCCGCGGGCGGCGTCCGTCACAGGGGCAATGCACCTCGCAATTGGTACTTCCGGAAACCGGGCGAGCTCGTGTGGACGCTCTCGCAGTCGGAGGCGCCGCGGGAGGACAGCGCGGCCCAGATGTCTGGCGCGATCGGAACGTTTCGCGGCTGGGCTCGTAGGTACGTCCAGCCAAAGGAGTCCACGATGTTCCGAGAGACGACCCGCCGTCTGTGCCTGTTCGTCGCCTGCCTGATATCGGTAACTTCGATTGGCGCCCACCTCGCGGCGCAGGAGAAACCGCGGACCGCACCGCCGGCCAAGGGGGAGACGTACGATGTCGAGTTCGTGTTCGACCAGAATTACACCGGCACGATGATGCTGCGGTTCGTGAAAGGATCGGTCACGGGCACGATGGTCATCGACGCGCCCACGCGGGTGGACGGCGAGGTCGTGGGCACGCTGAAGGGCAACGCGCTGGTGCTCGAGTACGGCTACACGATGCGGGAACAGGCCTGCACGGGACGGGTGCGCGTCGATGCGACGATGACCGGCAAGCGCGCCGCGGCGAGCGGCACCGCGCGGGCGAGCGGCTGCAGCGACGAGCCACTCGACGGAACGGTGACGCTCAAGCGGGTCAAGCCGTAGCGTACGCCTTCAGGGGCGCTGAGCCGATCCTCTTGTCCGTCCCGCAGCTGGCCCCTTCCTCGCGCGCGCGACCGGCGCATCGACCGCCGACGGGGCCCGGGCGAGACCAGCTACGGCAGCGTCCGCTCTCGCAGCTCCTTGAGGCCGGGCCCGATGCCGCACGCGTTTCGCGCGAGGCGCCGGCGGACAAGCGCAACACCGCGATACACCGCGTCGCGCAGGAACCTGGGGACGAGCAGGAGGATGGCAACGGCGCGCCACGCGCCGCCCAGGGCGACGGCGGCGCGAATCGCCGCGTCCGAACGGACGTAGACGTGCCCGGGGGCCACGAAGATCACGGAGTCGATCGCGCGCAGCTCGGGGCGGTCGGCGAGCAGCCGCCGGCCGTAGTCGGCGCCGCGCGAGCTGAACCGGAAGCGCCCCTGCGTGTCGACGCGGGCGAGCCACCGCGCCCATCCTTCGCAGAACGGGCACTCGGCGTCGTAGACGAGGACGAAGCGTCCGTCCATCGTCCGAGGGTAGCAGAAACGCGGGGGACGCGGCGCGGCTGCCGGCGGTGCCGTCCGGCGCGCCGGCCGGCTGGCAGACGCCTCGCGCGCGGCGGCTTGGCGATCAGCTCTCGCGGGGCGGGACGATTCCGTAGCGCTTGCGTTTGAGGAACAGGCCCTTGCGGGAGATCCCGAGCAGGCGCGCGGCCTCGTCGACTCTCCCGCCGCATTGATCGAGCGCGTGCGCGATCATCGCGCGCTCCAGTGAGGCAACAGCCGTTGGTAGCCGCTGGCTCGAGGACACTTCAATGATGGAGTTTGAGCCCAAACTGGTTTCGCGATAACCGGTTGCGCCCTTCCACTCTGAAAGCCGAACCCGTCCTCCATCGACCGCCCGCCGTTCCGCACTCGGTGTTCGGATAACCTCCGAAAAGGATTCAGGAACTATAACGCCGTTCGGCTCAGCGAGAGCAGCGGCTCGCCGCAACTCCATTGCCAGTTGCCTAATGTTCCCAGGCCAGTCGGCAATTACTAACGCTTCGACCGCCCTGTCGTCCATCGTCAGTTCGCCTTTGGCAAACTCCGTGGCGTACTTGTTCATCAGATGGCTAGCCAAAAGTGGGATCTCTTCACGGCGGCTGCGAAGCGGCGGTAACTCAAAGTGGATTCCGTTCAGCCGATAGTACAGGTCGCTGCGGAACCGACCGCTCCGCACGAGCTCGGCGAGGTCTGCGTTCGTCGCTGCGATGACCCGCACGTTAAGTCTGATTGGTTGCGATGTACCCAGTGGGAGCACTTCGCCCGTTTCGAGAAACCGAAGCACCTTCGGCTGAAGTTCCAACGGTATATCGCCGATCTCGTCGAGGAAAACCGTACCTCGCTCCGCGCTCTTCAGAATTCCATCGAACGACTCAGACGCGCCTGTGAACGCTCCCTTTCGGTGCCCGAAGAGCTGACTCTCGACGAGGTCACGAGGAAGAGCGCTGCAGTTTAAGGGAACGAACGGAAAGTTCCTGCGGTCGGATGCATCGTGGATAAACCGTGCGAATACTTCCTTGCCGGTTCCTGTTTCGCCAGTGATCAGGACGGTTATCGGTGTCGCGGCAATCCGAGCTGCAGTGTCCAATAGCTGGAGTATCACGGGCGATACGAAGATTTCGTTGCCCTCTCGGGTACGTCTAATCCTCGGGGACTCCAACTTCTCGATCCTCGTGACGCCTTCTGCGGGCCGTGTCACGGCCTCCACTACAGCATTGACCACTGACAGCATCAGGAGGCACCGAGTATCCGTTTTTGGAACTAGCAGAAGGCTGTACTCCTGCGCCGCGACATTTCCCAAAAAAATACTGAATACACTGTCACCTGCCGACGGTTTCCTCCCAGACATCCT
>DATHTE010000095.1:0-35825 GCA_035463475.1 Vicinamibacterales bacterium
GCGCCGGGCGTGCTCTAGGATCGCCTCCGAGCTCGGCGCGTCGTACTCGCAATAGATCTTCCCCTCGGCGTGCGAGATGTAGCTCCTGATCCACCGGACGTCCGGCATCTCGTCCAGGACCGCGTTGGACCTGCGTCCGACGGCCTGCAAGTCGTCCGATGTGATGGGGCCGACATTCCGCTCGATGATGTAGCGCGGCATCGCCTCTCCTTATTATGCTCGGCTGTCCGCCGGATGTTTCAAGCTGAACCGCGTGAGCGACGGGTCTGGCTCAACGTGGTGGGGTTTCCTGACGACACATCAGAGGGCTTTCCGAAATGTCAGGTTGATTCGGCAGCGGCCGAGGAGGGGGTGATCGCCATCCTCCAGCGGCAGCACCCCGTGATACCGCAGCCGCGAAGGGCCGCCCCACACGACCACGTCGCCGTGGACCAGGGTTACGCGCCGCGGCGTGTCGCCGCGGCGAAGCCCTCCCCAGAGGAACAGAGCCGGCAGGCCGAGCGACACCGAGACGATCGGCGCGTCCAGGTCCCGTTCATCCTTGTCCTGGTGGAGCGACAGCTTTGCGCCGGGCTCGTAGCGATTGATCAGGCACGCGTCCGGCGCAAAGCCCGCGTACCCGGCGCGCTCGGCCGCGACGGTCGCCACGTCGCGGAACGCGTCGGGCATGCGCGGCCACGGCTGGCCTGTTTCGGGATCGAGGGCGTCGTAGCGATAGCCGCGCCGGTCGCTGACCCATCCAGCGGGGCCGCAGTTGGTCATGGCCACCGACATCCTGCGGCCAGCCGGCGTGAGCATGTGGCGGAAAGGCGCCGCCTCCACGATCCGCTGCAGGCTCGCGACGAGCGCCGCCTCCGCCGGCCGGGCGAAGCCGCCCATGACCACGGCGCCCTGCGCGAGCGCGACGTCCGGCGACTCCGCGTCGAAAAGGTCAGCCATCGTTAAGGTGACATGTCGCTCACGGCGCGCCCGTCTGAGAACTCCGCGCTCGTCGAGCGGCTAGAACGTGAGCGAAACCTGCAGTCCTCCCCCGTGACGAGCGACGATGGGGGACGCGTGCAGCACCGGTGACCGCCGCCCGGCGTCGTAGATCGTCCGTCGTCCGCGGATGAGCGCATCGATTCCGATGCCAATGCCGGCGCCAATCGCTCCGAACCGGATCATCGGTCCGGCGTCGTCCACGCAGTTCTCCCAGGGTTCGGTCGTGCGACAGAGGAACAACCCTGACGCCACCGCGGCGCCAGCCCCAATCAGGGCACCGTTCACCAGCGAGTCGGAGCGGGACACTCTGACGCGCGTGACGTCATTCACGCGAAAACGGCGGACCTCGTCTCCGGCGGTTGTGGTCACGACGTCGCCGGACACGCCGACGATCCGCGTCTTCTCTTCCCGTCCGCCGGAATCCGTGATCCACGCCGTCATGCCCGGAGTCAACGTGGTTGCGAGGTCGCGCTCAGCCCCTTCAGGCGTTTGAGCGGAGACCGCAGGGCCGATCGACGCGGAAAACAAGAAAACCAGAGAAAAACGCTTCAGCCAGAGTGATGTTCCGTTCGTGCGCATGGTGTCGTGACCCTCTCATTACTTATTGCGTCATGCGCCTGGAAAGTGGCTCAGGGCTGCAATTAACGTTGCGCTCAGGCCAGGCTGTAGAACAGATCGACAAAGGACCGAACCGCTCCGTCCATGCCGGCCACCTTTGGGTTCGCAGGCTCGATCACCCAGTACTCGTCAGGTGCGTGGGCGCCGCCGCCATGGCCAAGGCCGAACTGTCCCGCGGGCAACTTCAGGGGCGGCCCCGTGAACGTCACGCCGGGCCACGATCCGGCGAGCCGCGGCCACAACAGAGGTTCGATTCCGGCTTTCCGATACGCCGCGATCATCCCCTTTACGAGCGGCGAGTCGGCTGGCGTCTCGGTCGGATCGTAGCCGCCCGTCATGTTCACCTCGACGTCGCCGAAGCCGTGTTTCGCGAGGTGCTTCCTGATAAGTTCCAGCGTTTCCTTCGCGGTCATGTCGGGGACGAGCCGCACGTCGATCTTCGCCAGCGCCCGGTGCGGCAGAATGGTCTTCCCGCCCGGGCCCGTGTAGCCACCCACCAACCCTTCGATGTTGATGGTGGGCTGCGATACGAGTCGGACGAGCGAGTCGTGCCACGACTCGTCTTCGATCCAGCGCGACACGCCCAACGCCTTCTTGACCAGGGCCTCGTCGCGACGCGGAATCGAGGCCTCGAGGATCGCGCGCAGCTCGGGGCTCAGCGGGCGAACCTTGTCGAAGAAGCCCGCGACCGCCGGTGTGTGACCGTCCCCCTTGATCAGCGTGTTGAGCGCCTGCACGAGGTGCCAGGCGGGGCTGTCGACCTGCGCGGCCAGGCTCGAGTGGATGTCCTTGGTGGGTCCACGGCCCCATTTCTCGCCGGACGCGACGATTTCCGCCTCGACGATCCCCTTGGCGCCGAGGTTGACCTGGACGGAGCCGTCGAGATCCTGGTTGCCGAGTGGAATGACGATGCCGACGCACTTGCGAAGCGCGGCTTCGACCTCCGGTCTGAACACGATCTCCCTGAAACTCGGCGACCCGATCTCTTCTTCGCCTTCCGCCACCAGCACCAGGTTCACCGGCAGCTTGCGTCCGGCCGCCTTGAAGGCGCGCAGCGCCGCGAGGCACGCGGTCTGCGGCCCCTTGGTGTTGGTCGCGCCTCGGCCGATCATGATCTTCCCCACGCCGGGCCGGTCCACGATCCGTCCCTCGAGCGGCGGCGCGCTCCATTCCGACGGGTCGAACTGCTTCACGTCGTACATGAAGTACAGCCCCAGCGTGGTGGCGGCCCCGGCGTCGATTGTCGCGAACACGCCGGGCTTCCCGGCGGTCCGAACAATGTCCACGCGGCCGAAGCCGGCGTCGCGCGCGAGCCGGGCCATGTATTCGGCCCCTTGTGGATAGTTGCGGTCTTCGGCGGCGATCGACGGGAACGCGATCCAGTCGCGCAGCATTTGCACAGTGGCCTCGTGCTTCAGCGCGATTTCCGCGACGACAGCGTCCTGGTCTGGGGCCGCGAGCAGGCTGCCCGGGCTGGCGAACGCGAGGGACGCGGCCCCGGCGATGCCCGTGTGAAGGAAGTCCCGGCGAGTAAGAGCAAGTGTTGTGACACGGTTCATGGCTGATTCCTCGCAGAAGCACCGCGCGTAGCGGGGTCGACGCCAAACAGCCGCTCGAACTGTCGTCGCAGGCTGCGGCGACGATGATGAGTCCCCAATTGGACGTCGGCCTGTGGATACTTCGTCAGAAGTTCGTTCTGCACCCACTGGGTGCCAGCGACGCAGACGGGTCACGTCGGCGACAAGAGCAGCACCAGCCTGGCCTTCCCCGTGTCGCGATTGAACTCGCCTGGAGCTCGTCGAGGCCGCGCAGGTCCTCGATGGACGCGCTGGCCGTGGTCCGCGTCAGTGCGGACGGTCGTCGTCAAGGCACAGAAGGCTAACCGAGAGCGGCGTCAGTGGCAACTGCTACATCCGCCGGGGCGAGGCGAGGTGCGAGGGGCTAGGCGAAGTACCCGTCTGGACGCCGCACCGTCATCTGGATCGGGGATCGACTACGGATTCGCTCGACGGACGGCAGCGCGTTTGGCCGCAATCCCGCGGGGTCCGCGGTGCGTCCAGCGAGCTCCGCATAGACGGCAGGCATCGTGTGCCTCTTCAGGACGCAGACGAGCAACCGATGCGGGGCCGACCCTCCGTCGCAGTCGTGTGGGATCTCTCCCGTCACGATCTGCGAACAGGACACGTACCCGTGCAGGAGCGCGCGAGGCGCGCCGGGCGGCTGAAACCAGTGGGGGTCACGCAGATCGCCCAACCGGATGTCAGCATTCCGGCAGCCATCCCATCGAGCTTGGACGCGAATCACCAGGTCGTCGTGTGGTGGCATCGGCCTCTGTTCTCCCGAGCGTGCAGGTTTCCAGGCGCGGATTTAGTAAACCGCGTGCGCCCGGGTCGAAGCCATCCGTTTGAGGGGGGACGATCCGACGTTCTCAAGCTGGGCCAGAGGCTTCGCAGATGCGCAGGATCCCCCCTTTGCTCCCCCCTTGACCGGAGAACGCGGAACAGCTCGGCTGTAGCGACCGGGCCAGTTACGTGATGATGCCCTTCCGGACCGCGTAAAGGACGATTTCAGCGGTATTGTGCAGGTTGAGCTTCTGCATGAGGTTGGCGCGGTGTGTCTCGACGGTCGAGAGCCCGACGTCAAGAAGCGTCGCGACTTCTTTGTTCGAACGTCCTTCGGCGAGGAGGTGCAGGACCTCTGTCTCTCGGTCCGTCAGCAGGTGATATGAATCGGTCAGGCCGCGCTTCTGAAGGGTGCGCATGTAGTCTTCGATGAGGAGCGCCGCGACGGCCGGGCTGAAGAACGGCTTGCCGGAAGCGACGGCCTGGATAGCCGGCAGCAGGTCTTCATCCGTCGCGTCCTTCAAGAGGTACGCCCGGGCACCCGCTGAAAGCGCGCGGAGAATATAGGACTCGTCGGCATGCATGCTCAGCACGATGACGGCCGGCGGCGGCTCTATCTTCTGGGCGCGCGCGGCGACCTCGATGCCACTGAGCTTTGGCATCGCGACATCAAGTATGAGCAGGTCGGGGCGGTGCTCCTCCGTGAGGCGCACCGCCTGCAGGCCGTCGGCCGCCTCGGCCACGACCGAATGGCCCGCCTCTTCGAGCAGGCTCCTGAGCCCCCGGCGGACGATACCGTGGTCGTCAGCCAGCAGCACGCGCAAGAGGCGCCTCCGCGTGCGCGGGCCACGGCACACGAATCGCCAGCGTCGTGCCTCCGCCCTCGGCGTTGCCGATCGTCATCGTGCCGTGGAGTTCCTTGACGCGCTCTTCGATGCCGCGCAGGCCGAGGCCGATGCGCCGCCTCGCGGAATCGAAGCCCACGCCGTCATCGGTCACTGACAACTTCAGTTCGTTGCCCTTGCCGGTCACGCTCACCCGGATGCAGCCGGCCTTCGCATGACGGACGCAATTGGTCAGCGCCTCCTGGACGGCCCGATACACGCACGTCCGGTACCGGTCCGGCAGGGTCTCGAAATCTCCGTCGATCGTCAGCTCGACGTTCGCACCGTAGCGGCTGATGAAGTCCCGCACGTGCCACTCGAGCGCGGCCTGCAGACCGAAGTCGTCCAGCATGCTTGGGCGAAGACCCAGCGCGAGGTCCCGCACCGTCCGGAACATGCTGTCAACCAGCTTCTTGCACTCGACGACCGCCGCGCCGATGCGGGTGTCGGCCGGCGACCGTGTCCGCTCGATTCGCCCCAGTTCCATCCGCAGGGCGGTCAGCACCTGCGCCACGTGATCGTGGAGCTCGCGTGACAGGTGCTTCCGCTCCTCTTCCTGCGCGGCATCGCGCTCCTGCGAGAGCTGGCGCATCTGGCGTTCGGCGTCTTCAGCGATGGCCCGCTGCTCTTCGGAGCGCCGTTCCAGAACGCGGAGCCGGTACACGACGATCAACGCCACCGCGATCCCGAGCAGGACCGTCTGCCAGAGCAGCCGGCGCAGGTCGTCACGGAAGGCGGCTTGCCTGCGCGTCACTTCGGCCCGCTGCGCGGCCAGGTTCGTGTTGTTCAGCTCTTCGATCTCCTGCGCGATGGCCAGGATCGCTTCGCGCCGCGGCACCACCTCGCGCCGCAGGAAACTCGCGCTCCGAAAGATCTTCTCGGTCACCGTCCAGTCGAAGAGGGGCTCGAAGGTCTGCCAGTACTCGTCGAGCTGCGTTTCGAGGTTGCGGATCCGCTCCGCGTCGGGCTCGTCGAGCACCAGGAGCTCCGCGACGGTCGCCTTGTTGGTCTGCCGAAACTCGGTCAGCCGCTCGCGATACTCGGGTGCGTGCTCTCGCGCCACGTCGAGCAGGTAGTCCCGCACGAAGATTCCCGAGAGATTGATGTCGGAACGGAGACGCCGCAGCTTGGCGCTCACTTCCTGGTGGTGCGCGTTGAGTTGGTCGAGCTGGACGTAGATCTCCTGCGCCTTCCGCGACGACGTGAGCAAGGACACGACGATCAGCAGCAGAAGACTGCCGAGTCCGAACGCTGCTACGAGCCACGTCCTCAACCGCCTCATAATGACCTCGAAGCCCCGGCGGAGCGTCCCGATAGAAGATTATCTCCTCAAGCGACTTTGCGTGCATCCGGTGAATCGGGGAGAGCCCGCCAATCCCCACGCGCACTCCGCTCCCGTAGAAAACCCTCTCGCGTCCCCCGTCAAAGGGATGGCGCCTCACCCCGGTAGCGCGGTTTACTGACGGTTCACACACGCCGCAACCGTGGAGGTGAGATGCTGCGGGCACGAGATCGAAATGTGGGCCGCGTCTGGAGCGCGGATCGCTTGCGAGACCGGGCCAGGATTCTTGGGGAACCAATCATCGTGCTCGCCAACCGCGAGCCGATTCGTCACGACCGTGGACCAGGTGGCGACATCCTCGTCCGGCGCTCCGCCGGCGGAGTGGTCACCGCGCTGGAGCCGCTGGTCCAGGCCTGTTCGGGCGTGTGGGTGGCACACGGCGCCGGCGTCGCCGACCGCGTGGTCGTCGATGAACGGGACGGGCTGGGCGTGCCACCCGCCAATTCGCAGTACCGGCTCCGAAGGGTCTGGCTCGACGCCACTGAGGTCCGCGGCTACTACGACGGCTTCGCCAACGAGGGACTCTGGCCGCTGTGCCACCGGGTGCACGTCCAGCCCGTCTTCCGGTCCGAGGACTTCAACATGTACCGGGCGGTGAACGCGCGATTCGCCGATGCCGTCTGTGAAGAGGCGGAAACCAGTTCGCCCGTGGTCCTCGTCCAGGACTATCATTTCGCGCTGGCGCCACAGGCCATTCGCGAGCGGCTCCCGCTGAGCACCATCGTCTCGTTCTGGCATATTCCATGGCCGCACCCGCGCGACTACGCCGTCTGTCCCTGGGGCCCGCAGTTGCTGGAGGGTCTCCTGGGCAGCAGCGTCGTCGGGTTCCAGACGCCGGCCGACTGCCGGAACTTCATCGAGACCGTCGAGCATTCGGTTGACGTCAAGATCGACCGTGCGCGCAATGTCATCATCTCTGAAGGCAACCGGACGATGGTGCGCGCCTACCCGGTCTCGGTGGAGTGGCCGAGTCGTTGGGCGTGCCAATCTCCGGACGTAGCCGCATGCCGGGCGGCCGTCTGCCGACAGCTGCATCTGCCGCCCGGCGTCTGCCTGGCCGTCGGCGTCGATCGGCTGGACTACACGAAAGGCCTCAATGAGAAGTTCCTGGCGGTCGAGCGGCTGCTGGAGCTGCATCCGGAGTTCCGCGAGCGGTTCGTATTGGTGCAGATTGCGGAGCCGAGCCGGCACGATCTCGCCGCGTATCGGCAGTACCGGTCACGAGTGGTGGAAACGGCCGATCGCGTCAACGCGCGATTCGGTGTCGGACGATACCGCCCGCTCGTCCTGATCGAGGCACACCACGAGCCTGCGGAGGTCTACCAGTACCTCAGGGCGGCCGACGTGTGTTACGTCGGAAGCCTCCACGACGGGATGAACCTGGTGGCCAAGGAGTTCGTGAGCGCGCGAGACGACGATCGCGGCGTGCTGATCCTGAGCAGGTTCACCGGGGCTGCCCGCGAGCTGACCGGGGCGTTGATGGTGAACCCGTACGCGATCGATGACGCGGCCCGGGCGCTCGTCGCCGGGTCGCGCATGACCGACGCCGAGCAAGCGAAACGCATGCGCGCAATGCGTGCGGTGGTCGCCGAGTTCAACGGCTATCGCTGGGCAGGCGAGATGCTGGAGGATGCGACGCGGCTCCGCACGACGTCGATGCGCCGGCGCCCCGAGCAGTGGCAGCCGGACGCGTTGGGCGCCGTCAGCTGACACTCTCGTTCCGCCAACTCCACCTCCTCACCGTATTGCCGGGGGTGCCGGAAATCCGGCAGTCTCCCCCGCCTTCCTGACAGCTGGACCCCTGTAACGTTCGGGAAATGTCGCGCGCCGCGCGGAACGAAACGTGAATCCTGCCAACGACGTAGTACTGACTTGATTCCTTCCTTACAAGGACGTCCCCATGCTGCTGAAGATCAAGGCGGCGGCCGTCGCCGCAGCGATCGCGGGCGCGTGTGCGACAGGCGCGTGCGCGGAGACGAAGGGCGAGCAGAAAAGCGGGCAGGCCGGCGCGCAACCGGCCGCGAAAGCCGGCCGGCCTCCGGTGGCGGTCGCGACCGTGGCGGCGACCACGGCCGATCTGACCGAGGCCGTTGACGTCGTCGGCTCGCTGGCCGCCAAGTTCTCCGCCGAGGTGAAATCGGAAGTGTCGGGCGTGGTCAACGCCGTCTACGTGACGCAGTGGGTGCCCGTTCGCCGTGGCACGCCGCTGGCGCGACTCGACACGAGCGAGACGGCGGCCGCGCTCGAGGCCATCAAAGCGGTCGAGGCCCAGGCCCGCGTGGGCGAGGCCCGCGCCGAGCGCGAGCACGAGCGCGCGGTGCAACTCAGGGCGTTCGGGCTCATTACCAGCCAGGCGTTCGACGAAGCGACCTCCGCGCTGGAGGCGGCGAAGGCCGCGACGCTGGCTGCCCGCGCGCAAGTGCGGACAGGGGAAGCGCGCCTCGCCAAGTCCTCGATCACGTCGCCGATGGATGGCGTCGTCGCCGAGCGCAACGTGAACGTCGGCGATCGCGTGGAGAACGTGGGCGGCGGCGGGACGATGTTCCGGATCGTAGACAACCGGCTGCTGAACCTGACGGTGACGGTCCCGTCTCCGCGGCTCGGCAGCCTCAAGGTGGGCCAGCGGCTCGAGTTCACGGCCGACGCGGTGCCCGACCGTACCTTCACTGGCAGGGTGATGTTCATCAACCCGGCCGTCGACGTCGCGAGCCGTGCGGCCAAGGTGATCGGTGAGGTGCCGAACGCGGACGGCGCGCTGAAGGAGGGTCTGTTCGTCCGCGGCCGGATCCTGACGGTCGTACGCACCAACGTCCTCCAGGTCCCGCGCGAAGCGCTGGTCAACTGGAACGTGGCGGACGGCACCGCCGACGTGTTCATCGTCGCCGGCGAGAAGGCAGAGAAGCGCGCGGTGCGCACCGGAGCGGCCAACGGAGCGTCGGTCGAAATCCGCGACGGGCTCGCGTCGGGGGAACAGGTGGTCACGCGCGGCGCGTTCGCGCTGCGACACGGCGACCCGGTCACGGTCGCCCGCGCGCAGGGGTCGTAAGCGCATGTTCATCTCCAATCTCTCGATCAAGCGGCCGGTCTTCGCGACCGTGCTGATGCTCGCCCTCGTGACCCTCGGATGGGCGTCCTATCGGCGCCTGGCGATCGACTTCTTCCCGAACATCGAGATCCCGGTCATTTCCATCGTCACGCTCCTGCCCGGGGGATCGCCCGAGTCGATCGAGCGCGACGTGACGCGGCGCATCGAGGAGGCCGTCAATCCGATCGCGGGCGTCAAGCACGTCGGCTCGACCTCGCGTGAAGGGGTGTCGCAGGTCTACGTCGAGTTCGACCTGGAAGTGGACCCCGACCAGGCGGCGCAGGATGCGCGCACGAAGATCGCCGCGATCCGCGGCGAGATGCCCGCCAGCATCCAGGATCCGATCATCGAGAAGCTCGACTTCGGCGGGATTCCGATCGTGTCGCTGGCCGTGCGGTCGGAGGCGCTCTCGCCGCGCGATCTGACGACGCTCGTCGAGACGCGCGTGAAGCGCCGTCTCGAGAACGTCCTGGGTGTCGGCAAGATCGACCTTGTCGGGCCGGTGACGCGCGAGATCAACGTGGAGATCAACCCGGACCGCCTCGAAGCGCTCAGCCTGAGCGTGGAGGAGGTCATTGCGGGCCTGCGCTCGGAGAACATCGACACACCGCTGGGGCGTATGACGGGCACCGGCACCGAGGTGCCTCTGCGCGTCCAGGGGAAGGCGCAGAACGTCGCTGATTTCCAGTCGATGATCATCGCGACGCGCGGCGGCCGGCCGATCCGGCTCGACGAGGTGGCCACGGTCACCGACGGCATTGAGGAGGTCCGATCGCTCGCCTACATCGACGGCGTCCCGGCCGTGGCGCTCGACGTGCTGAAGCAGACGGGTGCGAACTCCGTGGGTGTCGCCGACGCGATACGAAGCGAGATCGAGGCGCTGCAGCCGGAGCTCCCCCCGGGCACGCGCATCGAGCTGGTGCGCGACGGCTCGACGTTCATCCGCGAAGCGGTCGCCGACGTTCAGGAAACGCTGGTGCTTGGCGGCCTGCTGACGGTGCTCATCGTCTTCATCTTCCTGAATTCCTGGCGATCGACGGTGATCACCGGCCTGACGCTTCCGATCTCGGTCATCTCGGCGTTCATCGTCATGAACTTCGCGGGGATGACCCTGAACGTCATGACGCTCATGGCGCTCTCGCTCGCGATCGGCCTGCTCATCGACGACGCGATCGTGGTGCGGGAGAACATCGTCCGCCATCTGGAGCACGGGGAGGATCACTTCGAGGCGGCGCGCAGCGGCACGAGCGAAATCGGTCTGGCGGTGCTTGCGACCACCTGCTCGATTCTCGCGGTGTTCATCCCGGTCGCGTTCATGAAAGGCATCGTGGGCCGCTTCTTCTTCGCGTTCGGCATCACGGTTTCGTTCGCCGTCGCGGTCTCGCTGCTCGTCTCCTTCACGCTCGACCCGATGCTCTCGTCGCGGTGGATCGATCCCGACATCGCGCGGGTCGGCCGGCGGCGGTTCCTGAGCCGCGTGCTCGACCGGTTCAACGCGGGCTTCGAGCGCGTCGCGGACGGCTACCGTGGCGTGATTGCCTGGGCGCTCGACCATCGCCCGACGGTCGCCACGATTGCTGTCCTGGCGTTTGTCGCCGGCCTGTTCGGCCTGTCGCGGATGGAGAGCGAGTTCTTCCCCCAGTATGACCAGGGGGAGTTCACGGTCTCGTTCAAGACCGCACCGGACGCCTCGATCGACGAGACGCGCGATCGCCTCGACGCGGTGCTGAAGACGCTGCGGGAGCTGCCGGAGATCGAGCAGACGTACGCCAGCATCGGCGCGGGGGACGCGGGGACCGTTCGCGACGGGCGCGTCTACGTCAAGCTGACGGAGCTGCGGAGCCGGGCGCGCCGGCAGGCGGAGATCCAGCGCGACGTTCGGGCCCGCCTCCAGGTGATCCCCGGCATCATTCCGTCCCTCGGCCTGGCCCACTCGTTCGACAACCGCAAGCCGCTGCTCGTCAACGTCCGCGGGGAGAACATCGACCAGCTCAAGTCCTATGCGCAGCGGCTGAAGGACGAGCTGTACGGGGTGCCGGGCGTCGTGGACCTCGAGGCGAGCCTCGAACACGAGACGCCTGAGTACCGTTTGATCGTGGATCGCGAGCGCGCGGCGGACCTGGGGCTGACGACGTCTGCGATTGCGGGCACCGTGTCCGCCCTCGTCGGCGGCCAGGCGGTCACCACCTTCGAGGACGAAGAGGGCGAGTCGCGCGACGTTCGCGTGCGGCTGCCCGCCTCGCTGCGACAGAATCCGACGCAGGTCGAGGCGCTCCGGCTGCCGCTCCGGCGGGGCGACGCGCTCGCCACGCTGGGCAGCATCGCCCGCTACGAGCTCAGTACGACTCCGTCGGAGATCAACCGACGCGACCTTTCACGCGAAGTGGTCGTGGGGGCCAACCTGGACGGCCTGCCGCTCGGCACGGCGGTCGCGACGATCCGCGACCTGGAGCCGCGGCTCGCCCTGGCGCCGGGTTACGGCGTCATGGTCACGGGCGAGAACGAGGCGATGGAAGAATCGTTCGGCTACATGGGGGAGGCGCTGATCCTGGCCATCGTGTTCGTTTACCTGATTCTGGCAGCGCAGTTCGAGTCGTTCGTCCACCCGCTCGCGATCATGCTGTCGCTCCCGCTGTCGATCATCGGCGTGGCGGTGATGCTGCTGCTCACGGGCGACACGGTGAACATGATGTCGCTGATCGGCCTCATCATGTTGATGGGGCTCGTCACCAAGAACGCGATCCTGCTTGTAGACTTCACGAACGTGCTGCGCGGCCGGGGGCTGGACCGTCGTGCGGCCGTGATCCAGGCAGGGCGTACGCGGCTGCGGCCGATCGTGATGACGACCTGCGCGATGATCTTCGGCATGCTGCCGCTGGCGATCGGCTTCGGGTCGGGCGGCGAGATGCGCGCGCCGCTGGCCCGCGCCGTCATCGGCGGCCTGATCACCTCCACGCTGCTCACCCTCATCGTGATTCCCGTCGTCTACACGCTCCTGGACGACCTGGCCGGCGCGGTGCGGCGGCGGCGCGCGGCGGCGGTCGCGGCGCGCGCGGCGGCCGTGGCGCTCCTGCTGTCGCTCGTGTTTCCCGCGTCGGCGGCCGCCCGGCAGCCGTCCCTCGCGGCCGCGCAGCTATCGCCCACCGCGGCCGGGCAGCAGGCTGCGGCGGGGCGAGTCCTCACGCTGGAGGAGGCGCTCGCGCTCGCGGCGGCGCAGAACCGCGATGTCGCGAAGGCGCGCGAGTACCAGAAGTGGATTGAGGGCAAATACCTCGAGGAGCGGTCCGCGGCGCTGCCTGATGTCACGTTCAGCACCTCCGCGCTGCGGCAGTTCGACAACACGCAGAGCAAGCTGTTCAGCGGGTTCTCCTTCGGCGACGACTCGGACAGCGGCGGCGCAGATCTCCGGGAGATCTTCGGCGGACGGCAGGACGTGCGCGTCGCCGAGTTGCGCGTGACGCAGCCGGTCTTCACGTGGGGGCAGGTGGGCGCCGCGATCCGCGCGGCGCGGGTCGGCTTCCGGTACGCCGACGCGCAGCTGCGCCGCTTCCAGCAGGGGGTCGCGCGCGACGTCTCGGCCGCGTACCACGACGTCGTCGTGGCGAAGGCGCTGGTCGGGATCGCCGCCGAAGACATCGCGCAGAAGCAGCGGCACCTCGACGAGACACGACGCAAAGTGACGCTCGGCGCCGCGACCGACTACGACGTGCTCGCCGCGGAAGTCGCCGTCGAGAACGCGAGGCCGGCGCTCATCCGCGGTGAAAACGCCGTGCGCTCGAGCCGCGAGCGGCTGCGCTGGCTGCTCGCCGAGGGCGCAGCGCTCGACGTCGCGCCGCCGCCGGCGCTGGTGCTCGAGCCGGTGCCCGCGTACGAGGACGTGCTCGCGCGCGCGCTTCAGAATCGGCCCGAGCTGGCCGAGCTCGCCTATCAGCGCGACATCTATCGCGAGTTCATCTCGATCGAGCAGGCCGCGGGGAGGCCACGGGTCGACTTCACCGCCGGATTCGGCAAGCGCCAGCTGGGGCTGCCGTCCATCTCGTCCACCGGCACGTCGTGGACCGCCGGCCTGTTCGCCACCGTTCCGCTGTTCGACGGCATGCGCACCCGCGGGCGCGTTGCGCAGGCCCGCACCGACCTGTCACGCGCGTCGATCGACGAGCTGAAGGCGCGCGACGGCGTCGCCCTCGAGGTCCGCACCGCCGTGGACGCGGTGCGCGAGGCGACCGAACTGGTCAACGCGCTCGCGGGCACGATCCGACAGGCAGAGAAGCTCGTGTTCCTCGCGGAGAAGGGGTTCGAGCTCGGGGTCAAGACGCGCCTCGACGTGCAGGACGCGCAGCTCAACCTGGTGCTCGCGAAGGGCAATCTCGCCCGCGCCGAGCGCGATTACCGCGTCGCGCGCGTGAACCTCGAGTGGGTGGCCGGGACGCTCGCCCTGACGCCCTGAGGGCCCCGGACAACCGCGCCAGGCCCGACACGCCTGAAACCTGCCGACCAGCCCGCGCTAGAATCTCGCAACCACGACGAACCGATCGTGAAAGGACCCGCCGGTCGGCCCGTCATCCGGACCCGTGGCGAGCGAGACGATGGTGCCGACACCCTGTGCCCGCCGCGCACCATGCATCCCCGGGATCTTCCCTGCGTGCCCTCCGGGAATATCCCGGCTCCTCCATCGGCAATCACCCCTGCAGGCCGTTCGCTGCGACAGCGTATCGTCCTCGCAAACTCGCGGTTCTCCAATTCGCGTTACCTGCGAAAGCGCTGGCGAGAGTGTTCGAGGAAAGGAGAAAGTCGCCATGAAATCCCTCAGAGGCGCACGACGACACGTGTACGCGGCCTTCCTGCTCGGGCTTGGCCTCTTCGCGCTCATGTGGACGGCGCCAGCCGTCGCCGTATCCCCGGTCGCCGACGTTGCCAAGGATCCGAGGGAGGTGCCGGTCAGTCCTCTCGGCGACGTGTCCGTGAAACTCGACGTGGTGGAGGTCATCGCCGAGCTGGAGACCGGCAAGCCGGCCTGGGTCTGGACGTTCGCCGAGCCGGGAGGCAAGGCGACCGTTCCAGGCCCGATGATTCGGGTCAGGGAAGGGAACCACGTAACGATCGAGCTGTGCAATGAGCTCGACAACATTGAGCCGCACAACATCGATTTCCATGCGGCGATGGGCCCCGGCGGCGGCGCGGCGGTGACCAACGTGATGCCCGGCGAGTGCCGGACCTTCCGGTTCAAGGCGTTGCGGCAGGGCGCGTACATCTATCACTGCGCGGGGGAAGGAAAACCCTGGGAGCACGTCGCCTACGGGATGTACGGGCTGATCCAGGTTGACCCGCCTGGCGGCCTCGAGCCTGGCTTCAAGGAGTTCTACGTCGGCCAGAGCGACTGGTACCTGAAAGTGGACGAGGCGCTGAATACCGAGGAGGGGTTCCCGCCGGGCACCTACAGCCTTGACGAGGATCGGGCCGACGCCGAGCACCCGAACCTCTTCACCTTCAACGGTCACAAGAACGCCCTGACCGCTGCCACCCTGTACGGCGAAGCGATCACCGTGAACCAGGGCGACCGGGTTCGCTTCTTCTTCGTGACGGGGGGTCCGAACATCGGCTCGAACTGGCACATCATCGGGACGATCTTCGACACCGTGTATACCGGCTCTCGCAGCACCGCCGTGGAAAACGAGGAGACGGTGTACGTGGCCCCAGGTTCCGCCGCGGTGTTCGAACTCTCGACGCCCGTGCCTGGGCAGTACCTTCTGGTGGATCACGCGCTCTTCCGGGTCCCCAAAGGCGCCGCGGGGTTCATGCACGTCACCAAGAAGAAGTGGCCGCTGGACATCTATTCGCCCGAAGCGATCGGCACCGGCCACTGAGCACCCAGGACAACGTGAATGCCGGCCGTCCGAGGGCCGGCATTCACGTCCCGTCATTCCGTCGGAACACGCACGTTGCTTTGCGGTCCTGCCAATCTACTTGCTATTTCCACTGAAACGGGTTATCAGAGGGCCTTCCCCTATCTTTTCGCGGCGCGCGCGTCGGCGTCGTCAATCGTCGCAGCCCGTTGTTGCGCACAACTTCGGGAACGGCTGCGTTATGCCAGAGACGTCAGGATCCCCCAGCGTCCGTTTTCGCGTCATGCTGATCGCGGCGCTCGCCCTGGTTCCGCCGCTGGCACTGCTCGCGTACACCGCCATTCAGTGGCGCCGCCACGAGATCAGCGACGCCCACGAGAACGCAGCGAGGGTTGCCCGACATTTCGCCGCGGCGTACGAGCGCGAGGTGGGCGGAGCGCATCGGTTGCTGCTCTCGATAGCGCGCGTTGTCGCGGCGGCCCGGGACGACGCGGAAATCAGGACGCTGCTGGAAGGCGCGCGGAGAAACCACCCGAACTACCCGACGATTGGGACGATCGATCGGGCTGGGCGGGTCACGTTCGCCGGGCAGGTACCGGCGGGCGGAGATCTGGCCGGCCACTTCGCCTTGCGCCGCGCCGTGCAGGGCGGCGCGTTTGCGATGAGCGGCTGGGAATTCGATCCCGACGCGCGGCGGGCGAGGGCGATCTTTGCGCTGCCGCCAGCGCCTTCGGGCAACAGTCGGATCGTGTTTGCGGTCATGGACCTCGGCTGGCTGCCCGGACTCGCCGCAGCGGAAGACCTGCTTCCGGCGGGCAGCATCGTGTCGGTGCTCGACGCCTCGGGAACGATCATCGCGCACTGGCCGGAAGCCGCCTGGATCGGCCGTTCGGCCGCCGCGGACCCGGGCGTGAAGCCCGCGCTCGCCGAGCGAGGTGAAGCGCGGGTCCGGACCACGTCAAGGCTCGACGGGGTTCCCCGTCTGGTTGCGTTCATGCCGCTCGCCAGACTGGAGGGAGCCGGCGATCTGCATCTGTCCGTGGGCATTCCGACATCCGCGGCGACGGGGCGCGCCGACCGCATCCTCGCCCAGGATCTCGGTGTCTTCGCCGGGGCGATTCTGTTCTGCCTGCTCATCCTCGCGCTGCTGAGCAACCGCGTGGTTGTGCCGTTCATCGAGGAGCCGATCCGGATCGCGCGCGAACGCAACGCCGCGCTTCTCGCCGCGAACGCCGCGCTGCAGGCGGAAGTGGCCGAGCGCAGGCGCGCCGAGGAAGCCGTGGAGAAGCTCTCGCGCGCGATCGAGCAGACAGCGGACAGCGTGCTGATCAGCAACCGCGAGGGCATCATCGAGTTCGTGAATCCCGCCTTCGAGGAGATGACCGGATTCAGCCGGGCGGAGGTCATCGGCCGCACGCCGCGGCTGCTGAAGTCCGGCGTTCACCCGAGCTCCTTCTACGAGTCGCTGTGGACGACCATTCTCGCGGGCCGCACGTTTCGATCCACGATGACCAACCAGAACAGCGACGGGCAGCTGTACGACGAGGATCAGACGATCAGCCCGGTCCGTGACCCCTCGGGCGCCATCACGCATTTTGTCTCCACCGGCCGCGATATCACGCAACGGAAACGGATGGACGCGGCGCTGCGCCGGCTGAACATCCGGTTCGAAGAGGAGGCCGCGCGCATCGCCAGCATCCTTCACGACGAAGCGGGACAGTTCCTCACGGCCGCGCACATGACGCTGGCCGATCTCTCGCGTGAAACAGAGAAATCGGTGAGCGAGCGGCTGCAGGAAGTGCGCTGGCACCTGGATCACGTGGAAGAACGCCTGCGCCGCATGTCGCACGAATTGCACCCGCGCGTAGTTCAGGATTTGGGCCTCGCGGAGGCGCTGACGTTCCTGGTTCACGGCTTCACACGGCGCACGGGCATCCGCGTCAAGATCGATTCCTCGCTGGGCGGCCGGTATTCCCTTGCCGTCGAGACGCTGCTGTACCGTGTGGTGCAGGAGGGGCTCACGAACATCGGCCGTCACGCGCGCGCCACGAGCGCCGTGGTGGCGGTCGGCGAAGAGGGCCAGACGATCTCGTGCGTGATTCGCGACGATGGCGCCGGGTTCGATCCCGCGGCGGCGCGCCCGGAAGGCGGCCTTGGCCTACGAATCATGCAGGACCGCCTCGAGGCCGCCGGCGGCACGCTCGCAATCAATTCCACTCCCGGGAGGGGCACGGAGCTGCGCGTCACCGTGCCCATGGAGGTGTAGCCATGCCGCTTCGCATCCTGCTCGCCGACGATCATTGCGTGGTCCGCCAGGGGTTGCGGGCGTTGCTCGAGCGGGCGGGCTTCGAGGTCGTGGCCGAGGCCTCAGACGGGGCAGAAGCCGTGCGCCTCGCTGAACGGCTGCAGCCCAACGTCGCCGTGCTCGATCTGGTGATGCCAAACCTGAATGGGCTGGACGCGGCGCGCCAGATCCTGCACGGCCATGGGAACACCGCCGTGATCCTCCTCACGATGCACACCGCCGAGCATCACGTCGCCGCCGCGCTGCGCATCGGCGTGCGTGGGTACCTGCTCAAGACACAGGCAGCCGAGGACCTCGTGCATGCGATTCGCGAAGTCGCGCGCGGCCACGTCTTCCTCAGCCCCGAAGTGTCGCGTCTGGTGGTCGAGGGCTACCTGTCGGGCGCGCGAGTGGAAGAGCCGCTCGCGCCGCGCGAACGCGAGGTGCTGCAGCTCGTCGCCGAAGGCAAGACGTCGAAGGAGATTGCCGAGCAACTGGGCCTGACCGTCAAGACGGCCGAGTCATACCGCACGCACATCATGGAGAAGCTGGACATCCACGAGACGGCTGGGCTCGTCCGCTACGCGATTCGACGCGGCCTGATCACGCCCTAACGGCGTCGCACCGGCCTGACGGCTTCCTGCACGCCGAACATCGAGTGCTCCCATGCAGGCAGAGGAGGACCGTCACCGGCGCCTCCGTCAGCGGGCGCTGTCGCAGAGGCGGTCGGAGCGATCGTGGCGCCCGCGGCCTGGCTGATAGTGAAGATCGGACCGCGCACACTGATCGTCCCGACACGCGCGGGGCTCCCCGGCGGGTTCGCGGCCACGGTGAAACTGACCGTGCCGCCTCCGGCGCCACTCGGATGCCCGGTGATTGTGATCCACGAATCGTTCGAGTAGGCCGTCCAGGGGCAGGTCAGGACGGTGTCCACCGCGAAACTGCCCGTCCCTCCAGCGTTCGAGAAGTTTTGCGACGTCGGCACGAGCGTGAAGACGCACGGGACACCGGCGGCCTGGTTCAACGTGAACGTCTGGTTGTTCACGCTGATGGCCCCGCTTCGCGCGGGGATCCCCATCGGGTTGAACTCGAAACTGAAGCTCACCGTGCCAGCACCGTTGCCGCTCCCTCCGGAAGTGATTCTGATCCAAGATGCGCCGGAGGTCGCGGTCCAGGCGCAACCGGCGGCGGTGTTCACGGCGAAGCTCCCCGTTCCTGCCTCCGCGCCCACGTCCTGCGAGGCTGGCGCGAGCGCGTACGAACAGCCGGAGGCCTGGTTCACCGTGAAAGTGTGCCCTGCCACCGTCAGCGTTCCGGACCGCGCAGGGCCTGACGAGGCATTTAGGCTGAATGCAACGGTGCCCGGACCGGTCCCGGTCTGCCCCGACGTGATCACAATCCAGGAGACGTTGCTCGAGGCAGACCACGGGCAGCCCGCTTCGGTCGCGACCGCGACGCTTCCCGTTCCGCCGCTCGCGGGCGCGCTCTGGCTGTTCGGCGTGATGGATGCACTACAGCCCTGAGCCTGGGTGACGGTGACGACCTGGCCTGCCACGAGCAGCGTCCCGCTGCGCGTCGGGCCGGCGGTTGCGCGCGCCTCATAGGTGACCTGCCCGTTTCCGGTGCCCTGCGCGCCCTCCACTATCACGAGCCAGTCAACGTCGCTGCGGGCCGTCCAGGCGCACTGCGCGCTGCTCGCGGTGACCGCGATCGTCTTTCGGCCACCGGCGGCGTCCACTGAGTCGTCGCGCGGATTGACGGTGAACACGCATGGCGCCGCCTCCTGCGTGATGCCCACCTGCTGATCGCCGACGCTGATGGCGCCGCTGCGGACCACCGGATCGGCGTTCGCCGCGACCTTGAAGGAGACGTTCGCGGTTCCCTGTCCGCTCGCCGCGCCGTCGAGCTGAATCCAGCCGCTCGCGGGGGCCGCGCTCCATGGACATTCGCGGTTGGTGGTAATGGCCAGCGTGCCGCTCCCGCCGGCGGCGGAGAACGACGCAGGTGTCGCGCTCGCCGAGGTGGCGCACTTCGCCGTGGAAGGCGACGTCACACTCTGGGTAGAGGAGCCGCACGCTCCGGCCCACGCGCCAGCGACGCACACGATCAACGCGAGTACCACGCGAGGCATATTCGACGTTGACGCGCCTGAACGGATCAGGTCGGCGCGAGCGAAACTGTTTCCTACAAGAAGCGTTCCCAGTCCGGCGTCCCTGTTCGCCACGCCCCGGGACGAGCTGAACCGCGAGTGCGCGCTCGCCCGTAGACCCCGTGAGGCGCGCAAGCAAGGCGACGTAGAGTATGGCGGTCATGACCTACGACTTTCTGATCGACACCTACGAAACCGAGCGGGTGAAGGTCCTCAACGTCTGGAGCGAGTTCAGGGACGAGGATCTTCGCGCGCGACCGAGACAGGACGACCCGCGCGGACGAAGCGTGCACGAACACATGGTCCATCAGTGCCTGAGCGAGGACATCTGGTTCCGCACGATGCTCGGCCTCGACGTCGGCGCGCCGCCGCTCCCGCAATCGGAAACCCGGCTCGAGTTCCTGAAGCGGTACGCCGAAGACAGCGGCAAGCGGCTCGAGGCCCTCCGCGGCACGGACGAGCGCTGGTGGGAGGCGTTGACGACGTTCTTCGATGTGCAGCGAACAAAGGCCTGGGTGATGACCCGGCGGCTGACGCATACGTCCCATCATCGGGGGCAGCAAATGGCGCTGTTGCGAATGCTGGGAAGGGAGCTGCACAGCAACTACGGACCGACTGCCGACACCGGCGGTCTGATGCGCGACCACGCGCCGACGATCTACGCATACGCGAGCGTGCAGGCGCTGCTGGAGGGAGAGGCTCGGGGCGGAGCGAAACGTCCGCTACCGGCCCCAAGCGGAAGGGCCGTCACGGAGCGGCCTGCGTAATCTCGCTATCGTCTCGCCTGGCGTGCGAATTGGTGCGCCCGTCGACACGGTTTGACGCGACGGCCGCCGTACCCTGAACGACAACATCGGCAGCCTTCGCGGCTTTGGAGCCGTCACGCCGCTTCCCGGTCGTTCGATCGCTCGGCCCGCGCTCCCGGCGTTGCTGGCCACACCCACGAGGCCACGATGCTCCCCAGCAGCAGCATGCCGATGATGCCGAGCGACCAGCTGATAGGGAACTTCCCGCCGAGCAGATCGTTCAGCCACACCATCTTGAGGCCGACGAAGATGAGGATGAAGGCGAGACCGTACTTGAGCATGTGGAACCGCTCGACGGCGTCCGCCAGCATGAAGTACATCGCCCGCAAGCCGAGGATGGCGAACACGTTGGACGTGAACACCACGAGCGGCTCTCGCGAGATGGCGAAGATGGCCGGCACGGAGTCCACCGCGAAGATGATGTCGCTCATCTCGAGGAAGATCAGGGCGACGAGGAGGGGCGTCGCGTACCACCTGCCCTCCAGCTTCACGAGGAACCGCTGCCCGTGGAGCTGCGGCGTCACCGGCACCACGCGCCGGAACAGGCGAACGAGCGGGTTCCTGTCCGGCTGAACGCTCCGCTCCGGCGCCCACAACATCTTCACGCCGGTGATCAGCAGGAAGACGCCGAACAGGAGCACGATCGCGTGATACTGCATCAGCGCGGATCCGATGGCGATGAAGATCGCGCGGAAGAGCAGCGCGCCGATGATCCCGTAGAACAGCACGCGGTGCTGATACATCGCGGGAATCGAGAAATACGCGAAAACGAGGACGAACACGAAGATGTTGTCGACGGCGAGCGACTTCTCGACGATGTACCCGGTCAGGAACTCGAGGCCGAGTTGCGCGCCGAGCTCGGGGCCGAACCTGCCGACGGCGTAGAGGTAGAACACGTAGTTGAATGCCAGCGCGGTCGCGACCCAGACGACCGACCAGACGATGGACTCGCGGAGCGAGACCACGTGCGCGCGCCGGTGGAACACGCCGAGGTCGAGCGCGAGCAGCAGCAGGACGAATGCGGTGAACCCGGCATAGAACCACCAGTACTCCGCGAACGAAAACAGCAGGGGCATCGGTCCTTCTCTTCCCGGCCGCGCGACACGACGCTCCGGCCACCGCGGCAGCCGCCAGGGCCGCGTTGATGCCCACCACGATAGGGGCCCGGCACTCACATAGACAAATAGATAGTTACATCCTGTTTCATCGGGAATAACGATTATTGCGTCATGCCGAACACCGCTGTCTTCGCCGCGGTCGTGATCGCCAGGACGCCCGGGTGCTTGAGCCGGCGTTCGGCGGAAATCGCGTAGTACCGTTCGCGCACGGTCTTCGCCCGTCCGATGGCGCTGACGCGATACTGGCGAACGACCTCGCCTGCGATGGCGCTCGGCGCGGGGAACGTCGCGTCGCCAGCCTGGCCGAAGGTCTTCATGAGCGCCGAGTCGTCGAACTCTCCGACGACGCGCGGGTGAAGGTCCTCGGTTTCGAACCACTGGTCGAGCGCGCGCCGCAGGGCGGTGTGCGGCGTCGGCAGCAGCACCGGGGCACCGTTCAGGGAGCGGGGAAACCCGCGCCGCAGCCTCCTTGCGAGCGTGCCCGCGCCGAAGAAGCTGGTGTCCGATTCGCCGAGCAGGTGGCTGAACACCTTGACCCTCACATGCGGCGGCGCCGGGAGGTCGGTGATGACCACGTCCAGCGCGTGCGTCGCGAGCTCGGCGAGGAGCGTCTCGGCGCTGTCCTCGCGGCACACCAGCTGAATCGCATGCGCCCCGGACACCGCCGGGCGCAGCAGCCGGTGCACGACCAGCTTGGGCACCGCGTTGGCCACGCCGACGCTGAGCGGCAGCGGCCGCCCGCCGGACGGGCGTCCCTTCAACGCTTCCATCATTTCCCGGCCAATCCCGAAGATCTCGTCCGCGTAGCGGAACACGAGCCGCCCCACGTCGGTCAGCACGAGCCGGCGCCCCTGCCGCTCGAACAGCTTGTCGCCAAGCCTGTCTTCGAGCAGCCGGATCTGCGCGCTGACCGTGGGCTGCGCCAGCCGCAGCTTCTCGGCGGCGCGCGAGACGCCTCCTTCGCGCGCGGCGGTCCAGAAGTAGAGCAGATGGTGGTAGTTGAGCCAGTCCATATCGTTTACACCTATGACAATCAAGCATACTGTTTCTTTGTCTATGCATGTGACGCTGGCGCCCGCCCACGCGTTCTGACGAAAGGACGTCGGCCCGCGCCGCGGATTCGCTAAAATGGCGGCAATGTGTCGTCACAAGTCAGGCAGGCGTTGGACGCCGTTGCTCACTGCGGCGGTCGTCTTGCTGGCGTCGCCGTCGGGCGGCGCGGAGCCTCGAAAGCCGCGCATCGTCATCGTCGCGACCGGCGGGACGATTGCCGGCACCGCAGAGTCCACGACCGCGGCAGGCTACAAGTCCGCGACGCTTGCCGTAGACGTGCTGATCGCCGCCGTGCCGCAGATGAAGTCGTTTGCCGACGTGCGCGGCGTCCAGGTCTCGTCGGTCGGCAGCCAGGACATGAACGACGAGCTGTGGGTGTCGCTTGCGTCCGAAGTCAATCGCCTGCTCGCGCGGGAGGACGTCGATGGCGTGGCGATCACGCACGGCACGGACACGATGGAGGAAACCGCCTACTTCCTCAACTTGGTCGTGAAGAGCGACAAGCCGGTGGTCCTCACCGGCTCGATGCGGCCGTCCACGTCGCTCAGCGCCGACGGGCCGCTGAACATCTACAACGCCGTGGGGGTCGCGTCCGATCCGCGGGCGAAGGGGCGGGGCGTCCTCGTCGTGGCCAACGACGACATCCATGGCGCCCGCGCGGTGACGAAGCACCACACGAGCGACGTCCAGACGTTCGAGTCGCCTGAAGTCGGGCTCGTCGGCGTGTGCTTGTTCGACGACCGTGACTTCGCGCGGTCCCCGTCGCGGGCGCACACGACGTCCACGCCCTTTACGGTCGCCGCCGGCCAGACGCTGCCGCGTGTGGACGTCATTTACGCCCACGCCGGGATGTCTCCGGATCTGATCGACGCGGCCGTCGCCAACGGCGCGAAAGGCATCGTCATCGCGGGGGTCGGCGACGGGAACATGACGACCCCGGCGCTCGAGGCCGCCAAGCGCGCCATTGCCAGGGGCGTGGTCGTGGTGCGCTCGACGCGCGTCGGCCAGGGCATCGTCCGGCGCAACATCGAAATCGACGACGACAAGATCCAGACGGTCGTGTCAAAGGAACTCAATCCCGCCAAGGCGCGCGTGCTGCTGAAGCTGGCGCTGACGCAGACTGCCGATCCGACGAGAATCCAGGCGTTCTTCGATACGTACTGAACGGGGTCAGACCCCAGTACCGTTTTCGCGCACTGCCGACAAGCGGCGGACAACGTCCGTGCGCGGGGTGGAGCACGGCAGAGTCAGAGATCTTGCCAGCCATGCCGGGCGTGGCGGATAATGTGAACCGTGGTTCGAAAAGTAAACGAGGGTTTACCGAAGCCGCTCCGAACGCCCCGCGCGCGGCGCCGGGACCGTCAGCGTGACGCGATTCTCCGCGCAGCGGCCAGGCTGTTTCGGGACCGGGGCTTCTCCGACACCGGGATGCGCGACATCGCGGACGCCGCGGACCTGTCGGCCGCGAACCTGTATCACTACTTCGACGGCAAGACCGAACTGTTGTACTACTGCCAGGATCGCGCGCTCGATCGCATGCTCGGCGCCGTGGCGGCGGCGCGCCGGGCCTCACCATCCGCGGTCGAACGGCTCCGGCTCGTGTTCACGGCGCACGTGCACACGTTGCTGAACGACATCGAGGGCGCGACCGCCCACCTGCAGGTCGAATCGCTCCCGCCCAGACTGCGCAGCGCGATCGTGAGGAAGCGGGATCGCTACGAACGGGCGGTGCGCCGGCTCATCGCCGACGGCGTCCGATCCGGCGAGCTGGTGAACACGAACCCCGCAATCGTCGCGCGGGCGATGCTCGGCGCGATGAACTGGACGGTGACCTGGTTCCGCCCGGAAGGGGCCGAGACGGCCGACGCGGTGGGGGATGTCATCTCGCGGTTCCTCGTGCGAGGCGTGGCGAGCCGGACGCCGGCCGTCAGGCGGACGCTCGCCGTGGTGCGCACGGGCGCGCAGAGAGAAAGGGGAGGACGAGCGTGAAGACCCGACTCGCCTGCACCATCAACCGTGAGCCAGTCGATCTGCTGGTGGACGACTACAAGACGCTCCTCGAGGTCCTGCGCGAGGATCTGCAGCTCACCGGCACGAAGCACGGCTGCGAGCTCGGGGAGTGCGGCGCATGCGCCGTCCTGCTCGATGGCCAGCCGGTGCTGTCGTGCCTGGTGCTGGCCGTCGAGGCCGAAGGCCGGCGCGTGACCACCGTCGAGGGCCTGGCCTCGGACGGCCGCCTCCATCCCCTGCAGGAAAGCTTCGCGGACCTCGGCGCCGCGCAGTGCGGCTATTGCACTCCTGGCATCCTCGTGACCGCGAAGGCCCTGCTCGACCAGGATCCGCACCCGACGCGCGAACGTATCCGCGAAGCGCTCGCTGGGAACCTGTGCCGCTGCACCGGCTACCTGCAGATCATCGAAGCCGTCGAGGCCGCCTCGACGCCGCAGCCGTCGGCGACGGAGGAACCCCGATGACGCGCCCGACGCGAATCGTAGGCCGTCCGAGGCGACGGGTTGACGGACGGGCGAAGGTCACCGGGCAGACGCGCTTCGCCGACGACATCATCCTGTCGCGGATGCTGCACTGCCGCCTGCTTCGCTCGACACAGCCGCACGCGCGCATCACGGGCCTCGACTCGACCAGGGCGGCCGAGGTCGATGGCGTCTACCTGGTCCTGGCGGGGGACGCGTTTCCGATTCCCTACGGCATTCTCCCGGTCAGCCACGACGAGCACGCGCTGTGTCGCGAGAAGGTCCGGTTCGTCGGCGACCCGGTCGCCGCGGTGATCGCGCGCGACGAGGCGACGGCCGATGCCGCGATCAACCTCATTGACGTCACCTACGAGCCGCTGCGCACCTTCGCGTCGCCGGCGGACAGCCTCGCGCATCCGGAACCGCGCATCCACGAGTACGGCGAGTACGGCAACGTGCACAAGGCGGTCTCGCTCCAGTTCGGCGACGTCGACGAAGCGATCGCCCGCGCCGACCACGTCTTCGACGACGTGTTCTTCTTCGAGGGGAGCACGCACCTGCCGATCGAGCAGCACGCGGCGGTGGCCCTGAAGGACCCCGACGGCAAGCTCGTCGTGTACTCCAGCACGCAGACGCCGCACTACCTGCACCGCGCGCTGGCCAAGGCGCTCGCGATGCCCGCGGCGCACATCCGCGTCATCGCGACCCCCAACGGCGGAGGCTTCGGCGGCAAGAGCGATCCGTTCAACCACGAGATCGTCGTGGCGAAGGCCGCGCTGCTGCTCGATCGCCCCGTGAAGATCTGCCTCACGCGGGAAGAGGTGTTCTACTGCCATCGCGGGCGCCATCCCGTGCTGATGCGGTTTCGCACCGGTGTGACCAAGGACGGCAGGATCACCGGGCTCGATCTGCAGACGCTGCTCGACGGCGGTGCCTACGGCTCGTACGGCGTGGCCAGCACCTTTTACACTGGCGCGCTCCAGACGGTGACGTACGACATCCCGCGCTACCGCTTCCGCGGCTGCCGCGTCTTCACCAACAAGCCGCCGTGCGGTCCGAAGCGGGGACACGGCACGCCGCAATCGCGCTTCGGCCAGGAAGTGCAACTCGACAAGATCGCGGAGCGCCTCGAGATCGATCCCGCCGAACTGCGTCTCCGCATCGTCGTGCCGCCGGACACGCTGACGGCCAACTACCTCCGCCTCGGGACCGTCGGCCTCGTCGACTGCATCCGTCGCGTCGTCGAGCGTTCCGGGTGGCGCGAGAAGTTCCGCAAGCTGCCATTCGGGCGCGGCGTAGGGCTGGCGTGCTCGTCGTATCTCTCGGGCGCGGGGCTGCCCATCAACTGGAACGATCTGCCGCATTCCGGCGTGCAACTGAAGCTGGATCGCAGCGGCGGGGTTACGGTGTTCTGCGGGGCGGCGGAGATCGGGCAAGGCTCGGACGACGTGCTGGTGGCGATCGTGGCGGAGGTGCTCGGCATCGATCCGTTCGACGTGCGCGCCGTGACCGGCGACACGGACCTCACGCCCGTCGATCTCGGATCGTACTCGAGCCGGGTCACGTTGATGATGGGCAACGCCGCCATCCAGGCGGCGGAGCGCGCACGGGAGATCCTGGCGGCAGAGGTCGGCGCGCGGCTGGACGTCCCCGCGGACAGGTTGGTGTTCGCCGATCGACGCGTCTTCGACAGCGAGGACCCGGCCCGCGGCGTGACGTTCCAGGAAGCGGTCTGCATGGCGGAAGCGCGCGTCGGCACCCTCGGGACCACCGGGTCCTACACGCCGCCGAAGTCGCCGGCCCGATTCAAGGGAGGCGGCGTCGGGCCGTCGCCAACCTATTCGTACACCGCGGCCGTCGTCGAGGTGGAGGTCGATCCCGACACCGGGTGGGTCACTGTGCCGCGCGTGTGGATCGCGCACGACATCGGCCGCGCGCTGAACCCGACGCTCGTGCGCGGGCAGGTGGAAGGCGGCGTGTACATGGGGCTCGGCGAAGCGCTGATGGAGGAGCAGGCGTTTCGCCGGCTGCCGCCGCGCCTGTCGCACGCGCTCGTGCACAAGTTCCCGTCGATGCTCGAGTACAAGAGCCCGACGACGCTCGACATGCCTGAGATCGTCACCGACCTCATCGAGCACCCGGATCCGGCGGGACCGTTCGGCGCGAAGGAAGTCGGACAGGGGCCGCTGCTGCCGATCATGCCGGCCGTGGCCAACGCGGTCTACGACGCCGTGGGTGTGCGGGTCGATTGGGTCCCGGTGACGCCGGAACGGATCCTGCGCGCGCTCCAGGCGAAGGCCGCGGGCAAGCCGGCGCGTTCCGGCCCGGCGGCGTTTCCGGAGATCGCCTGGCCCGAACCGCTGCTCGTCGCCCCACCCTGGGAGGGGGGAGACGGTCGCGCGTCGAACGAGCGCGCCAGCCGATCGGGACGGAAGGCTGACGCCGGCGTCGAAGCGACAGCGGGGGTGCGGTCATGATGCGCCTGCCCGGCTTTCGCTATCGCGCGCCGCGCACCCTCGTGGATGCGGCGGCGTGGCTCGCCGAGGAACCCGACAACACCATGCTCCTCGCGGGCGGCACCGACATCATTCCCAACATGAAGCGCCGTCAGCAAACGCCGGCGACGCTGATCGGCCTTCGCCGCGTGACCGAGCTCACTGGCATCCACAACGGTGACGGCCTGAGGATCGGGGCCTGCGTCACGCTTTCGAACCTCGTTGCCGACCGGCGGATCCGGCAGGAGTGCCCCGGCCTCTGGCAGGCGGCCGCCCAGGTGGCGACACCGCATCTCCGCAACATGGGCACGATCGGCGGCAACCTGTGCCTCGATACCCGCTGCACGTACTACGATCAGAATTACGAGTGGCGGAAGTCGATCGGGTTCTGCATGAAGAAGGACGGCGGCACCTGCTGGGTGGCCACGTCGAGCCCGAAGTGCCTGGCCGTGTCGTCCACCGATACCGCGCCCATGCTCCAGGCGCTTGGCGCGACCGTGACGCTGCTGTCGTCGGCCCGCGGCCAGCGCGTCGTGCCGGTGGCCAACCTCTATGCCAACGACGGCATCCACTATCTGACGAAACAGCCTGACGAGATCCTGACGTGCGTCACGCTGCCAGCGTCGGCCGGGTGGCGGAGCTCGTACTGGAAGCTGCGCCGCCGTGGCGCGTTCGACTTCCCGGTTGCGACAGCGGCAGTCGCCGCCCGCATCGACGGCGGCCGCGTCATCGAGGCGCGCATCGTCCTCGGCGCCGTGGCGTCCCGCCCACTGGAGGCCGACCGCGCGTCAGCGATGCTGCGGGGCAAGGACCTGGACGACGAGCTGATCACATCGGCCGCGGCCACGGCGAGCGAAGTGGCCAAGCCGATGGACAACACCGACTTCGAGCTGGTGTGGCGCAAGAAGATGGTCCGCTCGCTGGTGAGCCATGCGCTGCACGAGATCCGTGGCGACGACGTGAGAGCACGGCGCCTGCAGCTCGCACGCCAGGAACTGCTCACCGTACTTCCGTAAGCGGCGTTACCGCCGGAATCGCGCCAACCGCGGATGATCGCGCCCATCCGTTGCTCGAGGTGTCCGGCGGCCGTTATCAAGAACTTGCTCCTGCGCCCGCTCGTCCCTTCCCCTTGAGGGTGCGGTCCGTGTGCGGTATGTTCGACGGGCCGCGCGGAACATGCTGTGACAGATCACTTCATCTCGCATCGGCCTGCAGCGCCAGCCGACCCGGCAGTTCGGGAGCTCGTCACAACCGCCGACACCCTGCGACACCTCGAGCAGAAACCGACAAAGGAGAGAACATGCAGCTTATCAGCGGTCTCGTCGTAGTCCTGATGGCGACGCAGCCATCCGCACCCGCGCCCGACCGATCGACGACAACCGGCGCCGCGATCGGGACGTACCGCACCGTCAAGGGATACATCCAGCGATCGGCGGAGAAGATGCCCGCCGATCAGTTCGGGTTTCAGCCCACGCCCGAAGTCAGGTCGTTCGGACAGGTACTGGCCCACATCGCCGACGGGAACTACCTGCTCTGCGCGCCCGCGCTCGGCGAGCCCAGTCCGAACGAGGCCGTGATGGACAAGATCGAGAAGGACAAGCTGTCCCGTGAGGCGCTGCTCAAAGCGCTCAACGAGTCATTCGCCTTCTGCGACAAAGCGTACGACAAGCTGACGGAAGCGACGGGCAACGAGCGCGTCTCGTTCATGAAACAGGAGCGCACGCGCGCGGGGCTGCTTTGGTTCCACGCCGTCCACTCGTTCGAGCACTACGGCAACCTCGTGACGTACATGCGGCTGAAAGGCATCGTGCCGCCGAGCAGCGAGCCGCGACCCGGGTCTCGCTGACGCCTGCGAACGAAGGCGAGGAGGGGGAACCGCCATCGGCGGTTCCCCCTGGTGTGGGCGGGACTACGGCGTACGGGCGAGGAACTTGCACAGCAACTCAGGAGCGTTGCTGTTCCAGAAGTTGTTGTACGTACGGAGGGCAAGCGGCATGACAGCCCGGTCGTCGCCCGGCCGTGTGCCGATGTCGTCGCCGCCACCACCGGAGAAGGGCACGGTGTAGACGAGGTCCTGAATTGCGGCTTTGAAGGTGATGAAGCCCTTGTAGGTCGCGAAGTCGAGCGACCGTTCGCGCTGGATGTGGCACGCCCGGCAGTACGGTCCGATGACTTCGCGGTAAATGCGCCCGGATCCCGCCGGGACGCCGCGCTCGTCGGAGGGGCGCCAGCCGAGCGGGACGAAGTCCTCGTTGAAGGTATCGTTCGGCATCGTCGCGCCGCCGTACCAGCCCCTGATCAACTCCACCGGCGCCTTGCGCCGGTTGATGCCGGCAATCGGATCGAACTCGAGCTGCTGCTCGTGGTGCCGGAGCACGGCCTCGTTGAAGTTCTTGAACTGCGATTCCTGCGCTTCACGCGTGAACGGCGATCCGGGCCGCGTGTCGAACTTGAAGGTGGCCACGTCCCAGGGCAGGAAGTACGCGTCCGTGTTTCCCTTGTCCGGATACACGCCGTTGACCGGCGGCTTCGGCGCTCCGCCGTGGCAGACGTTGCACACGCCGGGCTGCGCCTTGTCGCCGCGTCCGTCCAGATTCAGGCCATTGATGCCGACGCGGCTGCCGTTGGCGGCGTACGTGTAGAACGTCACGCGCTTCGGGCCAGTAGGATCATCGTCCGGCGCCTTGTACTCCATGCAGACGGTGGCGATGAGGTCGTTGACCGTCCTGGTTTCGGCGCTGTCGAGGATGTCCAGGTCGGCGACGCCTTCGAACCGCGGCGGCGTGGAGATGTCGTTGTCGTGGTCGAACCCGTAGTTTTCCACGTACGACGCCAGGGCGCCGTCCGCGTTCCTTCTGAGGTACATGCGGCGGCCGAACCCGAGGTCGGCGCCATTCAGGTAGACGGCCAGCGCATCCGTCTGAATGCTGCCGTCGCCGATGTCGCCCGGCACTCCGGGACCAAACGGCGCGCCTGCCGACAGGAATTCGTTGGTTTCCAGCCAATCCCGAAGCGTCAGTCTCCTGTTGAACGGGTCGGTTGCCTGGTAGTACGCATCGGCGGTGGCCGCGTCTTCCGGCGAGAAGTGCTCCAGGAACGTCAGGAACACGTTCGCGCCGCCCGGCGCGGGCAAGGCGACCGCACCTCCGAGACAGGACGTGCTGGCTGTTTGCGCGGCGACGGGTTCCGTGCGCCACGAGTACGTGGCGAGCACGGCGCAGACCCACACAAGGATCAGCAGCCCCGTCGTGATTCGGACTCTTCGACTCATCATCTCCTCCTTGATGAGCGTTTCCGGGGTCACGATTTCGGCGAGAGCGGCAAGCCTACGACAGGCCTGCTGAGCCAGGTGCGCCAGATATGGCGCTATGCGCGATCTCGCGGGGGCGGGGAGAGTATTTCGTAGGTGGTGAAGCGGCCGCCGCAAGACAGGCATTCACGGCGCCGGACGATGGCTTCCATGCGCAGCCGGGGGCGGCTCGCCACAACCCGGCTTTCGGATGCGCCGCAGGACGGACACGGAAGCTTGCTCGGGCCCTCCCGGACGGAATCCTCGTTCATGATTGGGCGTTCCACGGCGCTCGGGCCCTGCTCGGAACGCACGTCAGGTGACATGACGCCCCGAGAGATCGAGGGCCTCGACAGGAAAGGGGCGCTGCGACCCCTGCCTGATACGCCCGTACACAATTTTGTGTCCTGCCGCCACGCCCGGATTCAAAACCACGTGCGAAGCCCGAAGGCAAGCCTCGCGGTCCCCACCTCGTCACCCTGCTCCCGGGCGAAATCGGCTGTTCCACGAAGCTTGCGATCCCAGACGATGCCCACGTATGGAGCGAGTTCACGCCGGATCTCGTACCGAAGCCGAAGCCCGGCTTCAACGGAGCTGAGACCCGAGCCGATGCCGCGCTCGGGATCCTGCTTGCCGTAGAACTCCACTTCGAGGAGCGGCTGAAGAACCAGACGGTTCGTCAGGAGCAGATCGTACTCCGCTTCGAACTGGACGTTCGTCCTTCCGCCCGCGCCCACGTTGAGGGTGGCTTCAAGCTCGAACCAGTACGGCGCGAGTCCCTGGACGCCGCCGGCGACCCATGTCTGCGGGTCTCCGGGGCGGAAGTCCTGGCGCACGCCCGCGACGAAGTCCCACCAGCGCGAGAAGCTCCGTCCCCACAGCGCGTGCACGAACGCCCTCTCGACGCGGCCATCCTCGGTCTCACCTTCCGCCCGGACCCACAGCCGGTTGATGTCGCCGCCGATCCACGACGTGTTCTCGATGCCGAGACCGCCGGACCCCGAGCCCTGCCACTCGAGCTGATCGAAGAGCACGAACGTGTTGAACCCGCGATCGTGCACGGCGTGCCCCTCGAGCGCCTGCGGGAACGCCGCGGCACGATCGGCATCCGTGATCGAGGGAATCGGCTGTTTCGGCTGCCCCGAAGCCTGTTTCTCCGACTGCCCCTTGTGCGCCGAGTGGTCCTCCGGCGGCGGTGTCTGCTGCGGCTGCTGCACGCGCGGTGTGGGTTGATGACCGTGCGGCGGCACCTGGCCTGCGGCCGCGGGCACCCTCGCCAGTCCAGCCACGAGCACCAAGACTGCGCCGAGCGTCCTGGCCATCATTCCTCCACCCTCACTTCCCGGAACATTCCCGACTCCATGTGATAGAGGAGGTGGCAATGGAACGCCCAGCGGCCGAGCGCGTCCGCCCTCACGCGGAAGCTGCGCCTGGTGCCCGGCTGCATGTCGATCGTGTGTTTCCGCACCATGAACTCGCCAGCCTCGTTCTCGAGGTCGCTCCACATGCCGTGCAGGTGAATGGGGTGCGACATCATCGTGTCGTTGACGAGGACCACGCGGAGGCGCTCGCCGTAGGCGAGCCGCACCGGCTGTGCCTCCGAGAACTTGATCCCGTCGAACGACCAGGCGAACTTCTCCATGTGGCCGGTCAGGTGCAGCTCGATCGTCCGCGCCGGCGCGCGGCCGTCCGGATCGTCGAAGATGCTGCGGAGGTCCGAGTACGTGAGCACGCGGCGCCCGTTGCCGCGCAGCCCGACGCCGGGATCGTCGAGGCGTGGCGTCGGGTGCATCGCCTGCATGTCCACGAGCGGGTTGCCGTTCTCGCTCTCCGGGTGTGCCTGCATTGGCCCGCTCGCGGGCATCTCGTGTCCGCCGTGCTGATCCGACGCGGGCTGTGCCATCCCCTCCTCATGCCCCATGTCGGCCATCGTGAGCAGCTGTGGCTCGTCCACCGCGGGCACCTCCGCCCGGAGACCGGCGCGCAGGGCGAGCGTGCCGGCGGCGTAGCCGGTGCGATCGGCCGACTGCGCGAAGATCGTGAACGCGTCCCGGCCGGACGGCTCGACGATGACGTCGTAGGTTTCGGCAGTCGCGATGCGGAACTCGTCCACGTCGACGGGCCGGACGTACTGCCCGTCGGCCGCCACCACCGTCATGGTGAGACCCGGGATCCTGACGTCGAAGTACGATTGCGCCGAACCGTTGATGAAGCGCAGCCGGAGGCGTTCGCCCGGCTCGAACAGCCCGGTCCAGTTCGCGTCTGGCGCCATGCCGTTCATCAGGTACGTGTAGGTGTAGCCGGTCACGTCGGACAGGTCGGTCGGGTTCATCCGCATCTGCCCCCACATCGCGCGGTCCGCAAGCGTGTCCGAAAGACCCCGCTGCCGCACGTCGCGGATGAAATCGCCAAGGGTGCGCCTGTTGAAGTTGAAGTAGTCGGACTGCTTCTTCAGCTTGGCGAAGATCCTGCGCGGGTCTTCATCCGTCCAGTCGGAGAGCAGCACCACGTGCTCGCGATCGTACCGGACGGGCGACGGCTGTCCGGGTTCGATGATGATCGCGCCGTAGAGCCCGCGCTGCTCGTCGAAACCGGAGTGGCTGTGATACCAGTACGTGCCGTTCTGGCGCACCTTGAAACGGTACGTGTACGACTCTCCGGGTCTGATCCCGCTGAAACTCAACCCCGGCACTCCATCCATGTTCGCGGGCAGCAGAATGCCGTGCCAGTGGATAGACGCTTCGTCCTCGCCTCGTGAGTTCGTGACGCGCAGCGTCACGGTGTCCCCCTCGCGCCACCGGAGCGTCGGGGCCGGGATCGAGCCGTTCACCGTGCAGGCGATACGGGGCCTGCCGGTGACATGCACCGGCGTTTCTCCGATGCGGAGATCGAAACTGTCGCCGGAGAGCTCGCCCGTGGCCTGACGCGCGCCGGGCTGCGCCGATGCCGGCGCGGCGCGCCAAAGTCCAAGACCCGCCACCGCCCCTCCTGCGGCGAGTCCCTTCACGAACATCCGCCGCGACGGATCTGCGGGATCCGGGCGGCGGAACCGACCTGACTGCATGCGCTGTCCTCCCTCCTGCTGGTCTTTCCTGCACTCCGGCGGGTCACCGCGCGGGCGCGATGCGCTCGACCTTCAGCACGTTGGTCTTCGCGTAGTACACGCCGGTGACGGTGACCCTCCGTCCCGCGAACCGGGCGGGGGTCTCCTGGTTGCTGAGGATCATCGCGTGTCCATCGTGCAGCAGGACGTACTTGACATCCTTTGCGTGCCCGACGCAGTCGCGCACGCACTTGTCCTGCGGCTCGATCTTCATCGCGGCATGATCGCGCGCGCACATCGAATCGCTGACCACGCCGGTGTACGTCTTTGTTTCTGACGCCGAAACGCTCGCGGCCAATGCCAGCGCGGCCACCGCTGTCGCGAACATTCTCATGATGCCTGCTCCTTCAATGCGGGTTTGAGTTCGAAGTGCCACTTCCAGATCTCGTAGATGACGGGGTAAACCATCAGCTCGAGGATGAAGGACGTGAAGATGCCGCCGACCATCGGCGCGGCGATGCGCTTCATGACGTCCGCTCCCGCTCCAGCCGACCACATGATCGGGACCAGCCCCAGAAACATGGTGGCCACGGTCATGAACTTCGGTCGGATCCGCCTGACGGCGCCGTGCAGAATCGCCTGCTGCAGCTCGGGCAGCGACCGGAGCCGTCCCTCGCGCTTCGCGTCCGCGTACGCGAGATCGAGGTACAGCAGCATGAACACGCCGGTGCCGGCGTCCACGCCGAGCAGCGCCAGCAGCCCGACCCAGACGCCGATGCTCATGTTGTAGCCGAGCGCATACAGCAGCCAGATCGCCCCGATCGCCGAGAACGGCACCGCGAGCAGGACGATGGACGTCTTGGTCCACGACCGGGTGTTGACATAGAGCAGCATGATGATCAAGAGCAGGGTGACCGGCACGATCACCTTGAGGCGCGCCTTCACCCGCTCCATGGCCTCGTACTGGCCGCTCCACGCCAGCGAGTAGCCGACGGGCAGCCGGACGCGCTCGGCGACAGCCCGCTTGGCGTCGGCCACGTAGCTGCCGATGTCGCGGTCTCCGACATCGACGTACACGTATCCGTTGAGCATGCCGTTCTCGTTGCGGAGCATGGCCGGACCGCTGACCAGACGGATGTCGGCGAGCTGTCCGACGGGGATCTGCATGCGGCCGTCCATGGCCGGCACGACGACCTGCCGCAGGCGCGCGACGTCGCTCCGGTAGTCGCGGAAGTACCGCACGTTGACGGCGTAGCGCTCGCGCCCTTCCACCGTGGTCGTCACGGAGTCGCCGCCGATCGCCGACATCACGACCATCTGCGCGTCGTCCATCGACAGCCCGTATCGCGCGAGCTCGTCGCGCTTCCAGATGAAGTCCAGGAAGTAGCCGCCCGACGTGCGCTCCGAGAAGACCGAACGCGTCCCCAGGACGGCCGGCAACACCGATTCGATCTGCGTCCCGATGCGCTCGATCTCGCGGATGTCCGCGCCGTAGATCTTGATCCCCACGGGCGTCCGCACGCCCGTCGTCAGCATGTCGATGCGCGCCTTGATCGGCATCGTCCAGGCGTTGGTGGTTCCGGGGATGCGCAGCTTCTCGTCCATCTCCGCGATCAGCTCGTCCCAGGAGATCCGGTCCGGCCAGGCAGCGCGGAAGAGCGACGAGAGCCACTCCGGGGACCAGGACGAATACCAGCGTTCCTTGCCCCGCCACTGTTCCGGCGGCTTCAGGAGCACGGTCGTCTCCATCATCGAGAAGGGGGCGGGGTCGGTCGAGGTCTCCGCGCGCCCCGCCTTCCCGGACACCCGCTCCACCTCGGGGAAGGACTTCAAGATCCGGTCCTGCACCTGGAGGAGCCGGCTCGCTTCGGTCACCGACAGCCCGGGCAGGGTGGTCGGCATGTACAGGATCGTGCCCTCGTTGAGCGGGGGCATGAACTCGTGGCCCAGGCCGAGATAGGCCGGCACGGTGGTGGCCACGATGAGGACAGCGAGCGCGATCGTCGTCTTCGGGTGGCGCAG
>DATHTE010000096.1:0-6374 GCA_035463475.1 Vicinamibacterales bacterium
GACGCCGGTCGACATCTCGCTTCGCGTGGCGGCCGTCGCCGAGACGCTGACGGTCACCGGCGACTCCCCCGTCGTTGACACGACGACCGCGAACGTCAACGTCACGCTCGATCAGCAGCTGCTGCAGAGCACGCCCGTGGGACGCGACATCTGGTCGCTGGTCGAGTACAAGGTCCCGGGCCTCGTGTCGAGTCGGCCCGACGTCGGCGGCAGCTCGGGCGGCCTCCAGGGAGGCATGACCGCTCGCGGAACGCCGAACAGCCAGAACGTCCAGTTCCTGAACGGCGTGAACGTCGGGGATCCCGCGGCCGTTGGCTTTGCCGGCTACTACTACGACTACGACGCGTTCGAAGAGATCCAGGTCTCGACCGGCGCGCACGACATCTCGGTGCCCAGCTCTGGCGTGTTTCTCAACATGACGACGAAGACCGGCGGCAACAAGTGGGCCGGTAAGGCGGCGGTGTTCTGGCAAGGGGACGCGACGCAGGGCCGCAACGTGGACGAGGAGTTGCTCAATCTCGGGTTCAAACCGGACACGAACAAGGTCGACTACGTCTCGGACTTCACCGTCCAGGTGGGCGGTCCGCTCGTGAAGGACAAGGTTCGGCTATTCACCGCGTTCCGTGACTGGCGGGTCCACGTCAACGTGCCCGCCGCGTTTTCCGAGAGCGTGCTCGACGAGACGAACATGACCTCGGGCCTGGCCAACACCACCTGGCAGGTCAGCACCAACCATCGGCTCACAGGGTTCTACAGCCGGCAGTACTACAAGAAGCCGAACCGATTCCTCGGGTCGTCGGCGCTCTTCACGAGCGATTCGAACTCGAACGAGGACGACGTGTTCGACATCGTGCAGGGGCTGTGGAATTCCGTGCTGAGCAACCGGTTCTTCGTGGACGCGCGCGTCAGCTTCAACAAGATCTTCTTCCCGTTGTACTTCAACGGCACGGATCAGACACTGTCCGACCAGGCGACCGGCATCCGGACGCGCAACCAGCTGAGCGAGCAGATCTTCATCCGCAAGCGGCTGCAGGCGAGCGCGACGTTCAACTACTACGTGGACCAGTTCGCCGGCGGCCGGCACGAGCTGCGGTTCGGGATCGACCACGCGCACGCGCCCACGAGTACCGAAGTGCACCGCTGGGACGACGTCGCCCTCGTCTACAACAGCACCACGAACGCGCCCGTCAACGTGACGCTCTTCAACACGCCCGTTCAGTCGAGGGCGACGGTCGATGTGACGGCGCTGTTCTTCCAGGACAGCTATTCGATCGACCGGCTGACGCTGAACGGCGGGGTTCGATGGGAGCGGCTGGAAGGCTACCTACCTGAGCAGAGCAGCCCGCCGAGCGTCTACTTCCCGGAGCTGCCGCGGAACTACGACGCCATCCACGACATCCCGCTGTGGTACACGGCGGGCCCGCGCTTCAGCGCGGTCTACGACATCATGGGAAACGGCAAGAGCGCGCTGAAGTTCTCGGCCGGGCGCTACTACTACATGATCAGCACCGGCACGCCGAACAACGTGAACCCCAACTTCAGCGTCAGCCGGCAGTACGCGTGGAACGATCGGAACGGCGACCTGCGATACCAGCCGGGGGAGGAAACCGGCACCCCGATCCAGGCGGGCGGTCTGACGACGAGGTTCGACGAGGACTTCGACCGCCCGTATACGAACGAGTTCACCGCAGGACTCGATCATGAGCTGATGCCAAACCTCAGGCTCAGCACGGTGTTCACCTGGCGCGACGAGCGTAACGTCCAGGCGAGCCTCAATGAGGCGGCGCCGCTCAACACGTGGGTGGAAGCCACCCGGGCGGATCCGGGTCCAGACGGACTGGCCGGCACCGGCGACGACAGCTCGTTCACGTACTTCAACCGCACGCTGTCCGGGACGCGGACGGTGATCACCAACGATCCGGAGCAGACGCAGACCTATCGCGGGATAGAGATCACCGCGACGAAGCGATTCACCAACCGCTGGCAGGCGCTCGCGGGGTACACGTATTCGCGGGCGAAGCAGAAGGACATCAGCGTCACCACGGACCCGAATGATTTCATCAACTTCGATGGACCGATCAACCTCAACGATCGGCCCCACCAGTTGAAGCTGAGCGCCAGCTACATGCTCCCGTATGACGTGTACGTCGCGGGCAACTACC
Organism: Vicinamibacterales bacterium; assembly: GCA_035463475.1. Taxonomy (GTDB): domain Bacteria; phylum Acidobacteriota; class Vicinamibacteria; order Vicinamibacterales; family 2-12-FULL-66-21; genus JACPDI01. Next base: position 2,163 of record DATHTE010000096.1, read on the forward strand.
GGCATCAGAGCGGTCCGCCGGTGACGCGGCAGGTGAATGCGCCGCTGTCGTTTGGCGGCGGCAGCGTGAACGTGTTCGTGGAGCCACGGGGTTCGCATCGGCTCGACCCGCTGCGAACGATCGACCTGCGCGCCGCAAAGACCTTCCGGTTCGCTGCCGGGCGCGAGATCGAGCTGAACGTGGACATCTTCAACCTGGCCAACGCCAATACCGTCTGGGAGGTGAGGACTCTGACGCCGCAGATCAGCGTGCGGCGCGGCGGCGATCCCGCAGGCGAGCTGATCCGGATCCCGCAGTTCATGTCGCCGACGCAGATTCTGTCGCCGCGGATCATCCGCTTCGGCGCGTCCTGGAGATTCTAGGGGTCGTGTGACTGGAGAGGGCGCGGGGAGGTCCCCGCGCCCCTCGACCCCCTCAGAGGCTAGTCGTTGACGAGCGACTCCTCGAAGGCAACCTGGCGTCGGCCCAATTCGGGCCGGCGGATCAGCTCCAGGAACTCGGACCGCGTCCGCGCATCGTCGCGGAAGACGCCGAGCATGGCGCTCGTCACGGCGTAGGAGTTCTGTTTCTCGACGCCGCGCATCGACATGCAGAGGTGCGTGGCCTCCATGACGACGGCCACGCCGAGCGGGTCGATCTTCTGCCGGATGATGTCGGCGATCTGCTGCGTCAGCCGCTCCTGGATCTGGAGTCGGCGGCTGAAGATGTCCACGATGCGGGGGATCTTGCTCAGGCCGATGACGCGTCCCTGCGGCAGGTACGCGATGTGGCACTTGCCGAAGAACGGCAGCAGGTGGTGCTCGCAGAGGCTGTAGAAGTCGATGTCGCGGACGATGACCATCTCGTTGTAGTCGACGGTGAACAACGCCTCGTTGATGACGGCGTCGACGTCCGTGCGGTAGCCGCTCGTCAGGAAACGCAGCGCGCGCTCGACGCGGGCGGGTGTATCGACCAGCCCGTCGCGCCCCGGGTCCTCGCCCAACTCCTCGAGCAACTGGCGGATGATGTCCTGCATCTTCTTATTTTACCTATGCCTGACATTACAGAATGCGCCTGCGAACCCGCAGGATCCCGACGCGTTGTACGCCCGGCGGGAGAATCTGGCGGCGGCCCGCGCCGCGGTGGCGCTCTGGAACGCGCGGCTGCAGGGCGCCGGTCCGCCGGACTTCGAGGCCGCGTGGAAGATCGCCCGTGCCAACTACTGGATTGGCACTCATGACGCCACGTCAGAGGAGCGGCGCGCGGCGCTCGAACAGGGGCTCGAGGCGGCCCGCGCCGCCATCCGGGCGCGCCCGGACCGGCCGGAGGGGCACTTCTGGCTCGCCGCCAACATGGGCGCGCTGGCCGAGTCGCACGGCCTCCGCATGGGGCTGCGTTATCGCGGAGAGATCAAACGCGAGCTGGAAACCGTCCTGAAGATCGATCCGGCCTTCCAGCAGGGGTCCGCCGACCGCGCGATCGGACGCTGGTACTTCAAGGTGCCGCGGCTCTTCGGCGGCAGCCGGACGAAATCCGAGATGCACCTGCGCCGCTCCCTGGAGTACGACCCCGGCTCTCACGCGTCGCTCTTCTTCCTCGCCGAAACGCTCCGCGCCATGGGGCGCACCGCGGAGGCGCGCGCCGCGCTCGAGAGGTTGATCGCCGCGCCGATACACGAGGACTGGGCGCCGGAGGACCGGGACTTCAAGCGGCAGGCGGAGACGCTGTTGCGGACCCTCGGGAACGAGGCTAACCCCAGGGGACGCGGAGGCAACGACGAACCGCGGAGGGCGCACGGGACGCGGAGGCGACGGCGGACCGCAGGGCGCGGAGCACGCCGAGACAGCGCGGCCATGAGCGCTTCCCTGCGTTCTCGGCGGTTAGTACTTGTAGAACCCCTGGCCGGACTTGCGCCCCAGCCTTCCCGCCAGCACCATCCGCTTCAGCAGCGGCGGCGGCGCGTACGCCGGCTCGCGGTACTCCTCGAACATGATGTTGGCGATGTAGTACGTCGTGTCGAGACCGACGAAGTCGAGCAGCGTGAAGGGGCCCATCGGATAACCGCACCCGAGCTTCATGCCGTTGTCGATGTCCTCGAGCGTGCCCAGGCCGTTCTCGTACGAGCGGATCGCGTCCAGCAGGTAGGGCACGAGCAGCCTGTTGACGATGAAGCCGGGCCTGTCCGGCGCCGTGATCGGTTGCTTGCCGAGCGACTGCGCGAACTCGAACACCGTCCTGTAGGTGTCATCGGACGTCGTGAGCGCGCGGATCACCTCGACGAGCTTCATGAGGGGAACGGGGTTGAAGAAGTGCAGTCCTGCGAACCGGTGCGGGCGCTTCGTCGCGGCGGCCAGCTCGGTGATGCAGAGCGACGACGTGTTGGAGCAGAAGATCGTCTGCGGGCCCGTCACCGCCTCGAGCGCCTCGTACGCGCGCCGTTTCTCGTCCAGGCTCTCGACGATCGCCTCGACGACGAGGTCGCAGTCCCGGAACGCGTCGAACGACGTCGTGCCGACGAGGTTTGCGAGCGTCGCGTCGCGCGTCTCGGCCGTGACCTTGCCCTTGGCGACGCCATCGGACAGGAACTTGTGGATCCGCGCGACGCCCTTGTCGAGCAGCGTCTGTTCCACCTCGCGCACGATCGTCCGGTAGCCCGATTGCGCCGCCACCTGCGCGATCCCGGAACCCATCAGGCCGCACCCTAATACTCCGACACACTTGATCATGGACTGCTCCTACCAGCAATCAACAATGCAGGCTATTCGGTTTGAACGAGTGCCGCAATGCCCTGGCCGCCGCCGATGCACGCCGTGGCCAGCCCGCGCTGCCGGCCTCGCCGGCGCAGCTCGAGGAGCAGCGTCAGGAGCAGCCGGGTCCCGGTCATGCCGAGCGGGTGGCCGAGCGCGATCGCGCCGCCGTTCACGTTCACCTTCTCCCGATCGAGGCCGAGCTCCTTCTCCACCGCCAGATACTGCGCGGCAAACGCCTCGTTGACCTCGATCAGATCGATATCTGCGAGCGAGATCTTCGCCTTGTCGAGCAGCTTGCGCGTCGCGGGCACCGGCCCCATCCCCATCAGCGTCGGCTCGACGCCTACGTACGACCAGTGCGTCAGCCGGCCGAGCGGCTTGAGCCCGTACCGATCGACCGCCTGCGTCGACGCGAGGACCAGCGCGGCGCCGCCATCGACGATCCCGCTCGCGTTGCCGGCCGTCACGCAGCCGTTCTTCGAGAAGGCCGCAGGCAGCTTCGCGAGCACCTCCATCGTCGTGTCGGGGCGCATGTGGTCGTCCCTCGAGAAGAGCGTCACGCCCTTGCGCGACTTGATCTCCACCGGCACGACCTCTTCGTCGAACTTGCCTTCGCGCCAGGCGCGGTCCGCGAGCTGCTGCGAGCGAATGGCGTACTCGTCCTGCGCCTCGCGGGAGATGTTGTACTTCGCCGCGCAGTTCTCGGCGGTGTGCGCCATCATGCAATTGCAGTGGGTGTCGAGCAGCGCCTCCCAGAGCAGGTCCTCCATCTTCGCCTGCCCCAGCTTCAGCCCAGTGCGAGCGCCGCGGATGACGTGCGGCGCCTGGCTCATGCTCTCCATGCCGCCGGTGAGCACGAGCTCCGCCTCGCCAAGCTGAATGAGCTGCGCGCCGCTGACCGCCGCCTGGATGCCCGAACCGCACAGCCGGTTCACGGTGAGCGCGGGGCGATCCACCGGGACCGCTGCCTTGAGCCCCACATGCCGGGCGCCGTAAATCGCGTCGGCGCTCGTCTGCAGCACGTTGCCAAACACGACGTGGTCCACCCATTCCGGCTGGACCCCCGTGCGCTCCATCGCGGCCCGCGCCGCGATCGCCCCGAGCTGCAAGGCGGAAAAGTCCTTCAACGCGCCGACGTAGTCAGCCATCGGCGTCCGCGCGCCACCCAGTATGAAGACGTCTCTCATCAACTCCTCACGGTTTCTGAACCACAAAGCTCACGTCGTGTCTTCGATCTGCCCTGAACCCTCTAATCCCGAACGGCCCCGAACGGCGCTTGTGTTGACGTAGCCGCGCCGCGAAGCCCGGCTCCGGTGGCCGGACCGCGCTCCACCCCACCGCGCACAGTCCGCGCGGCAGGGGCCCCGGGCTCCACCCCACCGCGCACAGTCCGCGCGGCGGGGGCCCCGGGCTCCACCCCACCGCGCACAGTCCGCGCGGCGGGGGCCCCGGGCTGCGAGGACGTCTGCGACCGTCTGCCGCC
>DATHTE010000097.1:0-26341 GCA_035463475.1 Vicinamibacterales bacterium
CCGACACGGCCGTTGTGCCGAACAGCGGACCGACGGTCGCGTCGCGGACCTGCATGGTCGTGGGAAGACTCGTGGAGTCGGCCGCGCGTGGTATCAGGCTGACGCTGGTTGACGCCGAGCTTCTGGGCGAGACCTTCGACACGGCGCAGTTTCGAGCCGCCGCCGCCGCCTACATCGCTCAACACGGCGGCCTGCGCGCGGTTGCGGAGTATCAGCCGCCACCAAACCTGCGATGGGACGATGAGACCTATCAGGGGGATGCGTATGGCACGTACGCGTGGGCCGCGTACGTGGCCGAAGTGAGCGTTGACTCCACGACCTGTGAAGTGCATGTCGAGGATTTTGTTGCGGTGCAGGAAGTCGGCCGCGTCATCAATCCGGTGCTCGCGACAGGCCAGATTGAGGGTGGTGTCGCCCAGGGGATCGGGTGGGCGCTGTACGAACGTGTCGTCTGGCGCGAAGGACGTATGGCGAATGGCCAGATGACGAACTACATCATGCCGACGTCGATGGATCTGCCACCGATCCGAGTCTTCTTCGAGGAGATTCCGTATCCGCACGGCCCGGGAGGTGCCAAGGGGATCGGCGAACTGCCGATGGACGGCGCGGCCCCCGCAGTGCTGAACGCAATCGAGGACGCCATCGGCGTCCGCGTCTCGCGCATCCCCGCCACGCCCGAGGCGTTGATGGATGCGATGGAGGCCGCGCATGTCTGAGGCGGCGATCTCCTTCAGGCTGAACGGCGAAGACGTCGCCGTCCGTGCGCACCCGATGGCGCGGCTGCTGGACGTGCTGCGCGAGACGCTGCACCTGACCGGCACGAAGGAAGGCTGCGGAGAAGGGGAGTGCGGCGCCTGCGCGGTGCTCGTCGACGGCGCGCTCGTCAACAGCTGCCTGGTGCCCGCGATTCAGGCGGCTGGCAGGGACGTGGTGACGATTGAAGGGCTCGCTGGAGGAGACGCGCTGCACGCGATTCAGAGCGCGTTCACGGCGGCCGGCGGCGCGCAGTGCGGCATCTGCACGCCCGGCATGATCGTCGCCGCGGCGGCGCTGCTGCGGCGCGTGCCGGAGCCGACCGATGACCAGATTCGCGAAGCGCTGGCAGGCAATCTGTGCCGGTGCACCGGATACGTGCGCATCCTCGACAGCGTGCGGCTCGCTGCGGCGCGCCTGGCCGGGGCCTCCGGGGTGCAGGACCGATGAGGGCGTTTCTGCCCGCGTACGACATGCGCCAGGCGGCGAGCCTGCAGGAGGCGCTGTCGCTGATGGCGGAGGCGGGGGGCGGCTGGCGCCCCTTCGCGGGTGGAACGGACCTGATGGTCCTGCTCGAGTCCGGCGCGTTGCCGCGCGGGCGGTACGTCAGCCTCTGGGGGCTCGAGGAACTGCGCGGCGTGAACGAGACACCCACTGAAGTGGCAATCGGCGCGCTCACGACCTACGCCGAGATCAGGAACAGCGGCGTGCTCGCGCGGGAGTTCCCGTTGCTCGGTCGCGCCGCGACGGAGACCGGCGGCCTGGCCATCCAGAACCGTGGCACGCTTGCAGGGAATATCGCCAACGCCTCTCCCGCTGCGGATTCTCCTCCGGCGCTCCTCGTGTACGACGCGCAGCTCGAGCTCGCGTCGCTCGGCGGCGGCCGACGCGTCCCCTACGAGCGCTTCCATCTCGGGTACAAGCAGATGGACCTCGCGCCGGACGAACTGATCGCGCGCATCATCCTGCCCCGCGGCCGGCGGGGGTGGCGCGAGTACTACCGGAAGGTCGGCACGCGACGCGCGCAGGCGATCTCGAAGGTCTGCATGGCCGGCGCGATCCGGCTGGAGGATGGCCGCGTTCACGATGTTCGCATCGCGCTCGGCAGCGTCGCGCCCGTTCCGCTCCGCTGCGTCGCCACCGAGGCGGCGCTTCGGGGAACGGCGCTCGACGAGGAGGCGCTTGCCGACGCCGGGCGCGCGCTGTCCAACGAGATCTCGCCGATCGATGACGTCCGGTCGACCAGCCGGTATCGCCGGCAGGTCGCGTTGAATCTGCTGAGGGAGTTTCTCGTGGGTAACGGGAGCGTCGATCGTGCGACCAGCCAGGCGACCTGAGCTGTACCTCCCGTGGCTCCCAGGTTGCACTCCTCTCGCAGGAGGGTAGAGCTGTGCGGTGGACGCGAGGCGATCGCAGCAACGTGGAAGACCTTCGAGGCCGTTCGGGAATCGGCATGCGCGCCGGAGGCCTCGGCATTGGCGGCGTGCTCCTGCTGCTCGTGTTGAGCTGGTTTACCGGGATCGATTTCCTGTCGTTGTCCGGTGGCCTGCCGGCCCCGACCGAGAGTGTCGGGACAACAGGCCCCGTGGCGGCCACTCCAGAAGAGGAAGCGCTCGTGGACTTCGTCGACGCGGTGATGCGCGACGCCCAGGGCACGTGGAGCGATCTCCTCGACGGCTACGAGTCCACGCGCGTCGTCCTGTTCCGCGACGCGATCCAGTCGGCCTGCGGCTTCGCGCAATCCGCGACCGGCCCGTTCTACTGCCCGGGCGATCGCAAGGTCTATCTCGATCTCGGTTTCTTCAACGAGCTGCACCGGCGGCTCGGCGCGCGCGGGGATTTCGCGCAGGCCTACGTGCTGGCGCACGAGTTGGGGCACCACGTCCAGACGCTGACCGGAATCGAGCGCCGGATGCGGGCGGCGCAGCAGAGGGATCCGTCGCTCGCCAACGCGCTGTCGGTCCGCATGGAACTGCAGGCGGACTGCTTCGCCGGCGTGTGGGGCCATACGGCGGCGCGCGACGGCCGCGCGGAACAGGGGAAGGTGGAGTTGGAGCCCGGAGACGCTGAAGAGGGGCTCAATGCCGCGGCGTCGATCGGCGACGATCGGCTGACCGGCGGGCGCGTCGCGCCGGACCGGTTCACGCACGGCACTTCCGAGCAGCGAATGACCTGGTTCAGACGCGGGCTGGAGACGGGGAATCCGAAGGCGTGCGATACGTTCGGGTCTGACCTCGGCTTCTGACGAGGAGGTTCCGCCGGACGGGCCATTGGACCCGTTCGGCAGAACGCCCTCAGTTCAGTCGGTCAGTCGATCAGTCAAGCAGCCCTTCAGTCAATCAGTCGTTCGTCGTGGTGGCTGGGGGACGCTTGTGCTTTTCGAACCACGCGAGCAGATAGAGCTGCTGCATCAGCCGGTGCGACGGACGACGCCAGCCGTGGAATTCGTCGGGCATCCTCACGAGCAGCGTGTCCTTCTTCTGCAGCTTGAGCGCCTTGTAGAACTCCTCGCTCTGCCCGATCGGCGTGCGCAGGTCCGCTTCTCCGGTCATCACCATCGTCGGCGTCGTGACCTTGCCGGCGTAGGTGAGCGGCGATCGCCGGAGATGATCGGCCGGGTCCTCCCAGGGGAACTTCTCGAACTGGCGATACCAGCCGCCGCCGTCCGTCACGCCGACGAAGGACACCCAGTTGATGACGGGGCGCATGGAGACCGCCGCCGCGAAGCGAGTCGTCTGCCCGACGATCCACGCCGTGAGCAGCCCGCCGCCGCTGCCGCCGCAGACGAACAGGTTGCGCTCGTCGATGAAGCCCTTCGCGATGACCGCGTCCACGCCGGCCATCAGGTCGTCGTAGTCCTTGCCCGGGTACGAGAACTGGATCCCGTTGACGAACTCCTGGCCATAGCCCGTGCTGCCGCGCGGGTTCGTGTAGAGCACCGCGTACCCATTCGCCGCGAAGTTCTGGAAGCTCCAGTTGAAGCTGACGTCGTACATCGACCACGGCCCGCCGTGGATGAACAGCACGAGCGGGTACTTGCGGCCAGGCTGGAAGTTGACCGGCTTGACGAGCCACCCCTGCACCTTCCATCCGTCCTTCGACGTGTACCAGAGCTCTTCGACTTCGCCGAGCATGCGCCCCGCAAGGACATCCTCGTTCACGTCAACGAGCTTCTTCATCGCGGCGGCCGTGACCGGCGCGGCCGCGCGCAGGCTGAAGGTGGCGACGTACCCCGGCTCGAGCGGTGACGTCCTCACGACGGCCGCCTGGCCGCCGGTGGAAATCGACAGACCGCCCAGCATGTGCACGCCGTCGGTGAGGCGACGGATGTCTCCCTTCAGCGGGGCGAAGTAGACCGTCGTAGATCCCTTCTCGCCCACGGTGAAGTACAGGCCGGAGTTGTCCGCGGCCCACGTCAGCTGCCCCGGCGAGCTCAGCAGGTTGCCCGCGAGGAGTCGCTTGGCGCCGCCCGTCGCGTCCATCAGGTACAGGCTGGAAAGATGGCTGGTGAAGTTGCGGTCGTCGTAGCCGGTGTACGCGACCCACCGGCCGTCCGCCGATACCGTCGGGTTGGTGTCCGGCCCCTTCCGATCGGTGAGCGGCGCTGTGGCGAGCGTCTTGAGATCGATCGCGTAGATCTCGGAGTCGTTGTTCAGGTACTCCGCATCCGGCTTGCGGATGCCGCTCACGTAGATCTTCTGTCCGTCCGCGCTCCACTCGGGATCATTGTGGTTGTACTTGCCCTCGGTGATCTGGCGCGGCGTGCCACCGACGGACGCGTCCACGGTGAACACCTGGGTGAACCCCTTTTCGAGCGGCCCCTGGCCGTCGCGGGCCCAGGTCACGCGGTCCACCACCGTCGGGCCCTTGGCCCATTCGGCGCCGCGAGGGCGACGCGGCAGATCGATCTTCAGGATCGGGTCCTCGTCCGGGACCATCTGCGTGAAGGCCAGCTGCTTCCCGTCCGGCGACCAGCGCAGGTTGCTGGCGGCTCGCGACAGATGCGTGAGCTGCGCAACTTCACCGGTGTCCACGTACAGGACGTGGACCTGGTTGGTGCCGTCGCGATCGGAGAGGAACGCGATTCTCTTCGAGTCCGGCGCCCACACGGGCGAGCTGTCGCGCCAGTTGCCGCGGGTAAGCTCGCGCACGCGGCCGCCATCAACGTCCACGACCCAGAGGTTGGTGCGCGACTGGTCCTTGATCTGGTCGTTCCACTGCCGCGCGAATACGATCTGGCGGCCGTCCGGAGAAATGTTCGTGCTCGAGACGGCTTCCATGTCCATGAACGTGTCGCGGTCGAGGAAGCGCGGCTTGTCCTGCGCGAGGGCGGGCGAAGCGAGCACCGACGCGAGGGCGAGGGTGAGGACTATCTTTCTCATGGTCGCTCCCGGGAATGGTGACGGGCGGCTATCGTATGCTGCAGGGCACTGCCTGTAAAGGAGCGAGTGTGACGGATCCCGGCGTCTCCGGCTGGATTCACCTGGTGCTCTTCGGCGCCGTGGTCCCATACGCCGCTCTGCGGTCGAAGCGGGTGCTGGACGCCAACGAACCGCTGCCGCGTCTGACGGCGCACCTGTGGTTCACGATGGTGAACCTGACGCTGTTCGGCGTGCTGTCGATCGCCGTCGCGCGCGCGGAAGGGATCCCGCTTTCTTCCTCCCGGATGCCGCCGCCCGTGGCGTGGCTGGCGGGCGCCGCGCTGCTGGTGGTCGTGGTGCCATTGATGAGCCGCGTGTGGCGGCGCGCCGTGGAGCAACGCCGGCGCGTCGTCGCCCTCTTCGCTCCGCGCGGCGCCCGGGAACGCGCGCTCTGGGTGGCGACGAGTGCCGTCGCCGGCGCGAGCGAAGAGATCACCTGGCGCGGCGTGCAGTTCGCGCTGCTCGGGACGCTGCTCGGGGCGCCGGTCGCCGCGGCGATCATCGCGGCCGTCATGTTCGGCGCCGCGCACGTCGTGCAGGGCGTCCGCGCCGCGGGCGTCGCGGTCGTGTACGCGCTGGTGGCCCAGGTCCTCGTCTGGCTGGCCGGCTCCCTCTACGTGGCGATCGCGGTGCACGCGACTTACGACATCCTCGCGGGGCTCGCGTACGGACGCCTCGCCGAGGAGGCGGGATATTTCAAGGACGCGCCGGCTTCAACAGCAGATCCTGAAAATCGAAGCTGAAGTCCGTTGCGGGCGAGACCGCGCGCATCGTCGCCCGTTCGATCGTGCCGTCCGGGTTGAGCGCGAAGGTCACGTAGGCGTCCGCGCGCAGCTCGCGGTCCCGCCAGCGCACGATGAACGTGTCGTGCTGGTAGTGCTCGAGATCGCCGACGAGCGACGGCGTCTTCGAGAGGCGCATCGCGAGCCGCTCACCTTCCATCGCGATAGTGACGTCGCCGTACCACGCGTCCGTGTAGGTCTGGGCATACCGGGCCAGCGGCAGCGAGGGGGTCGACGCGGTGTCTCGCGCCGCCGCCGCTTTCCGCTCCGCCGCCGTATGCTCCGCCGCCAGACGATCCCGCACGGTCTTGTAGGCGTCGAGCCAGTCCATGGGTGGCTCGTTCAGCAGCCGATCGAGCACCCAGAAGGTGATCGCGCTGAACGCCTCGCCAGACTCCTGGTTGGTGAGCACCGCGACCCCGATCTGGTGGTCTGGCACCATCGTCACCTTGGAGACATAGCCCGGAAGGCCGCCCGTGTGCGTCACGATTTTTCTTCCGCGATAGTCGCGCACTTCGAAGCCGAGCGCGTAGCCGCGGAACCCCGAGCGAAGCGCAGCCAGTTCCGCCGGGGGGTCCGGGTTCGGCATCGGCGTGACCAGCGACGTCAGCTGCCGCCACGTGCGCTCCGAGAAGAGCCGTGACCCGTCCGCCAGCCGCCCGCGCGCAAGCTGCACGGTCATCCACTTCGCCATGTCGTCGGCGGACGAGTTGATGCCGCCGGCCGGGTTCGTGTTGTCGCTGTCGAACGGCGCCACCGGGCGGACCACGCCGTCGACACGCGCGTGAGTTGTCGCCACGTTTCCGCCCGCCGCCGACGCGGAGTGACGGACGTTGCTGCCGTTCATGCCGACCTTCGCGAGGATGCGCTCGGAGACGAAGTCCTCCCAGCTCCGGCCGGTGATCGTCTCGATCACCTCTCCGGCGACGAGATACAGCACGTTGTCGTAGGCGTACGCGCTGCGGAAGCTCGATGCGGGCGGAATGAACCGGAGTCGCCGGGCGATCTCGCGCCGGTTGTATGTGGACGGCGGCCACCAGAGCAGATCCCCCGCGCCGAGGCCGAGGCCGCTGCGGTGCACGAGCAGATCGCGGACCGTCAGCTCCCGCGTGACGTAGGGATCCCACATCTGAAACCACGGCAGGTGCCGGATGACCGGATCGTCCCACTGGATCCGGCCCTCTTCGACGAGGAGCCCGAGCGCAGTCGCCGTAAACGCTTTCGTGTTCGACGCGATGCCGAACAGCGTGCGCGAATCGACCAGCGCGGGCTCGCCGAGCTTCCGTACGCCGTAACCCCTGGCGACAATGACCTGACCATCCTTGACGATGGCGAGCGCGACGCCGGGCACTTCGAAGGTACGTATGACCCGCGAGACGTGTTCGTCGAGACCGGCGAGCGCACCGGTGCCGGCCTGTTGCGCGTAGACAGAAGAAGCCAGGAGCAACAGCGCGCAGAGCAGCGCCGCCGCTCGTCGTGAATGAATGGAGTTCATGAGGGACCAGTGTAGTCCCTCGTCCCGTCGCCCGCTAATCGAGCGTGGTGACGCCGGCCTGGCGTCGCGCCGCCGCGACGATCGCTTCGATCAGCGAATGCGCCGTCATCCGGTTCGGATCCCGTCCGCCGGTCGGGATACCGTGCGCACGCACGATGTTGACGAGATGCCAGGTTGAGAACGCCGACAGCTGGTTGCGCAGGAGCGCCTCACCCTTCTGGTACACCGAAAAGGGATTCAGCACCGAGTCGCCGCCGCTCGGCGCGGGCACGGGCTCCGGCGCGGGACCGTCAAACGCCGGCGGCTGCGGTTCGGGCGGTACGCGAAGCGTGAGTGGATGAAGCGCGCGACGGAGCGCTCCCTCGAGATACACCGGCGTCAGGCCGGTCGCCCAATACTCCGCGTCAGTCCGATTCGGCTGCGTCGTCTCGCGTGGCGAACGGATCGGCTCTCCGCCGTCAACGGGTTCGAATTCAATCCATCCGTGCCAGGAATGCGCGCTCACTTTCTTCGTGCAAGCCCGGGCACGGTAGCTTCTGCCTTCTTCGCTCTGGATGAGGTCGGAGTATTCGATCAGGACTTCTGCCACTTAGCGACCCACCTCCGAACCAACGCATTGCAACGTGGACACCAAAAGGGCCGAGGTCTGCCGTTTGCATGGCGGCGGGTATGCCACGGTGCCTCATTGTTGACGACGACCGGGACGGCCGCGAGGGCTACGCGGAGTACCTGCGTGCTTTCGGGTTTGATGTGGACGAGTGCGAGGACGGCGAATCGGCGTGGACCAGGATGAAGGTCCAGAAGCCCGACATCCTCCTCGTTGACCTGCAGTTGCCGGGACGCAGCGGGTGGCAGCTGATCGCCGATCTGCGTGACACGCCGGCCTTTGCCGAGATGCCGATCGTGGCGGTTTCGGCGTGTGTGTTCCCTGACGATCAGAAGCGCGCCGAAGAGGCGGGCTGCAGTGTATTTCTTCCCAAGCCATCCGTACCTGGGGATGTGCTCTCCGAGCTCAGGCGGCTGCTCAAGATGAGAGGGCCAGCTCGACAGAAAGCCGGCATGTCCAATGCTTAGTCAGGCCACCAGGAGGTGGAGATGCTTTGGACGATTCTGCTCATTCTGCTCGTGCTCTGGTTCGTGGGGCTGTTGGCCGACGTTGGTGGCGGACTGATACACCTGCTGCTGATCGTCGCGGGAATCGTATTCCTGGTTCAACTGCTGTCGGGCCGGCGTACGGTCGTCTGACGCCCGCTCGCATACGGTGGCGGCATGCCCTCCACACCCGAAGCCTGGCTGCGGGGACCAGTTGATGGCGTGCCGCCAGCCCTCATGCCCGTCGCTCACGCGCACGCGGGGCAGGCGCTCACCACGGCGAAGATCATCCGATTCGGCGGCGGGTCTACAGTTTCGTGAGCCGCTCCGCGGCGGCCACGAGCGTCTCGTCTTTCTTCGCGAAGCAGAAGCGGACGATCCGCGGCGCCTTCTGGCGGTAGAGGAACGGGGTCAGTGGAATCGAGGCCACTCCGTGCGCTTTGGTCAGGCGAACGGCAAAGGTCTCGTCGTCCTCGTCGCTCAGCGCGGAGTAGTCCATCAACTGAAAATAGCTGCCACGGCAGGGCAGCGGCGCGAACTTCGATCCTGCCATCAGCTCGAGGAACCGGTCCCGTTTTGCCTGATAGAACGGCGACAGCGCGGCCAGCGTCTCGCACCTGGTGAACTCAGCGAGCGCGTGCTGCACGGGCGTACTGGTGGCGAAGGTGACGAACTGGTGCACCTTCCGGAACTCCGACGACAGCAGCGCCGGGGCCACACAGTATCCGACCTTCCAACCGGTCGTGTGAAACGTCTTCCCGAACGACCCGACGATGAAGCTGCGGGACGCGAGCGCGGGGTGGCGGGCCATGCTCTCGTGGCGGGTGCCGTCGAAGATGATGTGCTCGTAGACCTCGTCGGAGAGTATCAGCAGTCCCGAGCGCTCCACGAGCCGCTCGAGCTCGCCGACGTCCTCCACGGTCAGCACGGAACCCGACGGGTTGTGCGGCGAGTTGAGAATCAGGAGACGCGTCTTCGGCCCGACCGCGGCGCGCACATCGTCCCAGTCGATCGAGAAATCGGACAACCGCATGCGGGCCACGACGGGAACGCCCCCGTTCAGCCGAATGGCCGGCACGTAGCAGTCGTAACACGGCTCGACGACGATGACTTCGTCGCCGGGACGGACGGTCGCAGCGATCGCATCGAACAGGGCCTCGGTACCGCCCGATGTGACGGTGATCTCGGACTCCGGGTCGTACTCGACGCCGTAGCTGTCCCGGAACTTCCGGGAGATGGCTTCCCTGAGCGCGGGCACCCCCTGCATCGGCGCGTACTGGTTGCGCCCCTCGCGCATGTGGCGGGACACTGCATCGATCAGCGCGGGATCGCAGTGGAAGTCGGGGAAGCCCTGCGAGAGGTTGATCGCGCCGCACTCGGCCGCCAGCCGCGACATCACCGTGAAGATGGTGGTGCCAACGGCCGGCAGCTTCGAATCGATGAACATCAAGCGGTGTGCGAGCGGATCTGGTGGTTGAGACGATGGATCCTGCGGCGGATCGCGTGCAACCGCTCGGAGTCGCGCGCCTCGATCGCCTCGTTGCGTTCCTTCTTCAGCGCGCGCATCTGTGCCTTGATGGCCGCTTTGTCGATACCCACGATCTGGTGGTGCTCGCGGGTGTCGATGCCGAGCGCCTTGCAGAGGGCCGGCAGCAGGTGCTCCTTGTTCATCTGGCTGTAGCCCTGCACCGCCTCGTGCGGCAGGTCCTTGGCGATGTCCCGCAGCTCGGCCACGGTCTTGGTCTTCAGTTCTTCGTAGGTGATCGCCATGCGCATCTCCTGGGGGCTCGAATTATACTTCGCTGCGCAGCAGGGGAGGCGCGCATGCAGCTGGGCGGACGGCCGATGGAGGAGTGGGTCGAGCGGTACGGGCACAGCCATAGGCATCCGGTGAACCGGGTCTGCCACGCGTTCGGCATCCCGTTGATTGCGATCTCGCTGCCGCTCTGGCTCGTGATCCCGTTCGCGCCAGGATTCTGGCCGCTGCCCGCGGCGATGTTCACGGTCGGGTGGATCCTGCAGTTCGCGGGGCATGCCGTCGAGGGGAAGCCGCCGGAGTTCTTCAAGGACTGGCGCTTCCTGCTCGTCGGGCTCCGGTGGTGGTTCGCGAAGGTCCTGCGGAGCTAACGTGGCGCGGCCGCGTCGCGTGCCAGGCGGCGGCCGGAGTACGCGCCCGCGAGGCGCCCGGCGCGGCTCGCCAGCGCGAAGCACCAGCCGCGCGGTCCGTCGCGCGTGAGCATCCACCAGGGGGCGGCGGCGGCAATGGCGAGCGCGTCGCGCGCGGCCTTCAGCCGTCGGACGGAGGCTGACGGCCCGAGCGAGAACTTGTCCTCGAACGTCGCGCGGCTGCGCTCGATGCCGACGATCAGGCGCATGAAGGATCGTACCCGCAGCCGGGCGGGGTCGATCAGATGGTGGATCACCATGCGCGGGTTATACGTCCGCCACCAGCCGGCCCGCGCCAGGAACTGCCCGATTTCGAGATCCCCTCCCGAGATCATCCGAGTGCCCACTCGGTCCGGCAGCACACGATGCGGTTCGCGCCACGGATACGCGTCCACAAAGGCGGTGCGCCGCACCGCGAGGCCCACGCCCAGCGTCGGGGCGAAGTCGCGGGGTTCCTTCCAGACAATCGGTGTGGAGCCGAGCCCGTGATTGATCGCGAGAATGCCTTCGCGCTTGCGGATGCTCGGGTGCGGTGGGGTCGTGTACTTCGGAAACACGCGGCCGAACACGACGCCGACGCGCGCGTCTTCAAACGGCGCGAGGGCCTCCGCGCAGCACTCGCGCTCCGGCTCCGTGTCATCGTCGAGAAACAGGACGATGTCGCCCGACGAGGCGCGCACGCCCTCGACGCGCGCGTGGGTGAGGCCCGGCCTGTCCAGCGCGACGATCCGCGCGGCACGCGTCGCCGACAGCAGCCGGAATGCCGGATCCGCCGCGACCCGCTCCGCCGAGCCATCCGTCGAGCCGTTGTCGACGATCACCACGTCCATGCGTGCCGCCTCGAACGACTGTGATGCGAGCGCGCGCAGCAGCGGCGTGATGCGATGCGACCCGTTGTGGGTGGGGATGACGACCGACAGATGGAGCGCCACGGGGCCCCCGGTCATGGCGCGGAGTATACCGGGTTGGGTACGATCGCCATGCCATGGCGCTCCCGCCCTTGCCGGTGGACGAGCACGTCGCGCGAATCGTCGCGGAGGTTCGCCGCGCGCGCGCGGCGGTCGTCACCGCGCCGCCCGGCGCGGGCAAGACGACGCGGATCCCTCCCGCGCTCGTCGAAGACGGCGCGGTGGTCGTGCTCCAGCCCCGGCGGGTGGCGGCGCGCGCGATCGCGCGGCGAATCGCGCACGAGCGAGGCTGGACGATCGGCGATCGGGTCGGCTGGCAGGTCAGGTTCGAACGCCGCTTCAGCGAGCACACGCGTCTCCTCATCGTCACGGAGGGAATCCTGACGGCGCGCCTGCAGTCGGATCCGCTGCTGTCCGCGTTCACCACGATCGTTCTCGACGAGTTCCACGAGCGCAGCGTGCACGCCGACGTGGCGCTGGCGCTGGCGCGCCAGGCATGGCTGGCGCGCCGCGACCTGCGCATCGTGATCATGTCCGCGACGCTCGAGGCCGCGCCCGTCGCGCGTTTCCTCGGTGACTGTCCCACCATCGACATTCCAGGGCGCGCGTTTCCAATCGACGTCCGCTACGCTCCCGCGGAGCCGCTGCCCGCCGCCGTCACGGCGGCCCTCGCGGCGACGAGCGGCGACGTGCTCGCCTTTCTTCCCGGCGCGCCGGAGATCGAACGCGCGGCCGCGGAGCTGCGCTCGACGGCGACCGGCGCCGCCGAGGTCCTGCCGCTGCACGGCTCGCTCGATGCGGAAGCGCAGGACCGCGTGTTCGCGCCCGCCGCCGGGCGGCGCGTGATTCTCGCGACCAACATCGCCGAGACGTCGATCACCGTGCCGAAGGTGAGTGCCGTCGTGGACACCGGGCTCCAGAAGGTCGCTCGATACGACGGCGCCCGCGCTATTGACAGCCTCGTGCTCGAGCGGGTCACCCAGGATGCCGCCGACCAGCGGGCCGGGCGCGCGGGTCGGACCGGGCCCGGCCTCGCGCTGCGGCTCTGGGACGAGCGCGATCGCCTGAGATCGCACCGCGAGCCGGAACTGGCGCGCGTGGACCTGGCGGCGCCGCTCCTCGACGTGCTCGCGTGGGGAGGCGATCCACTCACGCTGGAGTGGTTCGAGCGTCCGCCGGAGCACGCGATCACCGCCGCGCTCGCGTTGCTCTCCTCGCTGGACGCGGTCGAAGGCGGCCGGATCTCGACGCTGGGCCGCCGCCTCCAGCAGCTGCCGCTCCATCCGAGGCTGTCGCGGATGCTTCTCGCGGCGGGTGCAGCGTGGGAGGCGGCGATCGCGTGCGCGGCGCTGTCGGAGCGGACGTTCGTGCCGCAGCGGCAGACGGCCACGACGTGCGACCTGCTGAGCGCGGTGGACCACGCGGATCGGCTGCCGCCACACGTCCTCCGGGTTGCGCGCCACATCCAGGGCCTCGCGGCGCAGACGCTCGGTCGCGAGGCGAGGTCCCACGTGACCGAGGAAGAGCTCCGTCGCGCGATCCTCGCCGGCTACCCCGACCGCGTGGCACAGCGGCGCGCGCCCGGAAGCCCGCGCCTCCTGCTCGCGTCCGGCACCGGCGCGCTGCTGTCGGGGGAGAGTGGCGTGACGGCGGGGGAGTTCCTCGTTGCGCTCGACGTCCAGGCGGGCCTGCCCGAGCGCGCGCGAGGGAAACCGGTCGAGGCGCGCGTGCGAATGGCCAGCCGCGTCGAGCGCGACTGGCTCGCGCCGGACGCCTCGGCGATCGAGTGGCGGTTCGACGAGCCGAGCGGCGTGGTGCGTGGCGTCGAGATTATCCGGTACGGCTCCCTCCTCCTTTCGGAGCGTCCGGTCCCTGCCGATCCCGCTCGAGCCGCATCGGTGCTCGCGCGAGAGTACGCGCGCCGCGGCCCCACCGATGCCGACCGCCGGCTCCTGCGCCGGCTGGCGTTCGCCGGGCACCCGGTGACGTTCGATGAACTGCTGGAGCGCGCGTCGGCGGGCGCGCGCCGGCTGGATGACATCTCCCTCGCGCGCGCTCTCGATCCCCACCTGCGCCGCGCGCTCGAGAAACTCGCGCCGGAGCGTCTCGTGTTGCCCAGCGGTCGGAGCGTGGCGCTGGACTACCGCGAGGACACCACAGTGGCCGCGTCCGTCAAGCTGCAGGAGCTCTTCGGCGTCGCGGAGACGCCGCGCCTGGGCCCGAATCGCGAGCCCGTCCTGCTCCTGCTGCTTGCGCCGAACGGCCGGCCCGTGCAGACCACGCGCGACCTCAAGAGCTTTTGGGAGCGGACCTACCCCGAAGTCCGCAAGGAACTCCGCGGGAGGTACCCGAAGCACGCGTGGCCGGAGAAGCCTGAAGGAAGGTAGAAGGTAGAAGGTAGAAGGTAGAAGGTAGAACGTAGAAGGTAGAAGGTAGAAGGTAGCAGGTAGACGGTGACGGCCGAAAAGCGCCAGACGAGAATTGACGCGGGCCTGACTCCTGCGCCGATCTGGACCCCGGAACCCTGAAGGCTGAAGCCCTGAAGCCTGAAGCCTGATTAGGGTCGTGTGGACGGCGGCACGATCCCCTTCAGGCGCAAGTAGGTGACGAGATTGCCGTAGTGCTCGCTGTCGTGCGTGACGTTCGTCGTCAGCAGCGAGAGCCGCGTGTACTCGCCTTCGAAGGCCAGGTACCGGAAGCCGGCGTTCAGGTCCGTCAGCAGGCCGTACGCCATATCGCACTCGGCCACGGACTCCTGGAGCGCCTTCTTCAGGTCCGCCTTCGTCGCGAGTTTCCCGATGATCGCGGGAACGGCCGGTCGCCCCGTGGTCGCGCCGCAGAAGGCAAAGTGGTCCTGGGCGATGTGTCCGACGATCTCGCCGAAGGTGCGGACCTCTTTCGTGGGCCGGAAGCCGTAGTGCTCCTCCGGCATCCTCTCGGCGGCGGCCACGATCAGCTGCTGGATGTTGTACCAGGCCGCGCGTGTGACGTCGCTGAACAACCCCGAGCGGACCTGCCTGGCCTCGGCGGACGACGCACCTGCGGCGAGCATGAGCACGGCGGCACACCACGAACCGCACGCCCTTCCGAACCTGCGCATGGGACCTCCCGTGCGCTTACTCTGCTCGGAGCGCGAGCACCGGGTCAAGCCTCATCGCGCGGCGCGCAGGAATCATGCACGCGGCGACGGTCACCGCCAGAAGCACGAGTGCCACGACCGCAAGGGTCGCCGGATCGCCCGGCTTTGTCTGGATGATGATGCTCTGCAGCAGCTTGCTCGCGTAGAACGCCGCGACCAGGCCGAGCACGAGCCCGATGGCGAGGTGCACCAGCGCGCGTCGCAGGATCAGCCACGACACCGCTCCGTTCTGTGCGCCGAGCGCGAGGCGCACCCCGATCTCCTGCGTTCGCTGCGTGACGGAGTACGACGTGACGGCGTAGATGCCGACCGACGACAGCACCATGGCGATGACGGCGAAGATGAGAAACAGCGACCCGAAGACGCGCCACGGCCAGCGCCTCCGCGCGAGCTGCTCGTCCATCGTGCGCACGTTGAACAGCGGCTGATCCGGATCGACCTCGCGCACCGCCTGGCGGAGCGTGTCGAACATGGTTCCCGGGTCCGCCATCGTGCGCGCGACGATGAACATGCCGCGCGGCGCCTCCTGCCGGATGGGCGTGAACACCACCGGATCCGGATCCATCTCCTCGATGTTCGCCTGCCGCACCGTCGGCACGATCCCCACGATGGTCAGCCAGGGGTTCTCGCGTTCGGCGTTGTCGTCGAACACGCGGATCCGGCGGCCGATCGGGTCTGTGCCCTGGAAATGGAGCGCGACGAAGCGCTCGTTGACGATTGCCGTCTCTTGTCCCGGCGTGCCGTCGCGCGTGGAGAACGGACGTCCGCGGCGCAGGGGCAGCTGCAGCGTCTCGAAGTAGTTGTCGCTCGCCTGCACCACCGTCACCTGGGGGGCGCGCCGCCGGTCGGCGACGTGCTGTCCCTCGATTTCCAGGCGCGGACGCCACCCGCCGAACACGGGCGGGTTCGTCGTGAGCGAGGCGGACGCGAGGCCCGGGGCGGCTGCCAGCCGCGCGAGGAGGCGATCGGCATAGAGGCGACGCTCCTCGGGCGTGGGGTACTTCTGCTCGGCCAGCACGAGGTTCGATTGAAGCAGGCGATCAGTGCGGATGCCCAGCTCCATCGAGTACAGCTTCAGGAAGCTGCGGATCATGAGCCCGGCGCCGGCGAGGAGCACGATCGTCAGCGCCACCTCGAACACCACCATCGCGCTCGTGAACCGCATCGCGCGGACGCCCGCGCCGCCGCTGCGACCACCCTCCTTGAGCAGCTCGTTGGTGTTGGTGCGCGACACGTGCAGCGCCGGCGCGAGGCCGAAGAGCAGGCCGGTCGCGACGCAGATCGCAATCAGGAACGCGAGCACGGTCCCGTCTATCGTGAACACAATCCAGTACGGCTTGCCGACGTCGGTGACCGCGCGATCGAACAGCCGCACGCCGATCATCGACAGCAACAGGCCGAGGACCCCGCTCAGCAGCCCGAGCATGACACTCTCGACGAGCAGCTGCCGCACGAGCTGCCAGCGCGTCGCGCCGAGGGAGATTCGGACGGCCATCTCGCGAGCGCGGAAGGCCGAGCGCGCCAGCATCAGGTTCGCGACGTTCGCGCACGCGATCAGCAGCACGAAGGTGACCGCTCCCATCAGCAGCAGGAAGACGACCTTGATCTCGCCGCCGTTGAAGCGGTCGTTGTACTTCATCACGCGCACGCCGACGTTCTTGTTCGCGTCGGGAAACTGCTTCGCGAGCCGCTGCGCGATACCGTCCATTTCCGCCTGCGCCTGAGCGAGGGTGACTCCCGGCTTCAGCCGGCCGAACACGCCCAGCGAGCGCGCATTCCGCCGCCACCGGTCCTTGCCTTCGTTCGCACGGCCCGAGGGGGACGTGAGCATCGCGGGCGCCTGCACCAGCGGCTGCCACATGTCGGCGTTGCTGGGGAACTGCACGCCTTCGGGCATCACGCCGACGATCACCGTGGGCGTTTCGTTGACGCGGATCACGCGCCCGATGATGGAGGCGTTCCCGGCGTACCTGGACTGCCACAAGCCGTAGCCGATGATCGCGACCGACGGCGCGCCGGGCTTGTCGTCGTCCGCCGCGAAGTCGCGGCCGTGCCGCATCGGCTGTCCCAGGATGCGGAACGCATTCGCCGTCACATACGCCCCGCTCGTGCGCTCCGCCGGCCGGGTCGCGTCGCTCACGTTCATCGTCCCCGTGCGCATGGCGGCCAGGTCCCCGAAGCTGCGCTGCGCGGCACGCCAGTCCTCGTAGTCGGGGTACGACGAGCCCATGTCGTTCTGCGCTTCTTCGAGGCTGCGCGAACTGACGAACATGATCCGGTCCGAGTCGGGATAGGGGAGGCCGCGGAGCAGGACCGCGTTCACGAACGTGAAGCCGGTGCTGGTGACGCCGATCCCGAGGCCGAGCGCGAGCACGGCGACCGTCGTGTACCACCGGTCCTTGACCAGCATGCGCGCGGAAATACGAATGTCCTGCCAGAGACCCACGAAAACCTCCAGGTGGCTGCCCATGAGATATACGGCGGCGCGACAGCCTGCGTTCGGCCGAAGCGAGGTGGTACCATGACCGCCCGTATGTCCCACGTCCGCGGCGCCGTTCCCCGCCGAACGGCGGCAGCCAGTCCTGTTAGACAGCCGTTCCTGCGATTCGTTGCCGAGCGCTATCCCTGCGCGCTGGAGGCCGCCGCCCGAGCGTTCGATGCGGCGGGAGGGCAGTCGGCGAGTACGGCTGAGGAGGTGCAGCGACTTCGCCCGGCGTTCGCGCGTGAGCTCAACCAATCGCTCTCCGGCCTGGAGCGGCACGCGCGTGGCCTGGGAGACGTGACCCCGCGCGTCAGCGCGGAGCGGCGTCTCGAGCAGGCGATCGAAGAACTGGTGGACGCGTGCGACGGCGCGCTCGCGCGCGAGGCGATCGCGCTGTCGCTGACGGCCGACGAGCGGCGCGAGATGCTCCGCGGAATGCTGCTCACGCGCGCCACCGACAACCGCCTGAAGGCGTTCTTCACCGGCGGTGAGATCCGGTACGGCGACGCTGCGTTCCAGGGCAAGGGCTTCCGCTCGCTGGGGCAGGAGGCGATCTATGCCTCCGCGATCAGGTTGCGACGCGGCGCCGCGTACCGCGCACCCGACGGCAGCTGGCGCGGGGACGTGGTCGCGCCGGTGATCCGGGACCTCGGCGCCGCCCTTGCCATGCGCATCGACGATCAGCGGGAGATGGTGCGGCGCGTGCTGTCGGCGCAAATGGCGAAGGCCGGCCCGCCGATGGACGGAAAGGACCTGCACATCGGCGACTTCAGCGCGGGCATTCTGCCGGCGACGGCCCCGCTCGCGATCGGCTCGCTGACGCTGGCCGGAATGGCGCTCGCCTTCGCCCGGGAAGAGTCGCCGCGCATCGTCGTGTCGTACATCGGCGAGGGGGGGACGTCCCTCGGGGAGTGGCACGAAGCGATCAACGCGTGCGCGGCGCGCCGGCTGCCCGCCGTGTTCTGCGTCCAGAACAACCAGACGGCGCTGTCAACGCCGGTGGCGGCCCAGTCGGCGGCCAGGGTCTTCGCGGAGAAGGCTACGGGATACGGCATTCCCGCCGTCACGATCGACGGCACCGATCCCGACGCGATCGCGGCGGCGTTCGCGTGGGCGGCATCGCGCGCCCGCGAGGGGCGCGGGCCCTCGCTCATCGAGCTGGTGTGCATGCGCATGTGCGGTCACGCGCACCACGACGACATGCTCTACCTGGGACGGGAGCCGCAGGTCGGCTGGTCCTATCCCTCCCTCTCCGAACAGGGCTACGCCGACCTGGCGGCGTATGAGTACTGGTCGGATCGCGACCCTGTCGAACGCTACGCGCACCGGCTCGAGGAGTTCGGCCTGATCGCCTCCGGCGATCTCGAGCGGTGGAAAGCGGACGCCGCGGAGATGGTCGAGGACGCCGCGCGCGCGGTGATCGATGCGCCCTGGCCGGAGCCGTGGACCGCCGGCGCGCGCGTGCTCGCGAACGAGCCGCCGCGCCATCGGGTGGAGGTGCTCGATCCGGCCTGGCGCGGCGCGATTCCCGTCGAGGTGCCGCTTCCGCCTCTGGAGCCCGGCCTGCCGTTCGACAAGAAGGGCCGGACGTTCCTGGACGCGGTGATGCTCGGGATTGGCGACGCCCTGCGCGTCGATCCGCGCGTGTTCGTGTACGGCGAGGACGTCGGCGGGCGCTATGGGAACGCGTTTCTGATGCTGCGGCCGCTGCTGGAGGAGTTCGGCGACCGCCTCGTCAACTCGCCGCTCGCGGAAGGAGCCGTGCTCGGCGTGTGCGTGGGCGCGGCGCTCGCGGGGCTGCGTCCCATTGGAGAGATCCAGTTCAACGACTTCGTCGCGACCGGCTTCAACCAGCTGGTGAACAACGCGGCGAAGATTCGTTACCGGTGGGGAGCGGACGTGCCGATGGTGGTCCGCATGCCGTGGGGCGGCCTTCGCCACGCCGGTCCGTACCACAGCCAGAATACCGAGGCGTGGTTCTACCGCACGCCCGGGCTCAAGATCGTCGCGCCCTCGACACCCGAGGACGCACGCAGCCTGCTCGTCGCCGCGGTGCTCGATCCCGATCCCGTTCTGTTCTACGAGCACATCGCCCTGTACCGCGACCCGCGCGTCAAGCAGGCGCTTCCAGCCGACCCGCCGGCCCCGAGGTCGATTGGGAAAGCCGCACTGCGCCGCGCCGGCGACGACCTGGCGATCATCACGTATGGCGCGTACGTTCACGTGGCGATGCGCGTGGCCGACCGCGTCGCGGAGGACGGGATCAACGCGGCGGTGCTCGACCTGCGCTCGCTGGCGCCGCTGGATCGCGAGGCGGTGCTCGCCGTGGCGCGCCACTGCAGCCGGGTGCTGATCGTCCACGAGGACACCCGAACCGGCAGCATCGGCGAGAGCGTCGCAGCGATCATCCAGGAGGAGGCGTTCGAGTGGCTTGACGCTCCGGTGCGCATCCTCGGGGCGCTCGATTCGCCGGTGCCGTACTCGCCTCCCCTCGAGGAGTTCTTCCTGCCGGGCGAGTCGGAGGTGGAGCGAGCGGTGCGGCTCCTGGCGGCGTATTGAACCGCGGATGGCGCATTAACAACAGTATCAATCCAGATGTATCACTATTGACACACAACGGCTGAGGTGGCAATATGTGCTGAACTCCCCGAAAAACTGCTCTGAGGCCCGCCGCGGGACCCCGCGGTGTGACCGACGGGGCGGAGCTGTCCGCACTCCCCCCGGCCCCTTCTGCATCTATGACCCCCGAAAGCCATGCGCTGAACGCCGCCGTTGCGCCAGGCGCGTCCGCCTGGCCCACCGAGCTGGCCGGTCCCTCAGCCGCCGCGCGCCGGATGCGCGACCGCGTGCGCGAGCTGGCGCGCCAGAACCGTCCGGTGCTCGTCGTCGCGCCCCGCGGGTTCGACGCGGTGGCCGTCGCGTCGGCGATACACACGGCCGCCGGCATCGGCGGGCCGTTCCTCACGATCGACTGCGCCAGCGGTGAACCGTCATCGATCAGCCAGGCGTTGCTCGGCGCCGTTGCCGCTCCGCGCGAGCGCGCTGACGTGTTCGAAACGGTGACCTCCGGCAGCGCGCTGTTCCGGGCGCTGCACGGCACGCTCGTGGTGACGTCCGTCCAGGACCTGCCGGTCTCGGCGCAGACGCGGCTCGCGCGCATGCTGCGCGACGGCGAGGTGCGAGTGGACGGCGGCGCGCGCCCTGTGCGGCTCGACCTGCGCCTTGTTGCCACCTCCGACCAGCCGCTCGACGCCGAGGTGCGGCACGGGCGTTTCCGTTCCGATCTCTTCAAGCGGCTCGCCGCGCGCCAGCTCGACGTGCCTCCGCTGCGCGACCGCAGTGAAGACGTCGGCGCCATTGCAGTCGCGTTGATGGAGCGCGCCGCGAGCGAGTCGGGGAGCGGCGCGCGCCCGTTCACGGACGCGGCGGTGGCCCTGCTCGCCGCGCTCTCCTGGGAAGGGGACGTCGCCGAGCTCGATGCGCTCGTCCGCGAGCTGGCCGCGGCGGGCACGACCGAGCCGGTGCGCGTGGAAGATGTCCTGGGTGAAATCGGTCCCCGCGGGCTCGCGAGCGTGGCCTCTCCGCGCGCCAGCCTCCGCGAGGCGCGCCGCCAGTTCGAGCGCGAGTACATCGCCGCCGTCCTCGAGCGCTCCGGCTGGCGCATGGGGCAGGCGGCCCGGGTGCTCGGCATGCAGCGAACGAACCTCTATCGGAAAGCGCGGCAGCTCGGGATCGTGCGGCGCAAAGGCGCGCAGCGATGACGGCGGGCCGGCGACGGCGGATCGTCTTCGCGGCGCTGATCGCGCTCGCCGGCACCGCGACGGCGGCAGTGGCGCAGCTCCCGACGCAGGCGCCGCCGGCGGAACTTCGCTCGATCGAGATCGGGCCCCTGTCGATGACGCCGTTCCTGGACATTCGTGAGGTCGGCTGGGACGACAACGTCTTCAACGATCCCGACAACCCCCAGAGGGACTTCACGGCGACGATCATCCCCCGCGTGTACGGGCTCGTGCAGATCGGCTGGACACGCCTCACGTTCGCCAGCGCCGTCGATTTCGTGTACTTCAGGGAATTCACGGGCGAGCGCTCCGTGAACCGTTCCGCCCAGGGGCGGTTCGAAGTCGGCGAGGGGGTCCTCCGGCCGTTCGTGACGGGCTCGATCGCTGACACGCACGAGCGTCTCAACGCGGAGATCGACGCTCGTGCCGGGCGCCGCCAGCATTCGTACGGCGGCGGCCTGCTCCTCGTCGTCACCGACCGCACCAGCCTGCTCGTGAGCGCGCGCCGCTCGAACCTGGCCTTCGACGATGACGCCCGGTACAGGGCTGTCGATCTCCATCGGACCATGAACTCGCGAACCGACCTGTTCGAAGCCGGTCTGCGCGTCGCGCTGACCCCGCTGACCACGTGGGACGTGACCGGCGGCCTCGAGTACGAGCGCTTCGAACGCGAGCCGCGGCGCGATGCCGACACCGTGCGGATCACCACCGGCCTCCAGTTCCATCCCTCGGCCCTGATTTCGGGGCGGGCCTCGATCGGGTACACGCAGTTCACCCCGGCTGACCCCGAGCTCGCGGAGTACCAGGGGCTCGTCGCGCAGGTCGGCCTCGTCTACGCGCTGGGACCCACGCGCATCGAGGGTGAAGTCGAGCGTCAGGTGCGCTACTCCTTCGAGGAACAGCGGCCGTACTACCTCACCACGCACGCGCGGCTGACGGCGACGCAACAGATCGCCGGCCCGATCGATGTGCAGGGCACCGTCGGCCGCTCGGTTCTCTCGTACCGCGCGTTCGGCGGCGGAGACGACGAATCGCGGCAGGACCGGATGATCATCTACGGCGGCGGCGTGGGTTTCCGGCTGGTCGATACGGCGCGCTTCGGTGTCAACGTCGAATGGAGCCAGCGGCGCTCGGACGAACAGCCGGATCGCCATTACGACCGGCGGCGGGTGTATGCCTCTCTCACTTACGGGTTCTGACACAATGACTGCATTCCTTCTTGCGCTCGCGCTGTTCATCCAGCCCGCCGCGACGCAGACGCTCCCGGCGGGTCCTCGCGCGCGCGTCGCCACGGACTATGTCGTCGGGCCGCTCGACGTGCTGTCGATCACGGTGTTCGGCGAGCCGGACCTGTCCCGACGGTACTCCGTCGACACCGACGGCACGTTCGACTTCCCGATGATCGGCCGCACCCGCGCGGGCGGACTGACGCTCCGTGAGATCGAGGACGCTCTGGTGAAGCGGCTCGGCGCCGGGTACCTGGTCAAGCCGCAGGTCAGCGTCGAGATCGCCGAGTACCGGAGCAAGTCGGTCTTCATTCACGGCGAGGTCCGCTCGCCGGGCGCGTATCCGGTGAAGGGCAACATGAGTCTCATCGAGGCGCTTGCGCTCGCCGGCCCGACCAGTTCGGCGAGCAGCGAGGTCGTGATCGTGCATCCCGACCCGAAGCGCACCCAGGGAGGGCCGCTGCTGCCGGACACCGCCGGCAGCGTCAGCGTGCGCGTGAACATCAAGGACCTCCAGAGCGGTAAGACGTCGGGCAACGTGCTGCTGCAGGACGGCGACACGATTTTCGTCCCGAAGGCCGAGACTTTCTTCGTCACGGGACAGGTGCGCAGCCCCGGGTCCTACGTCTACGAGCCCGGCATCACGGTGCTGCAGGCCATCGCGCTCGCGGGGGGACTGACGGAGCGCGGGTCCCGGCGCGGCATCAAGGTGCTGCGCCTGGTGAACGGCCGGCAGGTGGAGGTCGGCGTGGGCGAGAGCGACGTGATTCGTCCGGGGGACACGATCGTGGTCCGCCGGAGGTTCTTCTGAAACTCCTGCACCTGACGACGTCCGGCGAGCTCGGAGGAGCGGAAACCAGCCTGCTCGCCCTCCTGCAGGGCGT
This sequence comes from Vicinamibacterales bacterium, assembly GCA_035463475.1. GTDB lineage: Bacteria > Acidobacteriota > Vicinamibacteria > Vicinamibacterales > 2-12-FULL-66-21 > JACPDI01. Next base: position 23,128 of record DATHTE010000097.1, read on the forward strand.
GCGCCAGGCGGAGCCGGCGTGGGACCTCGCCGTGCTCGCCCCGGCGCCCGGACGGCTCGTCGATCGGCTCGGCGCGATGGGCGTTCGCGCGCGCGTGCTGCCGTTTCCGCGCCCGCTCGCGCGGCTCGGGGAGTTCGGCCGCTCCTCGGCGGCGCGCCGCGGACTCCACCGGCCCGCCGCGGCTGCCGCGAGCGCGCTCTACGCGGCACGGCTGGCCGCGGCGCTCCGGCGGGAACGCCCGGACGTCGTGCACGCGCACGGGGTCAAGATGCACGTGCTCTCCGCCATCGCGCGACCGCGGCACTGCTCGCTCGTCTGGCACGTGCACGGCTATCTCAAAGGCCGCGCGTGGACGGAACGCGCGACGCGCGCGTGCGCGTCGCGGGCCTCGGTCATCGTCGCCAACTCGCAGAGCGTCGCTCGTGACGTGCGCCGGGTCGTCGGAACGCGCGCGGACGTGCGCGCCATCTTCAACGCTGTCGATCTCGAGACGTTCTCGCCGTGCGGCGACTGCGCGGATCTCGATCGACTGTGCGGGCTCCCGCCGGCGGCCGACGGCACCGTGCGCGCGGGCCTGGTCGGCACGTTCGCCCGGTGGAAGGGGCACCACGTGTTTCTCGACGCCCTCGCGCGAATCCCCGCGAGCGTACCGCTGCGCGCGTACATCGTCGGCGACTCGATCTACACCACGGACGACAGCCAGCGCGGGCGCGACGAGGTGCGGCGCGAGGCGGAGGACCGCGGCGTTGCCGCGCGCGTCGGCTTCTCCGGTTTCGTCGACAACGTGCCGGACGTGATGCGGGCGCTCGACATCGTCGTGCACGCGAGCACTGAGCCTGAGCCGTTCGGCATGGTCATCGCCGAGGCCATGTCGTGCGGCCGCGCTGTCATCGCGAGCCGCTCGGGAGGCGCGGTCGAGCTGTTCACCGACGGGGTGGATGCGCTCGGGCACGCGCCGGGAGACGCGCAAGATCTGGCGCGCGCGCTGCAGGCCCTTTGCTCGGATGGCGCGCTGCGGGCGAGGCTGGGCACGGCGGCCCGGCTCAGCGCGACGCGCTGCTTCGACCCGCGGCGTCTCGCAGCGGAGCTCGTGCCCCTCTATCGAACGATCGCGGCCGCCTGATGCGCCTGCTCCACCTTCACAGCGGCAACCTGTACGGCGGAATCGAGCGGGTACTGGTCACGCTCGCGCGCGCGGGACGCGATGCGGGAGGCCGGCTCGACCAGCGGTTCGCGCTGTTCTTCGAAGGACGGCTCGCGCAGGAGCTGCGGGCGGCCGGCGCGCCACCGTCCATGCTCGGGCCGGCGCCGCTGCGCCGTCCCTGGCGCGTCCTCCACGCGCGCCGCGCCCTCGCACGCGTGCTCGCCGGCGTCCGGCCGGACGTCGTCCTCGTGCATTCCCCGTGGTCGGCCGCGGTCGCGGGCAGGACGATCTCCGCGTCGGGCGCGCGCTGCGCGCTGTGGCTGCACAATCCGCCGAACCATCGGGTCTGGCCGGACCGATGGGCGCTGCGGAGGCGCTTCGACCTGGTGATCGCGAACAGCCCCTACACGGCGCGCGCGGCGGCCGGACGGTTGCGCGTGTCCGGGTGGTTGTACCCGCCGGTCGCGGCGCCGCCTGCCGACGCGCCAACGGCGCGCGCCGAGACCCGCAGCCGTCTCGGGGCGGCCGAGCGCGACGTGGTGATCCTGCAGGCCAGCCGCATCGAGCGCTGGAAGGGGCTGCGCGACCATCTCGAGGCGCTCGCGAACCTGCGGGACGTTCCGCGCTGGATGGCGTGGATTGCCGGGGCCCCGCAGCGCCGCTCGGAGCGGGCGCTCTTCGACGAGCTGCGCGGCGTCGCCGTGCACGAGGGGATCGCCGATCGCGTGCGGTTCCTCGGCCATCGGACCGACGTTCCGGAGCTGATGGCGGCATCGGACATCTATTGCCAGCCGAACAGCGAGCCCGAGCCGTTCGGCGTGGCCTTCGTCGAAGCCATGTGGGCAGCGCGACCGATCGTCACGACGACCGCCGGTGGATTGTCGGACGAAATCGCCGGTGCGTGCGGCATCGTCGTGCCACGCGGCGACCGGGCGGCGATCGCGGGCGCGGTCCGGGAGCTGGTGTTGTCCGCGGAGCGCCGCGCGTCGCTCGGCGGCGAAGGGCCCCGGCTCGCCGCCGCGCTCTGCGATCCATCGCAGCAACTGCGCCGGCTCGGCTCGCTGCTGGCCGACGAAGGAGATCGGACGGCCATCGCGTGAGCGTACCTGGGGCCGGCGTGCGGTCTCGCGCCGCCGCCTCGCGCGGCGAGAGCAGCGAACATCTGTACGCGCGCGCGCGGCAGGTCCTGCTGAAGCTCGGCGCGAGCGGCCGGGTGGTGGATGTCGGGTGCGGCAGGGGCGCGCTGCGCCCCGCGCTCGACGGCATCGCGACAACGTACGTGGGGCTCGACGCCGTCCGGTACGACGGGTTCCCGGAGCGGGCCGAGTTCGTCGAAGCGGATCTCGACCGTGCGCCGCTGCCGCTGCCGGACGCCGCGGCGGACGTTGCGATCGCGTTGGAGACGATCGAGCACCTGGAAAACCCGAGGCAGTTCGTCCGCGAGCTGGCCCGGATCACGCGTCCCGGGGGCTGGGTCCTGCTCTCGACGCCGAACCAGCTCAGTCTGCTCAGTCGTCTGACACTGCTCCTGCGCGGCCAGTTCCGGGCGTTCCAGGACGCCGACTACCCCGCGCACATCACCGCGCTGCTCGAAAGCGATCTGCGGCGCATCGCCGGCGAGTGCGGCTTGCGCGACGTCACGGCGGTCTATTCGGGCCGCGCCCGCATGGCGCTCACAGCCGCGCATTTTCCGTCGTGGCTCTCCGGCGCGCTCCCGCGCGCCTTCTCGGACCACGTGCTCCTCGCCGCACGCGTTCCAGTCGATCGGTGACGCGTCTCCTCGTCATCACGTCCGGCCTGCTCGGCGCGCACACCTACGGGAAGCGGCTGCTGGTCGAGGTCGCGCGGCGCTCTAGAGAGCTCCGAATCGAACACACGGTCCTGAGCGAGTCGCTCTCGCTCTCGGACCGGGTCGTCCGGCGGGCGCTCTGCCAGCGACTGTGGACCGACCGCTGGGCGCTTACGCGGAACCTCGACCTGGCGCGGTACCGAATGGAATGGCACGCAGGGCTGGTCGCCCGGAAGCGGCTGGCGCTCGTCGGCCGCGACTCGTTCGACGCCGTGGTGTTT
>DATHTE010000098.1:0-37082 GCA_035463475.1 Vicinamibacterales bacterium
GCGCCGCCGAACGGCTGCTGGCCGACGACCGCGCCGGTCGGCTTGTCGTTGATATAAAAGTTGCCCGCGGCGTTCCGCAGGACGGACAGCGCCTGCAGCACGGCGCGCCGCTCCTGCGCGAACACTGCCCCCGTGAGCGCGTACGGCGACGTCGCATCGACCAGATGCAGCGTCTCCTCCCACTTCTGATCGGGATAGACGTAGGCGGTCAGCACCGGACCGAAGATCTCCTCGCACAGGCAGCGATACGCCGGGTTGTCGGTCTGGATCAGCGTCGGCTCGATGAAGTAGCCGGTGCGGTCGTCCGCCTTGCCACCCTGCAGGATCTTCGCGTTCTTCTTCGCGTCCTCGAGATACTCGCTGATGCTGACGAAGGCCTTCTTGTCGATCACCGCGCCGACGAAGTTGCGGAAGTCGCGCGGGTCGCCCATCTTCATGTCCTTCATCATGGCGATGGTGCGGTCGCGGACGTCGTTCCAGAGGGACGCCGGCACGTAGACCCGGCTCGCGGCCGAGCATTTCTGCCCCTGGTACTCGAACGCGCCGCGCGCCATTGCGACGGCGACCTCCATGGGATCCGCCGACGGGTGGGCGATGATGAAGTCCTTCCCGCCGGTTTCGCCCACGATCCTCGGATAGGTGCGATACCGCGAGATGTTCTCTCCGATCTTCTTCCACATCCCGTTGAAGACTTCCGTGCTGCCGGTGAAGTGCACCCCGGCCAGCTCGCGCGAATCGAGGAGGATGCCGGAGATCTGCGACGCGGTGCCCGGCATGAAGTTGATAACGCCGGGCGGCATGCCCGCGGCTTCGAGCAGGCGCATGATGTAGTACGCGCTGAGCATGGCGCTCGACGCCGGTTTCCAGATGACGGCGTTGCCCATCAACGCGGGCGCGGTGGGGAGGTTGCCGCCGATCGAGGTGAAGTTGAACGGCGTGATCGCGTAGACGAATCCCTCGAGCGGCCGGTACTCGAGCTGGTTCCACATCGTGTGGTTGCTGAGCGGCTGCTCGCTGTACAGCTCCTGCGCGTAGTACGGGTTGAACCGCCAGAAATCCACCAGCTCGGACGCGGCGTCGATCTCCGCCTGGAACGCGGTCTTCGACTGGCCCAGCATCGTCGCGGCGTTGAGCGTCGCGCGCCAGCTGGTGGCGAGCAGCTCGGCGGCGCGGAGCAGGACGGCGGCGCGGTCCTCCCACGGCCAGCTCGCCCACTCGCGACGCGCTTCGGCCGCGGCGGCGATCGCCTGCTCCACGTGCTCCGGTCCCGCGAGGTGGTATTCGCCGAGGACGTGACCGTGATCGTGCGGCATCACGGATTTATTGGTCCGGCCGGTGCGGACCTCCTTGCCGCCGATGATCAGCGGGATGTCCACCTTCTCGCCCGCCATCTGCTGCAGCCGCGCCTTCAGTTCCGCGCGCTCCGGTGTTCCGGGCGCGTACGTCTTGTTCGACTCGTTGACCGGGAGTGGCACGCGGCGGATGCCGGCGAACGCCGCGGTTGGAGCGACGCCGGCGGCGTGTGACTTCGCGGCCGTCGACGCGGCGGTTGACGTGACCGTCTCGGGTGCGCTCGGAGCTGGTATTGACATACGTCTGCCTCAGGGAATTCCGTGACCGTAACGTCCCATTCTATCGAATCGCGCCGTCGCGGAGCGCGTCCGCGGCGCGCGACAGGGCGCCGCTCAGCTCCACGACCGCGGCGCGGAGGCGGGCGGGATCACCCGATTCCACCGCCTCGCTCAGGGCGGGCAGCACTTCGGCGGCGTAGGTAAACCGGGGCGCGTAGATCTGGTGCCGGTACCACGGCCGGCCGTGCAGCCCGCCGTCCGACAGAAACGCCCGTTCGAAGCGCAGCAGCCGGCTGTTGAGTTTGCCAACGGCGTCGCGGTCAGTCGAAGACCGGAGCTGTGCCGCCTCGCGCATCGTGGCGCGGGCGGCCGATTGGAGGCGGTCGAGCGCCGGGCGAAGTTCGCCCGCGGCCGGCGTGCGCCGCTCCAGTTCGGAGACGAACCCCGCGATGGCGTCCGCGTACGCGCCGACGTCGAGCGGCAGCACGGGATCGTTCGCAAGCCGCAGCGAGGCGAGTCCCCAGATCTTCACGAGTGCCGCGTGGTAGACGAACCCGGGATCGCCGATTCGCGACACCCAGTTGTGATTGTCGTAGATGGAATGGTAGACGCCGTACGGACCGTCGAAGCTGAGATCCGCCACCGGGATCCCCAAGTGGTTCAGGAACACGGTGTAGTCGGATCCGCTGCCGAGCCGGTTGTTCACCAGTTGCGCGCTGTCATCCGCCGTGGGGAGCGCGCCGCGCTCGCGCGCGCGACGCTCGCGCGACGCCGACGCGACCGGCACGCGCAGGCGCGGATCTCTGACCTGCTGAGCGGCGTCCGCGAGAACGTCGTTCAGCGACGGCACGGCGGCCGCGGCGAAGCTCGGTCCGGACGCCGCGCTGTCGACGTTCAGGTAGGCCACCGCGTCTCGCGAGAGCGCCGCGGCGTGCTGCTCTCCCCACTCCGTGGACGACGTGAGGGTGTACTCCTCGGCGTCCCAGCTCGCGAACACGATCGTGCGCCTGGGCCGCTCGCCAGCCCGCGCGAGCGCGCCAAGCGTCCGCGCGAGTTCCATCAGTGCCGCCGAACCGCTCGACGGATCGACGCCGCCGAAGATCCACGCGTCGCGATGGTTCCCGACGATCACGCGGGCGTCGGGCTCTTCCGCGCCGCGGATGGCGCCGGTCACGGTCCAGATCGGGCGCACGCGATCGTCCATGCGTACCCGCATACGTACCGTCGCGGGCGGCCGCCTGGCGTAGCTGGTCGCGGAACCGGCGCCCTCGCCGGCGCCGCCCGACACTGTCGTCGATCTGGCATCCGCGCGGCCAACGCGATACGTGAACCCGAGTCCGCCCTGCCAGCGTCTCGGCGCGACCGGTCCGTCGAGCGCGCGCATGATCTCTCGCGCGTCCTTCGCCGAGAGCGGAGCGCTGACGATCTTCGGAAGCGACACCGCCTCCGACGGCTCTATCCGCCGGGCGCCAGGAACGGATGCCCATCCGGGCGTGAGGGGATCGCCGGGCACGAGGAAGTCGTACACGACGCCGCCGCGCTGGATGTGCGATTCCGGGCCCCATGGCCCCTTTGGGTACACCGGGCCTTTTCCGGCCCCGTCATCGGCGGGATCGGAGTAGATGAGGATGCCGGCCGCCCCGCGCTGCTGCGCCGTGAGCGCCTTGAACCCGCGGTAGCTGTAGGGAACCGAGTAACGGACGATCGCGATCTTGCCCCGCACGTCGATCCCTTCAGAGGCGAGCCAGTCGTAATCGGCAGGATTCCCGCTGCCGGCGTAGACGACGGGCGCGGTCACGTCGCCGGAGGCTGAGTACGCGTGGTGGGGAATGCCGACATCCGCGTGGGAGGAGTACGGGTCCCCTGGCACCGGGTCTTCCTTCATGGAGGCGGCCCACGCGCGCGGCGCGGTCAACTCGACGCTGACCTGTTCGGGATAGGGGAGCAGGACCTCGTGCTCGACGATCTGCACGTCCTCGAGGCCGAACGCGGTGAAGCGGTCGCGGGTCCACTCCGCGAGGGCGCGGTCGCGCGGCGACCCGGCGACGTGGGGCTCGGCGGCGAGGAACTTGTGAAAGTCGCGGATGCTCTCGGCCGAGACAGTACGCAGAAACTGCTGCTCCGCCGTGTCCGCGCGGAATAGTGTGGCTGCCACAACCAGGCCCAGAAACGGGACAAATTGAGGCAGCCACATCTTGTTCTTCATTTGAGTTTCCGCAGGATTTCACGGGCGGCGTTCTGGCCCGAGCCGCCGGTCAGGCCAAGGCCCGGGTGCGTGCCGCCGCCGCAGAGATACAGGCCGCGCACGGGCGTCGCGTATCGCGCCCACCCCATCACCGGCCGCATGAAGAACATCTGGTCGAGGGAGGGCTCCCCGTGGTGGATGTGTCCACCGGTCAGGGCGAACCGATCCTCGAGGTCCTGCGGCGTGAGGACCTGCCGCGCGATCACGGACGCGGCGAACCCCGGCGCGTATTCGTCGAGCACGCGCACCACGCGATCCGCGAACGCCTCGCGCTCACCGGCCCAGCCTCCCTCACGCAGCCGGAACGGCGCGTAGTGCGCTATCACCGACACGACGTGCTTCCCCGTGTCGAACGTGCTGTCCGCGACCGTCGGCACAGCGACGTCGAGCCACGGCGACTCCGCGCAGCGGCCGTACTTCGAGGCATCGAAGGCGCGCTCCAGGTAATCGATCCCGGGCGCAATGTGCAGCCGGCCCCGCAACAGCGAGACGTCCTCTCCCAGCGCGGAGAACCGCGGGATCGCGCTGACCACGAGGTTGATCTTCGCGGTGGTGCCCCGCGCGCGATAGTGGGTGACGCGCGTCACGAACCCCGGGTCGAGCACCGTCGGGTCCAGCAGCTCCAGGAACGTCCGGCGCGGATCGGCGTTCGAGATCACCGCCGACGCGGCGATCGCTTCGCCCGACTCGAGCCGCACGGCCTCGACGCCGACGGCGCCGGTTTCGATGCGCGCGACGGCCGCGCCCGTACGGATCTCGGCGCCGGCCTCGGCGGCCGCCTCCGCCATCGCGCGCGTGACCGCGCCAGGCCCCCCGACCGCCGTGGTGCCGGATCCGCCCGGCATCGGATCGGCGGCCGCGTGCAGCAGCAGCAGCGCGCCCGTGGCCGCGGACCACGGCCCGAGGTTCGTCCCCGTGAGCGCGCGCGCGGCCATGGCCGCCTGCACGGTGTCGTGCTCGAAGAACTCCGACACGAGATCCGCGACGGCCATCGGCATCCAGCGCAGAAGGCGGAAGGCGTCCTGCCTTGGCAGCGCGCGAAAACGCCGGGCGGTTGACAGCAGCCGCCACAGGTCACCGAGCTCGGGGCGCTCGACGTCGGGCGGCGCCATCTCGAGCAACTCGCGCAGGACCGCTCCCATGCGCCCGAGCGCCGCCGCAAACGCCGGATATCGCTCCGCGTCGCGCGCCGCGAGCCGGCCCACCGATCGCTCGGTCCGGACGGGATCGCGGTGAAACGCCGCGTGACGCCCATCGGGCGTGAGCGCCACGAGCGCCGGATCCGGCTCGATGAACTCGACGCCGCGCTCCCGCAGCCGCATGTCGCGGACGATCGAGTGACGCAGCGGCCCGAGCGCGTGCGCGAGCGCGGGCCCTCGAACGCCGCCGGCGATCTCCTCCGTCGTGGCGACGCCCCCCACGATCGGGCGTCGCTCCAGCACGAGCGGCCGCAGCCCCGCGCGCGCCAGGTAGAACGCGGTCACCAGGCCGTTGTGTCCGGCGCCGAGGACGATTATGCGGCTCTGCATGACCGCCGCCTGTCAGGAGGTAGGAGGTAGGAGGTAGGAGGTAGGAGGTAGGAGATAGGAGATCGGAGACAGGAGCAGTTGGCAGCAGTCATGAAACCGCAGGAGCGAGGAGACTTCTCGTGTAGGCGCCGAGCAGGCGGCTGACTTCCGCAATGTCTTCCTGTTCCGCCGCCGCGCGCAAGTAACCGAGGTCGCGGGCCAGTAGGAAATAATAACGCAGCTCCTCGAGCGAGGCCTGGGCGATGTTCATCACCCGAGCTTTGTCGGTCCGACCGCGGCGTTTGAATCCTTCTGCGATGTTCGCCGGCACGGCCTCCTACCTCCTATGAAGAATCTCCCCCGCCGCATTCCTCCCCGGCGCGCCCATGATGCCGCCGCCGGGGTGCGCGGCGGAGCCACACAGGTACAGGTTCCGGATCGGTGTCCGATAGCGCGCCCAGCCCGGCGCGGGGCGCAGAAAGAACAGCTGTTCGAGCGACAGTTCCCCCTGGAAGATGTTCCCTTCGCTCAGCCCCCACTCCCGCTCGAGGTCGAGCGGCGTGACGACCTGCCGGTGGCGGATGATGTTCCGGATATTCGGCGCGTGCTCCGCGATCGCGTTGATGACGGCGTCGCCGAACGCCTCGCGCTGCTCGTCCCACGTCCCGTCCTTCAGGTGATACGGCGCGTACTGGACGAAGCAGGACATGACGTGCTTGCCCGGCGGCGCCACGGACGGATCCGTCAGGCTCGGGATGACGATGTCGACGTACGGCTTTCGCGAGAACCGCCCGTACTTCGCGTCGTCGTACGCCTGTTCCATGTAATCGACGCTCGGCGAGATCGAGATCGCACCCCGCAGGTGCGCGCCCAGGCCCGGCAGGGACCTGAAGTCGGGCAGCGCGTCGAGCGCGAGGTTGACCTTCCCTGACGAGCCGCGAAACTTGTACCGCCGCACGTACTCGACGAAGTCGTCCGGCAGTTCCCGCTCGCCGACCATCTGCAGGAACGTGAGGCGCGGGTCCACGCTCGACGCGACAACGTTGGCGTGCAGCTCGTCACCGTTCTCGAGCGCGACGCCCACCGCGCGGCCGTTCTTCACCAGGATCCGCGCGACCGCCGCCTCGGTGCGGATCTCCGCGCCCGCCTCGCGCGCCGCGCCCGCGATTGCCATCGAGACCGCGCCGGTGCCGCCGCGCGACAACCCCCACGCGCGGAACGCCCCGTCGATCTCACCCATGTAATGGTGCAGCAGCACGTACGCGGTGCCCGGCGATCGCACGCCCAGGAACGTGCCGATGATGCCGGAGGCGGACATCGTCGCCTTGAGGACGTCGGTCTCGAACCACTGATCGAGAAAGTCCACGGCGCTCATCGTGAGCAGCTGCAGCTGGTTGTAGCGGTCCTCGTACGGCATCCTGCGAAAGCGCTGGAGCATCGAGAGCAGCGCGCGCGCACCGCGCAACCCGGGCGACACCGGGTTGGGCGGCGTCATCCCTAGGATCGGCTTCACGAACCGTCCCTGCTCGATCATCGCCTTGCCGTACTCGTCGTACGCCTCGGCGTCGAGCTTCGAATGACGCGCGATCTCCCGGCGCGTCTTCGAGTGGTCGTTCATCCTCCAGAGATAGTCGCCGTTCGGCATCGGCGTGAACGTGCCGTCGAGCGGCAGCAGCTCGAACCCGTGCCGTGGCAGTTCGAGTTCACGGATGATCTCGGGGCGCAGCAGCGAGACGACGTACGAGCAGACGGAGTACTTGAAGCCGGGAACCACCTCCTCGGTGACGGCCGCGCCGCCGAGGACGTGGCGCCGCTCGAGCACGACCACGCGGCGCCCGGCGCGCGCAAGGTAGGCGGCCGTGACGAGCCCGTTGTGGCCGCCGCCGATCACGATCGCGTCGTACTTGGTCATCGATCCGTTCAGCTCTCAGCTCTCAGCGTTCCACCTTTACGCATCGGGCATTCAGCCTTCGCGTTCGCATTCCGCCTCGACGCATTCGGCATTCGGCATTCGGCATTCGGCATTGAACTATATAATGCCCCGCCATGCCGGTCGGCACCGTCTTCCACGCGCGCACGTTTCCGCTCTGCGAGAGCCTGAACTATCGGGAGTGGTCGGGCTACTACGCGGTCAGCGCCTACGAATCGCACCACGAGCACGAGTACAACGCGATCCGGAATGCCGCGGCGCTGATCGACATCACGCCGCTCTACAAGTACCTCGTCACCGGACCGGACGCCACGCGCCTCGTCGATCGCGTCATCACGCGCGACGTGCGGAAGATGAGCGTCGGCCAGGTCTACTACACGCCCTGGTGCGAGGAGCGCGGCCGGACCATCGACGATGGGACCGTGTCGCGGCTGGAGGAGAACCGCTACCGGTGGACCGCCGCGGACCCGAGCCTGCGCTGGTTCTCGCAGAACGCGATCGGGCTCGACGTTCGGATCGAGGACATCTCGGAGCGCGTCGCCGCGCTCGCGCTGCAGGGTCCCACCGCCGCCGGCGTGCTGCGCGCGGCCGCCGAGGCCGACATCGACGCGCTGAAGTACTTCCGCGTGACGCGCGGACGGATCGCGGGCGTTCCCGTGGACATCTCGCGCACCGGGTACACCGGCGATCTCGGGTACGAGATCTGGGTGGAGCATGACGCCGCGCTCAAGGTCTGGGACGCGCTCGTGCAGGCGGGACGAGCCTACGAGATCCGGCCGGCCGGCATGCTCGCGCTCGACGTGGCGCGCATCGAGGCGGGGTTGCTGCTGATCGACATCGACTTCTTCAGCTGTCGCAAGGCGGTGATCCCCGTGCAGATGTACACCCCGTTCGAAATGGGCCTCGATCGGCTCGTCGCGCTCGACAAGCAGCCGTTCGTGGGACAGGCGGCGCTCGCGGCCGAGCGCGCGCGCGGCCCGGCGCGCCGCATCGTGGGCCTGGAGCTGAACTGGTCAGAGGTGGAGACGATCTACGAGCGCGCCGGGCTGCCGCCAGCCGTGCCCGCCACAGCGTCACGCGTTGCCGTGCCGGTGACGTCGCGGGGACGGCAGGTCGGTAAGGCCACGTCGACGACGTGGTCCCCCGTGCTGAAGAAGATGCTGGCGCTCGCGACGGTGGAGGCGGCGCACGCGGCCGAAGGGGCGCGCGTGGAGATCGAGGTGACGGTGGAAGCGGTCCGCCACCACGTCGGCGCCACGGTGGTCAAGACGCCGTTCTACAGTCCGCCGCAGAAGACGCGCACGCCCCCGCCCTGAGAGCCGTCGGCTGGTGTCCCGTCTCCGTAGTTCGTGACATAACTCCCGGGCGGGGCATCCCGGCTGGCTGCGTTGCTCCTCCCTCTACGGAGACGGGACACTAACGGAGCGGAAAACCGCCGCCGCCGCGCGTGCGGTCCAGGACGAACCGCGAGTTGTCCACCGCCGCTCGCGCGCGACCCATCGTGCCGTGCAGGATCGTACCGGGCGGCGGGCCGCCGAGACTGGCGAGGTCGATCTTGATCTGAATCACTGCGGGGGCCCCGGGGGTGATCGTTCCGGCGTCCGCTGTGCCCCTGCGCGTGTCAGCGATCGCGCCCCCGTTCAGGCGACCAGCCGTTCCGTACAGGAACGCGGGCGTCCCGCCGGCCATGTCGATGTCGGTCGTGGCCTCCACGAAATAGCGCGAGCCCTTGTCTGGAACGCTGCCGCCGAGCGCCAAGTACGCGCGCCAGCTCCCGTTGGCGGGCACCGCCGCCATCTCCGCCAGGCGCATCGTCACGACCAGGAGGCGGGCCCCCGCGGGTGACGTCTCCTGCGCGTAGTCAATCGAGAGAATGTCGAACGCCGGCGCCGGCACGGAGGTCGCCGGGGAGGTCTCGGTGTCTCCCTCGAAATCGACCACTTCTGGTCCATCCGCGACCTTTTTCGCCGGCGGCAGCTTCACGCGCTTCGGCGTTCCGACGTCGGCGAAGAGCGACGGCCCCGCGAGCTGGCGCGTCACGTACGTGTTGCCGTCGAAGTCGTTGTGATCGTCCGTGAAGGCAATCGCCACGCGGCCCGTGCGATCCACCGCCATCTGGAAGAAGTCGATGAGGTTGCGATTCAGGTTTGGATTGGTGAGATTCAGCCCCCCGAGGCTGATGTTGCCGTGGTGCATGATGCGCTCGACGGCGCGCACCTGCGTGAACATCGGGGCCGCGGACAACCCGTCCAGCGTCTGGGAGAACCACAGGTACCAATCGGCGCTGCTGTCGGTGTTCGCGCCCGACGCGGTGCCGTACCACGCGAAGGCGAGGCGCCCGGCATCGCCGGCCGCCATAGCCGGGAACACCACCGTGGCGTTGTCGGCGCCGCGGCTCACGCGCACCGGCGCGCTCCAGGTCTCGCCGTCGTCGGTCGAGTACCGGTAATACACCGCTTTCGTGTCGCTCCAGGCCGCGTAGAGGTTGCCCGCGCGGTCGATCTTGATGACGGGAAACAGATTGCCGTGCGAGAAGCCGGCGCTGATCGTTTTGCTCGTGAAGGTCTGCACCACGCCCCCGAGCCCGCGGCGCCCGCGCACGAAGATCAGGTTCGACCCGGACGAGATGACGCCGTAGACGGTGCCCGTCGCGTGATTGATGACCGGCTGCCCGCCGACTCCGTTGTTCGGATACACCGGCGCGACGAGCGGATACGTCCTGCCGCCGTCGATCGACTGATAGAGGTAGAAGCCGGGACCGGTGATCGGCTCGCGCACCCAGATCGCGGCGTAGTTTTCGCCGGACGCGATGTTCCACTGGCGATCTTCCGTCGTCGCGAGCGTTGCAGACGGGTTGAGCAGCCAGGTCTTGCCGGCGTCTTCCGACACCGCGGAACTGACGGTCGCGGCGGCGAGGCTGCTCATGTACAGACGCGGGATCGCGCCGGCGGAAGGCTGGCTGACCGCGATGTCGCTGTCGCCGCCGCCGTCGGCGGCGACCGGCTCGCGGAACTCGCCGGTCTGCGGATCCTGGACGCGGTACGTGTCTGGCCGGCCGAGCCACTTGAACTTCTGGCCGGCCGGATCCGTGATGATCCACATGTCCGATCCCGCGGGGACGCCGCGTATCGCGCTCACGTACCAGCGATCGTCCTGGTCGATCACGGTGCTCGGCTCGCCATCGCGCACAGTCGCCGGCGCTTTCAAGGTGACCGGCGGACTGAATCGCAGCGTCGAGTCGTCGTCCTGGGGTTCGGGCAGCGCGCCGGCTGTCGCTTCGAGCGTCGCGGTCGCCGTGAATCCCTCGTCGACCACCGAGAACAGGTAGACGACGATGCTGTACGCTCCCGCAGGCGGGCTGGCGACGCGCAGCTCTTCCGGGTCGTCGCTGCTGGCCGCGTTCGCGACCTCGCGGCCATCCCTGTCGTAGAGATAGACATCGAAGTCGTTGGACACGGCGCTCTGTCCCGCAACGACGTGGTCGGGCCAGGCCACCGTGACGGTCAGCACGCCCTGGTGACGCGTCCAGTAGTCCGCCGGCAGATCAATGGTGAGCGGGATGGTGGCGCAGGTCACTCCTTCAACACAGCTCGCGAGCACGCCGCCCGCCTGCGGCGTGGGGTTGGCCGCGGCGGCGTACGGCCCGCGCGACCAGGTTGCCGTCGCGGATCCGCCCCCTTCAGGGGTAGAGAGACGCCCCTGATCGTTTCCGGTCTGCGCCGGGATGGCGACCGCCAGGGCGGCGACGCAGGCGAGCATCAGGCCACTGGTCCGTAGCGAGCGTGACATCACAGGATCCTCCGGATCGGTGAATGATGATGACGGTGTCCTCGATAAGAGCGAAGGAGTGCTGGGAGAGGTACGGCTGGTAGATGGTGACGCGATCTCCCTCACCGACCTGCTGCACGACGCCGCTGAAACGTCCCGCATAGGTCCGCCAGGAGCGCACGGCCGTGGTTGATGCAGGACCGGCGCTCCCGACGGTTCGGCGAGTGAACCGGACGACGAGCGGATCCTCGAGGAGGGCGCGCGGAGGATGCGCGCCCGCGAGGGCGCGGCCGATCCTGAGGAACCGCGCGCCCAGGTCCTCACGCGATACCTGCACGGCCTGCTTGGCAGTGAAGCGGTAGTAATTGACCACGACGCCGAACGGCCGGGCCACGCGGTAGACGGCGCGGTCCGGCGCGCCCGGCGTGGACGGACTTGCCAGCGCGGCGGTCTCACGGGGGTCGCACCGGGCGCCGGGGAACACGCGGGCGTCGCGGCCGGAACGCTGAGGTTCCGCCAGGAGAAACGGTCCCTCCGCGTCCGGCCAGGCCGCCGCGGGGACACCGGCGAACAGCAGGGCACTGAGGAGGAGACGTCGCCGCGTCATCTGCGCAGGGCCGATCTACAAGCGGCGTGCCGCCCCGTTCGTGGAACAGCACTACTACAAGTAGTCGTATTACTACTAATCCGAGTAGTGTTACTGCTAGCCCCCGGTGACCCTGCAACAAAATCGGACGGAACCGAGAAGGGATTCCATGCACGCCGACGCCACGGGACAGACGAGCCACGAGCGCATGCTCCGCGCGGCGCTGGAGCTGTTCGCGCGCCACGGCTTCACGCACACGTCCACGGCCCAGATCGCGCACGCGGCGGGCACCTCGGAATCGCAACTCATCAAGCACTTCGGCACGAAGGAAGGGCTGCTCGAGGCCATCTTCGAGGGGGCGTGGCGCGGACTCAACGTCGAGGTGGGCACCTTGCTGGATGCCTCCGAGAGCCCGGCCGCCGCCGTCCGGACGGTCATGCGCTTCGTGCTCGGGCGCCTCGACAAGGAGCCCGAGCTGAAGCGCCTGATGCTGTTCGAGGGGCGGCGGGTCCGCGCCCACGGGCTCGCCGTCACGGCGGGCTTCCAGCAGTTCGTCGATCGTCTCGACGCGCTGCTGCGGCGCGCGAAGCGCGCCGGCGAGTTCCGCGAGCGCGTGCCGGTCGCCGCGGTGCGGTCGGCGCTGATCGGCGCGTTCGAGGGACTGCTGCGGGATCGCGTGCTGGCGGTGGACGGCGGTTACCGCGGCGGCTACACGGCGCGCGACATCGAGCGGGCGATGGACGCGGTCATCGACACGTTTCTGAAGACTAGGGCTCGCCGAGCTCGCGCACGATGAACCGGTCGAACTGGTGGAGCAGGTCCTCGCGGTTCGAATAGGGCCCCGGCCGGTACCCGCGGGAGCTGATGCCGGCCTGGGACAGCTCGCATAGGTGCCAGTCCTGCCGGTTCGTCATGTCCCAGAACGCCACCACGTCCTGCGCATCGAATCCGGGGCGCGCGATCTCGTCGGGGTGGAAATGCCATTCGCAGATGATGCGCGTGCGATCGGCCGCGAGCGGCCAGAGCGTGTGCGTCATCATGTAGTCCGGGTGCAGGCTCAGGAGGAGGTTCGGCAAGAGGGCGTAGTAGTAGACGCGCCGCCGGTCCTCCTCCGGCAAGCCGGGCAGGCACGCTCGCCGGCACACGCCGTCCGTCGACATCGTCTCGACGCCGGGGCGCAGGTCCATGCGCCCTCCCATATACGTCGGCTGGAGCGGTTCGTTCTCGCCACTGAGGTAGTGCGACAGCTGGTTGAGCTGCGGGTGCACGTTCGGGCAGTGGAGGCACTCGCTGTAGTTGAGGAGCACCAGCTTCCAGTTGGTCTGAAGGTCGTAGACGCAGCGCGCGGCGCGCCGGAGGTCCTGCATCCGCCACGCGGCGAACTTCGCGGGCAGCGCCGCGAGCTGCGAGGCGAGCGGCGGCGGGTCGGTGCCGAAGTTGAGGAACAGGTGACCGTCCCAGTCTTCGCACGCGACCTGGAGGAGCGGCAGGTCCTCCTTGCGGAAGTGGGGCACGTCGTTCATGTGCGGAGCGTTGGCGAGCGTGCCGTCGAGGCGATAGGTCCAGAGATGATACGGACACTGGATGCGCCCGGCGAAATGGCCCTGTTCCTCTTCGCAGTACTTCGTGCCGCGGTGCCGGCAGGTGTTGTAGAACGCCCGGACCCGGCCGTCCTCTCCGCGCGCGATCACGACGCTCTCTCCGACGGCTTCCCTGACGAAGAAGTCTCCGGCCCGCGGGATCTCGGCCGCCCGTCCCGCGCAGATCCACATGCGGAAGTAGAAGCGCTCCATCTCGCGCGCGAAGATCTCCGGATCGGTGTAGTAGCGCGCGGGAAGCGTGACGGCGTCCGAGGGCAGCGTTGCACGCGGCTTTGGCTGGATCGAAGCATCCGCGCTCATGGCATGGCATGATACCGCCCCATGGCGGACGCCTCCAGCCCCACCCTGCGGCGCGAGCTTGGCCGCTGGGATCTGACCGCAATCGGGGTCAACCAGGTCATCGGCGGCGCGGTGTTCCTGATGCCCGCCTCGGTGGCGGCGGCGGTAGGGGGGTGGAGCCCGCTTCTCGTGGCCGCGGTCGGCGGCGTGTCGCTGATCGTCGCGCTGTCTTTCGCGGAGGTGGGCAGCCGGTTTGCGGGCACCGGCGGGCCCTATCTCTACGCGCGAGCGGCGTTCGGCCGGTTCGTGTCGCTCGAAGTCGGCTGGATGCAGTGGTTCACGCGCGCGGCGAGCTGGGCATCGGTCGTGAACGGTCTCATGGACTCGCTCTCCTTCTACTGGCCGGCCCTCCTTGGGCGGGGCGCGCGTGGCGCGCTCATCGCGGCACTGATCGTCGGGATGACGTGGATCAACGTCCGCGGCATCCGCCTCAGCTCCTGGACGATCAACGCGCTGACAATCGGCAAGATCGTGCCCCTGGTGGCATACACCGTGATCGGGCTCGCGTTCCTCGACGCGGCGCGGCTGGCCCCCGGCCCCCTGCCCGGCGGCCGCGAGTTCGCCACGGCGACCGTCCTCCTCATTTTCGCGTTCGGCGGCTACGAGGTGGTGCCGGTCACCGGCGGCGAAACGCGCGACCCGCACCGCGCGATCCCCTTCGCGATGGTGATGACGATCCTGCTGGTGACGGCGGTGATGACGGGCGCGCAGGTGGTGGCCCTCGGCACGCTGCCCGATCTCGCGAGCTCGAGGACGGCGCTCGCGGATTCCGCGGTCACGTTTCTCGGCGGCGCCGGCGCGCTGCTCATCACGCTCGCGGCCGTGTTCTCGATGACCGGGAACAACTTCGGCCAGTCGCTCTCGGGATCGCGCAACCTGTTCGCGCTCGGCGAGCACGGCGACATCCCGCGCTTCTTCGCGTGGGTCCACCCGAGGTATCGCACTCCCGCCAACGCCGTCCTCGTGACGTCCGCGGTCGTGCTCGCGCTCGCGTTGACCGGCACGTTCGCCACGCTCGCCGCGGGGAGCGCCGTCAGCCGGCTGATCGTCTATGCCGCGACCTGCGCGTCCACGCTGGCGCTGCGGCGTGAGCGGTTCGCGACGGTCGTCCGGCCGGCCGCGTTCGTAGTCCCGGGAGGCGCGGTGATCCCGACGCTCGGCTGCATCCTGCCAGTCGTGATCCTGTTCTTCGTCACGCCGCGGCAGATCGTCGTCGGCGCGGCGGCGCTCGCCGCCGGTGCGGCGCTCTATGGCGTCACGCGCCTGGCGACGCGCGGCATGCCCGCGCCGCGGGAGAACTACCTGGAGGAGGTCTGAAATGCCCACCGTCATCGGCCTGGTACTGACCGTGCTGCTTCAGCCCGCGGCGCCACCATCGAGCGCCGGCGCCGCGCTCGCGGAAGCCGCCGCGCTGTTTGACAAGCAGGAGAACGAGAAGGCCCTCGCCGCGTACGACCGCGCGATCGCCCTCGACTCGTCCAACCCCGACGGCTACATCGGCCGCGGGCGCACGCTCGCGCGGCTGCGGCGCTACGACGAGGCGCTCGCCGCCTACGGCGAAGCGCTGAAGCGCAAGCCGGACGACGCGATGGCGCTGCGATACCGGGGGCACAACTACATCAACGTGCGGAAGATCGAACCGGCCATCGCGGACCTCACGCGCGCGGCCGCGCTCGCGAAGAAGGCGGGCGGCCGCGATCCGCGCCTGACCGACGAATACGGCATCTACTACCACCTCGGGCTGGCGCAGTACCTCACGGGCCGCTTCGCCGATGCGGCGGCGGCATTCCGGAGCTGCGAAGGGGTGAGCAAGACCGACGAGCAGCGCGTCGGTTGCCTCACGTGGCTGTATCCGGCCCTCCGGCGGTCAGGGCAGCAGGCGGACGCCGAGCGCGTCCTCGCGGGCGTCACGCCGGAGATGAAGGTCACCGAGAGCGCCGCCTACCTGGACCGGCTGCTGCTCTTCAAGGGGGCGCGGACGGAGGAGGAGGTGGCGAAGCGGATGGCCGAGGGGTCGCTCCAGGCGTCCACGACGGCGTACGGCATCGGGCTCTGGCACCTGCTGAACAATCGCCCGGACAAGGCCCGCGATTACTTCACCAAAGCAACCTCCACCGACGCGACGTACGCGTTCGGCTCGATCGCGGCAGCGATGGAGATGGAACGGATGAAATAACGCTCATCGGCAATTACCAATGTCCACGACCCGCCCTCTCGCCATCGTCTCTGTCATCGTGGCGGCCGTCGCTCTCGCCGCTTCTGGCACCCTGCTCACGCAGTCGGCGCCGCCGACGCCGTCGCCGGCCGAGCTCGCGGCCCTCTGGGACCGCGAGCACGTGTCCTCCCCGCTGCCGCTGCTCGTGGACCACGCCGAAGTGGTCCGGAGGCTCGCGGAGCTCCGCCGGCAGGCGCCGGACCTCTACACCGTCACGCAGGTCGGCGCCTCGGTCGAGGGACGGTCGATCAACCTGGTGACCGCCGGACGCGGCTCGTTCCGCGTGCTGCTCTGGTCGCAGATGCACGGCGACGAGCCGACCGCCACCTCCGCGCTGTTCGACGTCTTCGAGTACCTCCGGCGCCACCGCGATGAGCCGGTCGCGCAGCGGATCCTCGACAACCTGACGCTGTACGTCGTCCCGATGCTGAACCCGGACGGCGCCGAGCGCTTCCAGCGGCGCAACGCCCAGGGCATCGACATCAACCGCGACGCGCTGCTGCTGCAGACGCCCGAAGGCCGGGCCCTCAAGGCCGTCCGCGACGAGCACGAGCCGGGCATCGGCTTCAACCTGCACAACCAGAACTGGCGGACGTCGGTCGGGCGGAACCCCGCGCGCCCCGCGTCCATCTCGCTGCTCTCGGTGGCCTTCGACGAGCCGCGCACGGAGAACGCGGGGCGACGGCTCACGAAAAAGACATGCGCCGTCATCCGCGACGCGCTCGAGCCGCTCGCTGCCGGCCAGATCGGCCGCTACGACGACGAGTTCGAGGTGCGCGCGTTTGGGGACAACGTGACGCTCTGGGGCACGCCCGTGGTGCTCATCGAGACCGGCGCCTTTCCCGCGCGCGAGCCGGACCCGATGCTCGTGAAGCTGAACTTCGTCGCCATCCTGACCGCGCTCGACGCGCTCGCCACCGGGCGCGTGCACGACGCGGACCCCCAGCGCTACGAAAGCCTCCCCGAAAACGACTCGCGCCTGTTCCACACGCTCATCAAAGGGGCGTCGATCGTGACCGGCACGGGCGTGGCCCCGTTCACGGGGGACATCGGCGTGGTCGCCAACCGGCGGGTGCGCACGGAAGACGGCCGCCGCCAGCTCGCCGTGATGATGAACATCGACGACCTCGGAGACCTGCGCGTGTTCTCCGGCCTCGAGGAGATCGACGCGCGCGGCATGATCGCCGCGCCGCTCGGCACCACCCAGGTCCGCGAAGGAAGCGAGCTTCCCCTCTCGCCGGCGACGCTGAGGACCGACCGGCCGCTGGCCGTCGGCCAGCCGGCGGCTCTGATGCTGCTCCAGCCCCGCAGCACACCCGGAACTTACAGGGTTTTTCGCATCGTCAAAGGGGATTAAGGCATAATGACGGCCATACAGCCCAGATTCAGACCCGGAAACCCCCAATGGTGGTCTGCCCCGCTTGTGGGAGCACGACGGACGGAATCGGCGGCCGCTGTTCCGCGTGCGGCCGTTCCGTAGCCGGCGCGCACGTCGCGACAGCCACGCTGACGCCGTCTCCATCGGCTGCCGCCGACAGCCTCACCGCGGTGGCCTCCAGCGCCGCGCCTGCAGCGCCACCTGCCGGTCCACTCAACCCCGGACAACAATTCGGTTCGCGTTACCGCATCTTGAAGTTGCTTGGCGCCGGCGGCATGGGCGTCGTCTACCAGGCGTGGGACGAGGCGCTCGATCTGCCCGTCGCGCTCAAGGTCATCCGTCCGGAAGCCATCTCCGAAAAGACGGCGGCCGAGGAGGTCGAACGCCGCTTCAAGCGTGAGCTGGTGCTTGCGCGGCAGGTGACGCACCGCAATGTCGTGCGCATCCACGATCTCGGTGAGATCGACGGCATCAAATACATCTCGATGCCCTTCCTGGAGGGAAAGGACCTGGCCACGGTCCTCTCCGAAACGGGGCGGCTGCCGCTGCCGGCGGCGCTCGACATCATCCGTCAAGTCGGTGAAGGGCTCGAGGCGGCGCACGAGGCGGGCGTGGTGCACCGAGATCTGAAGCCGGAGAACGTCATGATGACGGAGGACGGGCGCGCCGTGATCATGGACTTCGGCATCTCGCGCCCGGTGAGCGCCGCCACGACGCTGGGGTTGACGGCCGCGGGAGCGGTGGTCGGCACGATCGAGTACATGGCGCCGGAACAGGCGCTCGGACAGACCGTCGATCAGCGCGCGGACGTCTACGCGCTTGGCCTGATCGCGTACGACGTGATCGCAGGACGGCAGCGGCTCGCGACGGTGACGACGCCGGTCACCGAGATGATGCAGCGGCTGCAGCACGCTCCGCCGCCGCTGCGGACGAAGGTGCCGGAAGTCCCCGAGGGGATCGAGCGCATCATCGCGCGCGCGCTCGAGCCGGATCCCGTCAATCGCTACCAGCACGTGCGAGAGTTGCTCGCGGACCTCGACGCCGTGGCGCACGGTGAACGGGTCGGCCCACGGCCAGCGGGGCCGCTGACGCGGCTGGCCATTGCGGCGGCCGCGCTGGCCGTTCTGCTGCTCGTCGGCGTCGCCGGCTGGTGGGCGCTGAAGTCCCGCGCGCCCGCCGTCGTCGCCGTGCCCGCGCCACTGTCCGTCGTCATCGCGGATTTCGAGAACCGGGCGAAGGAGCCGCTGTTCGAGGGAGCGCTGGAGCAGGCGTTGGGTATCGGCATCGAAGGCGCGTCGTTCATCGGGGCGTACCCACGCAGCGATGCGCTGAAGGCGGTGCAGCAGTTCGCACCGGGCCAGCGCCTGGACGTCGAGCGGGCGCGATTGCTGGCGCGGCGCGAGGGGATCAAGGTCATCCTCGCGGGATCAATCGAGCCCGCCGGCGCCGGTTATGCGATCGCCGTCCGGGCGCTCGACGCCGTGAGCGGCACGGTCCTCGAGGAAGCCCGTTCGCAGGCGTCGAGCAAGGGCGACGTGCTTCCGAAGATGGCGGAAGTGGCGGCGGATCTCCGGACGGAACTGGGGGACACCACCGTGGTCCGTGGCGGGGCCGCGGGGGAGACATTCACGGCCGCGTCGCTCGAGGCGGCGAGCGAGTACTCCCGGGCACAGGATCTGGCGGCCGCCGAGCGGCACGATCGCGCCATCGAGCACTACCGCAGGGCGACGGAACTCGACCCGAACTTCGGCCGCGCCTACTCCGGCTGGGCCCTGAGTGCCCGCAAGCTCGGAAGGGCCGATGAAGCGAAAGCGCTGTACTCGAAGGCCCTCGGCCTGCTCGATCGCATGACGGAGCGAGAGAAGTTCCGGACGCTCGGTCTGTATTACCTGAACGTCGATCGCAACTACGTCAAGTCGATCGAGAACTACGAGCAGCTCGTGCAGAAGTATCCCGGCGACGGCGCGGGCTGGAACAACCTCGCCATCGCGTATTTCCGCACCCGGAATTTCCCGAAGGCCCACGAGGCCGGCGCGCAGGCGCTGAAGCTGTATCCGAGCAAGATCCTGTATCGGAACAACTACGCCCTCTACGCGATGTACGCCGGCGACTTCCGGATCGCGGTCGAACAGGCGCGGGAGGTCGCCGCGCAGGAACCGTCGCAGGTGTACGCGTACCTGCCGATCGCAATGGCGGCGCTCGCGAACGGGGACGCGGCAGGGGCGCGCGGGGCCTACACGGCGATGGGCAAGGCGGGTCAGCTCGGCGCCTCGCTGAGCGCGATGGGGCTCGGGGACGTCGCCCTGTACGAAGGCCGGTTCGCCGAGGCCGAGCGGATCCTCCGGGACGGCATCGCGGCCGATGCCGCGAACAAGGACGCCGAAGGGGGCGCGCGCAAGCACCTGGCGCTCGCTGAGGTCCATGCAGCCGCCGGCCGCACCGCCGAGGCGATCGGCGCGATCGAGG
Organism: Vicinamibacterales bacterium; assembly: GCA_035463475.1. GTDB lineage: Bacteria > Acidobacteriota > Vicinamibacteria > Vicinamibacterales > 2-12-FULL-66-21 > JACPDI01. The sequence goes on from DATHTE010000098.1 coordinate 19,608, forward strand.
CGGCGCTGAAGCTCGCGTCCGATGATCCCACGCGGGTGAGCGCCGGGCGGCTGCTCCTGCACCTCAAACGGCCGTCGCGGGCGGCCGAGATCGCGGCCGCGCTCGTGAAGAAGATCCAGCCGCAGAGCCGCGCGTACGGGCACTTGCTCGAGGCCGAGCTCGCGACGGATGCGGGTGACTACGGCGGCGCGTTCGACGAACTGCAAAACGGGAAAGCGCTCGCGGATCTGTGGCTGGGACGCTTCGTCAGCGGCGTCACGTACGTGAAGGAAGGCTCGTACGCGGTCGCGCTCTCGGAACTCGAGGCGTGCGAGAAGCGGCGGGGCGAAGCGACCGCGATCTTCCTGGACGATGTGCCGACGTGGCGCTACACGGTTCCGGTCACGTACTGGCTGGCGCGGGCGCAGGAAGGGGTTGGGATGAAGCAGCAGGCTGCCGGGGGGTACACCAGGTACCTCACGTTGCGGCAGCCTGCGTCGGATCCGCTCGCGGCGGATGCGGAGCGCCGGCTGACGGCGCTCCGGTGACAGAAATCGATCGTCTGACCTTCAGTTGATCTGCAGCCTGAACCTCTGGTACGCCGTCTGCCCGGAACCGTCGGTCATCTGCACCACGAAGCCGTACGACCAGCCCGCTCCGGTGGTGGGGCTGCCGCTGATCAGGCCGCTTGCCGACAGTGAAAGCCCATCCGGCAACGTGTAGAACTGGGCGAGCGTCCAGGTGAGTGTCCCGGTCCCGGTGCCTTCGAGCTGGACGGCGTAGGGCGCCCCAACCGCCGCATCGGGCAGCGTCGTCGTCGTGACGATCGGACGATCGACAACGATGTTGAACAGCCGCCAGGTGATGTCGGTTCCCGGCGAGCTTTCGGTGGCCTCGACCACAAACGAGAACGAGCCGGGACGAGTCGGACGTCCGTTGATGGCACCCGACAACGAATCCAGCGTCAAACCGTCAGCTAGCGCGCCTGCTGCGATTCGGAAGGTCGCCGCACTGCCCGTTGTGTCCAGGCCACTCGTGGCGTAGTCCTGGTCCGTGCTCCCGTCCGGGAGCGCCGGGGTCTGGATGGCGAACCTGCCGGGTGCGGAGTCGTACTCCTCTGCACTTTGACCGGTGACCCAGGCGCCGCTCGAGCCGCCGGCAAAAAGCAGCATTCCGTCCGCGAGAGCGTTCGCGAAGTGGTACGCGCGCGTGACCTGCATCGGTGCAGCGGCCACGATTCCGATCTCCGGGAGAAAGCGTTCAACCCGCGACGTCCATCCTTCCCGGCCCTGAGTGCCGTAACGAGTCGCACCGCCAGCGATGAGAACAGAGCCGTCGTCGAGGAGCGTCGCCGTGTGAGCGGTTCGGGCAACGCCCATGAGACCGGCGTTTTCAAACGTCTCCGTATCTGGATCGTAGATTTCGTACGACGAAATCAGGTCGGGCCATGCACCTGCGCCGCCGGCCAGGAGCACAGAGCCGGTGTTCAACCTCGTGGCCGTGTGCTCGAACCTGTATGCTGGCGCCGGCCCGCTGGTCGCCCTGAACGACGGCGTCTGCCCCGGCAGGTACAACTCCGCGGTGGTCAATGATCTGCCGTACAGGTACCCACCAACGAAGAGAACCGATCCGTCCTGGAGGAGCGTGGCGGTGTGGCCGCTGCGCATGGCCGCCATCATGCCGGCGCTCGTGAACCTGCCGGTGGAGATGTTGTAGAACTGCGCTTCCTGCTGGCCCTCCCAGTCCGTTGCGCCCTCCCGATACCATTCGCCTCCCGCGAGGAGCACCTGTTCGCCTCCAGGCAGGAGCGTGGCACTGTGTTCGGCGCGCGGCAGCATGCCGCCGCCGGTCAGCAGGGTGAATCGCGAACCCGGCTCCGCATTGGGATCGAAGAGTTCCGCGTTATCGAGGTAAGCCCGGCCCCGACCGGGATCCAACCACCACCCACCCGCAACAAGCACGCGTCCGTCCGGCAGCAGCGTGGCCGTGTGCAGCGTGCGAGGGAAATGGAGAGTGCCCGCGGCCGAGAACTCACCGGTCGACGGATCGTAAATCTCCGCGTGTCCTCTGCCAGCTCCGATGAGCAGCACCCGAGACCCTCCCAGCGTTGTGGCAGTGCCGCCCCACGCGTGCCGCTGGAGGGCGGTGTAGCTCAGATCCGACGGCATCACGAGCGTCGAGAGCCTGACGTCGTAGAGCCCGTACGTCGTCCGCAGGAGTTCCCAGGCCCCGGCGCCCACTGCCGACCAGCCCTCGCCGGCCGCGTACCCCTCGGCGATGTTCGCCAAGGCGGTACAGTCGCCGGGACCATCCGTGCCGAGCACGACCGCGAACGGCGACTCCGCGGGAAGGAAGACCGCGGGAAACACTGCGATCGGCCAGGCAGGAGTGCCGCGACCGGTCGCGAGACGAAAACCGTTTGGTCGTGCCGGATATCCGGCCACGCCCTCGATGGTGACCGTCACGTCAGTGCCCGGAGCACACGTGACCCCGTCTGGGAGGACAGCCGCAAGCGGCGCGCTCACGCCGCTCGTGAACACCTGCGCGAGCCGGCGGTTCGACTCCGGCCCGAATGCCAATGGTTGTGAGTTCGGACTGAACTGGCTCCAGCTACGCTGGTCCTGCGCGGAAACTCGCAGCGACAGCGTGCCGGTCGTCACGTGTCGTGGTGACGAACTGTCCGCCACCTGCATCACGGGTGCAAAGGTCCCCACCTCCTCCGGGACGCCAGCGAACGAACCGTCGGAATTGAGCGACAAGCCGCGCGGCAGCGCGGGGGAACCCGGCGCCAGCGCGAAGGTGTAACTCCCGAAGCCACCGGTGGCCTGCAAACGCGGCAGCGAGCCACCCTCGAACAGGATGCCTTCGACAGGCGGTGTCGTCAGGGCCAGCGGCGCCACGATGTCGACGAGGAGGTAGAGGCCCTGCGTTGCCGTCTGGCCCACTGAGTCCGTCACGAGGACCGTGAACCAGAAACCGCCTGTTTCTGTCGGTGTGCCGCTGATCGTCCCGTCTTCGCCGAGTGAGAGTCCCGACGGAAGCACTGTCTCGAAGGCGGTCGTCCACGTCTTCGTGCCCCACCCGGTGGCCTGCAGCTGTGTCGCATACGGCTGGTTCACGGCCCCGCGGGGCAACGTCGTCGTGGTAATCACCAGCCTGCTGATACGGATGGTGAAGACCTGGGTCGCGATCTGCGGCGGCACCGTGCTGCTGACCGCCCTGACCATGAACGACATCGGACCAGCCGCCTCCGGTGTCCCGCCGATCGTGCCGTTCGCCGCGAGTGTCAGCCCGTCCGGGAGCCCTCCCGAAACCAATTCGAAGGTGATGTCTCCCATCCCGCCGGTCGTCTGAAGGGTCGTCGCGGGATACTGGACACCGACGTCTCCGTCCGGCAGCGAGCCGGTGGTGATGACGAAGGCGGCGGCGGACGGATCGTACAGTTCGGCAGAACGCGGTGTGACGCGAGCGTCGCTCCACCCGCCGACGATGAGCACCCGCCCGTCGTTGAGGGCGGTGGCGGTGTGCTGGTCGCGCGTCACCTGCATCGGATGCGCGGCGGTTGCACCCGCACCCGGTGTGTAGCGTTCCGCCCGCGCGATGCGACGGAACGGAGTGCCCCACTGCTCGACACCGCCGGTGAGCAGCACCGAGCCGTCGCTGAGCGGCGTTGCGGCGTGCTCCTGCCGCGGTACGGCCATGGGCCCGCCGTCCTCGAACGTGTCCGTCACGGCATCGTAGATTTCGTAGGAGGTCGCCAGGTCAGGCCAGATTCCCGTGCCACCCGCGATCAGCACACGCGTCGCATCCAGTGCGGTGGCGGTGTGGTACATCCGAAAGACTCGCATGTTGGAAGCCGTCGGCCTGAAGGCAGGCTCTCCCGGCGCGGGCGTCGGATTGAACAGCTCGGCGCTCAGCGAGATGCCAGAACCGGCCCCACCACTGAGCAGCACACGGCCGTCGCCGAGGAGCGTCGCGGCATGGCTCCATCGCAGGCTCGTCATCACCCCTGCCGGGACGAACGCGGACCCGTCGAAGATCTCGGCGTCGAGACTGTACACGTTCTGGCCGAGCTCGTCGTACGCCATCCCGCCGGCGACCAGCACTCGACCGTCGGCAAGGAGGGTTGCCGTGTGCCACGATCGCGGCACCGACATCGAACCGGCGAACGTGAAGCTGCCTCTTCCCGGGTCGAAGATCTCAGCCGAAGAGAGATAGACCGTCCGCTGCAGCCCCGGGTCGTAGTAGTCTCCGCCGACAATCAGTACGCGACCGTCGCCGAGCAGCGTCGCCGTGTGATTGCGTCGGCTGGCCGTCATGGTCCCGGCACTTGCGAACGTGTTGGTCGCCGGATCGTAGATCTCGGCCTCCGCGGTTCCGCCCCCCGTGATCAGCACGCGGCCGTCCGTGAGTTTCGTCGCCGCGTGGCCGCCGCGGTAGAAGGCCGGATACTCCAAATCGACCGGCATCACGGCCGTACCAAGCGGGATGTCGGACTTGCCCTCGAGGGCGCTGAGGAGCCCCCACGTGCCGCCGGACGCGCGTGACCATGCCGCGCCGCCATGGTACCAATCGTCCTCAGGGGCATTGTGGACCTGGCAGTCCGCTGGTCCCGCGCTGATGACGATTGCGAGCGGCGTTTCCGCGGGAAGCCAGACCGCCGGCGAGAGAGGCATCAGGCTGCCCGGAACGCCCTGGCTGCGCGCCAGTTCGGTCCCGTCCGGCCGCTGCGGATACGTGCCGGTCACCCCCTGCACGGACACGGTCACTTCCGTGCCCTCCGGGCAGCTCACCTCTGACAGGCGGATCGCGGTGAGCTCTCCCGCGACACCGGTCGTGATCACCTGCGCGAGCTCCCGGGCCGAGACTGCGCCGAACGGCGTCTGACTTTCAGTCGACCAGGCATAGACATCCTGATCCGGTGCCGACACGCGCAGGTCGAAGGTGCGCGTCGCGGTCTGTGGCGTGGGGAAGCTGCTGTCCGTGGCGCGCACGGTGAAGCTGAACACGCCCGTGTCCACCGGCTGGCCGGTGAACCATCCATACGAATCGAGGCTGACACCCGGCGGCAGGGAACCAGCTGGTTCGGCCGTGACGGTGACGGTACCGTAACCGCCTTGGGTGACGACCCGATCGGAGCGGTAATCGAACAGCACGCGCTCGGGCAGCGCCACCGTATCGATGCGCAGCGGATCGGTGACGCGGATGCTCACCACGTTCTGCGTCCAGGTCAACCCGTCGGAGGCGCGGTACTGGAACCAGTACCAGCCCGGCGTCGGGTTCGAGTATGTGAAGGCGCCGTCCGGGCTCAGACCCGAGAACGTGCCGCCCACGGGTCCGCTGTCCGGGACGTACTCAGCGATCAGTTGCTCCGGGCCGTCCGCATCGGTGTCGTTCGCGAGCACGCCGGGCGCGGCGATCGCCAACGTCGCGCCCGCCGCAATCTGGTAGTAGTCCGCGTTGGCGACGGGATAGTCGTTCAGCGGCCGGATGTTCAGCGTGACCGTTGCCGTCGAATACGGGCCGAATCCCGCAACGCGGTAGATGAAGGTCACCGTGCCCGTGAAGTCGGCGTCTGGCGGCGTGTACTGCAGCGTGCGGCGATCGGCGCCGGGCGCCACGGTGCCGAGACCGTCACCTGGGCCCGAGTAGCCCACGATGGTGAGGGGCGCCCCCCAGGGCTCGCTGTCGTTGGCAAGCACCGGCAGGATCGCCGTGTCGCCCTCGAGCACCGAGAACGTGTCGTCCCGCGCGACAGGCGCATCGCCGGCCGACCGCAGCTCGTACAGGTGCGTGCCCGTGAGCGCGTAGAGCGACGTCCCGGACCCGATCCAGTTCCGGCCGACGGCGATGTCCCTGAGGTCTGGAACATTTGCGACGAGCTGCATCGTCCCATCCTCGGGCGACCCGCCATAGATCGACGTGCCGATCTGCGCGAAGACCTTTCCGGTGGTGTAGTCCGCCGCGATGGCGGACGGCGGTCCGGGCAGTCCCGCGAATGCGACGTGCGGGTCGCCTATGGGAGGAACGGCGTTCCAGATGCTGTTCGACGTGGCGTCGGACAGGAAGACCGTGCCGCGCCAGAGGTCGTACGCCACATCGTTGTGCTGCGTGGCCGAATGCTCTCCCGGTAGCGTGCCGGTATCCAGCGCGAACAGCCGCCGAACCTGTGCGCCTTCGAGGGTCTGGCCGTACCAGTACAGCGCGGCCTGTGTGTTGTCCCAGAAGAACGCGCCCCTTCCGTCATGGTCACGTGTGAACTGCTGCTGCCCGGTGCCGTTGCCGAGCGGGTCGATCGCCCAGGGGAGCGTCACCAGTCGCGTCACGGAACTTCCGTTCTCGTCGAGCAGGACGAGATCGCTGTTCAACTCCTGGCCTGGCACGCGGAGACCGGTGATCAGCTGAGTGGGTGAGGCGCCCATCAGCATTCCCGACGGCTGTGACTGCTCGAGCGGGTAACCGCGCTGCACGACGGCCGTCGTGCCAGCCATGTATCGGGACACGCGAACGCCGCCGGGGACCTGTTCCTTGAAGTAGATGTATCCCGTCTCCACGTCGGCCATCAGCGCGTCGAGCGTCCCGTCCGCGCTGGAGATCGGCCCGAGGGTGTTGTTCGGTGGCGCCCAGCCAGGTGCCGCCTGTGCGGCTATGTACGTCGGCGTTACCGTGATCGTCGCCGTCGCCCGCGCCGCGCCGCCGTCATCGTCGAGGACGTCGTACACGAAGCTGTCGGTCCCGTGGAAGTTCGTGGCCGGCGTGTACGTGAACCGGCCGCTGGATTCGAGCGCAAGCGTGCCGTGCGCCGGCCCGCTCACCAGCACGCTCCGCAGGATGACCGTGAACTCATCGAGGTCGTTGTCGAGCACGCCGTTGTCACCCGCGGCGAGCGTGGTGTTCTCAGGCACCGAGAAGAGATCATCGTTCGCGGTCGGCGGCTGGTTCGGGTGGACGACCCTGACCGTCACCGTCGCGGTCGCCGTGCCTCCCCGGTCGTCGTTGATGCTGTACGTGAACGAATCCGTTCCGTAGAAGTTCGGCTGCGGGGTGTAGAGAATCGTGTTGTCCGCATCGTTCGCGATCGCGGAGCCGTACGTCGGCTGGGCGGCGATCGATACCGAGAGGTTCCCGTGATTCGCGGGCGCGCCGGAGACGACCACGAACCCGGCGTGATCCGGACCGATGCCGCTCGCGAAGATCGTGTCGAGCGCCTCGTCAACCACCATCGCCGTCGTGCGGATCGGAACGGGGACCGTCTCGATCGCGCTCAACGCGTCCGCATCGATCACGGCGATGGTGCGATCGTCCGCGTTCGACACGTACACGCGATCCGAGACCGGGTTGTAGACGACGGCAGTAGGACCGGCGCCGACCGGGATCGTAGTCACGAGCTGCATCGGGATGCTGCCGGCATCCACCACGGACAGCATCCCTTCCTTGAAGTCCGTGACGTACAGGCGATCTCTCCCGAGATCGACGGCGATGTGCTGACTCGTGCCGATCGTCGTATTGGGGAACCCGACGTTGAGCCGCGTCAGTTCGGCGTCGGTTGCGCCGTCGAGCACGACGACCTGGTGCACCTGCGAATCTGCCGGTCCGCTCAGGGCGCCGAGGTACACGCGATTGCGAGTGGCGTCCACGCGGATGACGCGGATGTCTCCAAACGCTGGTGGCAGTGGCAACACGACATCGGTTGCGGGATCGAGCACGCCGGCGGTGGGCCGCTCGCCGGGCCCTGACTGCAGGCTCATGATTCGCGCGTAAACCTTGCCGGTTGCGGGATTGACGACGATTTCCCGGCCGAATCCCACCCAGCCGCCGAAGGCGCTCACGTCCGCCCGCCGGCTCGCATATGGCGGGTCGCCCTGGACGATCGTGATTCCGCCCGTTTGGACTCCGGCCGCGGTGCTGAAGGTGTAGTTCGCGACGTAGATCGTGTTCGTCGTTTCGTTCACCGCCACGCCGTACGGGAGGAGCCCCGCATCGACGCTCGCGATCGCCGTGTCGCTCGCGGCATCGATGATCCACAGCGGCGCCGCAGTACCGATCTCTCCCCGCGCCCCTGCGTACACGTTCGCCGCGTACACACGCTCGCGCGATCCGTCGGCCGCAAGATAGGGGTACGCGGCATTCAGCGTCGGCAGGCCGGCGACTGCGCCGACGGACCCGTCAGCATGGATCACTTGCACGCCCGAGCCAGCGGCGGTCCTGCGATGAACGTATGCCTTATGTCGCGAAGGCACGAGCACGGGCATGCTCACGTCGGCACCCATCGGAATCGTCGCGATGATGTTACGGGTCACGGTACTGATCACCGTGATTCCGCCGCGTCCGGCCGCCACGAACGCCTGTCCCGTTCTCGGGTTCACGGCGACGCCGTAGGCGCCGAGCAGCGAGATGTCGCTGACTTTGCTCAATGTGTTTCCGTCGAACAGGGTCACCGAGCGGGTGATGGAGGCCGGCGAGGTCGCCAGCACGGTTCCGGTGGGCTCGTCAACCGCCACGCTGTACGCTCCGAGCTCAGCCGCCACCGGAATCGCCGCCACGATACTGTTGAACGATCCTCTCGTGCGCCCGGCGTCGATTGCCAGGAGGCGCGCGTCGGGATCCTCATCTCCCGTTTTGAAGTAGACGTATTCCCGTGTCTCATCGACGGCGAAGCGGCCGGAACGTGGGTACTGTGTTGAGCCGGAGAGGAAGATCGTGGACAGCAAGGTGCCAGTCACTCCATCCACGGCGTAAATCGACTTCTCACGGACGCCGCCGAGATTGCGGATTCCCTCGGCGTAGACGAGATTCGACCGGTCGAGGACCGTCAGCGAGTACACCGCCGGCACACTCCACACCCGGACGCCGGTCCGCGTCGCGCCGTCGATCACCCAGAGGCCTCCTGGGTCGAGCGGTAGGGCAACATACGCCTTGTTGGTGCGGGTGTTGAGCGCGATCGCTTGTGGGGGAGCGCCGCCGGCGCCGGAGAGCGGGATGGTGGCGATGATCTGCGCGAACGTGTCGCTCGAAGGGTTCGCGTCGATCACGAGCACCTCTGCCTGCGAGGGATCTGGCGCCTGATACGTCGTGATGCCGGCGTAGAGGAGGTGCCGCACGGAATCGACCGCGAAGGAACGCAGGATGCGCTGCGGCGTCTCGCCTAGCGAAATTGTCGCGAGCACCTGATTGAACGTGGGACTCGCCGGGCGCGCGTCGATGGCCAGGATTGCGTACTCGGAGCCGCCGGAGTCGTTGCGGAAGAGATAAGAGAAGAAGACGATCGCCGATTCCGTGTCGCCGCCCGCGCCCGTGACGCTCAGGACACCTGGTATGTCAATGGCCTGGACGAACCTCGCAGAGGACGGGTCGACGACGCCGACGCGGTTGCCGGACATCGTGTACAGCAGCCCGCTCGGGGCCACCACCACCGCGCCGGAAGCGAAGGCGTTCGCGGCCGCTCCCGGAGGCGTCACCGAGACCGAGCGCAAGACGCGTCCATCCGGATCGCCGTCGTTCGCCAGTACGTTGACCGTCACCGGCATGTTCTCGAACGTCGTCGCGTAATCAGCGCTCGCCAGCGGAAGCACCGTCGTCCCGAAGTTGATCGTGACGAGCGTCTCCCGGCTGAGGTGCTGGCCATCCGACGCGCGATACGTGAACGTCACCGGCCCTTCGAAGCCCGCGGGGGGCGTGTGCGTGAAGGTGCCGTCGGGATTCAGCGTCACGGTATGGCCCGCAGGAGGCGCGCTGGCGAGCGACGCCGTGATCGGCTGCCCTTCGGGCTCGACGTCGTTTGCGAGCACGCTGGTCGGCGAGGTGAACGACGCGCCTGGTGTCGCCTGGTAGTAGTCCGGCGACGCGGCGGGCGGGTCGTTCGCGCCTATCGTGAACTCGCTGCTCACCGCCGTGGTGGACAGCACCGCCGCGGCGCGCAGCCTGTAGCCGATCGCCGGCCGGTCGATACGCAGGTCGTCGAACGTCGCCACGCCACCCACGTTCGGCCGCGTGAGCGTGCCCGAGAGCACGCCGGGCGGGTACGGCGGGTTGCTCTCGATGGAGATCGTCACGCTCGGCACGACGTCGGAGGAAATCGCCCCGCCGTTCGGGTCCACGATAGAAACGGTCACTGGCGGCGCGATGATGACGTTCTCCGTCGTGTCCGACGGCTGCTGCCCGAAGATCAGCGTGTTCTGCGCGATCGTGTACGGGATCACGCTCGTGTTGTTTCCGTTGTCTGCTTCGAACACCCGGTTGTCGAGGTCCGTGACGACGATGATGTAGCGCGTCACACCGGTCACCCGGCCGACCGGGAGCGTTTCGGCAAACGGTGAAAGGCACGACGACTGATCCGTGCTGCTGCACGCCGCGATCGTGCCGGGATGCTGATGCGCCGCCAGGAATTGGTCGCCTTCGTCGAGCACAGCGTCGGCGGACAGATAGAAACTCGTCTCGATTACGGAATTCTGCTCGATCCCTCCCGGCGCAATGGCGGCAGAGGTGCCGCGGTTCTTCAGCGATCCGCTGACGACCACGGTGTCGCCGGTCGCGTCGGTCGGCGCGACGGTCGGCGGCGCAAGCGCCGGATCGCCGCTGTCCTCCAGCACGAGGTCCGGCCCGGCTGACGCGCTCGCGGGCTCCGTCTGGCCGGTGTTCGCCGCCTCCGCCGCGACGGTCGTGGCCACCTGCTCCTCGACGTTCGGGATCGGCAGCACGCTCGGCGGCGGGTTGTACGGGCTGGTCCCCGGCGGCACCGGCGCCGGATCCAGGTCGTAGATGCGCAGCGTGATGGTCGCCGATTCACCCGCGTCGAGGTTGAACGTCGCGCCGTTCTCGCCTGCCGGCGGCGCCGCCATCAGCGCGAAGCTCTGTTCCGGTGAATTCTCCTCTGTGGGGTTCTCCTCGGTCGGGTTCTCCTCAGTCGGGTTCTCTTCGGTGGGGTTCTCCTCGGTCGGGTTCCGAGGATGGAAGTTCGGGATGCTCGAAATGATCTCGTTGACGCGGATCGCGCCCGTCGAGCAGTCCCGGGGATTCACCGCGGGAACGTAATAGCGCTTGCTGACGATCAGCTGGTACTTGAGATTGCCCGCGCCTGCGGGCGGGTCCACGACAGGAGAGAAACGGTACGCGGACGACGTGTTCCCCTTGTTCTTGACCTTCCACTGAATGTCCTGGACCGTCGCGCTGCTGGCCTCCCCGTCGCTGACGGCCGTGTTGACGAGCGACGTGTTCTCCTCGGTCGGATTCTCCTCGGTCGGGTTCTCTTCCGTCGGGTTGATGATCGCGGCGTTCTCCTCCGTCGGGTTCTCTTCTGTCGGGTTCTCCTCGGTCGGATTCTCCTCAGTGGGGTTTTCCTCCGTCGGGTTCTCTTCCGTCGGGTTCTCCTCGGTGGGGTTCTCCTCCGTCGGATTCTCCTCCGTTGGATTCTCTTCCGTCGGGTTCTTGATCTCGGCGGTCGTCTTGCCCGGCTTGAAGACGGCGGTCACGCGCGGCTCGAAGATGACCGGGTCGTGCGTTTCGAGTTCCGCGATCTGCGGCACGTCGTCATCCACGAAATCCGGCTGCTGTATCGGCGGGTTCGTCTGGTCCGCGTTGAAGAAGAGAGACGTACGGAGGCCGTTCGCCTTCGGCGTGGCGGCCTGGTTCTCCGGCGGCAGGCCCGTGATCTCCACCACGTCCACGCGGAACTGCGTATCGACGTTGTCCGCCTTGGATGCGTACACCGTCCGCGACAGCGTGGATCGGGGTGGGATTCGCACCTGGATCTGTGCCGTAGGTCCGTTTCGATCGAACTGCCTCCAGCTCCCGTGCAGGTCCGCGCTCTGCTTGACGATCGTCAATTCGTAGAAGGCGAAGTGAGCGGCCGTGTTCTGCAGAAAGACGACGAAGGCGCGTTGTATTGGCTCCATCTCGCGCGTTTTCGGATTGCGCGCCATGCCAAGCGGCTTCGTGTTGCCCGGTGAACCAACGTACAGCCCGGGCGTCAGCCTGGACGTGTAGAGGTTCTGGTTGCGCATGCCGGCAGTCGAGCAGTTGGGCAACGTCCCGTCCATCGGGAACCCGCCCTTCCCCGGCGCGCGGTACTGATGCCACGACACACCGTCCGATGGTGCTCTCACATCCCGGTTGTCCGTCCAGGCAGCATGAAAGATCGGCAGCGGCGCGAACGGACCGGTCGATTGCGATCCGCTGCTTCCCGGGAACAACGACGGCATGTTCGCGATCCAGCCGCCTGCGCCCGAGGGGGCGGGCACGACATTCAGCCCCGCCACGTCGATGTAGTCCCCAATGAAGGGGCGGCAGTTCGCCACGTCGTCCTGGCACTGGTACAGGGGAAGGTTCGCCGGGTTGAGCTGCGTGACGCGGCGCACCGCGCCGCTCGCGGGGTCCTTCATGAGCGCCGACCGGTAGCTCGAGATCTGCAGCGCCGTGAAGACCAGAACGTCCGCCGGTTCCGCCTGTGCCGCGATGACTTCGACGGTGTGGCGGTACGCGACCGTGTCAGGCGGAACGATGATGTCGTTGTCGTCGACCAGCGACTTGAAGACCTGCGACTTGTCGTCGCGGAAGTCGTAGTAGACGAGCTGCAGTTTGCCTGCCGTGTACGTGAGCGAGGGCATCACCTGATGCCCTTCCCTGTGTGGCTCCTCCGCGACCCCGGGTGGACCGAACGTCAGTCCGCCGTCTGTCGAGACGGCGATGACCACTCGGGCGTCATCGCGGCGCGTCGTCGTGCCGTCGGAATTCTCGATGAACACGTCCGCGTAGCCGCGCGCAGACACCGCCACGTACACGCGTCCCTGGTCATCGGCCGCAATCGTGGGCAGCGAGTTCGTCCGGAACCGGCCGCTGGTCTTCGCCTGATCGAACGGCAGGAACGCGGGGATGACCGCCCGCGGCTTGCTGAATGTCTTGCCGCCGTCAGTGGAGTGCGACAGATAAATGGCGTGCGGCCTGCCGTTCTTCCCGAACTGGCGCCAGGCGACATAGACGTTGCCGTTGTGCGGAGCGATGGCGATCGTCGCGCCCTGGCTCGTGAGTTGGTTGTCGCTGATCGGCTTGGCCTGCCACGTCCGGCCGCAATCGGTGGTACGCGCGAACATCAGCTTCGCGGGATTCGGCGTGCCTTCGCCCGTGAACCGCGCCCAGGCCATGTAGGCGTTGCCCGCCGGGAACTCCTGCGTGTAGAGATCGCCATTGTCCAGGCGCGTCTCGATGCGGCACATGGCGACCGCGTCCGGACCCGCTGCGGCGTTCGGGTTGACGTGCTCGCCGGAATCGCTGACCGCCCACGCCGCCGCGCCGGGGCCGTACGCCGCGCGCGGGACGTCCACCGCCAGCCACGGCTTGTCGAGGAACTGCCCGGACGTTCCCTTGTCGAGGACCGTCGCGTCCTTGTACTCGATCGGATTGCCGCGCTCCTTGTTGTTGTTGTCGATCAACCGTGCGGCGAAGATCTGGCTCGTCGTGTCCTTGACGCGGTTGAACGCCATGCCGGCGTAATAAAACAGTCCGTTCGGCCCCGAGCGGACGACCGCGTCTGCCGCCGCCTCGAACCCTCTGAGAGGAGAGGCGAGTCCCGCCGCGCTCGTGTCCTGCGGGTATCCGGGCATGAGCGTGCTCTGCCACTTCGCACCGCAATCGGTTGACGTGTACAGGCCGAGCCACGCGTCGCCGGCAAACGACGGTTCGATGCCGGGCAGAGCCGAGGGATCGGGAATGTCGACGGTGCGGTAGTCGTTGCCGCCAGCGAGCAGGTGGCAGGGATTCCGCGACGAGATCGCCAGCGAGCCTTCGTTCTGCCTTTGCAGGTATGGGTCGCCGTTCACGCCGTTGGTGCCGCGCACCATGTTGACGTTCGGATCGGCGATCGGCTGCGCATCAGCGCTGCCGATGGGGAAGGAGACTAGAAGAAATGCGAGAACACAGATGGGCCGGGCAAGGCGCACCAAGCCACACGTCGCCATGGGGGACCTCCGAGGGAGCAGCAGAGGTTTTGTTACGCGGTGTGTTACGCGGTGGCCGAATTGTAGCGCTTAGACGATCGACGCGCGTCAACTCTTTTGTCTTCTGGCGGACGGTGCACAGTTCCGCACGCCCCCGCGCATCCGTGCATCGCCGCAGCCCTAAGTGGCGTTGCGCCAGATCCTTGCAAGCCTTGCCTGCCAGTCTCGGCAGGCGCGTTAGAGGGCGCCGCGTGATCCCCGCGAAGAGCGCTCCTCGCGGTGATGATGAACATCGACGACCTCGGAGACCAGCGCTTGTTCTCCGGCCTCGAGGAGACCGACGCGCGCGGCATGATCGCCGCGCCGCTCGGCGCCACCCAGGCCCGCGCGGGAAGCGAGCTTCGCCCATCACGCGCGACGCTCCGGGCCGCCGACGGTCCGCCAGCCGGCGGCTCAGATGCTGCTCCAGCCCGGCAGTAAGCCCGGAACTTACAGGGTTTTTCGCATCGTCACAGGGGATTAAGGCATAATGACGGCCTCTCAGCCCAGGTTCAGAGCCGAAAAGCCGCTATGGTGGTCTGCCTCGCATGTGGGAGCGCAACGGACGGAATCGGTGGCCGCTGTTCCGCGTGCGGCCATTCCGCTACCGATGTGCGCGTGGCGACGGCTACGCTGACCCCCTCTGCTCCCGCCAGCACCCTCAGCGCGGTGGGCTCCAACTCCGCGCCCGCGGCGCCACCAACCGGCCCGCTCAGCCCCGGACAGCAGTTCGGTTCGCGTTACCGCATCCTGAAGCTGCTGGGAGCTGGCGGCATGGGGGTCGTCTACCAAGCGTGGGACGAGTCGCTCGATCTGCCGGTTGCTCTCAAGGTCATCCGTCCCGAGGCGATTGCTGACAGGACAGCCGCCGAGGAAGTCGAGCGGCGTTTCAAGCGGGAGCTGGTGCTCGCGCGCCAGGTGACGCACCGCAACGTCGTCCGCATCCACGATCTGGGCGAGATCGATGGCGTCAATTACATCTCGATGCCCTTCCTCGAGGGGAGAGACCTTGCCACGGTCCTCGCGGAGGCAGGCCGGCTGCCGCTGCCGGCGGCGCTGGACATCGTCCGCCAGGTGGGGGCAGGGCTCGAGGCTGCGCACGAAGCGGGCGTGGTGCACCGCGATCTGAAGCCGGAGAACGTGATGGTCACGGCGGATGGACGTGCCGTGATCATGGACTTCGGCATCTCGCGCGCGGTGAGCGGCGCCACCACGCTGGGGCTGACGGCGGCGGGATCGGTCGTCGGCACGATCGAGTACATGGCGCCGGAACAGGCGCTGGGACAGACGGTCGATCAGCGCGCGGACGTGTACGCGCTGGGCCTCATCGCGTACGACGTGATGGCGGGGCGGCAGCGGCTCGCGACGGTGACGACGCCGGTCACGGAGATGATGCAGCGGCTGCAGCACGCGCCTCCGCCGCTGCGCACGAAGGTCCCCGAGGTTCCCGCGGAGATCGAGCGCATCGTCGCCCGCGCGCTCGAGCCCGATCCCGCCAATCGCTATCAGCACGTGCGGGAACTTCTCGCGGACCTCGATGCGGTCGAGCACGGCCGGATCGCGCCGAGCGAACGGCGGCCGCGGCGCCTGCCGGTGGCGGCGATTGCGGCCGCTGCTCTCGTCGTGGTCCTCACGATCGGGATTGGCGCCTGGTGGCTGCTGCAAGGACGCGCGCCGGCGGGGGTTGCCTCCCCCTCGCCGATGTCCGTCCTCATCGCGGATTTCGAGAATCGCGCGGGCGAGCCGCTCTTCGAAGGCGCGCTCGAGCAGGCGCTTGGCATCGGGCTCGAGGGAGCGCCGTTCATCACGACATATGCGCGGCGCGACGCGCTCGTCATCGCGGAGCGCAGCGGGCAGACGAAGCCGGGAGGGCCGCTCAGCGAAGCGGCCGCGCGGCTCGTCGCGCAGCGTGAAGGGGTGAAGGTCGTCCTCGCGGGATCGGTGGGCCTCGATGGCGGTCGGTACCGCCTCCTCGTCCGCGCTCTGGACCCAGTGCCGGGGCAGGAGCGCGAGCTGGCGCGCGCCGAAGCCACGGCGGACAACAAGGCGGAGGTCCTGCAGGCGGTGGCTCGCGTGGCGTCGCGGCTCCGCGAGGCGCTCGGCGACACGACGCCGGAGTCCGAGAAGCTCGCCGCCGCGGAAACGTTCACCGCCTCGTCGCTGGAGGCCGCCCGCCACTACGCGCTGGGCCAGCAGTTGCAGTCCAATGGTCGGTACGAGCAGGCGATTGAGAACTACAGGCGGGCGGTGCAGTCGGATCAGAACTTCGGGCGTGCGTACGCGTCGTGGGCGGTGAGCGCATTCGCGCTCGGCCGCAAGCAGGAGGCGGCGGACCTCTACAAGCGGTCGTTCGGGCTGCTCGACCGGATGACGGAACGGGAGAAGTACCGGACCCTCGGCGGTTACGCGCTATCGGTTGCCGGAAACTACAACCAGGCGGTGGACAATTACGGCACGCTCGTGAGGCTCTATCCTGCCGACCGCGCAGGGCACAGCAACCTCGCGCTCGCTTACTTTCAGACGCTGAACTTCCCGAAGGCGCTCGAGCACGGCCGCCGCGCGCTGGAGATCTACCGCGGCAGTCCGAAGTTCCGCAGCAACCTGGCGCTGTACGCGATGTACGCGGGTGATTTCGCGACGGCGGCCCGCGAAGCGCGCTCGCTGCTACAGGACGAGCCCGACTACTACCGCGCGTACCTGCCGATCGCGGCCGCGGCGCTGGCGGCGGGCGACCTGGAGGAGGCACGGCGCGCGTACGAGGCGATGCGCAGGGCGGGGCCGCAGGGGATCTCGCTCGCCAGCATCGGGCTGGCCGACCTGCAGATGTACGCCGGCCGGTACGCCGAGGCGGTGACGACGCTCGAGGCTGGCATCGCGCACGACCGACAGATCAAGAACGCGGCGGGCCTGGCCGCAAAGCAGGTCGCCCTCGCCGAGGCCTTCGAAGCCCTGCGTGACGCGAAGCGGGCGATCGAGGCGGCCGCGGAGGCGCTGGCCGCCGGGCGAGATACCGAGACGGTCGTGCCAGCCGGACGCGTGCTGCTGCGGCACGGGCGAGTGGCCGAGGCGACCGCCCTGAGCGAGGAGCTGTCCTCGCGTCTGCAGTCCCGCCCGCGTGCCTACGGCAAGCTGCTCGAAGGGGAAACCGCGCTGCGCGACCGGCGGATTAGCGATGGAGTGACGGCACTCCTGGCGGCACGGCAGCACGGCGACCTGTGGCTGCCGCGGTTCGTCCTCGGCACCGCGTACGTCAACGCGGGGCACTACGCCGAGGCGCTGTCGGAACTCGACACGGCGTCGAAGCGGCGCGGCGAGGCCACGGCGATCTTCCTCGACGACGTGCCGACGTTCCGTTACCTCGCCACGTTGCCGTATTGGCTGGCGCGCGCGCAGGAAGGGCTCGGTATGCGCGAGGGCGCGTCCGCCAACTACAAGGCGTACCTCAAGCTTCGTCCTGGCGATGCCCTTGCCGCGGACGCCCTCGAGCGGTTGAAGTGAAAATGGGGTCAGACCCCAGTTTTACGGTTGT
>DATHTE010000099.1:0-19665 GCA_035463475.1 Vicinamibacterales bacterium
CACGTCGCTGAACCCTTGTTCGTAGTCGAAATTCGACCGGAACAGGCTCACCGACCACTTCCGCGCCGGCAGCACTTCCCCCGTCGGCACGAACCACAGCCCGGTGTCGCCTAAATGCGTGGAGGTCGCTGGCCGCGTCTCCGAGGGGGTTGCTGCGGCCGTGGCAGGTTCCTGCGGCTGACTGCCGGTCGTCTGCGCCAGGACAGGCGTAGCCGACACGAGTACCAGGAGCGCCAAACCAGCCGTTCTTGTGCGCATGTTTGAGGCCTCTCTATAGGAGCTCAGCTGTATCTCTTAATAGTACGCCCGCCGGTTTTGCAGGTCAATTCCCCGGGGCCGAACTTTCGGCTTCCCGGCGCGCGCGCGGCCGGAACAGCCACGCGACGGCGATGCTGATGATGTAGAGCAACAGCATCGGCACGGCCATCATGAGCTGCGAGACGATGTCTGTGCCCGGACTCAGGACCGCCGCGATTACGAAAATCGCGAGGAAGGCGTACTTGAAGTTCCGCAGCAAGAACCGCGGCGTGATCATTCCAAAGCGCGAGAGAAACAGGACAATGGTCGGCAGCTGGAAGATCAGGCCGAAGGCGAGCAGCATCTTCGCGTAAAGGGAGAAGACGGGGGCCACTTTCGGCATGAAGTCCACGTAATCCGTCGTGAAGCTTGCGAAGAACACCCAGGCCCATGGAAACGCGATGAAATGCGAAAAGGCCACCCCCGCCATGAAGAAGAAACTGGTCAGAAGCACGAACGGGATTGCGAATTTTTTCTCGTGCGAGTACAGCCCCGGCGCGATGAAGAGCCAGAGCTGGTAGAGCACCATGGGCGCGGCCAGCACCAGCCCTGCGAGCGCCGCCCCCTTCATCTGGAGCATGAACATCTCGGTCGGCTCGGTGTAGATGAACTTCCCCCCGTGCGGGAGAACGAGCTGCAGCGGCCGCATGATGAAGGCGAAGATCTGGTTGATGAAGAACAGGCAGACGAGGAATCCGACCGCGATGGAGGCGACTGACGTGATCAGGCGCTTCCGGAGCTCGTCCAGATGCTCCAGAAACGACATCTTACCGGTGGCATCTTCTTCGGGCTCGGCCTCTTCCTCAGGATCCAGGACGGGCGGCGGAAGCGCGGAAACGGCCATCAGGCAGACGGCGCGCGCGGCACGCTGCTGTCGGGTGGGGGGGCACTCGTGTGCGCCTGCTGTGCGGCCTGGTCGCCGGAGGGGGTCGCCGGGGGGGGCGTCTGGGCCGCCGGACGGGCCACCTCGGGCTGCCGCTGCTCGTCGGCCCGGATCTCCTCATCCAGGGTCGCGCGTAACTCGTTGGAGGCCCGCTTGAACTCCGACAGGCTCCGCCCCAGGGACCGGCCCAGTTCGGGCAACTTACGGGGGCCAAAGATGATCAGGGCGATCGTCAGGATGATGATGAGCTCCGGGACGCCGATCGAGCCAAACATACGCTTCTCCAGGAACGCCCGGGGTGACGGAAGCCCCGTAAGTGGCTGAACCACATTATAGAACCAGCCCCATTTGTCTGCTACCATCGATAGTCTATGCGGAATCCGCGCTTTCTCCCGGTTCTCGTGGCGGCGGTGCTCGTCGGAGCGCTCGCCGGCGGCTTGTTCGGCAGCAACGCCCTCGCCCGGCAGGATCGGGCGGCGGAGAAGTACGAGCTCTTCCAGGCGGCCCTGTCGGCGATCGACGCCAACTATGTCGAGAAACTCCCGCCCGATCGGCTCGTGTACTCCGCCATCGACGGCATGCTGAAGACGCTGGATCCGCATTCGAGCTTCATGGATCCCCGCACCTACGCGCAGCTCCGCGAACGGCAGGAGGGACGGTATTACGGCCTCGGCATCAGCATCCTGGTGGTGGACGGCGACATCACGGTGATGTCGCTCTTCGAGGGATCCCCTGCCTACAAGAAGGGCATCCGCCGCGGCGACGTGATCGCCCGGATCGAAGGGCAGGACACCAAGGGGTGGACGAGCGACCAGGCCGTCCGCAAGCTGCGCGGCCCGAAGGGCACCGCGGTCAACATCTCGCTCAAGCGCTCCGGCTACGACGGCCTCATCGACATGAACGTCGAGCGCGACGAGATCAACATCCCGACGGTCCGCACCGCCTTCATGATGGACCGGGAGACCGGCTACGTCCGGATGCAGGACTTCTCCGAAACCACCGACGACGAGTTCGGACGCGCGCTGGCTTCGCTCTCGTCGCAGGGGATGAAGCGGCTCGTGCTCGATCTCCGCGACAACCCCGGCGGCCCGCTCGATCAGGCGATTCGCGTGGCAAACCGGTTCCTGCCGCGCGGCCAGAAGATCGTCTACACACGGGGGCGCGCGCAGAACTCGGACGTGGACTATTTTGCCACCGAGCCGAGCGATTATACGGACCTTCCCGTCGTCGTCCTCGTCAATCGCAACACCGCGAGCGCATCCGAGATCGTGAGCGGCGCGCTCCAGGATCACGATCGCGCGCTCATCGTCGGGGAAACGACATTCGGCAAGGCGCTGGTGCAGTCCGTTTACCGCATCAGCATGAACGCGGGGCTGGCGCTCACCACCGGCCGCTATTACACGCCCAGCGGGCGGATGATCCAGCGTCCCTGGGACAACGCGTTCGACGAGTACCTGACCTACACGCTCCGTGATCAGCCGACCGGGCAGCGCTCGCACGAGGCGGCGGACCTGCGGTACACGGACACGGGGCGGAAGGTGTACAGCGGCGGCGGCATCGAGCCGGACCAGCACATCGCGGGCCCGGTGGAAGGATTCAATCCCACGCGCTTTGGCCGCTCGCTGTACGCCAAGCAGATGTTCGAGAACTTCGCGGAGCGCTTCACCGCCGAGGGAGACACCCGAATCGTCGCCAATGGCAACGCGAAGAACCGGCGCACGGTTCGCCGCGGCTTTGCCGTGACCGACGAAATGGTCGTCGAATTCAAACAGTTCCTGAAGGACGAAGGCGAAAAGGTGGATGAGAGCGCGTTCGCCAAGGACCACGAGTTCATCCGTGCGATGATCAAGCTCCAAGTTGACATGGCGCTGTTCGGCATCGAGGAAGCGCGCCGCAGCCTGGTCGCACAAGACCCGCAGGCGCAGGCGGCCCTGGGCCTCTTTCCCGAGGCGGAGCGACTGACCGCGGTGGCGCGTGCGCGCGCGATGGCGAAGTAAGGCGGGTGGTGGGGTAGCGGCCCTACATCTTGGGTGGCCAGATTGACCTTGCCGCTAGAAATGGGCCTTGCTACACTGACGACCGGCCGGTACTCCGGGGTAGCTCGAGGGCAATGCCGTAGGCCGAATGCCCGCGAGCTGAGGACAGCCGGCGGTCTTGTCGCACGTTCCCATCGGGAACATCACTGAATCTCTATCGACCCAAAGCGAACCCAGCCGCTTACGGGCCGAGGTGTGCGCGAGAGCAAAGGGCCACGCCCGGTCTCCCTCCGGGTGCGCGACGCGACTATGCGACTTCAGCGGCTGGAAATCTCCGGATTCAAAAGCTTCCCCGACCGTGCCGAGTTGGCGTTCGACGACGGCGTGACCGCCATCGTGGGACCGAACGGGTGCGGCAAGAGCAACGTGGTCGACGCGATCACGTGGGTGCTCGGCGAGCAGAGCGCGAAGAGCCTGCGCGGCGACCGTATGGAGGACGTGATCTTCAGCGGGAGCGACGCGCGGAAGCCCACGGCGGCGGCGGAGGTGCGGCTCAGGCTGGCGCGCGTGGCCGCGACGACGCCCGGATCGGCGAAGGCGGCGGCGCGCGCCGCGATCGCCGCCCGCGAAGGGAACGGCAACGGCCACGGCGACGGCCACGAGGTGGTCGCGGCCGCCGAGACGCCGCCGATTCCACCCGAGTTCGACATCGATCCGCCGGTGTTCGTGCGCGACGTGGAGATCGGGCGCAGGCTCTATCGCTCGGGCGAGAGCGAGTACCTGATCGACGGGGAAGTGTGCCGGCTGCGCGACATCCACGATCTGCTGATGGACGCCGGCGTCGGGGTGAAGGCGTACGCGGTCATCGAGCAGGGGAAGATCGGCCAGATACTCACCGGCAAGCCCACCGACCGCCGGCAGCTGATCGAAGAGGCGGCGGGCGTGACGAAGTTCAAGAGCCGCCGCCGCGCTGCGGAACTGAAGCTCGAGGCGGCGCAGCAGAACCTCACCCGCGTCGAGGACATCATCTTCGAGGTCGAGAAGCAGCGGGCCGCGCTCAAACGCCAGGCGGCGAAGGCGCGCCGGTACACGCGGCTGCGGGACGAGCTGCGCCGCTGGGAGAAAGTACAGTTCGCCACTCGTTACCGCGCGCTCGGCGCCGCGATCGACGCGGCGCGGGCGAAGCTGGCGGACGCGCGCGAGCGCGAGGCCGCGGCGTCGGCACGGCTCGCCGAGGTGGAGGCGACCCTCGAGCGCATCCGCATCGAGCTCGCTGAAGCGGACGGGCGCGCGACGTCGGCCCGCGAGGCGGCGCACGCGCGCGAGCTGCAGATCGGCCGGCTCCAGCAGCAGGCCACGTTCGAACGGCAGCAGGTCGAGGGGCTGACGGCGAGCATCGCCGGGCTCGGCGTGGAGCTCGCCTCGCTGGAGTCGCGCCGCGAGCCGGCCCGGCTCGAGCTCGAACAGCGCCGCGAGGCCGCCGCGCGCGCCGCCGCCGATCGCGACGCCGCGACCGCGGCGCTCGAGCAGGAGGAGGCGGCATACGCGGCCTCCTATCGCGAGATCGAAGGGCTCGAGAGCGACGTGGAAGCCGCCCGGAGCGAAGTCTTCTCGGCGATGAACGCGGCCACGGCGCTCAGGCACGCGGTGGAGAACGCCGCCGCGGCGCGCGCGCGTGCCGTCGAGCTGCTGGCTCGGCTCGAAGTCGAAGCGACGGATCTGCGAGTCGAAGCGGGCCGGGCCGCGCGCGCGCGCGGCGAGGCGGATCAGGCCCTCGCGGAGGGCCGCGCGGCGCTCGAAGACAACCAGGTGTCCCGCGCGGCGCGCGAATCGGAGTCGGCGAGCGCTCGCGGCGAGCGCGAGCGCATCGCTGCGGAATTGCGCGCGCGCGAGAACGAGCTGGCGGGACGCGAGGCGCGGCTGCGGTCCCTCGAGGAGATCGACGCCGCTCACGCGGAGTACGGCGACGCGGCGCGCCTCGTGCTGTCCGGCACGAGCGGCGCGGTCCCGCACCGCGGCGCGGTCGCGGATCACCTCGAAGTCGAACGTGGATACGAGCGCGCCGTGGAGGCGTGCCTGGGCGACCTGCTGCAGCACGTCGTCGTGGAGACCCACGCCGACGCAAGAACGGGGCTCGCGCTCGTCCGCGACCAGAACGCCGGCCGCTGCGGATTCGTAGTCGCCGAGCCGGGCGCCGACGGAGGGGAGGGCGAGCGGCCCGCACCGGAGCCACCCGCCGGCGCGCGATCGCTCTGGGCCTTCGTGCGCGTGCACGGCGGCGAGGCACGCGCCATCCGCGCCGCTGTCGGCGAGGCGTGGCTGGCCGAGTCCCTGGACGCGGCCGTCGAGATCTCCCGACTGGTGAGCGAACCGGTGGCGACGGCGGCGGGCGAGGTCGCCCGGTACGGCTTCGTGCTCGAAGGGGGAACCAAGGCAGAGGCGAGGGGCATTCTGGCCACCAAGGCCGAGATCAAGGACCTGCTCCTCACCCTGGACCGCGATCGATCCGACCTCGAGAGGATTGAGGAGAGTCTCGCGTCGGTGGACATCAGGATTGCCGAGGGTGACACCGCAATCGCGGCGCTCGTGGCGGAGCAGCACCGGCAGGAGAAGGCGCTGGTCGGGTTCGAGCTCCAGCGCCAGCAGGCGGTCGAAGAGGCCGCCCGCGTCGCCCGCAAGCAGGAGCAGGTTGACGTCGATCGACGGCGCGCGGAAGAGGAGCGCGACAGCCTCGACGCCCGCCAGGCTGAAGCGCGCGAGTCGATCGTCCGCCTCGAGGGGGAGCAGCGCGTGGCCGACGAGCGGCTCTCGGCCGCCCAGCGACGCCTGTTCGACGCGCGCGAGGCGCTCGAGCGGCAGTCACGGCACGTGGCGGAGACGAAGGCCGCGCACGCCGCCCTGTTCGAGCGGGCCGGCGCGATCGACGCCGATGTCCGGCGTCTCGAAGATGCCGGGCGCGAGCTCGAGGAGCGCATCTCGTCACGCGCCGACGAGCGGCGGCGGGACGAGGAGCGACGCGTCGAGCTCGAGGCGTCAATCGTCGAAGCGGGGCGTCAACTCGATCTCAGCCTGAAGACCTTCGATCAACTGAAGGACGACGTCCGCGCCGCCGACGATCGGTCAAACGCGCTGCGCACCGAGCACGACGCCGCCGACGCACAGATCCGTGATGCGCGCCGCGCGCTCGACGTCGTGCGCGAGGAAGCCGGGCGCTTCGAGGTCGCGCGCGCAACCGCCGAGGCCGATATTGCGCACCTCGCGGAGATCTGCTCCGAGACCGTGCAGGTGACGCTCGAAGAGGTCGCAGCCGAGGTCTCGCGCCTCGAGGCGAGCGGCGAGATCGCGTCCGTCACCCTTGCCGAGGATGTTCCATCCGAGGAAGAGCGTGAGGATGCCGCCGCGCCAGCCGAGGACCAGCCGGCACTGGCAGGCCTGCCGACGGAGATTGCCGCTCCGAGCGAGAGCGCCGCGGTTGCCGCTCCCGCGCCGAAGGAACTGACCGTGGAGCAGGCCATCGCGCAGCTGAAGGTCAAGATCGAGCGCCTCGGTCCCGTGAACATCCTCGCCATCGATCAGTTCGACGAGCTCGAGAACCGGCACGGGTTCCTGACGGCGCAACGCAAGGACCTGGTGGACTCGATCAACGCGACGAACGAGGCCATCCGCCGCATCGAAAAGACGACCCGGGAGCGGTTCCAGGAAGCGTTCCAGGCGATCAACCGCTACTTCGAGGAGACATTCACGACAATGTTCGGCGGCGGCCGAGCCGGTCTCGTACTGCTGGACGAGGCCGATCAGCTCGAGAGCGGGTTGGACATCATCGCGCAGCCGCCCGGCAAGCGGCTCCAGAGCGTCCAGCTGCTTTCCGGCGGAGAGAAGGCGCTCACGGCCATGGCGCTGATGTTTGCCATCTTCAGGTACCGGCCGAGCCCGTTCTGCCTGCTGGACGAGATCGATGCGCCCCTCGACGACGCCAACATCGGCCGGTTCGTCGAGATGCTCAAAGGAATGCAGTCGCTGACGCAATTCATCCTGATCACCCACAACCGGAAGACGATGGAGATCGCGAACCGGCTGTACGGCGTCACGATGGAGGAGCCCGGGGTTTCCAAGCTCATCTCCCTCCAGCTCAACTAGCCGCCGTGAACGAGGACAAGGCTACCAAGTACCACCGGCAGCGGCGGCGGGCGGCGGTGGCGTCAATGGCGCTGACCGGCGCGCTGCTGCTCGGGATCCTGCTGTCCGGCGCGTCCACCGCGCTGGGCGCCTGGGCCGAGTCGATCGGCGGGCCAGCGTCCAACGGGCTCGCGAGGTATCTGGTCGCCGCGGCGATGTTCACCACGGCCCTCTTCGCGCTCCAGGAAGCGCTCGGGTTTCCCCTCGCCTATTACCGTGGCTACGCGCTGGAGCATCGGTACGGGTTGTCCCGCGAGACGGGCGCGGAGTGGCTGCGGGACCACGGAAAGGCCGCGGCGATCGGGCTGACCTTCGCGCTGGTCGCCACTGTCACCGTCTACGCCGCCATCCACACGATTCCCCGCTGGTGGTGGTTGATCGCGGCGGCGCTCGCCGTCGCGGCGGCGGTGCTGCTGACGAACATCCTGCCCACGGTGCTGCTGCCGATCTTCTATCGGCTGTCGCCGCTCGATCGCGCCGAACTGCGCGACCGGCTGATCGCGCTCGCCCGCGCGCAGGGCGTCGAGGCGCTCGGTGTACACGTGTGGGGCCTGGGTGAGAAGACGCGCAAGGCGAACGCGGCGCTCGTGGGGCTCGGTCACACGCGCCGCATCCTGCTGTCGGACACCCTCCTCGCGGAGTATTCGGACGACGAGATCGAGGTGATCCTGGCGCACGAACTGGCGCACCACGTGCACCACGACCTCTGGAAGGCGATCGGTTTCGAGGCGTTCGTCGCGCTGGTGGCGGCCTGGTGTGCTGACGCCGCGCGGCGCGCGTTCGGCCCCGCGCTCGGCATCGACGGACCTCAGGATCTCGCCGCGCTCCCGCTGTATCTGCTTGGTGCGGCGGTCGCGTCGATCCTCGCGATTCCGATCGCGAACGCGATGTCGCGCCGCAACGAACGCTACGCGGACCAGTTCGCGCTGCGGCTCACCGGGCGCCCGGCGGCGTTCATCTCCGCCATGCGCCGCCTCGGCGCGCAGAACCTGGCGGAGCCGCGCCCCTCGTTGCTGACGCGCCTGATCTTCTACACGCACCCGCCGGTCGAGGAGAGGATTGCACAGGCCGGGAGGGCAATGCCGAATGCCGAAGGCCGAACGCCGAAAGCGTCAATGCCGAATTGAATGCCGAAGGCGACAACGCCGAAGGCGTCCCGTCCGAAACCTATCGTGGCAGCGCTGTGAGCGGGGGTGGCAGCGCGCGCGAGATTTCCTGCCAGGCCTCGAGCGTCAACAGCAGTCGGGAGGTGCCGGACGCACGTTCGCGCAGCAGGATGCTCCCTCCCGATGACACGTCGATGATCTCGGCCCCCGGATCGAGCACCAGTTTCGGCTCGCCGGGCTGCCCGTCAGGTCTCACCTCAACCTCCCAGACGCCGCGGGCATCGCGATAGAGCAGTCGTCCGTCCGCGCGCCAGGCCAGCGTCCGCGCCGCGCCCGCGGAGACAATCGAGCGCCCAGCGCCGCCAACAGCCTTCACGTACACCTGGCGCTCTCCGGACTCATCCGATTCGTAGGCCAGCAAACGACCGTCGGGCGAGACGATACCGCCGCGGTCGTCGAAGGGCGTGCGGACGAGCGCCTCGAGCTTGCCGCCGGCGTCGCGGCGCCATATGTCGCCTCGCGTGCGAGCACCCACCTGGGTGAACACGACGCTGCCGTCAGGGCGAACGTCGCTCGCAAACTGGTGCGCTGGCGCGGAGAGGAGCCGGCGTGGCGCGCTGCCGCCGGTGTCAACTGCCCAGAGATTGTAGGGGCCGTCGGAGGTAACGCTGACTACCAGGGACCGCCCGTCGGATGCCCAGACCGGTACCGCTGCCGGTCTGTCGCTAATCAGCCTCGATGTTGTCCCCCGCCCGGCGTGCGCGATCCACAGCTCGCTTCGCGGACCATCGACACTGATCCCGGCCAACTGTCCGCCGGCGCTGTGCAGCCTGACTTGACGCCAGCGCTCGCAGGGGCTAGGCAAGCGGACTGTCGAATCGCCGCTTCGCAGCCGCAGTTCGCGCCGAGGCGCCCCGGCCGCGGCCCGGACAAGGGCGCCGCGTGCGGATGCCACGAGCAGAGGCGTCCCATCCGTGTTCTCCGGGACCTCCTCCGCGGCAAACACGCGCGCGGGGGGCGTGGAAAGCAGGCCGCCGTCGCGGTCGAACCGCGCCGCATGCAGCCCGCCGTCGCGCACGAATACGAGCAGGTCCGGGGCAAGTAGCTGGCCCGCCATCGCGCGATCGAGCACGCTCCGCACGCCGCCAGTCGAGCGCGAGATGGCCGAGAGGCGCGAGAAGCTCGCGTCCTCGAGGGCGCCCGCCGCCGTGAAGAGCACGAAATCGCTGCCGGGAATCCACGACGGCCAGCGATGCCCGACCTCTCCCGCGCGCGCATCGACGGTGGTAAACGGGACGGGCGTTCCGCCGTTCTCCCCGACGGTCTCGAGCCCTCCGGTGTCATGCCCCGCAAAGACGATCCGCCCGTCGTCCAGCCAGGCGGCGCCGAGCGGGTCCGGGGCGTCGCACAGCACCGCCGCCCCGCCGCCGCCCGCCGCGATCTTCCTCAGCTTGCCGCCCGCGAAGTACCCGATGGTCCTGCCGTCGGGCGAGAAGAAAGGGGCCGCGGCTCCCGCGGTGTCTGCCAATTCCCGCGCGTCCGCGGCGGCAAGGTCGCGGACGAACAGGCGGCACCCGACCGAGCCGCATGCCGCCATCGCGATCGCGCGGCCGTCCCCGGAGAACGCGATCGCGCCCCCGTCGCTTCTCAGCGTCGTCCCTGCCGGCAGCGACAGCTCGACTCGCGCGACCAGCGGCTGCCCGGCATCGGGCGGGTGCGTGATCTTCCAGAGGGCCACCGACAGGATCGCGGCCAGCAGCGCTACCAGGCTCCACGGGACGAGCGCACCAGGAATCGACGCGGAGGCGGAGCCTGAGGGGGGTTCGGGTGAGGAGGCGGCGATCGCGCCGTTCGGCGACGCCTGCGGCCGCTCCACCTCTTCCACGCGCGACACGAAACGATAACCCCGGCGGTGGATGGTCTGCACGTATTGCGGCGACTGGGGGTCATCGCCCAGCGCCTGACGCAGGAAGCTGATCGCTTCGGCCAGCGACGTGTCGGTGACGAACGCATCGCGCCAGACCCGTTCGGTCAACTCCTGCCGCGGAATGACCCGGCCCGGCCGTTCCAGGAGGCATTCCAGGAGCGCGAGGACGCGCGGCGGTAGCGGGACCTCAGCCTCGTCCTTCAGCAGGATCCGGTTCTGGGCGTCGAACGTGAACGGGCCGAACGCGACCAAGCGGGCTACGCTGACCACAGGGACCGGCGATGGTAGCACGCGGCTTAAGGGTTTCTTAACAACAGGTTCGCGAAGAGTTCAGCGCGGTTTCAGGACATCGAGCGCCCCGCGCGGCAGGCTGGGGGCATGACGATCTTCGCCACTAAGTCCATCGAACAGATCGAGCGGGAGCAGGTCGGCCTCGGCGATCGGGCGCTCAAAAGGGTGCTCGGCCCCGTGCAACTGGTGATGCTGGGCGTGGGCGCCATCATCGGTACCGGCATCTTCGTGCTGAGCGGTCAGGCCGCCGGCGCTCACGCAGGCCCGGCCATTGTGATCTCCATGATCATCGCGGGGTTTGCCAGCGCGCTCGCCGGGCTGTGCTACTCCGAGTTCGCGTCCAGTGTTCCCGTCGCGGGATCGGCCTACGTCTATGCCTATGCGACGCTGGGTGAGTTCGTCGCCTGGGTCATCGGGTGGGACCTCATCCTCGAGTACGCGCTCGGCGCGGCGACCGTGGCCGTGGGCTGGTCGGGCAACTTCGTCACGTTGCTGGCGCAGGTCGGGCTGTCTTTCCCCGCGGCGCTGAGCGCGGCGCCGGGAACGGCGGTCCCGCTGGCGGGTGGAGGCGCGGCGACGGCCGTGTTCAACCTGCCCGCGGTCATCATCACGGCGCTGGTGACGGCTCTGCTGGTGATCGGCATCAGCGAATCAGCATCGGTCAACGCCGCCATCGTCGTCGTGAAGGTCGGCGTGGTGCTGATGCTCATCGGCGCGGGCGCGTTCTTTGTCGATCCCGCCAACTGGCACCCGTTCGTGCCGCCGAACACCGGCCGGTTCGGGGAGTACGGTATTAGCGGCATCCTCCGCGGCGCCGCGATTATCTTCTTCGCGTATATCGGGTTCGACGCCGTCTCCACGTCGGCGCAGGAGGCGCGCGATCCGCAGCGCGACATGCCGCGAGGCATTCTCGGATCGCTCGCCGTCTGCACGGTGCTCTACGTGCTCACCTCGGCCGTGATGGTTGGTCTCGTGGACTACGCGCAGCTCCGCAACCAGCCGGCGCCGTTTGTGGTCGCGATAGAGGCGGCGCAGCAGCGGGCGGCGGGCACCGGCTGGGAGGAGATCATGGGTGTGGCGAAGATCCTGGTCACGCTCGGGGTGCTCGCCGGTCTCAGTTCCGTGATGGTGGTGATGATGCTCGCGCAGCCGCGCATCTTCCTCGCGATGGGCAACGACGGCCTGCTTCCGGGGTGGACGCGGGCCATCCACCCGAGGTTTCGCACGCCTCACATTTCCACGCTGGTCACCGGCGCTGTCGTGGCGGTCGCGGCGGGGCTGACACCGATCGGCACGCTCGGCAGCCTGGTGAGCATCGGCACGCTGATGGCGTTCGTGATCGTATCGATCGGGATCCTGGTGCTCCGGGCCACCAGGCCGGATCTGCCGCGGCCGTTCCGCGTACCGCTGGTGCCCTACATTCCCACGCTTTCCGCGCTCGTCAGCTTCGCGCTGATGCTGAGCCTCCCGCGCGAGACGTGGGAGCGGCTGATCGTCTGGCTGGTGATCGGCGCCGGGCTCTACTTCGCGTACGGGCGCCGGAACAGCAGGCTCAGGGTGGAACGGAGAAGCGAGGGCTGAATGAGCTTACCGAACGACCAGTTCACCGTGCATCTTCCTGCAGCCGTCGTCCTGCTGCAGGTTGCAGTAAATGCGGAACGTGCCCGTCTGGTCGGCGCGGAACTCGAAGCTCACGGGCTGGCCCGGGGCGGCCCGCTTGGCGATACGGTACTCGTCCACGGTGAAGCTGTGCGCGATGTCTTCGGCCGAGAACGCGATGCTGACGATGTCTCCCTGACGCACCTCGAGGCGGCTCGGGTCGAACGCGAACTTGCGAGCGGTTACGTTGAAGGCGCGACGCGTGGGCGCCTGCTCCTGGCCGAGCGCGCGAGCGCCAGCCCACAAAACGGCTGAGCCACCGAGCAACGCGATCCAGGCGAGCGCACGTCTGCGGCTGGCCATACACACCTCTCCCAATTATAAGACGGGCTGCGGGCGTCAGTGGTTGGGAGAGCAATGCCGAACGCCGAAGGCCGAATGCCCAAAGCGTCAAATGCCGAAAGCGTCAGCGAATCACAGATTCGGCATTGACGCTTTCGGCCTTCGGCATTTGGTCTTTAGCCTTCGGCAGTTTGGCCATTGGCATTCGGCCGCGGCTAACGGCGAGCGTGCTCACGCCGAGGGCCGCGGCCGTGTCCGTGCCCGTGGCGGCGTTCGCCGGAGTCGCGTCGCGGTTCGCCGCCTCCTTCCGGCTCGGGCGGCATCCCTTCGGGACGCTCGATGAGCGCCTTTCGGCTCAACCGTACCTTGCCTGACGGATCGATGTTGATGACCTTCACCAGGAGCTGGTCCCCTTCTTTCAACTCGTCCCGCACGTCCTTCACGCGGTAGTGGGCGATCTCCGACACGTGCAGCAGGCCATCGACGCCTGGCATGATCTCGACGAACGCGCCGAAGTCGGTGATGCGCTGCACCTTGCCCATGTAGGTCTTGTTCAGCTCAGGGGTGGCGGTGAGCTCCTGGATGATCGCGATGGCCTTGGCCGACGAGGCCTCGTCGGCTGACGCGACGTTCACGCGTCCATCGTCTTCGACGTCGATCTTCACGCCGGTGCGCTCGATGATGCTCCGGATCATCTTGCCGCCGGGCCCGATGACGTCCCGGATCTTGTCCACGGGGATCCGGATGGTGATGATGCGCGGCGCGTACGCGGACACGTCCTTGCGCGACGCCGCCAGCGTCTGCGCCATCTTCTCGAGGATGTACAGCCGCCCGCGGTGCGCCTGTTCCAGCGCCTCGCGCATGATCTGGGTCGTGATGCCGGTGACCTTGATGTCCATCTGCAGGGCGGTGATGCCCTCCTGCGTGCCGGCGACCTTGAAGTCCATGTCGCCGTAGTGGTCCTCCGCACCGGCGATGTCGGTCAGCACGGCGTACTTGCCGGTCTTCTCATCCATCACGAGACCCATCGCCACACCTGCCACCGGCGCCTTGAGCGGCACGCCGGCATCCATCATGGCGAGGGAGCCCCCGCACACCGACGCCATCGACGACGAGCCATTCGACTCGAGGATGTCGGAGACGACGCGAATCGTGTAGGGGAACTGGTCCTCGGCCGGGATCATCGAGAAGAGGGAGCGTTCCGCCAGCGCGCCGTGCCCCACCTCGCGCCGCCCCGGACCGCGCAGGAACGCAACTTCGCCGACCGAGAACGGCGGGAAGTTGTAGTGGAGCATGAAGCGCTTGTACATCTCGCCGTCGACCATCTCGATCTTCTGCTGGTCCTCGGCGGTGCCGAGCGTCGCGGTGACGAGCGCCTGCGTCTCGCCGCGGGTGAACACGCTCGAGCCGTGCACGCGCGGCAGGACGCCAACCTCGATGCTGATGGCGCGGATCTCGTCGAACGAGCGGCCGTCCAGCCGCTTGCCGCGCTCGAGGATCTCGTCGCGCATCACGCGTTCCTTGAGCTCCTTGAAGATGGCCTTCGCCTCGGTACGGCGCTCGACCTCCCCTTCGGGCAGGCCGGCGATCAGCTCTTCAAGCAGCTGGTCGACACGCTGGTAGTTCTCGAGCTTGCCCCTGATGCGCATGGCCTCGCTGAGCGGAACGTAGATCTTCTCCTCCACCTCGCGGTAGAAGTCCGCTCCGAACTCCTTCGTCGGGGCCTCGACTTTCTTCTTGCCCACCTCGCGCGCCAGCGCGTCGATCGCCTCGACGATGTCGCGGATCGCCGCGTGCCCGGCTTCGAGCGCACCCACCATCTCCTCTTCGGTCACTTCCTTCGCGCCCGCTTCGACCATCACGATGGCGTCGCGGCTGCCGGCGACGATCAGATCGAGGCGGCTGGTCTTCCGCTGCTCGTACGACGGATTGATCAGGTACTGGCCGTCGGCGAGCCCGACCCGCACGCCGGCGATGGTCTTCTGGAAGGGAATCTCCGAGAGCGCGAGGGAGGCGGAGGCCCCCGTGATGGCGAGGACGTCCGAGTCGTTGTCCGCGTCAGCGGAGAGGACGAGCGCGATGACCTGCGTTTCCATCCGCCACCCGGCCGGGAACAGCGGACGGATCGGCCGGTCGATGAGACGGCTGGTCAGCACTTCCTTTTCGGTGGGCTTGCCTTCCCGCTTGAAGAACCCGCCCGGGATGCGGCCCGACGCGTAGGTGTATTCGCGGTAGTCGACCGTCAGCGGCAGGAAATCGATCCCTTCGCGTGGGTTCGCGGCGTGGCAGGCGGTGACCAGCACCATCGTGTCGCCGAGGCGGACGAGCGTGGCGCCGTCGGCCTGCTTCGCCAGCCGGCCGGTCTCGATGGACAGGGTTTTCCCCCCAACCGTCACTTCACGTGTGTGCATAACTCTCTACTTCCGGATGCCGAGCCGGCGGATCAAGTCGCCGTAGCGGTCAGCGTCCTTGCGCTTCAGGTAATCGAGCAGCCGCCGCCGCTGGCCGACCAGCTTCAGCAGTCCCCGCCGCGAATGGTGGTCCTTCGCGTGCGTCTTGAAGTGCTCTGTAAGGTAGTTGATTCGCTCGCTGAGAATGGCGACCTGGACTTCAGGTGAGCCGGTGTCCGAGTCGTGCGTTTGGTACGAACCGATGATCTCGGTTTTCCGATCCTTGCTGAGTGGCACGTGTCCTCCACGAGCGGTCCAGAGGGCGGGATTGCCGTACCGGGCCGCCGTCCAGCGACTTCGCGCTTCCGCGTCGCGGCGTTCCTCTGTCGCGGTGCGCTTAGTACAAGTAGCCCAATATTTTAGCCTAGAACCACCAGCGGCTGCAAAACTCCACCCGCCGCCGTCCGCGCGACCGCGACCAGACGGCCGTCGGCCGAGAAGACGCGAGCAAGCCCCCCGGCCGGCGGAATGCGCCCCTCGCGCGGCCGTCCGTCCATCGGTCCGAGGGTGTTGCCGTGCGAGGCACGGTGCGCCCCTCGCTCCGAAAGATCGAAGGCAGGCAAGTCCGGCAGGAGCCGCTCCATGCCGATCAGCCGTGAAAGGGCGCCCGCGCGTCCACCAGACTCGAGCTCGGCCAGTGTCACGGCGTCCGCCATCGTGAACGCGCCGCTCCGGTATCGCTGGAGCGTCTCGAGGTGCGCGCCGCACCCGAGGCGCTGGCCGAGGTCACGGGCCAACGACCGGACGTAGAAGCCGGCAGACGCCTCGACGCGGAGCCGCACCCGCGATCCTTCCCGCTCGATCATCTCGAGGCCTTGCACGGCGACCGGAACCGGTGACGTGTCCACCGGCTCCTGCCGGCGCGCCAGTTCGTACGCGCGCACGCCCCGGACCTTCTTCGCGGAGTACGGCGGCGGCGCCTGCTCGAACGCGCCGCGAAACGGCTCGAGCGCGGCGAGAATGTCAGCGTCCGACACGGCGAGCACCTGGCCCTCCGGCGCGGTCCGCACGGGCTGGCCCGCGGCGTCGAACGTGTCCGTCTCGACGCCCAGGCGCACCGTCGCGTCGTACCCTTTCGGTGCGCCGGTCAGGAACTGCGAGAGCCGCGTGGCCTGTCCGACCACGAGTGGCAGCACACCGGTGGCGAGCGGATCGAGCGTGCCGGTGTGGCCGATCCGGCGCGTGCCGAGCGCCCGCCTCGCCGCGGCGACCATGTCGTGCGAGGTGGGGCCGCGCGGCTTGTCGATGACGAGGACGCCGTCCATCAAGAGCAATGCCGAATGCCCGAATGCCGAATGCCGAATGCGTCAATGCCGAACGGACTGAATGCCGAGGGCGTTGACACCTTCGGCCTTGCCGCTTTCGGCATTCGGTATTCGGCGTTCGGCATTGCACTTACTTGCGCGAGAGTTCGGTCTCGCGCTGCTGGGCCGCGCGTTCGACCTCCGCGACGAGCTTCTGGATGATCGCGGGGCGCACCTCGGCCACGCCACCGGGCACCGAGAAACCGGCGGCGTTCGTGTGGCCGCCTCCGCCGTACTGCACCGCGACCGCGCGGACGTCCACGTCGTACTTCGACCGCATGCTCACGCGCACCTGGCCCGCCTCGAGCGCCTTGAAGAAGACGACCGCCTGGATCTCGCGCGCGGTGAGGGGCAGGTTGATGATTCCCTCGGTGTCGTTCACGGTACTGTCCGCGTGGTCGAGCAGGTCCTGCGTCATGCACATCACCGCGAGCCGGCCGTCGCCGTGCAGCTCCATGGAATCGAGCAGGTGGCCGATCAGCTTCAGCTTGCCGTAGCTGTTGCTGTCGAACACGCGCCGGGCCATGGACGCGGGGTTCACGCCGGCCTCGGTGACCTGCCGGCACACCTCGAAGGTCCGGGGCGTGATGTTCGAGTGGTGGAACGAGCCGGTGTCCGTCAGGATCGCGAGGTACACGTGGGTGGCGATCTCCGGCGTGAGCCTCACGCCGAGCGCCCGGATCAATTCGAACACCATCTCGCCGCAGGCGGACGCCGACTCGTCGAACCAGTTGAGCGAGCCGTACATCGTGTTGCCCAGGTGGTGGTCGATGTTGATGACGAACGCGCGGCCAAGCCCTTCGACGCCGGTGCGCGGCAGATCGCCGCACTCCATGATGATCTCCGCGTCGAAGTCTCCCCACGCCGGATCCACCCGCGTCGCAATGGCGATCGAGTCCACGCCCGGAAACTCGTAGTAGTGCTCCGGCGGCTCGTCGCGGTTGACGATGCGGCACTCCTTGCCCAGCTCGCCGAGCGCGAAGGCCATCGCCAGCTGCGATCCGATCGAGTCCCCATCCGGGCGCGCGTGGGAGGAAATCAGGAAACGGCCGCGCCGCAGGATCTCGTCGCGAATGCTCGCGACCACGTGGCGGCCATAGGCGTCACTCGTCATCGGCCCCGTCGCTGGCATGGAGCTCGCGGATAATGCGCTCGATCCGCTCGCCCCGCTCGATGCTTTCGTCGAAGAAGAACTGCAGCTCGGGCACGCGCCGCAGCTGGAGCCGCTCGCCCACCTGCCGGCGCAGGAACGGCAGGGCCCGGCGAAGGGCCCGCGTCGTCTCGGCGCGCTGCTTCGCGTCTCCCATACTCGTGTAGTAGACGCGGGCGTGCTGCAAATCCGCGGTTACCGTCACCTCGATAATCGTGACGAACCCCACGCCCGGGTCCTTGACGTGCCGCGCCAGCAGCTCGGTGAGCTCCTGGCGAATCTGATCGCCGACGCGCGCGGGACGAGAGCCTTGCGCCATCAGGTGAGAAACTCCACGTGCGTGGCAGTGATGAGGCCCGGTTCGATCCGCTCCACCTCGTCGGCCACGGCGGCGAGCGCCCGGTCCACGGCGTCGGCCGACCCGCTCAGGGTCACCACGCCGAGGGTCGCGCGCTGCCAGAGATCCTGGTGCTCGACCTCGGCCACCGCGACGTTGAATTTCTTCAGGCGGTCCTTCAGGCTGCGCAGGACCATGCGCTTCTCCTTCAACGACCGCGCGTGCGGGATGTGCAGCTCGAGGGTTAGCAGCCCGACCGTCATCAGACCGGCGTGGCAACGCGTTCCATCACGAACGCCTCGATCTGGTCTCCTACCTTGATGTCGTTGAAGCGCTCCAGCGCAATCCCGCACTCGAAGCCCGCCTTGACCTCCGACACGTCGTCCTTGAAGCGCTTGAGCGACGCGAGCTTGCCTTCCCAGACCACGACGTGGTCGCGCAGCAGCCGCGCCTGCGCTTCGCCGGACCGCGTGATGCGGCCATCGACCACCATGCAGCCGGCAACCGTGCCGAACTTCGGCACCTTGAAGGTCTGCCGCACGTCAGCCACGCCGAGGCGCGACTCCTTGAACGTCGGCTCGAGCAGCCCCGCCATCGCCTTCTTCATCTCGTCGGTGACGTTGTAGATGACCGAGTGCAGGCGGATGTCCACCGATTCGCGCTCCGCCACGTCCAGGGCGTTGCGGTCCGGCCGCACGCTGAACCCGATGATGATCGCGTTCGACGCGGACGCCAGCAGCACGTCGGACTCGTTGATCGCGCCGACGCCGCTGTGGATGATCCGCACCTTCACGCGCTCGTCGCTCAGCTTCGTCAGCGTGTCGGCGAGCACTTCAGCCGACCCCTGCACGTCCGCCTTGATGATGATCGGCAGCTCCTTCACGCCACCTTCGGAGATCTGCTGGCGAAGGGTCTCGAGCGTGAGCCGCGCGCTCTTGCCGAGCGCCCGGTCCCGCGCCTGCGTCTGGCGGAAGGTCGCGATCTGGCGCGCCTTGGCCGTGTCGGCGATCGCCTGGAACGTGTCGCCCGGCGTCGGCAACCCGCTGAGGCCGAGCACCTCCACCGGCGTGGCCGGCCCCGCGGACTTCACGGGCCGCCCGCGGTCGTCGATGAGCGCGCGCACCTTGCCGACGATCGTGCCGGCGAGGAAGTTGTCGCCGACGTGCAGCGTGCCGTCCTGCACGAGCACCGTCGCCACCGGGCCGCGCCCTTTGTCCAGCTTGGCCTCGAGTACCGTGCCGGTGGCGTTCTTCTTCGGGTTTGCCTTCAGCTCGCTCATCTCCGTGACGAGGAGCACCATCTCGAGCAGCAGGTCGAGGTGCTGGCGCTTCTTGGCGGAGACCGCCACGGTGACCGTCTGGCCGCCCCAGTCCTCCGCGACGAGGCCAAGGTCCGCCAGCTCGCGCTTCACGCGCTCGGGGTTTGAGTCCGGCTTGTCGATCTTGTTGATTGCCACCAGGATCGGCACGCCGGCGGCCCGCGCGTGGTCGATCGCCTCGCGCGTCTGCGGCATCACGCCGTCGTCGGCCGCGACGACGAGCACGACGACGTCGGTGACCCGCGCGCCGCGCGCGCGCATCATCGTGAAGGCCTCGTGACCAGGCGTGTCGAGGAAGACGACCTTGCGGTCCCCGACCTGCCCCGCGGAGGCGCCGATGTGCTGGGTGATGCCCCCCGCCTCGCGCGCGGCGACGCGCGTCTCGCGGATGCCGTCGAGCAGCGTCGTCTTGCCGTGATCGACGTGTCCCATGACGGTCACGACGGGCGCCCGCGTGACGACGTCCTCGGGATGCGCTTCTTCCTGCTCGACCTCGAGGATCTCCTCCT
>DATHTE010000100.1:0-43382 GCA_035463475.1 Vicinamibacterales bacterium
TGGAAGCGGCTCGAGCTGGCTTGGGCGGCGCGATGCTCTCGAATGTCGACCAGGTTTGGTACGTTGAGGCCGACGGTTACGTGGCAATCGATCTCACGTCCGCGCTCGTGAGCGGCCATAGTCAAATAGGGTAATGCCCGCATCCTCCGAGAGTTCAGATGCGCCTCCACTCAGGTCTCAGAATCAGTCCAGTCCTCCAGGTCTGATTCTGTGGGCATGTCCGGTGCTAATTGCTTGGGCGCGTGAGGTGGCGGCTGCGGTGCCGCCGAGACGCCGAACCAGGCCGAGAACGCATCGGATCGCAAGAATCGCGAGCGGATGCTCCAGAGAATCCAACATGAAACCGCAATGCCGAGACTGATGCTAACGCCCGCGAACTCTGTTGTTGCGTGCTCGACAACGAAGCCGTAACAGCGAGTTGAGCCGTCGCGGCCGCGGTGCATCAATGGTGCGCCCGACATTCCCGGAGGAGTCGGAAAAGACAGTTCATAGCCAAACGGCTGGCCGGGGAGGCGATATAGCTGTCGGCATGCGACGATGTGACCCGCAAAGCCGCGGTGAGTGGCGACCAAATGCTCCGGGTCAACGCTGAAGGGGTATCCCACCGCGCTGACGTCATCGAACAATCGAAGTGAGGCCTGCATTTCAAGATTCACCGGTGGAAATTTCTCAAGCCCGGGACACTTGAGTAGTGCGAAATCGAAGTTCTCGAATATCTCGGCGCGCTCGACCCCATAACCTGGGATATCGTGGCCCAATCGGCCGAGAACCACCTCTCCGGCGACCGATGCGCTCTTCACAACATGCGCTGCGGTCGCGAATATTCCGCCATGCCAAACGGGAAACGGAAACGCTGTGCCGTAGATGAACAGTGATGTCGGCGCGAGTCGATCCTCCGCAACGCGCCTGCCGGCGACGACAGGAAAGTGGAGATCCAGAACATCAATCGCGCTAAAGTGATCGGGACGCACTTTCAGGTTGAACGTCACCCCGATCGGCAGACTGGATGCGTTCAACACCTCACCCGAGCGGCTTAATCTACCGGGCGTCAGTCACGTGTCCGTTAGCGCGAATCACTGTCTCGTTCACAAGAACTCCGCCGTGCGTCTGCACCTTGCCAACCCATTCAGGCAACTGGGCGTTGACGTGGCGCAGCTTGCGAGGCTCACGAAGCAATGCCTCAATACGGACGCGAGCGCTTCGTCGTGTGCGGTATTCATCGCCGTTCGGCTCTCAACGTTGTGTCCGCTTTTAGCGGCGCGCGCGTCGATCCGGCCAATCACCGCCGGCAATAACCTTCAGAGCGTCGCGCGCTTCGGTTCCCACGGACCACCAGCCGGATACGGAGGCTCGGTCCCGCGTGAGGTGGCGCAGTGATGACAGGGCGGCGTTCAATCGGAGCTCGCCGACTGCATACGCGCACCAGAAGCGCACATCGGCACTGGTGTCGGTCAGATGCTTGATCAAGGCGCGCTTCGCCCGGCTTCCGCCCTTTATGCGAGTGAATCGAAGCCGGTTTGCGAGACTCTCAGCAGCCTGTGCACGAACACGCGCAACAGGGTCCTTTTCGAGCGCGACGACAAGTGTGTCGACGATCTCGGCCTCGAGACCCTTCGCGTCCATGAACCCGAGCGCGTAAACGCTGCCCTCGCGGCGGACAGGCGCGCTGTCCTGGACAACGATACCCATCAGAGCGTGTGCAGTGCGTGACCTACCCGCGGTCGCTAGGCCGGCCGCCGCCTGCATCCACAAAGAACGGCGACGACCTCGAAGAATGCGAAGCAGCGCGTCTTCGGCCTGCTGACCGTCGAACTTCCCGAGCAACCAGCAGCAAAATGCTGCGAAGTCACCACGCGAGGTCTCGGATTTCCGCGCCAGGTCTCTGACCGAACGGATTGCTGCAGCGCGCACGCGAGTACGCACCCGCTCCTGCGGGCACATACTGTTGACGTGGGTCAGCACCTCCGCAAAGCTCTGTCGATTCATCCGCTAGTCGTTTGTCCCCTTCGAGGCACGTCGCTGAGTATTACTTGGCGCGACCACACGCGAGCGCTCGCCTCCGATCCCGGCAGCCTCACCGTTGACCATCTCCGGCCAGTGCTCGATGCAGGTCCGGCTGCCAACTTCCCCACGAAAGCCGCGAAGCTTCATTCCAAGGAGACTCCGGCCCGCTGATTCCAGCGGCCTTGGTCATGATCTGTTCTTTGAACTGCTGCTCCGAAATCGCGAGCCGGTGCGACGGGCGGGCATACACTCGCACGCGTTCGTCCGCAAAGACGCGGTCCGGCTGCGGCGGCGCGTGCATCGTCAGAAGCGTTCGCCAGTTGTTGCGATACGCGGGTGGCATTAGCCAGATATTTATCGACTCGACCGCGATTGGGTCACGGTGGCTGCGGCCGTTCGCGTCGGACCACCAAACGGAAACGGGTTTCGGGCCAGTGACCACCAGCATGGTTCCTCGCTGCCCGCGGTATGGCCCGCTCCAATCCCCCCAGTGGTGGCCGAACGGAATTTCGTTCGATCGACTTTCAGCGACGGCCCACCCCGCCGGCAAGGAACGCCGGATCGATGACTCTACAGGACGGGCATCAAACGCCAGCGACTCCGGTGCGGTGCGGCAAGCGCCGACAGTGATTGCGACCAACCCGAACGCAACGAGCGAACGTGGTGGGACTGCGAGCAGGCGATCGGCTACATTGCGCATGGACTCTCCCCGAATATCGGCGAATATCCCAAGTTCCTCCAATTGCGACGCATCGATTCGCTCAGCTTGCTCGGAAGCCCCTCCTTGCTTGCGGGCAGCACGTCTACATCTGCTCGGCACGGCGCCGGAAAGGGCCCGACGTGTGTCCGAGTGAAATCGCGTTCGGCGTGGATGAGATCGAACGCTGTTCCTCGACGTGATTGAGGGGTCCCTGCTGCATCCCGGCTTCATCGACCGAATCGTGGATGCGGCGTTCGCCAGCAATCCCGACGAGGAACGCGCTGCCCTCATCGAGGAGCGTGCCCGCCTGACAACGGAGATCAGCAACCTGGCCACGGCGATTGCTGCGGGCGGGGACATCCGGCGATGTGCGAGGCACGGAGCGAATCGGAAAATGGGCAGTCAATACGCGCCCCGGCGGGATGCTCGTGGGGCTACAAAGTGTGGCGTCCCCAACGCGACAGCCGATTTTGTACTTGGAGGGACCACTCGCTGCGTAACCTGGAGCCGCTTAAGCGATTTGGACCGTCAGAGTCGCGGGCCACGCCCATCCGGATCGGGTGCAAGGGTGTCGCATTTGGGGCACTTCGGCAGGTAACCCGGTTGCTTCAGCATCCGAACGGCGAGACCCTCGGCGTCGAAGCACCTCGAACAGAAAGGACCCTCCTCGCCCCTCCAATAGGAGTTCTTTCGGAATGACATCTGCTCGCGCGTCATCAACTTCTCGGACAGGACGCGATTCTGCTCCCTGATCTCGCGGTTCTCGTTTACAAGCTCGAAGACCTGTTCCTGTAGTTCCACCATGCGCTTCAGCAAGTCCATGTTGTCGAGCTTCTGCACGAGCAACGCGACGTCTTTCACTGTGTCGATGACACCCATCGAAATCCCTCCAACCGCGCGGCCTTGCTCACACGAGATGTGCGTTTCGTTCAACGAACCTCGTGAGTTCTTCTTCGTCCATGTAATTCCAGTACAAGTAGCGCTCGCGGAAGCGTTCCATGAGCTTTCGCTGCTTCCGGCCGTGATGTCCCAGCACACGAGCCACCTCTTTACACATGTCGTAGGCGGCGATGTCCGCAGCTTGCAGCCTGCTCACGTGGCGTTTGCGCTCGAACCGAACATCCAAGTACCTCGATTCGTCGGGATTGTCATTGATTACGCGAAGGGTCTCCTGTTCAATGGTGCCCGCTTCGTCAGCGCCAAAGTCAAAGACCACTTGGATTGCGTCGGTCCATTTAACGCGCTTGCTCAGTCGTTTGAGCGACGCGAGGCAGCCTTTCAAGGCCAGCCCATAGGGACCGCGGACCTTCTCCTTGAGAGCGTCTGGAAAGATGCGCTCGTACGCGACTCGATCAACAGACATCCCGGCGCTGGCGGTTGTATGACGATTGATGATGGTCAGTAGACGGCTCAACCGGTGAACCCTCCGATTCGTTGGCCAGTTCCTGAACTGCCCTTGGCGATTCTCGAAGTCCGCCATGCGGAAGT
Source organism: Vicinamibacterales bacterium (assembly GCA_035463475.1). Lineage (GTDB taxonomy): Bacteria > Acidobacteriota > Vicinamibacteria > Vicinamibacterales > 2-12-FULL-66-21 > JACPDI01. The sequence continues at coordinate 4,193 of DATHTE010000100.1, forward strand.
ACTCAATGGCGTAGTCGCTGAGAGCCTGCTGCCATTCGACGTCGAATGCCGCCCAGCCCTCCGCGGGAGCCATGTAACCGCCGACGGACAACACGGTTGCGCCCGCGTGGGTCCCGCTCTCGTCGAAGTATGCGATCACTGCTGCGGCGTAGGTTCTTCTTCTGCCGCGGTCGGGCCAGTCGGTCTCTTGCGCGCCAGAAACTTGTCGTGGACGAGCTGTGCGAGGGTGGCAAAGCGTGATTTGCGGTCGTGCCGTGCGACGTACCACTCGTCCACGAGCGTTTCGATTGGACTAATCAGCAACTTGGCCTCGTCAGGCTCGACATCTACGATCACGTTGATGTCCGCCGCCATATGTGCGCCGATATTGCCGATGCCAGCAGGAGGCGTTGTGTTGCTCCGAATCAAGTTTCTGCGCCTGACGCTCCGTCTGAGCCAAAAGCAAGTCGCGAAGAAAGTCGGCATTCCTCGCCAGTACATCTCGCACCTCGAAAACGGCTGGCGCAACCCGAGTGATCGGGAGCGTACCGTCATCGCGCGTCTGCTCGGCTGCACCCCGGAACAGTGTAGACGAACCGTTTCTGGGTATCGCTCATGGCGCACCGAGCGGTGCAACCGCGGTGCCCAACGCGAGTGGCTCGAAACACCCGCTATATGAGCGTCAACCCAGTGAGGTTGGCAAAACTTGATCGTGCAGTCGTCTCTGGCGTGATCAGATTTCGTCGATTTGATGGTCCAGTGAAGTACGAGCCTGGCTTGCCAACCGTAGCTCGCTATCACAGGATCAGGCCCGCCTTCGCGGCTTTGCCGCTTCGGCGGGCAACCTTCGCATGACATGAGAGCGAAGGTTGGCGTCCCCAACGGGATTCGAACCCGTGTTTTGGCCTTGAAAGGGCCACGTCCTGGGCCTCTGGACGATGGGGACCCGTCAGGTGGGCGTTCGCGGGACGCGAACAATCCCTCATGTTACCACAGCGTCTGCCCCAGCCGCGGGCCACGAATGCGCTGATTCGCCGCGCCGCGCGAACCCCGCGCCGGCGCTGCGCAGCGGGAACCGCCCCCTCGTGAAAGCTCGAAGACGCGCAGCCAATCTACCCCGCAAGATCACTGTGGCACCCAGGGTGTATAAGAGGTAGCGATCCATCCACGCACAGGAAGGAGGACGCGGTGAGCCACTCTCGTACCGCTCCAGCGTGCGTCCTGATCGCACTGCTCGCGTGCCCGTGCGCTGTCATGGCGCAGGCGGCGGCGGAGGGAACAATCAAGCTGATCGAACCGGCGAAGAAGGGAGGGCTGACGGTGATGGAAGCCTTCTCCGCGAGGGCGTCGGTTCGATCGTGGTCGATTCGCGACCTGAGCATGCGCGATCTGTCGGACCTGCTGTGGGCTGCGAACGGCGTCAACCGACCCGACGGAAAACGCACCGCGGCATCCGCGATCAACGCGCAGGATGTCGATCTCTACGTCGTCATGAAAGGCGGGGCGTATCAGTACGACGCGGCAAACCACGCGCTCACGCTCGTGGCGAGCGGCGACCACCGGAGCGAGCTCGGCGTGCCTGAAGCGCCCGTGCACCTCTTCCTGGTCTCCGACGGCGCCCGGTTCAGCAGGGGAGCGCCCGAGCAGAAGCACGAGTGGGGCGCGATCGACTCCGGCATCGTCTCGCAGAACGTCGGCCTGTTCTGCGCGGGCCGCGGCCTCGCGACGCGGCCGCGCGCGTCTTTCGACAGGGACAAGCTCAGGAGCCTGTTGAAGCTGAAGGGCCCGCAACACGCGTTTCTGAACCACCCGGTTGGCTACCCCGTAGATGCCAGGTAAGCCGCCCCGGCCACGGTCGCGCAACCCGTGCGTGTCATGGCAGGAAATCTTACAAATCCTTGACATGACTTAACCCATTCTTAACAAAGCGGGGCTTGCGCTCGGCTAATCTCTGGGTCGTGAGGGGTTCGGGGCTTCGGGAGGTCGGAATGGAACCAACGCGCGGCGGTCAGAGCCGCTGGAGGGCCCGGCTGCGGCAATTCAGGACGGGCAACAAGCGGATCCGGCTCATGTTGACGCTGGAACTGGCGGTGATGCTGCCGGCAGCGGCGCTGATCTACGTCAACTACTACCAGTTGAAATCGATCGAGCGCGACAAGGCGCTGGAAGCCGCGATCCATCGCGATTTCCAGCAGATGCTCGCGATCTCCGAGAAGCAGCTCAGTCAGAAGATCTACATGATCACCGACGAAGTCCGCGAGGCCTTTCCGTCGGCGGACGTCGACAAGATGGAGAGAGCCAGGCAGCTCGATCGGTTCCTGTCCGAGCGTCCGTGGCTGGCGCACGCGTTTCTCTTCGACGACAAGACAGGCCTGGTTTTTCGCACGCAGCCATCTCGATTGAACGAGGCATCGATCCTCTACGAACATCAGCGCCTCGGGAAAGTGTTCAGCGGCTGGTTCACGTTCGAAGCGAAGATGTTCGCCGAACAGCTGCAGAGGAAGACCCGGCCGATCACCTGGTACGCCGAGCGCACGAAGCGCGACGGCACGTACGAGTACATGAACACGGCGTTCTTCACGTTGCCGAGGGTCGCCAAACACCGGGTCGTCCTTGGCGGCGCGTGCTTCGACCCCGAGTATCTGAAGCGCAAGTTCTTCCCGGACATGCTCGAGTCGCTCATCGCCTACAAGCTGGGTGAAGAAGGCGGGAACCGGCTGGCGATGATCGTCTATCCCATGGCGCCGGACGCCGACGCCGGGTCGTCCGCGATGGCGCACGGGAGCGAACCGCTGGCAGCATCGGCGGGATGGTCCGACGGGAAGCCGGAGATCACCCGCGATCTCGGCGACGCGTTCAGGGGGCTGGCGCTGGGGATCAAGTTCCAGGGCACGAGCGTGGAGGCGATCGGGCGGACTTGGGTCCGATACAGCTTCCTGATTCTCGGGGTGATCTCCCTGCTGCTGGTCGGCGGGCTCGTGCTGACCTATCGCAGCGTGAGCAAGGAGGTCGCCCTCGCGCGGCTGAAGTCGGACTTCGTGTCCAACGTGTCGCACGAACTGCGCACCCCGCTGTCACTGATCCGCCTGTACGCGGAGACGCTCGAGCTGGGGCGCATCACCGCACGGGACAAGGTCGAAGAGTACTACCGCATCATTCGCAAGGAGAGCGAGCGGTTGACGGCGCTCATCAACAACATCCTCGACTTCTCGCGAATCGAGGCGGGACGCAAGGAGTACGACTTCAGGAAGACCGACCTCGCCGAGCTGGTCACCAACACGCTGGATACGTATCGCGATCAGATCGACGAGCAGGGCTTCACCTTCGAGCAGAGCATCGACCGGACCATTCCCCCCGTGCACGTGGACCGGGAGGCGATCGCGCGGTCGCTCGTCAACCTCGTCAACAACGCGCTCAAGTACTCGGACCGGGAGAAGTTCATCGGCGTGCGACTGTACCGCGCGGACGGCGCCGCGAAGCTCGAGGTCGTGGATCGCGGCATCGGCATCGCGCGCAACGAGCAGTCGAAGATCTTCGAGAAGTTCTACCGCGCCGGCGATCCGCTCGTGCACAACACGAAGGGGAGCGGCCTGGGCCTGTCGCTGGTACGCCACATCGCGCACGCGCACGGCGGAGAAGTCGATGTGGAGAGCACGCCGGGGAAAGGCAGCAAGTTCACGCTGACGTTGCCGCTGGAGACGGCGGCCGCGCAGCAGTCGGACAGCGACGCAACCGTGAGGATGGCGGGATGAAGAAGCGGAACGGAAACGGCCGTGTGAACGGTACCCCATCGACCGTGGCCTTTGCGCCCGAACGCGGCGCCGCTCAGGGCAGAACGGGCAGGAAGACGCGCATTCTGATCATCGAAGACGAGCCGGCCATGGTGGCCGGCCTGCGCGACAACTTCGAGTACGAGGGTTACGAGGTCCTGAGTGCCGAGGATGGCGTGGCGGGCCTCGAGCGAGTCTTCGCCGACGATCCCGACCTCGTCGTGCTGGACGTAATGATGCCGCGCATGAGCGGTCTCGAGGTGTGCAAGCAGGTCAAGGCGCGGCGCCCCTCGATCCCGATCATCATGCTGACCGCCCGCGGCCAGGAGATCGACAAGGTCGTCGGCCTCGAGCTTGGCGCGGACGACTACGTCACGAAGCCATTCTCCATCCGCGAGCTGATGGCGCGCATCAAGGCGGTGCTGCGGCGCGTGTCGCTGCAGGTCTCGGTCCCCGAGGTGTACCGGTTCGGCAATGTCGAGGTCAACCTCCGCGGCAACGAAGTACGGCGCGCGGGCAGCCCCGTCGAGCTCTCGGCTAAGGAGTTCGCGTTGCTGGCCTATTTCATCTCTCATCCGGCGGAAACGCTCAGCCGCGATCGCCTGCTCGATGCAGTGTGGGGCTACGAGAACTACCCGAACACCCGGACGGTGGACACCCACATCGTTCATCTGAGGCAGAAGCTGGAGCCGAACCCGGAAGAGCCGCGGTTCATCGTGACGGTGCACGGCAGCGGGTACAAGTTCGTCGAGTGAGGTGCGTCCGATGCCCCAGACAGGTTTCTTCGGGTGGCGTGCGGACGGCACCCGGACCTCGGCACCCCAGCCCGCGGCCTCGTCGCCTCTCCGGGCGCGCCACCGGGAGCTGAAACTGAAGTTCGCGGCGCTTCAGCAGGAGTACGCCGGCCTCCACACGGCGCTCTTCGAGGCGGCACAGGTGCACCGCCGCCTGTGCGCCCCGCGCCTGGTGCGGTGCGGCGAGTACGACATCGCGAGCGAGATTTTCGCCGTCCGTTACCTGCCCGGCGACTTCTTCACCGTCGAGGAGACAGACGGGGGCACTATCCTCGCCCTGGGGGACGTCTGCGGGAAGGGCCTGGCGGCCGGCATGTGGACCCCCTGTCTCGTGGGCCTCGTCCGCGCGCACGCCGCGGCGAGCTCGGAGCCGCAGGCGATCGTGACCGGTGTGAATCGGGAGTTCTGCAGGATGCACGCGCCGCTGACGAGCCTCTTGATGGCACGTCTCGATCCGGCAAGCGGCACGCTCGATTACTGCAGCGCCGGGCATCCTCCGGCGCTGCTCCTGCGGGCGAACGGCCAGCTGGAATTCCTGTCCGAGGGAGGCATGCTGCTCGGGATGGCTCCCGACGCGTCCTTCCGGAGGGGACGTGTGGTACTCGGCGCCGGCGACGTCCTTCTCGCGTACTCCGACGGCGTTATCGAGTCTCGAAACGACGCCGAGCAGGAATTCGGCTGGGAGCGCCTTGAGGCGCAGCTGCGCCTCGCAGGAAACAGCTCTGCCGACGCGGTGCTGTTCTCGGTGCTCGGCGCGGTCCAGGACTTTGCCGCGCCCCGCGAGCTCATCGACGACACCTCGCTCGTGGTCATCCGCCAGGGAGACGTCATTCCGGACGCCGCTCGCTAGATCCTAGAACCCGTCGAACCAGCTGGCGATTCTCGCGTGGTGCGAGCCGCGCCAGTACACGCGCCGGCACGAGGTGCACTCGAGAAACTCGTCGTGCAGCAGCCGCGTGCGCGGCAGCAGGCGGTCCAGCACGGCGGTCTTGGAGACCTCGCGGAGCGGGGTGTTGCATCGTGCGCACCGCGAAAACGGGCGCATCAAGGGGCGGAGATCGAAACGCCGCACGAGCTCGGCGAACTGCTCCCGCGAGTTCGTGCTCTGCACGAAGTAGCCGCGGGTGATGATCGAGCGCTTGAGCAGTCCCCGGTCGCGCGTCAGCAGGATGCGCCCTTCCTCCGCGGACCGCCGGGCCAGTTCCGCATCCTCCCAGGGCGCTTCATACACGGTGTCGAACCCCGCGAGCCTCAGGTACGCCGCGAGACGCCCGAGGTGCGCGTCGGCGATGAAGCGCGCGCGATCGTCAGGGGTGAGCGTCGTCATCCGTCGGGCGCCTCGCGCAGCACGCGTGCCGGAAGACTCAGGCCGCCCGTCGCTTGACGACGACGAGAGTGAAGTCGTCGTCGTAGCGTTCCCGGCCTGCGTACGAGCGCGTGGCCTCGAGGAGCGCGCCGATGATCTCACCAGCGGGACGCGCCGCGTAGTCGGACAAGACGCGCGCGAGGCGCGCCTCGCCGAACTCCGCCAGGCTCGCGTCGGTGCTCTCGACGACGCCGTCGGTGTACAGCAGGAGCGTGTCGCCGGGGTCGAGATGGACCGTGCCCGGGGCGGCGCGCTCCCCGTCGAACATGCCGAGCGCGGGACCTCCCGCTGCCAGCAGTTCGCTCTCGCCGCGCGCGTGCAGCAGCATTGGCGGGTTGTGGCCGCAGTTCACGTAGGTGAACGTGCCCGGTCCAGGATCGAGGACGCCGAACACCGCGGAAACGAAGCGCGACGTGTCCATCGACTCGATGAGCGTCCCGCGCACGTCGCTGATGATCGCCGGAATCGGCCGGTTCTTGCGCACTTCGCTTCGAAGCGCGGCCCGGAACGTCGCCATCAGCAGCGCCGCCGGCACGCCTTTGCCGGACACGTCCGCGATCACGAGGCCGAGACGGCCGTCGGCGAGGGGGAAGTAGTCGAAATAGTCGCCGCCAATGTCCCATGCGGGAAGGTTGAGCCCCGCGATGTCGTAGCCTTGCACGGCGGGGGGCGCGGCAGGCAGCAGGCTGGCCTGGACCTCGCGCGCGATCTTCAGCTGCTGCTCGATCAGGTGCTTCTCGACGACCTGCCGGTGCAGCACCGCCTTCTCGATCGAGATCGCCGCCGCCACCGCGAACGCCTCGAGCAGCTCGCCGTCCTCAGGGGTGAAGGCGTCCAGTCGATCGCTTTCGACGTTGAGCGCGCCGATGACCTGCGCGTTGGTGACGATCGGGACCGCGATTTCCGATTGCGTCTGGCGGCGTCCTTCGATGTAATGCAGGTCGCGGCTGACGTCGGGCGCGATCACGGTCTCGCCCGTGCGGATGACGTGTCCGACGATGCCCTTGCCGGAGCGGAGCATCGGATCGGTCCCTTCGGCGATGTGCTCGAAGCCCACGGTGGCCATGCCGGCGATCATGTTTGACCCGCTGCCCGGGCCGAACGCCACGTTGCGGTTGAGAACGAAGATTCCGGCGGCGTCGTAATCGAGGATCGAGCGGAGCAAGCGGAGCAGGTGGGCCAGCGTCTCCTGCAGGTCTATCGTGCGGCTGATTTGCTGGGAGATCTCGAAGAGCAGACGGTACTGGATCTCCGAGCCGCGAGGGGCCGTGCTCTCCGGCATGTCCGTGTTCGCTCCTATGAACCGTTATACACCACGAGGTCTTGCATGACGCTTTTCCGCCGTTGGCGCGCACCCCTGGTCGCGGCCGCGCTCGCCGCCCTGTCCTCCGCGCCGTACGCCCAGACACGTCCGCCGCAGACGCCGCCGCTCACCCCTGACGTGCCGAAGACGTTCACGGCGCCGACCGCGTCGTACGACTACGTCAGGCGCGAGGCGATGATCCCGATGCGCGACGGCATCAGGCTGTACACGGTCATCGTGGTGCCAAAGGGCGCGAAGAGGGCGCCCATGCTGCTGACGCGGACCCCGTATGGCGCGGCGAGGGGCGCCGAGCGCAATCAGTCCATGACGATGCTGGCGACGCTGCCGCTCGCAGACGAGGTGTACGCGGCGGATGGGTACATCCGCGTCTACCAGGACGTGCGCGGGAAGTACGGCTCGGAGGGGGAATACGTGATGACGCGCCCGCTGCGCGGGCCGCTCAATTCGAGCCAGGTCGATCACTCAACCGACGCCTACGACACGATCGAGTGGCTCGTGAAAAACGTGCCCGAGTCGAACGGCAAGGTCGGGATGCTCGGCAGCTCGTACGCAGGGTTCACCGTCGTCATGGCGCTCGTCAACCCGCACCCGGCGCTCAAGGCGGCGGTGCCCATGAGCCCGATGGTGGACGGCTGGATGGGGGACGACTGGTTCCACTTCGGCGCGTTCCGGCAGACGAACTTCGACTACTTCACCTTCCAGACCACCAGCCGGGGCGCGGGCGACCCAATCGTCCGACAGGATTACGACGACTACACCAACTTCCTCCGCGCCGGCTCCGCCGGCGACTTCGCGAAGGCCGCGGGGCTCGAACAGCTTCCGTTCTGGCGGAAGGTCACGGAGCACCCCGCGTACGACGAGTTCTGGCAGGCTCAGGCGCTCGACAAGGTCATGGCGGCGCAACCGCTGACCGTGCCGACGATGTGGCTGCAGGGGCTGTGGGACCAGGAAGACATGTGGGGTGGCATCCACTGTTACCTGGCGGTCGAGCCGAAGGACACGACAAACCGGATGAACCACCTCGCGATGGGGCCCTGGTACCACAGCCAGATCAATCGTGAGGGCTGGACGCTCGGCCCGCTCCGGTGGAGCACCGACACCACCGCGCGATTCCGGCGCGAGGTGCTGAAGCCGTTCTTCGACCAGTACCTGAAGGACGACGCGCCGCGCGCGGACACTCCGCCGGTGATCATCTACAACACCGGCGAGAACCGCTGGGACCATCTCGACTCATGGCCGCTCTCGTGCGCGAACGGGTGCGCGTCGAAACCGCAGCCGTTGTATCTCGGGGCGGGCGGCACGCTGTCGTTCGATGCCCCGGCGGGCGATCGGAACGCCGCGACAGCGTTCGACGAGTACGTGTCGGATCCGGCGCGGCCGGTGCCCTTCTCGCCGCGTCCCGCGCGCTTCACGGACTCGGACGGCTGGCGCCGGTGGCTCGTCGTCGATCAGCGCTTCGTGGACGGGCGCCCCGACGTCCTGACCTACATCACGGAACCGCTCGAGAGGCCGTTGCGCCTCAGCGGCACGCCGCGGGTGAACCTCGTGGCGTCCACCAGCGGGACCGACAGCGACTGGGTAGTGAAGCTGATCGACGTCTTCCCGGGCGAGGTCCCGAGCCAGCCGGAGATGGGCGGCTACGAGCTTGCCATCGCGATGGACATCTTCCGCGGCCGCTATCGGGAGAGCTTCGAGACGCCGCGGCCGATCGCGTCGAACACGGCGCTGCCGTACCGGTTCATCCTGCCGACGGTGAATCACGTGTTCCAGCCGGGCCATCGCGTCATGGTGCAGGTACAGTCCACGTGGTTTCCGCTGTACGACCGGAACCCGCAGACTTTCGTGCCGAACATCTTCTTCGCGCGCCCGGCGGATTACGTCAAGGCAACGCAGCGCGTGTACCACGCGGCTGACGCCGCGAGCTTCATCGAGCTGCCGGTTGTGTCCGGGACCGCCACATCCTCGCACTGAGAATGGGTCGTGTCGCGCGCGGCGTGCTGGCCGCAACAGCCACGCTCATCGTCCTGGCGGCGGTCCTCGCGGCGGCGCGCCGGGCGTCGCCGATGTTTCCGGTATCGGACGAGGCCGTCACCGAGATCTACACGCTGCACGCGCTTCGTGGGCAGCAGCTCACGGGACCGTATTCGAGGTTCGCGTGGCACCATCCGGGACCGGCCTACTTCTACTTTCTCGTGCCCTTCTACGTGGCTGCGGGACGCCTGACGGCCGGCCTGAACGCGGGCGCCCTGCTGAGCAACGTGTTGATGGTGATCGCGACGGGCTGGTGCTTCCTGCGTCACCGCGAATATGCCATGCTCGCGTCGTTCGCGGTCCTGACGTTCCTCTACATCAGCCGGCTCGGCGACATGACGGCAAGCGCGTGGAACCCGCACGTGGCGGTGATCCCCGTGGCCGCGGTCGTCGTGGTCAGCGCCGCCGTCGCGGGCGGCGACCACGCGCTGCTGCCCGTTGCGGTCGCGATTGGCTCCTATGCCGTTCAGACACATCTTGCCGTTGCTCCAGCCGCCGCGCTTTCGACGCCGCTGGCCTTTGCCGTCGCGCTGGCCCGGCGCCGGACGCGCGACGAGACGGAGCGTCGTCGTGTGACACGCTGGTTGTGGTGTGGAGCGCTGACCGGTGCGGCGTTCTGGGCGCTCCCGGCGATCGACGCGATCGTCAACCGGGGCGGGAACCTCGGCGCACTGCTGAAGTTCTTCAGCCAACCGTCGAGTGCGATCCAGCCGCCATCGACTGCCGTCGCTGTCTGGGCCGATCTGATGAGCGGCGTGGCGCGTCTGGATCTGCAGATGCCGGCGGGCTTTCCGGTTCGCCCGTCCGGCGGCCGCCTTCCGATGCTGATCGCTGTTGTCGAACTCGCGGCCCTCGGCGGCATCCTGTTCTGGAGCCGCCGGACGGCGCGTTCATCCCGGTTCTGGCTCGCGATCGTTGCCTTGCTTGCATCGATCGCCGCGCTGGCGGCCCTCGCGCGGATCCCGGAGGAGCTCACCGATCACCAGGTGTTCTGGATCTCCGCCCTCGGGCTCGTGGATGCCACGATCATTCTTGGCGTGGCGCTCTCGTTCGCCGGGCGGACCGTCGAATTGCGTCCGCGCGCGCAGCCGTACGCCGCTGCGGCCGCGCTCGTGGCGCTCGCGGTCGTCGTCTTGAACCCGGGTCTTGCGGCAATGGCCAGAGTGGGAACGCGCTCGCGCCATCCGGCGGAGGACGAGCGCTTCGTGAGGGCCACGACAGCGGTGGTGCGGGAGGCCTTCAACCGAGGCGAGATCCGTCGCCTGCTCGTACACGTCGAGCCGGCCACCTGGCACATCACGGCCGGAGTCGTCCTGCAGCTCTACAAGGCCGGGCTGCCGTGCGCGGTCGACGCAGCGGTCGGGATGTATGGCAGGCAGTTCCGGCCGCATGGGAGCGAGGATTCCGCGATCGCCGTCCTGGATGCCGAAGGACACCGCCGCCTCGCTGCCCGGCGCGGGCGCGTCACAATCTTCGAGCGTAACGGATGGTTCGTCGACGCCTGGCCGCTCGAGGCGCAGCCAGCCTCTCGATAATCGATGCGCTCAGCGCCGCTTTGCTGCGGCCACCCACGCTTCGACCAGCGCGAGCGACGGGCCGCCACGCGCGCGGTACGCGTCGGCGAGATGCATCAGCCGCGCGCGATCCTCGTCCTCGCTTTCGACGGGGCGGCCGTTCGACAACGCCTCGTACAGCACGAGCAGCGCAAGGGCGAGCGAGGGCTCATCCTCCGCGCGCCGCTCGACGAGGTTGTCCAGGACCTCCAGTCCGGCCGCCACGTTCCCAGCCAGCATCGCCGCGAGGACGAATCGCCGATGCAGTTCGTCCTGGTCCGGCCACCGCGCGCGCGCCGCGTTGACGACCTGGAGCGCCAGATCGCCGTTCCCCTGGCGCAGGAGCGCGTCCGCCAGGAGGAGATGAAGGGTCAGCGCATCTCCTTCCTTGATAAGGGCGGTGCGCCAGATGGCGGCTGCTTCCTTGTCATTGCCGGCCGCCGCGTAGCACGCGCCCAGGTAAACCATGGCCGGATAGAAATCAGGGGAGGCGCGCATCGCGGAGCGGAACGCGCTGCCGGCCGGGTCCAGTTTGTTCTGTGCGAGCAACGCGAGCCCTTTAAGGAACGCTGCGATTGGCGTCTGCGCCGCCTGCGCGTCGGACACGTTCAGCCGCGCAATGTCGCCCGTGCGTGCGCGACTGAGGAGGTCGTCAGCCGCCGGAGCGGCCGCATCCGGCCGCGCGGCCACTCGCTCGAGAAACGCGCCGAGCACGTCGGGTGCGAGCACGTGCTGGACCGCAAAACGCGGAACGGCCGCCGCGGCACGCCCGCGGATAGACGCGGCGGGAAGCCCCGACCGCGGCGCCACAGAGACCGCCCCTGCCTCCGCCTCCAGCACGGGACGTGTGGGCCGCTCGAACACGGCAAACGCGCGTCGCACTTCGCCGAGCGGGTCCCCGCCCTCGGCCGATTTCACCTTCACCCGCGCGACGTACTGACCGGGAGGCAGCACGCGCACGTCGGCCATCGCGTGCGCCAGCATCGAGCGGTCGCGCCCGCCCGCCGAGAAGGTTGCCGGCTGCTGTATGAGCGGCGGCCCGTCCGCGTTCTCGGCGATCTCAAAGACCACGTCCGCGCTCGCGAGATGAGCGCTGTCACCCTGCAGGCCGACTTCGAGCGCCAGCCGCTCGTCCGGCCGCACACCGTCCACCGCGAAATGCGGTTCCCCCTGCCCGGATACCTGAACGAGCATCGGACCTGTGACGGAGAACGCGCCGATGGACACCGGTCGCGCCTCGACCCGATGGTCAACCGAGCCGACTCGTCCCGCGACATCCTGCACGGCGAGCCGCACCATGTAGCTGCCAGGGGGCACGGCGACATGGGTGGCGAACGGCGCCGGGCTCTGTTCCGAGATCGTGATCCGTTGTGTGCCGGCGACGACCCGACGCCCGGTGAGATCCCACACGATGAGCTGCAAGGTCGCGTCCCCTGGCTGGAGTCGCGACGCATCGCCGGCCAGCACGAGCCTCATGGAAGCAGGGTCCGCCGGGTCCGCCGCCAGATAGCTCGTCAGGCGAAGACCGACCGCCGTCGCCGGAAGGGGCGACTCGAGTGCCGATCCCAGGCGCGCAGACCAGTCCCGATCCTCGTACGTCGTCGTATCGAAGATCTCGCGCGCCCGGACGCTGAGGCCGCTCCGCGCGACCTGCACTTTCATGCGGCGCCCTTTGGCGCCGGTGTCCATCGCGCTCTTCTCGACGCCGATCCGGTAGTAGCCCGCCAGCTCGCGTGAGAGCCGATCGAAGACCCCCTCGGGGCTGGCATCTGCCCTGAATGCCCTCCCGCCGGTCACGCTGGCGAGGTTTTCCAGCGTCCACTGATACAGGCTCTCGTCGCTGCGAATTGTCGATCCGATAAACCGCCGGCTGGCCGACATCGCGTGGCGCGGTACGAACAGGCTGAACAGCGTGACCCGCGCGGCGGCCGCATCCGACGCGAGGGAGTTGAGGATCGACGCCTGATCGGCGTCGTCCAGGGGCCAGCCACCGGAAATGAGAACGACCGCCTTGTCCGCGTGGATGCGCGCGAGCGTTGAGAGCAACCCCTGCAGTGCCGTCACGCTAGAGAGTGAGTTCGCCCGGGCCATGGCCCACGCCATCTCGGCCTGGGTCTGAATCTCGCGCAAGCATCGGTCCGACGACAGGCCGGGCGACGAGGACCCCTGTGGACTCGGCGATCGCGGCGCGCCCGAGGATCCCGATTGTGATCCGCTTCCTCCGCTTCCCGACGAACTGCCGCCCGCCGGCGGCGAGGACTGTCCCGGATCCGGGGCTGAGGGCCCCGGCGAACGCCCGCCGAACCCGCTTCCCGAGGCCAGGATGGAGCTCGAGCACTCGCGCAGCGCGACCTCGTTCAGCGCGAAGTTGCCGCGCGTGGCGATATCGCGTGCCTCGGTCAGGCTGCCGTACTCCCAGCCTGTATCGTGGCCTCCGCCCGTGGCGCTGCGGAGCAGCGCGTCGCCAACGCGGTCGTGCGCCCAGGTAAACGCGACGCCGGGACCGACCGGCAGGGTGACGAGCGCCGAACGATCGGCGAAACCGAGTCGAGAAAGGAAGCGCGACGCGGCATTGGCGACGTTCCGCGCGTCACCGGGCTCCAGCGTGTTGTTATCGACAACGAACACAATCAAGCGGCCGACGCCGGCTCCCTCGTTCGTGCTGACAGGTACCGCTTCCGGACGTCCCGCTGACACGGAGTGCGCCGCGACGTCGATGAACTCCGCCGTGACGACGCGCCTCGGCTGACCGCCAACGGTCACGATGAAATCCGCGGGCCCGAGGCCCGGCAGCGGCCGGCCCTGCTTGTCGTGAACTCCCACCTCCACAGTGACGAGCTCGACACCGCTGCGGAACGAAGGCCGCTGGTCCCCCTCGGACTGCTGCGCGGCCGGGTGCGTGCCGTGCAACGACAGGCCGCAGACCACGAGACCCGCCCAAAATACGCTGCGCATGTTCTGCATGGCTCATCTCCCCGCGCGCTGCGGTCCGAGAAGTCGGTAACCAGCCCGGGCCTTGATGGCGTACTTGCCCTTCCGCACGGTCACCTTGATGCTGCGCCATCGATCGCCGTCCGTCGAGTTGAGCGGTGAGTACGACAGCACGTACTGGTTCGCCAGCTCCGCGACCACCGAGTCGAAGACCTCGTCGAGTTCCTGGACGTTCCTCGGGAAGAACGCGTGGCCGCCGGTCGCACGTGCGTAGCTTTCCAGGCTGCGTCGGAGTTCCGGGACCGTCGCGCCGGACCCGTAGCCGATCGTGTAGACGACCGCCTCGCTGGCCTGCACGCGCGTCATCGCCGTTTCACGCTGGAGGAGGCTGTCCCGGTCGTCGCCGTCTGAGAAAATGACCACGCCCTTGCGGCCCCAGTCGCGGCCGACGAGGTCGAGCGCGCGGACGGTCGCGTCGTACAACGCCGTGCCTCCCCACGCGCTCAGCAGGTCCACGGCGTCCGAGCGCACCTGTGGATCCGTCTCCCTCTCGGCCACGACGAAGGCGGTGTCGTTGAAGCCGACGACGGTGGCCGCGTCCCCAGGCCGCAGTTTCGCGAGCAGCCGCTTGACGGCGGACCTGACCTCCGGCAGCACCTGCTCCATGCTGCCGCTGATGTCTACCGCCACGACGAGATCCAGCGGGGCGTCCTCGGCCGCCATGCTGGCGATCGGCTGCGGGACCCCGTCCTCGGACACCTCGAAATCCCGCGGCTTCAAGCCACGCACGAATTCTCCGCCGCGCCTGACGATCACCGGCACCAACACGGCATCGGAGCGGACGCGCTCGGCGTACCCGAGGTCCTTCGTGTGCACGTTGTCGACGAGACGCCCGCCGTTGGCGAGCATCGCGACCACGCGAACATGGTGGGCGCGCAGGAGCGTTCCCGCATCCCACGTGCAGCGCAGGGGAAGCTGCTGCACGGTGCACACGAGCCGCCCGTCTACGAAGAACCTGACCTCCTGCACGCGCGACAATGCCGCCTCGGGGACGATCGTCGCCTCGAGGCGTGTGGCCCCGCTCAGGATGGCGTCCGGCCGCGGCGACGTGATCCGCAGCGCGGGAGCGACGTCGTCGGTCCACGCGGTGATGGACGCGGCGGCCACGAGCGTGGCGGTGCAGAACCACGTCTTTCTCATTGGAGGCTCCTCGCGTAGACGGCCGAAGCCGCAGCGCCGACCGGCACGAGCGGACCGTCCGTCGTGAGCAGCGCCAGATACTCCTCCACGCGTTCACGACGCAATTCCCGCACGAACTCGAGGAGGCCGCGGCGGTCGCCTTGATCGCGCGTGTTCGCGTTTTCCACGAAGTCGACTGTCGCCGCGGCGAGCACCGGAGCCAGGAGCGCCGCGGGCATTCCCATCTCCGCGAGGAGCTCGGCCAGGCGCAGATTCAAGTCAGGGAAACGGCTGGCGAAGATCCCGGTGTTCCAGCGCCCGGCGAGCGGTTCCCAGGACGCGCGATCGAGCCGCAGGCACAGGCATCCAACGCGTGGCTCCCCGGGCGCGCCCCAGGGATCGAAGAGCCCTCTCGGCCACGACGGCTCGGCTCCCAGCCAGAGGATCTCGGAGAGCGAGAAGGAGGCCGCGACGCGCTCGGGTTCGTGCGCCACCGCCCACTCCAGGAGCGATCGGCGCACCGGGCTCAGGCGGAGTTCGTCCGCGAGGGCGAGGACGTCGTCGGGTGACTGGACCGAGGCGAGCCGCGCGCGTCCACGCTGGAGCGCGCCCAGTACCGCGCGCCGGCGGGGCTCGCTCAGCGCGGCAGGATCCACCAGGTTCACCGCCTGCATGAAGACGCGGCGGTCGATGTCGTTCAGCGATGGCCTCGTCGCCGGAGGCCGCGACGAGATGCGCACCAGCGAGAACTGCGCGAGCCGGACGTCAAGGCCCAGAAGCGACCCTCTCACGTGCCAGCCACGATGGTCCCACGTGCCGGCCTCCGGCAGTTGCCAGGCGGCCTGGCGCGCGTGGCGCGGCAGGCCGAAGTCGTGCCGGCTCGCGGCCTCGCTGGCGGAGATGGCTGCCGCACCGGGTTGTCCGAGGGCCGCGGCGTACGCGAGTTCGAGAAGACCGCGCGCCAGGAGACCGTCAGCGATCACGCGCAGGGCAGGGGCGAGACGCGCGGCCCGCCGGGAGTCGGCAGTCCGAACGGCACGCTGCAGGCTGGCGGCGGCCTTCCGCAACGCGCTCGCGTCGCTGTCCTGGAGGTGGTCTCCGATCGCCTCGGCAATCGCGGCGAGTTCGAGGCCGGCCGCCCGCAGTCGATCGCCGTTGCCGCTCGCGTCCGCGATGGTCTTCGCGAGGCCAGCCAGTGCGCGCGCAGACGAGATGAACGGCGGTGGCTCATCGCCGAGCAGCCGCTGAAGACGCGTGGCCTCAGCCGTCGTGAGGTCCACGCGATACCGCGTGCCCTCCCACTCCACGAACTCCGGTTCCACGGTGAAGGTCCCGGCCAGCATGCGCACCAGGTGCGCTTCCGGGACGTCGTCCGGCGGGGACATCACGTGGGTCGAGAGCCAGTCCACGAGCCGGCCTTCGTAGTCCCCCTCGCGGTTCACGTCGACCGCGGAGAGCGACGACACCAGCGTCGGAAGCGAGCGCGAGGGCACGCCGCCACGCTTTGCGGATCGCGCGATCAACGCCATTGTGCCCTGGAACTGGAGGAGCGCCCGGTTCGCACGGGTGCGATCGCGAATCGCGCCCAGCGCAGCCGCGCGGCGTGCGGCGGCGGCGAATGCGTGGACGTCGGCGAGGCCTGCCCGCTCGAGCGCCGCGGTGAGTGCGGGGTACGACCAGGCCGCACGGACGGCCTCGACGGCGTCCCGCTGCACATCCGGGCCAATCGACTCGAGGTTCCGCGACGCGAACAGCACGATGTTGTACCGGCGCTCGCGCTCGACGGGCAAGCCTGCGAACACGCGCTCGCACAACCAGAAGAAATCGGCTGGACCGGCCGATCCAGTTTTGGAATCTGCGTCTCGACTGTCGCCGGACACCGGGTCCGCAAAGACCTCCATCCAGAAACGGCGCATTCCCGGCACGACCGGCCTGCCGTGTTCGTCAACTCGCAGCTCGGCGAGGAGGAGCGCAGGATCCAATGCCGGGCGCCAGAACGGCAAGCGGTCGACGTCCCAGTACTGTGCGACGTGCTCGAACACCGCGAGGAGGTGGCGCGCGGCGGCGATACGATCTTCCGAATCGGCCGAGTCGAGCTTCAGGGCGTAGCCGACCTGGGCCGTGGACAACCGCGACATCGCGCCGAGGAAGAACGCCAGCCGCCCTCGGCGCTGCTCGACCACGTTGCGGATGAACGCCGCCGGATCGTTCGCGCCTGTGCGCGCGAGCGCTGCCCACGCCGGTTCGGCGGCCTCACCGCCGGGGAGTTGCATCCGGCCATCCCTGACCCGCAGCCCGGGCGCGGCAACCAGGAACGCTGCCGTATGTGCCGACGCGAGATCCGAGATGAGGTCACGCCTGGTCCCCAGCCACGCGCGCGTGGCGTCGTCAAGAGAGAGAAGAGCGCAGTAGAGAAGCGATGCGTTGCGCGATTGGAGGATGGCGCTCACGAGCGTGTCGGGCGTTGCGCTCCCGCCGAACACCACTTCGATCCACGTCGCCGGCGACAGCGGCAGCGGCACCGTTTCGGGCGCGGGCGCCTCGGCGGAAGCGGACGTCGATGAGGCCTCGAGGTGCGCGAGCAGCGACCGGAGGGGCGCGAGGCGAGAATCAGCTGGGGTGGCGGACGGGTTGTCGTGGAAGCGCCGAATCACCTCGACGAGAAACTGGCTGCGATCGGGTGCGGCGCGGTCGTCGAGCGCGGAAAGCGCAGCCGGGAGCCCGCCGGGCAGCGGTGCCGCGGACAACCGGCCATCCACAAGCCCATCCTCGGCGCAGACAGTCACCGACAACGCCGCGACCGTCGCGGCGCAAGCCGAAATAAGCGAGACACATCCGCGGCCCACGTGTCGCTCTCGCGCCGGGGTATCTTCACTCGGCCCGGGGTGGGGGTCAACCAGAAACGCGCGGGAGCGTTCGGGACGGGCGGTTCCTCGCGGCGGACGCAGTCGTCGTATGACGCTCAGGTGACCAACGGCAGGCCAGATGGAGAAGCGCCGCCTGCCTATAACGAGCAAACGGGGGGGACATGGATTCTAAGCCGTTACCGCAAAACGGCATCGCGCGGGCGGGCCGTCGCGTGGGCAGCGGGCACGCCGCTGGCAGAAAGCGCCCGGCGGAGGCCTGCATGAAGTCCACGTTACGGCTGGGTGTGTTCGCGATTGTCTTCCTCGGTGCCGTCAGCCGGCCGGCGATAGCCGAACCGTTACTGGCCGGCGACGTGCTGCGCCTGACGTTCGACCTCGCCACCGGGCTATCGTTCGCTCCGGGGACGGTGATGGACCCGGGCGGCCGCGTCTGGACACTTCCAGAGGACGCGGACGTGTTTGGCGTCAGCGTGCTCGTGAACGGAGGGTCGCTGGTGAACACGTTCACCGCGCGTGTCTACGACGGCGACCGTCTGTTGGGGTCGAGCACGATTCCGGCGCAGCCCGTTCTCGACAGCCCGTTCGGGGAGTACGCGAATTTCTATTTCGTCTCGCCGACATCGCTTCTCACCGGCGTCGATCCGCTCGTGATCGATTTCACGTCGTTCGTCAACGGATCGATA
Source organism: Vicinamibacterales bacterium (assembly GCA_035463475.1). Classification (GTDB taxonomy): domain Bacteria; phylum Acidobacteriota; class Vicinamibacteria; order Vicinamibacterales; family 2-12-FULL-66-21; genus JACPDI01. The sequence goes on from DATHTE010000100.1 coordinate 22,670, forward strand.
GACGGCGCGGTGGAGTTCGCGATCGACTCCGGCCAGATCGACAGGCCGGGCCCGTTCCAGGTGGTCCTGTTCCTGGGGCACGCCGTCGGCCCGCGCGAAGCGTACGGGCGGTATGTCTATCCCCACGGCGAAAGCCCAATACCGGAGCCGGCCTCGCTGCTGCTGATCGGATCAGGGATCGCGGGGCTTGCCGTGCGGGCGCGGACGCGCCGGCGCCGCGACGATCCGCCCACACACAAGTAGCAAAAGGAGTTAGCGTCCGCGGCCGCGGACGCGTCAGGATTGCGGGTTTCCGGCGAGGCCGCCGGAAACCCGCATGTCGTTTTCAGAACGGTGCGTCAGCGCATCCGGCGGCCGCACATGCCGCCGCCCGTCATTTTGCCGCCGGCCATCGCGCCGGCCGCCATGCCGCCGTTCCCGCCGCAGCAACCGCAGCAGCACCCGTCGCCGTCCGAGGCCTGCGTCTTTTCCTTGGCCTGCGCCGCATACTTCGCCGGGTCGGAGTCGAACTGCTTCTTACAACTGTCGTTGCAGAAATAGTACGTCTTCCCTTCGTACTGGGTGGTACGGCCGGCAGCCTTGGCCTTCGCCGCGTCAACGCTCATGCCGCAGATCGGGTCGCGTTCCTGTGCGGGGGCGGTGGTCGTGGCTTTCGTGTCCTGGATGTCGCCCGGCGCGGCCGCCAGCGTGGCCGTCGAGGAAGCCGCGAGCAGGGAGACACACAGAGTTGAAATCGCGAGAACAGTCATTGGCACCTCGATTCGGGTTGGTCATGCAAAGGGCGCACCGCGAGCGATCGCAGGCAGGATGCCGCGGGGGCGCGTATAATCCAACGTACCAGCCAGCTACTCCAGCACCGCGATTTTGTGGACGAGCGGAGCGTCCGGAGAGGAGTTCGACCATGATCCTCCGGCCTTTGCAGGGCACGCCCCTGACCGCGCTCGTGATCGCCGCGGCCGGCCTGCTTCCGGCGACCGCGCACGCGCAGCCCGTGGCGCGCAGCTTCGAGGAACTACGCGGCCGTCTCCTGCTCGGCGAAACCGTGAACGTCATCGACCGCGAGGGGCAGACCACCAGGGGCAGGTTGGTGCAACTGACCGCCCGCGATCTCATCGTGGAGACGGACACCGGCGACCAGACGATGGAGGCGCGCGAGGTCGTCCAGGTGAGAGCGCGGAGATCCGATTCGTTGTTGAACGGTGCACTCATCGGCGCGGCAGCGCTCGTGGTGCCAGGGGCGATCACGGTCGCCGTCGATGAGTCCGGCTGCAGGCGCGCCGACAGCTGCGCGGGGGCCGTGGCGATCTGGCTGGCGATGGGGGCGTCGATCGGCGTGGGAATCGACGCGTTGGTCAAGGGTGACGTCACGGTCATGAAGGTCCCGTCCGGCGGGTCCAGAGCGATCGCGCTCGCACCCGTGCTGGGCCAGCGCCGACGCGGCGTGCTTTGCGCGATACGGTTCTAGGAAGCAGGCGATGGTGAAGCCAGGTAAGGCAGTTCTGCTAGGCGCCCTCCTCGCGGGGTTGTTCTGCATCGAGATTGGCGCGCGCCGCGCCGTGGACGAATGCACGACGCTCGTCGCCGCGGCCGGGGCCACGGTCCGCGGCGCGCCGCTCCTTTGGAAGAACCGCGATACCGACACGCTCTCGAACAAGGTCGTGTTCGTCGAAGAGCAGCCGTTCAGTTATCTCGCGCTGGTGAACGCCGAAGACACTGCCGGCCGCATCGCATGGGCAGGGCTCAACGCCGCCGGCTTTGGCATCGCGAACTCCGTCGCCTACAACCTCCCGCAGGTCGCCGGGGAGCAGGCGGACCTCGAGGGGCACCTGATGGCCGACGCCCTCCGAACCTGCCGCACGGTGGATGATTTCGAGCGGTTCCTCCGGCGGAACCAGAACCGGAATCTGGGCGCGCTGACGAATTTCCTCGTGATCGATGCCCAGGGGGGTGCTTCGATTTTCGAAACCCACAACCACGGGCTCACGCGGCTCGACGCCACGACGTTTCCGGGCGAGAGAATGGCGAACACCAACTTCTCGCGAAGCGGCACGGAGAACGCGGGCGCGGGCTATCTTCGGTTCGATCGCGAGACGGCGCTGCTCGAGGGCGTGGGGCCGCGACAGCTCGACGTCGCGACCGTGCTCCAGGTGCTCGCCCGCGATCTCGGACACCCGCTGGTCTCCCATCCGTCCCGCGAAGAGTGGCGATCGCTCCCCGCGAACACGCCGGCCTGGGTGCACACCAACTACACGATCGACCGCGCGAGCACCGCGAGCGCGGTCGTGATCGAGGGCGTCCGCAAAGATGAGGATCCCGCGCGGGCCACCATGTGGGTAGTGCTGGGGGAGCCGGTCACGAGCATTGCGGTGCCCCTCTGGGTGGCGGCCGGCGTTCCGCCTGCGCCGATGTGGGAGGGAAAGGACGCACCGATTGCGGTCGAGGCTTTCCGTCTGAAGGACGTCCTGCGGCCGCTGAAGGCCCGGGAGCGCCGGGAGTACGCGGACCTCACACGGCTCGACAACGCGGATGGTACGGGCTGGCTGCCCATGACGCTCGCGCTGGAGCGCGAGTTCTTCACCGGTGCACGGGCGCTGCTGGAGAAGGGCGCTTCTTTCGCGGAGCTGGCCGCGTTTCAAGAAGCCGCGGCGGAGAAGGCGCTCGCGGCTCTGCGACAGGCGGGCCGCTCGCGCCCACCCTCGTAACCCGCCCTGCAGAAACGGGGACAGTCACCGTTTTTCCCAGTCCCGGGAAAAACGGTGACTGTGCCCGCTTTTCTGGCAGCCATACCCGGTAGCGACCCGGCTTGAGGTTCGTGAAGCCGAAGTAGCCGTTGCCGTCCGTGCTGGTGCGGTGCGCACGGCGAAACCACGAGAATCCCCCAAGACGCTTGGCCTTCACCTCGGCGCCGTCGGCTGGGCCAGATGCGCCGGCCGTCACGACGCCGGCGATCCACCCGCGTTCGGGCCGTTCGATCCACGGCATCTCCGGAACTGGCGCGGGACGCGCAAAAGCGGCCGGCACTCCGCCGGCGCCGTCAGCAAGAAACGCAAGCCGCTCCGGACCGGCGACCGGCAGCTCGGCTACCGGGGGCAGCGCGCCGGCAGGTGCCGGCTCCGGCTGGAGCCGCGGCGAAGCGTACGAAAAGAACGAGACACCATCGGCCCGGTGCCGCCCCTTGCGCTTCCTGGCGCGCGCGACCTGCGCGAGCAGGTGCTCCGGCGAGTTCCGATAGGCGCCGAGCCCAACCGCGAGCTGACGCCCGTGCTTGTGCCGCTTCTCCCAGCGGATCCACCCGTCGAACCAGTTACGCACGCGCGCGTCGGTCTCGCGCGCGTAGTTCATGGGCACCGCCAGGTCGATCAGCCCGTCGCGGAGCCACTGGTGCCAGTCCTGGAAGATGCGCTGCATCGGCGCGGCGTCGGCAAAGTCGTTCTCGCCGCCGGGCGGCGGCCCCCAGGGGATCAGCGCCGCGCTGATCTTGATCCGCGGGTTGACGGCCCGGGCTTCGATCGACACGCGACGCACCAGATCAGTAACCTGCCGCCTGCGCCACGCGATCCACGCCTCGTCTCCTGGTTCCGGCGTGTCCGCCCGGCCCGTGGCCCTCCGGAACCGCGCGAGGTTGACTGCGTTGTAGCCCACCGCCGCGCCCCGCGGCAGAGACCCCTCGGTTTCGGGATAGCGGATGTAGTCGAAGTGAATGCCGTCCACCGCGTAGTTGCGCACGAGGCTCACGTACAGCTCCGCGACGTACGCCGCCGCGGCAGGATGCCCCGGATCGACGAAGTAGCCGACGGGGAACCTGTGCTCGCCGCCTGGCGACGCGGTGAACCAGTTCTCGTCCCGGGGGGCGTGGGGCCCGTGCGTGTTGAAGAGGTGACGCGCGTCCCTGGGAGGCAGTTCGTCGCGCCACGTCGGCATCGCGTTCATCCAGGCGTGCACCTCCAGGCCGGCCGCATGAGCTGCCGTGATGGTGTACGCCAGCGCGTCGAAGGTCGGATCGTAGGCGGGGTCGTCGAGGGGCGGTTCGACGCCCTTGGCGTAGAGCGCGTCGCCACGGCGGCGCACCTGCACGAAGAGGGTGTTCAGGTTGGCGCGACGGGCCGCGGCAACCAGGTCGTCCGCCTCCTGCGGCGAGCGGATCCCCGCGTGAAACGCGTCCACCCACAGGGCGCGGATCTCGGGTGGATCCACGGGTGGCCTGCCGCGAGACGGCGTTTGGGCCTGGAGGGAGGCGCCCGTCGCGAACAGCAGAACCAGGACCCGGGTACAGAACCCGGCCAGGCGCGGGAGCGGCCCTCCTGCGGCCGACCGCGCCGGAACGGTGTCTAAACAGATAGGATGGGTGTCTAAGGAATCAGGAGAGGGGAGGCCGTCATGAGAAGGTCCCACGCGCTTCCTTACGCCTCGCTCGACCGGCCCCACAGGCCGAATCGTCTCACGACGCTGGGCTGGAGCCAATTCGCAATCCTCGCCGTGGTGATCGCGGCCGTGATCCTCCTGGGCCTCGCGGTCTGGGCGAACTAGGGATTTGGTGATTTGGTCATTTGGTGATTTCGTGATCTTGCACGCCGAAGATCACCAAATCACTAAACCGCCAAATCACTAGATCGCCAAATCGCCAAATCACCAAGTTCGTAACTCCCCCCAAAACCGGCTTCACCCGCCGTTTTCCGGAGGCTAGACTGGGGTCCGTTCCATCGCGCGAACCAGCCGCAACTCGCGAGTACCGTCGGGTCTCCCGCCAGAGGTCCGTCTGGGAGGTGTGTCATGGCGAGGCGTGCTGTCGGCTGCCTCTCGCTGCTCACCGCGTTACTGGTCGCACGGCCCGCGTTCTCACAGGAGACCGGCGACATCGCCGGCACGGTCACCTCCTGCCCGGCGTCGTGTCGGAGCCAAGGCCATGCTGGCCGGTTCGATCGCCAGGCTCGGCGCGACCTACGTCATCACCCTGGAGGGCATTGACTGCGTCACGGGTGACCTGCTCGCCACGACGCAGGCCGAGGCGAGGGAGAAAGACGCGGTCCTGCAGGCGCTGGGCGCAAGCGGCACCACCCTGCGCGCGCGCCTTGGCGAGGCCCTCCCCTCGATTCAGAAGTACGACGTGCCCGTAAGGGAAGTGGCGACCGGATCGCTGGAGGCCTTGAGGCTGTTCAGCAGCGCGATGGTCGAACGCGACGCGGGCAACGATGCGGGCGCCGTGCCGCTTCTCGAGCGATCGCTGGAACTCGATCTGGAGTTCGCGCTGGCGTGGGCCCACTAGAGTGCCGTGCTGCCGTTCGCGGGGAGGCGAGCCGAGGCGGACGAGGCGTTGTCTCGCGCGTTCGCCAGGCGCGACCGTGTTCCGGAACAGGAGCGCTACTACATTTCGTACCGGTACTACGTGAGGAGCGGGGAACTGCGCAAGGCCCTCGAGGTCAGCGAGACGTGGGCGAGGGTGTATCCGCGCAACTGGATGCCCCACGACAGCCTCTGCAAGTTGAACTGGCAGTTGTGGAACACGGAGCGCGCGATCGGCGAGTGCCGTGAGGCGATTCGCCTCGATCCGGGCAGCATACTTGCGCATCTTGGCGTTGCGCGCGCACGGGCCCTCGGCGGCGACAGGGCCGAATGCCTCGCCGCCTACGAGCGTTTCCTCGCGGTTTGGTCTGAGGCGGACGAGGACCTGCCCATCCTGAAGGAAGCGAAACGCGAGTACGCAGCGATCAAGACGGCGCCGTAGCGATTTGGCGATTTGGTCATTTGGTGATTTGGCGATCTACTGCTGCCCAGATCACCAAATCACCAAATCACTAGATCACCAAATGACCAGTTCACCCTCCGCCATCAGCGAGCGGACAGCTCGCGCGCGACCTGGGCGAGGAGCGCGAACTCGCGCGATGCAGGGCCGGAGGCCTGCAACGCGTCAACCGACTGTGCGTCGACGACAGGGATGTGCGCGGTGGGAGGGCAGACCCTGATCATCTGCGCGGCCACGCTGCCGTCGACTCCCTCGCCAGCGAGCAGCCCGTCCTGCATGATGATCGCGTCCGGCACGTGCCAGCATGCTTTGACGATGGCCTCGAAGCCGGTGCGCGCCGTCGCCGTTCGGATGCCGGCGGCCTCCAGCCGCTGGGCGCAGGTGTCGAGCACGGCGGGATCGTCAGCAACGAGCAACACCTTGACCGCGCGGGCCGGGGCGGCGTCGAGCGCGGACGTGAAATCTGCCATGTCGGAATTACTGAGCGGTGTCGCCATTACCAACACTCCCGGGGGGAGGGAAGCAGCCTGAACAGTCCAGAGCAAACGCTCTGCCGTCCTCGAGAAATTCTGGGAGTGTCGGCTGTCGCGATTGCGTGATCCGGTCAACGGGGGATCAGGAAATCGAGTCGCGGGCGATCGATTGATGACTGACCGCCGATTTTTCCAGGATTCGCGCACGCGGCTCGATCCCCCGTTGGTGGGAGTCCCTCGATCGCCCGAATCGACGCTCCTGGCAGCGTATCGGGTGATCGCAGACGCCGGTTCAGTCTATAGTCCTTCTCCTTGCTCACGCTCCTGACCGTTCTTGCGCTCGTCGCGCTGTCGGAGGCGCAGCCCTCCACGTCGCCTCCCGCTGCCGCGGTGTCTCCGACGATGACCGCGACGCGCGTGGAGCAGTCGCCGGCGCTCGACGGCGAGGTGCTCGGCGATCCCGCATGGGCGTCGGCCATGCCCGCCACCGGGTTCCGCCAGGAGAGCCCGGCCGAAGGGGCACCCGCGTCCGAGGCAACCGAGGTGCGGGTCGTATTCACGCACGACGTCCTCTACATCGGGGTCGTCTGCTTCGACCGGAATCCCGGCGGCATCATCGTGTCGGACTCGCGGCGCGACACGCCGCTCGACGAGACGGACAGCTTCCAGGTCATCTTCGATACCTACCGCGACCGCCTGAACGGCTTCGTGTTCGGCACTAATCCAGCCGGGATCGAATATGACGGGCAGGTGACCAACGAGGGGCAGGGCGGGGGCGGGTATGGTCCCGGGCAGGCGCAGCAGATTGGCTCCGGGGGCGGCTTCAACGTGAACTGGGACGGCGCCTGGGAAGTGCGGGCGCGCATCAACAGCGTCGGGTGGAGCGCGGAGTTCGCGATTCCGTTCCGCACGCTTCGCTTCCCGCCGGGCTCCGACCAGGCGTGGGGCGTGAACTTCCAGCGAAACATCCGGCGCCGCAACGAACGGGCGTACTGGGCGCCGATTCCCCGGCAGTACAGCCTGTATCGCCTCTCGCTCGCGGGCTCTCTCGTCGGCCTGCGGACGCCCGCCTTCCGCTATTTCCAGGTGACGCCGTTCGTGCTCGGCAACGTGCTGCAGTCAGGGGAGCGCCCGGTGGACCCCGTGCTGCTCGGTGATGCCGGGTTCGACGCCAAGTACGGCCCGACGCCGAGCCTCACGCTCGATGCGACCGTGAACACGGACTTCGCGCAGGTCGAGGTGGACGAGCAGCAGGTCAACCTCGATCGGTTCAACCTGTTCTTCCCGGAGAAGCGGCCGTTCTTCCTCGAGAACGCAGGCGTCTTCAGCGTGGGCAACCCCGGCGAGGTCGACCTGTTCTTCAGCCGCCGCATCGGCATCGACGAAGACGGCCACGTCGTGCCGATCCTCGGCGGGGGGCGGCTGTCCGGCAAGGCCGGCCCCTACAACATCGGCCTGCTCAACATGCAGACTGCGGCGCACGCCGCTCTCGCGAGCACCAACTACGGCGTCGTCCGCGTGAGCCGGGAACTGCCGAACCGGTCGTCGTTGGGTGCGCTGTTCGTCAACCGCCAGTCGTGGGGAGAACTCTCGCGCGGCCGCGAGCACAATCGCACGTACTCGATCGACGGCAAATGGGGCATCCGGCAGCACACGGTGCTTTCGGGGTTTGCTGCCGGCACGTCAGGCCCCGGTGAGCGCGGCGACGACTACGCCTTCAACGTCCGGTCCCGCACTAACGTGCCGCGCTTCGACCTCGAACTGGGTTACCAGGAAGTCGGCGAGCGGTTCGACCCGGAGGTCGGCTTTCTGACCCGTCGTGGCTACCGCAAGCCCGACTTCCGCGTGATGACACGGTTCCGCCCGCGCGACTTCCTCAGCCTGCACGAGATCCGGCCGCACACGCGGTTCAGCGCCTTCGTCGGCTTCGATGGGCTCCTCGAGACGATGTTCTGGCACATCGACAGTCACTGGCAGTTCCGCAACAGCTACGAAGTGCACACCGGGATGAACCTGACGCACGAAGGCGTGCGCGTGCCGTTCGAGATCTACCCCGGCGTGGTCGTGCCGGCGGGGGAGTATCCGCACCAGGAAGCGCAGCTCGTCTTCATGACGGACCAGGGGGCGCCGGTCAGCATCGAGACCCAGGCGGTGATCGGAGGGTTCTTCGGCGGCGATCGCGTCAGGCTCACCCCGACGCTGCGGATGCGGGCCGGCGACGCGCTGACGAGCGAGCTGGCGTACGAGCGCAACGACGTACAGCTGCCCGGGGGCAGCTTCACGACCAACCTGCTGCGGGCCCGCGTCAGCTACTCGTTCACGACGCGCGCCTTCCTCCAGGCGCTCGTGCAGTACAACGACCGCGCGGACATCTGGTCCGCGAACCTCCGGTTCGGGCTCCTGCAGGCCGCGAACACGGGATTGTTCGTCGTGTACACCGACGCCCACGAGCTCGACGAGCTCTTCCTCGGGCCAAAGCGCACGAACCGTTCGCTCACGGTCAAAATCAGCCGGTTGTTCGACGTGTTGCGGTGAGGGTATCGCCCCGCCCACGGAATTCGTCCATCCCGACGTTGACGCCGAAGAAGTCGATCAGCCGATCGAACACGGATACCGGCAGGGCACGCGCGATTGGCATCAGGCGGACCAGCGGCGGCAGGATCACACGCGGCTCGTTCCTGCGAACGGCGCGCATGACGCGTTCGGCGACGGCCGACTCGTCGAGAATCGGCAGCAGGCGCGGGAACCGCGACTTCACCCCGTCGAACAAGCCGGTATCGACGTAGAAGGGGCACACGACGGTCGTCCGCACCCCGGGCGCGATTCTGCGCAGCTCGTACCGCAGCGACTCGTCGAATCCCACCGCCGCGTGCTTGCTGGCCGAATAGTCCGTCTGCCGGGAAACGCCGACGAGACCGGCGGCAGAGGCCATGGTCACGATGTGACCGCGCCCGCGCTCGATCATCGCTGGCAGAAATGCACGTGTGGTCCAGTACAGCGCGAGCGTGTTGACGGCGAACGCGGTCTCGATCTGATCGTCGCGCAGATCGAGCAGCATTCGTCCGCTCACCACGCCCGCGTTGTTTACGAGGATGTCGACAGGGCCGGCGGTGGAGCGGACCCTGGAGGCGGCCGTGCACACCGCCTCGCGGCTTGCCACATCCACGGTCATGGCGTGCACCCGCAGCGACGCGTGTGCCCGCAGCTCGCCCGCGATCCGGTCGAGGCCCTCCCGGTCGATATCCCACAGCACGACGGCCGCCCCGTCGCGCGAGGCCGCCTGCGCCAGGCGGCGACCGATTCCGCTGGCGGCGCCGGTGATCAGGATGGTCCGTCCTGCTATCTCACTCACGTGGCGCCTCCTACCTGACCCAGGGGATTCGCCTCAGCAGCCTGAGCGAGGTGACCATTGCCGCGGCGTAGGTCGCCTGCTTCACGTACGGCGGCGCCGACACCGGCAGCAGCCGCTGGATGGAAACCGTCTGCGCTTCGGTGTACTTCAGGAGTCCCTGCTCGCCATGTCTCCGGCCGATGCCGGAGTTCTTGAAGCCGCCCATCGGCGCATCCACGGAGCCCCACGCGGCAGCGTAGCCCTCATTGATGTTGACCGTGCCGGCCTGCAGCCGCGCGGCGATCCGGTGGCCGCGCCGCGTGTTCCTGGTCCACACGCTGAAGTTCAATCCGAATGGGCTCGCATTCGCTTTTGCGATCGCCTCATCATCGTTCGAGACGCGATCGATGGCCACCACCGGCCCAAAGGTCTCCTCCGCGTACACGGCCATGTCGGGCGTGACCCCCTCGAGAATGGTTGGCTCGTAGAAATATGGGCCGATGTCCGGCCGCGCGCGCCCGCCCGCCAGAACGCGCGCCCCGCGGGCGACCGCCTCGCCGACATGGCGCTTGACGGCCTGGAGCTGTTTCGCGGAGACGAGCGATCCCATGTCTGCCCGCGTGTAGTCGAGATCGGGACCGAGCCTGAGAGCCTTCGTCTCCTGAACGAAACGCGGGACGAAGCCATCGTAGATCTTCTCGTGCACGTACAAGCGTTCCATCGAGATGCAGAGCTGACCCGCGTTCGAGAAGCAGGCCGTGACGGCGCCCGGCACCGTTCTGTTCAGATCGGCATCATCGAGCACGATCATCGCGTTCTTGCCTCCGAGCTCCATCGAGCAGCCGATGAGCCGCTCAGCCGCTTGCCTGGCGACGATCCGTCCGGTCGCGGTGCTGCCCGTGAACATCAGGAAGTCCACCGCGCTGATGAGCGGAGGGCCCAGCTCCCCACCGTCGCCGGTCACCACATGGACAAGGTCGGCGGGCAGGCCGGCTTCTTCGAGCAGCGCGGCTGCCCAGAGCACCGAGTACGGTGTCTGAAGGTCCGGCTTGATGAGGACGGCGTTGCCGGCGAGGAGCGCCGGGATAGCATCGGTGATTCCGAGCGTCAGCGGATAGTTCCAGGGCGCGATGAAACCGGCGAGGCCGCGGGGCGGATGGTGCTCCCAGGTCCTCGTGAGGATCGGCAGAGCACCCTGGCGGCGGCGCGGCCGCAGCAGCCGCGGCGCGGTGTGCGCGTAATACCGCGCGACGATCGCCGTGTCGAGGACCTCTTCCAGCGCATGACGCCGCGCCTTGCCGCTCTCGAGTTGCAGGATGTCCAGGATCTCCTCGTGCCGCGCGAGGAGAAGATCGTGGAAGCGCAGGAAGATGGCGGCGCGGGACGGGGGACTCACAGCAGCCCACGCTGCCTGGGCGGCGCGCGCGCGGCTGGCGGCCGCGCTGACATCGGCCGGCGCGCACCGCGGCACGACGCCGAGCGGACCGCCGGTGAAGGGCAGCGCGATCTCCGCGGTGTCGCGCGGCGCGCCGGTGATCACGCGCCGGGCCAGCCGATCGAGCAGGGCGCGGCCGATTCGCGGAGAGAACTGGTCACGCGTGCCGGTCGGTACCGCGCTGGTCATGCGCGTAGCTTACGCCGGTTGCGGCACGGACGGAGGCATCTGCCGGGCTCTGCAATGTCCAGACCTTTGCGATCGAACGCACGACGGCCGCTTCAAGCGAAGAAAGAAAGCAAGGTCGCGAGTTCTGCAAATGGCAGGTTGATCCGGGTGCGAGGAATTGCTGCCGCGGCAGCCTTCGCCCGCTTGGCGAGCCGAAGCTTGAGAGGCGGACAGTGACAGGGCTTATCGGGCCGAAGCTCGTTCGCAGACAGCGACCGGCCCGCCTTCGCGGCGCTTGGCGCCGCTACGGCGCGGCCCTACTGGCCAGGAGAGCCGAAGCAGCTTGCTGGCGAAGCCGGCGCGCGAAAGTGTGGTGACCCGGGTGGGACTCGAACCCACGGCCCGCGGCTTAAAAGGCCGCTGCTCTACCACCTGAGCTACCGGGTCGTTCTTTGGCGGAAGCCTGCAGCCGAGCTGCAGGCTTCCTTAGTCCGCAAAGGTGCAGCCAAGCTGCAGGCTTCCTTAGTCCGCGAAGGTGCAGCCAAGCTGCAGGCTTCCTTAGTCCGTAAAGGTGCAGCCAAGCATGCGCGCCCCCGCGTACGATTCTACGGCTATTTCCCGGCCGTGAACGTCGTCGAGTACGCGCGGTTGTCCCAGCTGACCCGCAGCATGCCGTTGTTCCCCTGCGGCTCCACGGCGATCGTCAACTGTTCGACCGGGGCCGTGAGCTTCTCCTCTTTCAGATCGACTCGCCCGAGGTCCTGGGCCGGATCGTGTTTCAGGCCCCACTGGCCGGTCTGCCTGTTGATCACGAGCTGCTTTGCGCCGCTCGCGTTGCTCGCCATGAAGAGCGTGTACTCGCCCGCGGGCACGTTGACCGAACCGAACGTCAGCGGCGCGCTGGTCTTCAGCGTGGTCGCTTCGTCGGCGCCCATGCGCCAGATCTCCTTGCTCGGCGCCTGGGTGACCGGACCGTTCCAGACGTCGCGTCCTTTCTTGAACGGCCGGCCGTAGGTGATCTCGACCTTGGCCGCTCCGATCGTCGAGGTCGTTGTCTCATGCGGGCTCGCGCGCTGTCGCTGCGCGGCTACGGGATCGGCGAATGCCAGTAGGGCGAATACGGCGAGCACGGTACCTGTTCGTTTCATGCGTGGTTCCTCCTCCATCACAAGATCTTCAACCCGAACGCCGATGCGGCCAGCTCCGCGCCGAGCACCGCGGTCTGGTTCTGCACGTCGAGGATCGGGTTGACCTCGACGAGGTCCAACGAGGTGAGCAGCCCGGAGTCCGCGATCATCTCCATGACGACGTGCGCTTCGCGGTAGTCGAGGCCCCCTTTGATAGGGGTCCCGACGCCGGGCGCGATTCCCGGATCGCACACGTCGAGGTCGAGCGACACGTGAATGCCGGCCGTCCCCGCGCCCGCCATGGCGAGCGCCTGCTCCATGATCGACGCGATTCCCTGGCGATCGATGTCCTTCATCGTAAAGACGTTGACGCGCGAGTCGCGGACCGCTTTTTTTTCGACCTCGTCGAGGTTGCGGATGCCGATGAGCACCGTCTTTTCCGGGAGCACCTTGGGCGCGAAGTTCCCGATGCGCGCCAGCTCGGCCGGCTCCTGCCCGAGGAGCGCAGCGAGCGGCATCCCGTGGACGTTCCCGCTCGGCGACGAGTTGGGCGTGTTCATGTCGCCGTGCGCGTCGATCCAGAGCAGCCCGAGCGGCTTCTGCTGTCGCCGCGCGAACTCCGCCGGCGCGCCGACCGATCCCGCGGCAAGACTGTGATCGCCGCCGAGCACCAGCGGGGTGGCCCCCTTCTCGATCGCAGCGAGCGACGTTTCGAAGAGCTTCTGGCACACCCGCGCGATCTCGCGGACGTACTTCTTCTTCGGGTCCCCTTCCGACTTTACCTCTGGAATCGGGGCCGTGATGTCGCCGCGCTCCACAACCGTGTAGCGGAGCGACTCCAGCTTTTCGTGCAATCCCGCAATGCGCAGCGCCGACGGGCCCATGTCGACGCCGCGCCGGTTGCCGCCGAGGTCGAGCGGCACGCCGATGATGTGGATCGGCCGGTTCGCGGTCACGGCTTCCGGAACGAGACAGACACGCCCTCTCCCGAGGGAGTGACGATCGACGTCCACAGCGCCGGGTGGGTGTTGATCGTCTTCAGGAAGTCGCCCATCTCGGACGCCTTGTTCACCACGTTGTGGGCGACGAACAGGCCGCCGCGATCCAGCCGCGGGAACACGAGGTCGAAGAAGCGCTGGTAATCCTTCTTCCATGCGTCCAGGAACACGAAATCGAACGTGCCTTGGAGCTTCGGGATCTGCGCGAACGCGTCCCCGGGAACCACCCTGACGACGGCCGCGAAGCCGGCGCGGCGAACGTTGTCCTGCAGCTCGCGGGCGCGCGCGGGATCGTACTCGATGGTGATCAGCTCCCCGCCGTTCGCTCGAACGGCCTGCGCCATCCAGATGGCGCTGTATCCGCTCGCGCCTCCAATCTCCAGGACGCGCTTCGCCCCCGACGAGGCCACGAGCATGCGCAGGAAGCGGCCGTCTTCTTCCGACACGGCGAGCTGGCCGGTGTCACGTGCCTTGATCTCGCGCAGCAGCCGATCGAGATCCGGGCCGGCGGCGGACTTCTGCGTCGACGCGGGAGAGCCGGCGATGACGGCAAGCGCGAGCGCGGCGAGTAGAACGCCGAAAAGACGCATACGGTAAACACGGATTCTATCAACTCGTGAGAGGACTCCCAAACGAACGCGACCCTCCGGCGGCAGGGCGCGTGGGAGCGCACGTCAGGGGGCCGCAATTCCCCGGGCTCGGTCCGGCATCACGCACGAAGCAGACCGAGCACACGAGGACTCGGAAGACGCGGTGACTGTCTTAGTGTCCTCGGTGAGCTTCGTGTGGGGGCAGGCGTCGCCGAATCAGCCCTCCAGCGCTGCGCGCGCCGCGGCTCGTCCCGATTGGATGCAGTCGGGGATGCCGATGCTGCCGAACGCGGCGCCGGCGAGATGCAGGCCCGGAATCCGCGCGGCGGCGGCGCGGATGGCGGCAAGGGTCTCGAGGTAGCCGACCTCGTACTGCGGAGTCGCATCGAGCCAGCGATACACGCGGCGGAGCGAAGGTTCGGCATCGATCTGAAGCAGCCGGGCGAGGTCGCCGTGTGCCATGGCAACGAGGGCGTCGTCGCTGAGCGACAGGGAAGCGGGATCGCGCGCGCCTCCGAAGAACGCCCGCAGCAGCGCGACGTCCGCCGGCGCGCGCCCGGGCCATTTCGACGACAACCACGTTGCGGCCAGGATGCGCGTGCCGCGCTCCGCACGGGGCACGACGAAGCCGCTGCCGCTCAATGAGTGCGACACGGCCTTACGCGGGTAAGCGAGCACGACAATACCGCTGGACACGTAGGGAATGCGACGGCACAGCGTGGCGAGCGCGGGATCGATCGGGTCGAGCAGGCCGGCAGCCGGCGAGCCCGGGACCGCCAGGATCACGGGCCCCTCGCGCAGGTGCTCGCGGAGCTGGCGGGCGGGAGTCGCCGTGCGCACGGCGTCACGGGGCAGCGCCGCGGCGAGCGCGTCGACCAGTTCCTGCATGCCGCGCGGGAACGAGCGGAACGCGCCCTCGGGATCCACCGGCGTCGCATCGTTGTGCCGCGCGCCTTCAGGCTCACGGCCCGCGATCTCCGGAAACAGCGCCCTGACCGACAGCCTGTGCACATCACCCGCGTGGATGCCGGCGAGGACTGGTTCCGCGAAGTAGTCCACCGCGTCGCGTCCGTAGGTGCGTTCGAAATACGACGCGATGGACTCGTCCGGGGCAGCCGGAGCCGCTGCGGGCTGCGGCCAGGATGGCAGTGGCGCGAGGACGCCTCCGCGAAGCACGAACGCGGTCCGCGGCGGGTTCGCAGGCACCAGCCGATGCGCGATGCCCACCTCCTCGCAGAGGGCGATGCCCGCGCGCTTGCGCGCGAGCATCGCGTCCGGGCCCGCGTCGATCACGAAGCCTGGAAGGTAATCGGTGCGGATGATTCCGCCAAGCCGCGTCGCGGCCTCATGAAGGGCGAAGGGAACGCCGCGGCGGTGGAGCTCGAAAGCCGCGCTGAGCCCGGCGATCCCGCCACCAACCACCGTCACCGACATTCGCCGAATCTTGTCATTTGGCAATCTGGTGATTGGCGATCTGCTTCGTGGTCTCGAGATAACCAAATCACCAAATCACCAAATCGCTAAGTCGCCAGATTCTTCGTCTCGCTGTGCACGAAGCGCGCGAGCTCCTGCACGTGCTCGAGGGGTGTGGAGGGCAGGATGCCGTGCCCGAGATTGAAGATGTGCCCGGGGCGCCCCGCGGCGCGCCGCAGCACGTCGCGGGCGCCCTCCCGCAAGCGTTCGAGCGGTCCCAGCAACAGCGTCGGGTCCAGGTTTCCCTGGATCCCGCGATCGTCACCGATCCGCGCCCACGCCTCGTCGAGCGGCACGCGCCAGTCCGCGCCGATCACGTCCCCGCCCGCCTCGCGCATCAGCGGCAGCAGCGTGGTCGTGTTGACGCCGAAGTGAATCGTGGGCACTCCAGTCTCTTTCAGGCGATCGAAAATCGTCCGCGAGTGGGGGAGCGCGAACTCGCGATAGTCCGCGGGGCTCAGCGAGCCGACCCAGGAGTCGAACACCTGCACCGCCTGTACGCCGGCGTCGATCTGCGCGCGAAGGTAATCCGCGACCACCTCCGCGAGGAACCCGCCGAGCCGATGCCACGCCGCCGGCTCGCGGTACATCATCGCCTTCGTCCGCTCGAAGTTCGACGACGGGCCCCCTTCGATCGCGTACGACGCAAGCGTGAAGGGAGCGCCGGCAAAGCCGATGAGCGGCACCCGGCCGTCAAGCTCCTTTCTCACGAGGCGGATCGTCTCGAGGACGTGCGCCAGCCGCTCGCGGGGGTCGAACCGGCGCAACTGATCGATGTCCGCCGCAGACCGAATCGGACGCTCGATGGCGGGGCCTTCACCGTTGACGAAGTCGAACGGCAGACCCATGGGCTCGAGCGGGACGAGCAGGTCCGAGAAGAGGATTGCCGCGTCCACTTCGATCTTGCGGACCGGCTGCAGCGTCACCTCTGCGGCCACTTCGGGCGTCCGGCAGATCTCGAGCAGCGAGTGCCTGGCGCGGATGGCGCGGTACTCCGCCATGTAGCGCCCGGCCTGGCGCATGAACCAGACGGGGGTCGCGTCAACGGGTTGCCGGCGGCAGGCCCGCAGAAATCGGTCGGTGCCGGGAGCGATCACGACTGCGTCAGGCGGCGAGCAGCGTCCGGGCGAGCGCGACCAGGTCCTCCAGCCAGAGGGGCTTGAAGCGGAGCGACGCGCCGAGCGCCTTGAGTTCGGTGGCGGTGGCGTCGGTCAGGAAGTAATCGCCAGTGACGATGGCCACCGGGACTTCCATGAGGTGCGACTTCGAGCGGATGTGCCGCAGGAACTGCAACCCGTTCACAATCGGCATCCGCAGATCGAGAATGATCGCGTCGGGATGGACCGTGTCCGCTAACTCCAGTCCGATCTCCGGGTTAACGGCCGTGGCCACGGTGAAACCCTCGAGCTTCAGCATCCGGGCGAACGTGTCCGCGACGGCACGGTCGTCGTCCACGATCAGAATGGTCCGGGTCGTTGTCGCTTGAGTGGAGTCCACCGGAGCGATCACGAGGGTGATTATGCGGCAGTTGAGCCCGCTCGTCAAATTTTGTGCCGCAGGCGCTAACTGTATCTATCGAAATCGGCTGGGCTTGTGCTAATCTGCCGGGAATCCTCCCCTCTACTACCCGGAGGCCGTGTGCCGATCCTGGTTCGCCCCGTCCGAGAGCAGCTTGAACACGACCGCGTGATTCGCCAGCTTCAGGCGAAGTGGAAGCGAAAATTCGACGTCACCACCAACGTGGGGGACGAGAAGAACGCCGCGGTCCGGTCGGGCACCATCACGCTGTATCCCGACCTCGTCCTCGCCGAGGGACGGAGGGTTGCGGCCGTCATCGAGGTCGAGACCAACGAGTCGGTCAACCACCTCGAGGCGATGGCGCAGTGGGCGCACCTGGGCCGCAGCCGGGTGCCGTTTCATCTATACGTGCCCGCGGGCTCCGTCGAGATGGCGCGCCGTCTGGCCGAGGAGCAGCAGGTTGCGTTTGCCGAGATTTGGAGCTACCACGCGGTAGGTGAGCAGATGCGGTTCGTGCTCGTCCACCGCGCGCCCGCGCCGCCCAAGCCGGTGGCCCGCGCGGCGTCCCGACCGGCGACGCCCCGGAAGCCGGCCGCGGCAGCGGCCAGGGCCGGGGCAGGGCGAGGCGCGCGATCGGCCTCCCGCAACGCCGCGCGGACGAAGAAGGCGCCTGCGCGCGCCGTCCGGAGGAAGTAGTTTTCTGGCCTACCTGCGATTCGGCCGCGACAAGCGCGGCTACGAGCACACGTCGCTTGTGCACCCGTACCGGCGGCACGGCCGGAGCGAGGCGCGGGTCCTCTACTGGTTCCGTACGCCTCCATACCTGAAAGTCGGGCGCGCGCCCCTCGATGACGAGGCGAAGCGGCTGCTCGAGGAAAGCCATCCCGAGGTTGCGTTCGACTGGAACAAGATTCTCCGCGAGCCGCCGCAACAACTTCCGGAGACCGAGGCGGTGCGCCGACGCGAGCGCCGCGAGTCGCGCGACGCGCGGCGGAAGCGCAAGCGGACAGTCGAGGATCGGGTGGACAGCATCAGTACTGAGACCGCGCAGCTGCCCGAATCGCCCGCAGACGACGAGCAGGAGGCCGCGGCGGGGGAGGACGTCGATCTCCGTATGCCCGAGGACGAGCAGGTCACGACATCCAGAATCGGTTCCGCAACGTCTGAACTGCTGGGAGTGGAAGGCGCGGCCCGGCTGCACAACCGATACGTCGTGCTGATGCAGCGGATCTCCCGTCTGCATGACGAGGAGAAGCGGGAAGAGCTTCGCCGGCAGGCGGAGGGGTTGAATCCGGATGCCTGGGAAACCGTCGAGGTTGCCCGCGCGGCCCTCGAGACATACGAAGCCCGGTACGAAGCGCTTCGGGCCCAGGTGGGCGGCGGCCGCCGCCACCGGAGGCGCCGGAGAACCTGACCGCGATACAATCGATCATATGTTCCGGAAATTCCTTGCCGTTGGCGCCGTGAGCGCCGCCCTCGCCGTTGCCGTGTCCGGCCAGAGCACCCCGCCTCAGGGGCAGCCGACCTACCGCGCCCGCGCGGATCTCGTCACGTCCGACGTCATCGTCCGCGGGGAGAACGGCCAGTTCATCAGCGATCTGAAGAAGGAGGACTTCGAGATCTACGAGGACGGCGTCAAGCAGGACATCGTCTCCATGGTGCTCGTGCACGGGGGCCGGACGTTCAACGCGCTGACCGCCCCGCCGCCCCCTGCCGCCGAGGGCATCATCCTTCCCGCGAAGCGGCCGACCAACGACGCCGCGGGACGGATCTTCATCATCTTCGTGGACGATCTGCACCTCGATTTCCGCAACACGGGCCGCATCCGCGAGCTGTTCAAGAAGATCGGCAAGACGCTGATCCACGAAGGAGACATGTTCGGCATCGTCTCGACCGGGCCGTCGTCGATCGCCATCGACATGACGTACGACCTGAGACGGTTCGACGAAGCGGTGAAGAAGATCGCCGGAAACGCCCTGAAACCCTCGGACATCATGAGCGCTCCCGAGGGAGCGGAAGGACCGAGCGAGGTCCGGTACCGCGCGCACACGGCGTTCTCCACCGCGTACGACCTGCTCAAGAAGCTCGAGACGGTGCACAACCGGCGCAAGGCCTTCATCTACGTGAGCAACGGCTACGACTTCAACCCGTTCCCGCAGGGGCGGATCCAGAACAACCCGTTCAACCAGGCGCGGCTCGGCGAGAACGCCAACGATCCGAGCTACACGGATCCCTTCACGCGGCAGGGGAACCAGTTCGCCGAGGCGGACCTCGTCCGCGAATTGGCAGAAGTGACGCGCGCGGCGAACCGCGCGAACACGACGTTCTACACGATCGACCCACGCGGGCTCGTCGGCGGACCGGATCTCGACGAGAACGTCGACCAGGTGGAATGGAACAACTACGTGCGCGTGTCGCAGGACAGCCTTCGCGTGATGGCGGAGCAGACCGGCGGCATCGCGGTGGTCAACCAGAACGATTTCGACAAGGCGCTCAAGCGGATCGACGCGGAGACGAGCGACTATTACGTGCTCGGCTTCTACTCCTCGAACCCCGACCCGCTTCGCCGGACGCGCAAAATCGAAGTGAAGGTCAAACGGCCCAACATGTCGGTGTGGGCCCGTCCCGAGTACACGCTCAGGCCAAACCCGTCTGTCAGCGGAAGTCGGTGATTGTCTTGACCGGCTGACGCCGGCTGAGCCTCTGATATACTGCCAAGCGGCCTTTTCGGGGCGGCCATCTGGAAAAATATCTGGAGAAAACCTGATGAGAGCGTTTTTGAAGTCCTTCGTGGGCTTAGTGGCGGCGCTGTGTGTGCTCGCGGCGGCTCCCTCCGCCGCGCAGACGGTGACCACCGGCACCATTTCAGGCGTCGTCATCGATGCGCAGGGCGGCGTGCTGCCGGGCGCATCGGTCGTGGCCGTACACACACCAACGGGCACGACCTATGAGACAGTCACGGGAGCCGACGGCCGTTTCGTGATGTTGAACGTTCGAGCCGGCGGTCCTTACGCAGTCACCGTCAACATGGCAGGCTTCAAGGCCGAAACGCTGCCCGACGTCCAGGTCGCGCTCGGCGAGGAGCAGCAGCTCAAGTTCTCCATGCAACTCGCGACGTTGACCGAGACCGTGGAGGTCACGGCCGAGGCCTCTCCGATCGATGTCTCGCGCGCGGGCACGGGCGCGAACATCGAGACCGACGTGAAGGAAGTTCTGCCGACTATCCAGCGTAGTCTCGCCGACATCGTCCGGATCAATCCGATGTTCAACGCGCAGGGAGGAAGCGCCGGTGACGGCGCGACGGTTGTGTCCGTCGCGGGAACGAGCTACCGGTACAACAGCCTGCAGATCGACGGCGCGGCAAACAACGACCTGTTCGGCCTCGCGAGTTCGGCCGGTACTCCCGGCGGCACGGCGGAGACGCAGCCGATCAGCCTGGACGCGATCCAGGAAATCCAGCTCGTCGTCTCGCCGTACGACGTCAGGCAGGGAGGATTTGCGGGCGGCGGCATCAACGCCATTACCAAGAGCGGCACGAACAGCCTGCACGGCACGGCGTTCTACTTCGGCCGCAACGAGGACTGGGTCGGGAAGGGAGTGGACGATCGCAAGGTGTCGACGTTCAGCGAGAAGCAGGGCGGCTTCAGCCTGGGCGGCCCGATTGTGAGGAACCGCGCCTTCTTCTTCGGGACGGCGGACTACGGTCGAAAGCAGCGTCCGACGGGGTTCTCGGTGAGCGGCACGGGACAGAACTTCGGCAACGAAGCGCTCATCGATCGTTTCCTGAGCATCCTCCAGACCAGATACAACTACACGCCTAGCCCGGATCCCAAGGGGGAGTTCATCCGCGCGACGGACAA
>DATHTE010000101.1:0-65674 GCA_035463475.1 Vicinamibacterales bacterium
TCGCCGGCGCCGAGCTCATCGACCAGGAGCGGCTTCGGCTGGAAGACGCCCACCTGCTCGATCTCGTAGTCCTGCGCAGCCGCCATGAGGCGGACCTTCAGATGGGGTCGCAGGACGCCGTCGATGACGCGCGTCAGGATCACCACGCCGCGGTACGCGTCGTACCAGGAATCGAAGATCAACGCCTTGAGCGGCGCTTCCGGGTCGCCGGCCGGCGGCGGAAGGCGCGCGATCACCGCCTCGAGCACGTCCCGGACGCCCGTGCCCGCTTTCGCGCTCACGAGCAGCGCGTCGTGCGCCTCGAGGCCGATGATCTCTTCGATTTGCCGGCGCGCCTCCTCGGGCTGCGCCCCGGGCAGGTCGATCTTGTTGATGACCGGCACGATCTCCAGGTTGTTCTCGACCGCGAGATAGGCGTTGGCGAGCGTCTGCGCCTCGACGCCCTGGGAGGCATCGACGAGCAGCACCGCCCCTTCGCACGCCGCGAGCGAGCGGGTGACCTCGTACGAGAAGTCCACGTGCCCCGGGGTGTCGATCAGATTGAGGACGTACGTCTGGCCGTCGAGTGCCTCGTAGGTCAGCCGCACGGCGTGCGCCTTGATCGTGATGCCGCGCTCCCGCTCGAGGTCCATGGTGTCGAGGACCTGCTCCTCCATTTCGCGCGCCTGCAGCGCCCCGGTCAACTCGAGGAACCGGTCGGCGAGCGTGGACTTGCCGTGGTCGATGTGGGCGATCACGGAGAAGTTGCGGATGAAGCGCAGATCCATGTACAGCTGATCGGTCGATTATACCAGTCAGCGCCAACGACTTACGGCGGGGAGAACCGGCTGCGCGCCTCGCCTACCGCTCTTCGACCGGCACGAACCGCTGCGGGTACTCCGGCCCGATGTACTCCGTGCGCGGGCGAATCAGCCGGTTGTTCGCGTACTGCTCGAGGATGTGCGCCGTCCAGCCGGACACGCGAGAGACGGCGAAGATGGGCGTGAAGAGATCGATCGGAATCCCGAGCGTGTAGTAGGTCGAGGCGGAATAGAAATCGACGTTCGCATACAGCTTCTTCTCGCCCGTGACGAGGCGCTCGATCTGCTGCGACATCTCGAACCAGCGCGCGCTGCCGGAGCGCTCGCCCAGCTCCTTCGACATGCGCCGCAGGTGCGTGGCGCGGGGATCCTCGGTGCGGTACACGCGGTGACCGAATCCCGGGATCTTCTCCTTTCGCGCGAGCTTCGCGCGGATGGTCTCCTCCACGCGGGCGGGGGTCGCGTCGGGGCCAATCTCCAGCAGCAGGCGCATCACGTCCGCGTTGGCGCCGCCGTGCAGCGGCCCCTTCAGGGTGCCGACCGCCGCGGTGACCGCGGAATGAATGTCGCTGAGCGTCGCCGCCGTCACGCGGCCGGCAAAGGTGGACGCGTTCAGCTCGTGGTCGGCGTGCAGGATCAGCGCGATGTCGAACGCGCGCGTCGCCGTCGCGCTCGGACGGTCGCCGGTCAGCATGTAGAGGAAGTTCGCCGCGTGGCCGAGCGCCGGGTCTGGCGCAATCGGCCCCTTCCCCGCCGCCAGCCGCCCCCACGTCGCGACCACCGAGGCCAGCTGGCCTGTCAGCCGCACCGCCTTGCGGTAGTTCGCTGCAGGCGAGTTGTCCGGCGCGTCCGGATCGTAATGGCCCAGCGCCGACGTCAGCGTCCTCAGCGCATCCATACCGTCCACTGCGGGCAGCGAACGGATCAAGCGCAGCACCGCTTCCGGCAGCGGACGAGCGGCGGCGAGCTGCGAGGCGAGGTCCCCGAGCTCGGCGCGCACGGGCAGCCGGCGATGCCACAGCAGGTAGCAGACCTCTTCGAAGGTCGCTCCGCGCGCGAGGTCATGGATGTCGTACCCGCAGTATGCGAGGACCCCGCGCTGCCCATCCAGGTAGCAGATCGCGGACGAAGCCGCGACCACATCTTCCAGGCCTGCCTTGGGTTTGGTGTCGACGGACATGGGAATGATTGTAGCTGGTTCGAACCTATCTGGTTCTCGGCCTGTAGATCGCGCCGACGATGGTGCCGTAGATCGCGAACTCGACGATGTAGTCGATGACCATTGCCAGGAGGAACGTGCGGGACAGGGGAAACATCATGTAGTCCCAGATCGTGACGAACGCGATCAGCATCACGCCGACGAGCACGCCAAAGCGCAGGCCCTCGTGCGCGCCGCTTCCTCCCTCGTACCCTTTCGCATATGCGTACGCGAACGCGAAGAACCCGACAAGGGACACAGCGAAGGCCAGCGGCAGCCGCGCGTTGGCGTCCGCGTCGCTCCGCAGGATCTCGCGGTGCGTCGCGTACAGGTCGTCCATGAGCACGCCGTGCGCGACGAACCCGATCACGCTGAACGCGACCCACGCCACGACCGCTGCGAGCGTCAACCGGGAGAAGTTCATGGAAGCCTGCCTGATGGGCTAGGCATTATCAGGCAGGTCGCGCTAATTGGCAATCTCCGGAGCCTTGATCATCACGTCGCCCGCGAACTGCTGGACGATCGAGACGAGGCCCGTGTAGAGGAAGCCGACCTGGAAGAGCATCAGGAACGGCAGCGTCCCGAAGATGCCGTTCGACAAGGCATAGAACACCGCGGCCGTGAAGTAGATGCCGAGCGCCAGCTCGATCAGCGGCTGCACCGCCATCGTCTGGTGGTATTTCTTGCCGACCCACTCGTCGCCCGTCCGCTCGATGCCGTACTTGGGCGTGCGCGCGAACTCCGAGTCGCGCCGCGCCAGCGCCTCGATGACGGCGCGGCTGTTGTTGATGCACAGCCCGATGCCGATGGCCATCAGGAACGGCAGGTACTTCACGCGCGCCTTCCAGTCCGGATACGCCTCGCGCTGCGACACGACGTAGAAGTTTGCCACTGAGAGGGTCGCCGCGAGGAACAGCGGGATGTCGATGAGCAGCATCTCGGTCCATCCCATGCTGTAGCGGACATACATCGCCGGGAACATCAGAATCGAGAGGGCCACCATCAGGATGTAGTTGAAGTTGGCCGAGAGATGGAAGAATGCTTCGGCCTTCACCTGCAGCGGCTGATCGGATGCGAGAATGGCCGGCAGCAGCTTGCGGCAGGTCTGGATCGACCCTTTCGCCCAGCGGTGCTGCTGCGACTTGAACGAGTTCATTTCGACCGGCACTTCGGCCGGCACGACGAGGTCCGGAAGGAAGAGGAACCGCCACCCGCGAAGCTGCGCGCGGTAGCTGAGGTCCAGATCTTCCGTGAGCGTGTCGTGCTGCCACCCGCCCGCGTCGAGAATGGCCGACCGGCGCCAGATCCCCGCGGTGCCGTTGAAATTGAAGAAGCAGCCGGAGCGGTTGCGCCCGCCGTGCTCGAGGACGAAATGCCCGTCGAGCATGATCGCCTGGATCTTCGTGAGCAGCGAATAGTCCTGGTTGACGTGTCCCCAGCGCGCCTGCACCATCCCGAGCTTCGGATTCGTGAAGTGGTGCACGGTCTTCTGCAGGAAGTCGGCACCCGGAACGAAATCCGCGTCGAAGATCGCGATGAAGTCCCCGCGCGCGACGCGCAGCCCCGCTTCGAGCGCCCCCGCCTTGAAGCCGCGCCGGTCGGTCCGGTGCAGGTACTTGATGTCGATGCCGCGCTGCGCCTGGCGACGCACCGCCAGCTCGGCGATCTGGGCGGTCTCGTCAGTTGAATCGTCGAGCACCTGGATCTCGAGCAGCTCGCGCGGATAGTCCATCCTGCAGACGGCATCGATGAGCCGTTCCGCGACGTACATCTCGTTATAGATGGGCAGCTGGATGGTCACGACGGGAAGCTGATCGAAACGGCGGGCAGGCGACCTCGGTACGGCGTCCCGGTTTTTCATGTAAAGATACACGATGTAGTACCGGTGCCATCCGTATACGGCCAGGATGCTCAGGATGAAGAAGTACAGGACGAGGATGAGCGTCTCGAACGCCGTCATAGAACGTGGGGCCCGGTCGCGCCGGGCCAATCGCGAATCATACCAAACACTGCACCCTCTGGCACAGCCGCGCGGCTCACACGCGGACTGACTCCGAATGACCGCTACCGAGCTGGAAGCACTCTTCGAAGCCGTTCGGGTGGGGGCGGTCTCCCCGGTTGAAGCGCAGCAACGCGTTCTTCAATTCGTACGCCAGGCTCCGTTCGAGGACCTCGGGTTTGCCCGGGTGGACCACCACCGCGGCGCCCGGAAGGGCTTCCCGGAAGTCGTGTTCGGCCAGGGAAAAACGCCTGATCAGGTGGCGGGAATCGCGGAGGCGATTGTCGGCCGGGGTCACAGCCTCCTCATCACCAGGACCACTCCGGAGGCCTTTTCGGCGGTCCGGGAGCGCGTGCCGGGTGCATCTTTCCATGACACGGCACGCGCAATTTCCTTGCGCCAGGCGGACGTCGTCCCCGGCCGGGGCATCGTCGTGGTCACCGCAGCCGGCACGTCGGACATCCCTGTCGCCGAGGAGGCGGCGGTCAGCGCGGAAATCATGGGCAATACTGTGGAGCGGCTCTACGACGTCGGCGTCGCAGGGCTGCATCGCCTGCTTTCGGAAACTACGCGGCTGCACACCGCCCGCGTCGTCATCGCGGTGGCCGGCATGGAAGGGGCGATGCCGAGCGTGATTGGCGGCCTGGTATCGGCGCCGGTCATCGCGGTGCCGACCAGCGTTGGTTATGGCGCCAGTTTTGGGGGATTGACCGCGCTCCTGGGCATGCTGAACAGCTGCGCGAACGGCGTCGCTGTTGTGAATATCGACAACGGGTTTGGAGCCGCCGCAATCGCGTCAGCGATCAACCACTTGCAGTAATTGCCCTGTTTGCCCATCTTTAGATAAGCTATACGTTTGCCCGCAGCCCGGGTCCCCTGCCGGAACCGATGCATCTCGGCACACTGAAGGCCCTCGAATTCGACCGCATCGCTGCCGCCGTGCGCCGGCTGGCACTCACGCCGCTCGGCGCCGCGCGTTTGTCCGAGCTGCATCCGGCCGTCGATCCGCGGCAGGTCGGGGCCCTTCTCGCCGCGACCACCGAGGGCGTTCGGTTCAAGGCGGAAGGGGGCGCGTTTCCGCTGGACGCGCCCTCCGATCTGGACGTCGTGCTGACAGCGCTGGCCGTCGAAGGGCGCGCGCTCGAGCCGGGCCAGCTGCTCGGCCTCGCGCGCTTCTTCGGGTCGATCGAAACGACGCGCGCTGGCGTACGCCGGGCGCGCGGCGAGTACCCCGGCCTCCGGACGATCGTCGAGGCCGCGGCCTCGTTCGAACCCGAGATCGCGGACATCCGCCGGAAGATCGACCCCTCCGGTGAGGTCGTCGACGACGCGACGCCGCAGCTCCGTACGATCCGCGACCGGCTTCGCAAGCAGCGATCGCGGCTGCGCTCCACGCTGGAGTCCTATCTGCGGGGCAAGGACACCGCGCGGTATCTCCAGGATCAGATCGTTACCGACCGGAATGGTCGGTTCGTGCTCGTGGTGAAGGCGGAGAACCGCGCAGCGATCCCGGGCATCGTGCACGGCGCCTCCGCGAGCGGCGCGAGCCTCTATCTCGAGCCGCTCAGCACGGTCGAGATCAACAACGAGGTGGTCGCGCTCGAGCAGCAGGAGGCGGAGGAAACGCACCGCATCCTCCTCGGGCTCGCCGACGCGTTCCGGCGGCGGGCAGCGGAGCTGCAACGCACGCTCGCGGCTGCGACCGACCTCGATGTCATCCAGGCGAAGGCGCGCTTCGCGCAGCTCTGCGATGCGATCGAGCCCAAGCTGGCGGCCGACGGGCGGCTCGAGCTGCGCGGCGCGCGTCATCCCCTGCTGATTCCCGCCGTTCAGGAACTGCTCGACGAGGGAACCGCGGGCGAGGCCGAGGAGGGACAGCCGCAGAACGCGTCTCGCCGCAATACCGCCGGACCGGTGCCGGTTGACCTGCTCCTGATCCCGCCGACGCGCGTGCTGATCATCAGCGGGCCGAACACCGGCGGCAAGACCGTGGCGCTGAAGAGCGCCGGGCTGCTCGCCCTGATGGCGCAGGCGGGGCTCCACGTCCCCGCCGAGGGAGGCACGCAGGTCACGCCGTTCCGCTCCGTGTTCGCGGACATCGGCGACGAGCAGTCGATCGCGGCAAGCCTCAGCACCTTCTCGTGGCACATCACGAACATCGCGGCGATGGACCGGGCGCTGTCGCTGCCCGCGATGGTGCTGCTCGACGAAGTGGGCGCCGGAACCGACCCGAACGAGGGGGGCGCGCTCGGCACCGCGATGATCGATCACTTCAGGAAGCGGGGCGCGCTGGTTGTGGCGACGACGCACTACGACGCGTTGAAGTCGTACGCGGGGACCACGGCGGGCGTGGAGATCGCGGCGTTCGGGTTCAACCCCGACACGTT
This sequence comes from Vicinamibacterales bacterium, assembly GCA_035463475.1. GTDB lineage: Bacteria > Acidobacteriota > Vicinamibacteria > Vicinamibacterales > 2-12-FULL-66-21 > JACPDI01. Next base: position 6,385 of record DATHTE010000101.1, read on the forward strand.
CGAGCCGACCTACCGGCTGGTGTATGGCTCGCCCGGCCGCAGCCTCGCGCTCGAGATCGCGGCGCGGCTGGGCATTCCCGCCGGCATCGTCGAGGCCGCGCGCGCCTATCGCAGCGAACGCGAGACCCAGCTCGCCGAACACCTGGCACGGATGGAAAAAGAGCTGAACGCGCTCGATCACGAGCGGCGGCTTGCCGCGCGCGAGCGCGACACGCTGGCGCAGACGACCGCACGCCTGCAGGCGCGCGACGAAGAACTCCGACACCGCGAAGAAGCGTTCCAGCAGCGGCTGCGGGAGCGCGTGGACGAGCGCCTGCGGGAGGCGCGCCGCGAGATCGACGACGTCGTGCGGGAGCTGCGGCAGAAGACGGCGGCGCTCTCGAATGCTCCGCGCCACGTGCCGGCGCTCTCCACGGGCGACACCGGCACGCTGCGCGCGGAAGCGCGTGCCGCGCTGGACGCGATCGAGGAACACGTGTCGAGTGCGGCGCCCGCGACGGCGGCCACGGCCCCGGCGGGCGCGCTGGAGCCTGGCGCGACACCGCGGGTCGGCGACAAGGTGGCCGTCGGCGCCTTCGGCTTCGAGGGTGCCGTCCAGAGCGTGCACGGGGACGCGGCGGAAGTCGACGTGCGCGGCAAGCGGATGCGCGTGCAGCTGGCCGACCTGCGCGTACTCGCTCGCGCCGCGGCGGTCCAGCCAGGCGCCGGTCGCGTGAGCGTGCACGTCGAGGCCTCGCGATCAAGCGACCTCGTGCCGTCCGACCTGAACATCATCGGCTGCACGACCGAGGAGGCGCTCGCGCGCGCGGAGAAGTTCCTGGATGACGCCGTCCTGCAGGATCGGCACACCGTGCGGTTCATCCACGGGCATGGGACCGGTCAGCTGCGGCGCGCGATTGGCGAGTTCCTGGCCAAGCACCCGCTGATCGCGCACCACGGCCCCGCGCCTGATGACCAGGGAGGCGCGGCGATCACGATCGCGGAGCTCAAGGACTAGGCAGGCAGCGGCGCAGTCGTGGGGACCGCGAGCACTGCATTAGCGCCTGCGGCCCGCGCGAGGGGCCGGAAGGAAGTCCGCGCGACGCAGGACCCCCGAGCGCGAGCGACCAGGGGTGGGGCCCCGCGAGCACTGCATTAGCGCCCGCGGCCCGCGCGAGGGGCCGGAGGGAAGTCCGAGCGACGCGAGGACCCCCGAGCGCGAGCGAGCGGGGGTGCGGCCCCGCGAGCATTGAAGAACTGACATGGGTTTGTTCCCGCAGACGTTCATCGACGACCTCAAGGCGCAGGCGGACATCCTTCGCGTCGTCGGCGAACACGTGCAGCTGCGAAAGAGCGGCGCCACCTATAAGGGGCTCTGTCCCTTCCACGGAGAGAAGACCCCTTCGTTCCACGTCAACCCGGACCGCGGATTCTTCCACTGTTTCGGGTGCGGCGTGGGCGGAGACGTGTTCAAATTCGTCGAGCTGCAGGAGAGACTCACCTTCCCCGAAGCGGTGCGCAGTCTCGCGGCGAAGTTCGGGATCTCGGTGCCGGAGCCGGAGGAGTCGAAACAGGATCCGGCGGCGCAGCGCGATCGCGAGGCGCTCCTGAAGATCCACGAGGTGGCGGCCGCCTGGTTCCGCGCGGAGCTCGCCAGTCCCGCTGGCGGACGCGCGCGCGAGGCGCTCGCACAGCGGGAGATCTCCAGCGGGTTGATCGAGCGGTTCGGCTACGGGTACGCGCCGTCCTCCCGCGACGCACTCCGGCAGCACCTCGGGTCGCATGGGTTCGAGACCGGGCTGCTCGTGCGAAGCGGGCTGCTGGCCGAGCGCGAGGACGGGACCCTCGTCGATCGGTTTCGCAATCGCCTGATGATTCCAATCGCCCGCGAAAGCGGCCCCGTGGTTGCCTTCGGCGGGCGTGCGATGGAGGCGGACCAGCAACCGAAGTATCTGAATTCACCCGAAACACCCATCTATACAAAGGGGCGGACGCTCTACGGACTGAGTGTGACCAAGGGAGACATCCGGCGTCTCGGCTACGCGGTACTGGTCGAGGGGTACTTCGACTTTGCCCAGGCTTATCAGGCCGGTGTCACGCCCGTCGTCGCCGTGTCCGGCACGGCGCTCACGCCGGCGCAGGCGAAGCTGCTCCGCCGGTTCACAGCCAAGCTCATCCTTAGCCTGGATCCGGACGCCGCCGGCCAGGGAGCGGCTGCCCGGTCTTCCGAACTGCTGGTGGCGGAGGGTTTTCAGGTCAACGTGGCTATGTTGCCGGAAGGGGCCGATCCCGATACGTTCATTCGACAGCATGGTTCGGCCGCGTATCGTGAGAAGCTGCGTACCTCGCGGCCGTACCTCGAGTACCTGCTGGATCGCGCCGCCGCGCCGGTCGATTTCACGCGCGACGAGGAACGGAGGGCGTTTCTGGACCGGATGCTCGGGGTGGCGGCGCGGATCCCCGATCCTGCCGCCCGCGACCAGTTCGCCGATCGGCTTGCGCACAAGGCGCGTATTACGGAAGAGGTCGTCCGGGCCGAAATCCGTCGCGCGGCGGTCAACCGGCAGACGTCGCTCGAAGGAGTGGAAAGCGCGCGCGGTATCCGGCTGGTGGGCGAGGTGCGGCCCGCCGAGAAAGGGTTGATTTGGGCGTTGTTCCACGACACGCGGGCGGCTTGGGAGGCGCTCGCGGGCCTGGAGCCGGCCGATTTCGACGGCCTGGCGGCGGGCGACCTGCTCCGCGCGGCCCGCGAAATGGCGGATTGGCCGGCGGAAACTGTGACGGAATCGCTCGTTGCGCGTCTAAGTACCAGTGAGGTGGGACTGGTATCCGCCGTTCGGGCCCAGCCCGGCCCCCTCGCCCCCCCGACAGAGTGCGCGCGTGCGCTCCGACGGCTCCGCTTCGAGCGCGAGCGGGCCGAACTCCAGCGGGAAATCGACCGGCTGCAGGACCTCGGCCCGGCGCACACCGGCCGTATCGACGCGCTCTGGGCGCGCAAGAAGGACTTGCTTCAGCAGATCGAAGCGCTCGAGCGCTAGGACCCTGTTTTTGCTTCCGTCAGGAGTCATCGCGGTCTAGGAGGACACGGCGTTGTCGATTGAAGAGAAATACGACGAGGTACGGCAGCTCATCAACATCGGCAAGGAGAAGGGTTACCTCCTTTACGACGAGGTGAACGAGCTGCTGCCGGCCGACATCACGTCGTCCGAGGAGCTCGATGATCTGTTCTCGACGTTTGGGAATGCCGGGATCGAGGTCATCGAATCCGACCAGAAGTTCCGCAAAGACGAGCTCCTGGACCGCCCCGAGGGAGAAGAGCCGGAACTCGACCTGACGCCGGGCGCCCTCGACAAGACCAACGACCCGGTGCGGATGTACCTGCGCGAGATGGGCACGGTCCCCCTGCTGACCCGCGAGGGGGAAGTCGAGATCGCGAAGCGCATCGAGCGCGGCAAGCTCACGGTCATCAAGTCGATCTCGCGCATGCCGAGCGTGACGAAGTTCATCATCCAGATGGGGGAACAGCTCCGCGCGGGCGAGCGCACGATCCGCGAGCTGGTGATCTTCAACGACGAGGAGATCACGGACGAACGGATCGAGGCGCGGGCGCGCGAGGTGCTGCGCCAGATCGACGCCGTCCGGAAGGCGTGGGCGGGCGTCGAGAAGTGCGCCGAAAAACTCGACAAGACGCCGAAAGGGGCGACGGCGCGCGACAAGCGGAAGTACCGCCGCGTGCGGTGGGGATGGATGCGGGAGCGGGTGGTGCTCTCGCGCCTGATCCGGCGGATCGAGTTCACCGAAGTGGTCAAGCGCCGGATGATCGATCTCGTGAAGGAGAAGGTCGAGCACGTCCAGAAGCTGCAGTGGGAAGTCAACGCGATCGAGCGGCAGCTCAGTGGCAAGCGGAAGCCGAAGCTGCGCGAGGAGGATCGCAGGGAGCTGCTGAAGAAGCAGAAGGACATCAAGGCGCAGATGAAGGCGTTCGCCGACGAGCTCGGCGAGAGCCCGGAGCAGCTCCTCGACACGCTGGAGACGATCACGCGGGGCGAGGCGCAGGCGGAACAGGCGAAGAAGGAGCTGGTGGAGGCGAACCTCCGGCTCGTGGTCTCGATCGCGAAGAAGTACACGAACCGCGGCCTGCAGTTCCTGGATCTCATCCAGGAGGGGAACATCGGGTTGATGAAGGCGGTAGACAAGTTCGAGTACCGCCGCGGGTACAAGTTCTCGACGTATGCCACGTGGTGGATCCGCCAGGCGATCACCCGCGCGATCGCGGACCAGGCGCGCACCATCCGCATCCCCGTGCACATGATCGAGACGATCAACAAGCTGATTCGCACGTCGAGGGCGCTCGTCCAGGAACTGGGGCGCGAGCCAACGTCCGAGGAGATCGCCGAGCGGATGGACATCCCGGTGTCGAAGGTCCGGAAGGTCCTCAAGATCGCGCAGGAGCCCATTTCGCTGGAGACGCCGATCGGCGAAGAAGAGGATTCGCATCTTGGGGACTTCATCGAGGATCGGAACGTGCTGTCCCCCTCCGACGCCGTGATCAACCTGAACCTGAAGGAGCAGACGGACCAGGTCCTGAAGACGCTGACCCCGCGCGAGGAAAAGGTGATCAAGATGCGCTTCGGGGTCGGCGACGGGAGCGAGCACACGCTCGAGGAGGTCGGCCAGAACTTCGCGGTCACGCGCGAGCGCATCCGGCAGATCGAGGCGAAGGCGCTGCGCAAGCTGCGCCACCCGTCGCGCAGCCGCAAGCTGAAGGCGTTCCTCGAAGGACGGTAGAATGGGGCCCATAGCTCAATTGGTTAGAGCTGCCGGCTCATAACCGGCTCGTTCCAGGTTCGAGTCCTGGTGGGCCCACCAACCTCCGCTCATGGTTGCAGGCGGAGGTTGCCCGCCGTAGCCTTGGCGGAGGCGGGCCGCGCTGTGTCATTGACCGAGCCTCGGCAGGCAGGCCAGCCGGCCGAGGCAAACGCCCAATGCGTACTGCTGATGCGTAATGCTCCCTGATCTCGAGCACCTCATTCAGCTCCAGCACATCGAAGACGCGTCGGAAGACGCCCGGCGGCGGCTCGAGGAGATGCCGGCGCGAAGCGCCGCGCTGGACGTGCGGCTGGCGGAGCCGGAAGAACGCCTGAATGCCGCAAGGCAGCGGCTTGCGCAGGCGCAGACCGCCCGCCGCGAGCTCGAGAAGGAGCTCGGCTCGGTCCAGAGCCGGCTGTCCAAGTACAAAGACCAGCTCATGGAGGTGAAGACCAACAAGGAATACCAGGCGATGCAGAACGAGATTGCGACCGCCGAGCGCGAGGTGCGCACGCGGGAAGATCGCATCCTCGATCACATGGAGACGGCTGAAATCGAGACCCGCGTGGTGAAGGAAGCCGAGCAGGAGCTTCGGGCGACGCAGGAGGCGGTGGGCGCAGAGCGCGAGGCGCTCGAGGCGGAGCGCGCCAGGCTGGAGGCGCAGATCGCGCGGCTCGCGGGGGAGCGCGACGCCCTGCGCCCGCGCATCGGCGGCGACGCGCTGCGCCTGTTCGACCACATCGCGCGGCAGCGGCGCGGCGTGGCCGTGGTCGAGGCGCGCGACGGCCACTGCCTGTTCTGCCACGTGCGCCTGCGCCCGCAGATGTTCAACGAGATTCGCCGAAACGACCGGCTGGTCCAGTGCGACAGCTGCATGCGGCTGCTGTACTTCGCCGGCTCCGCCGAGCAGGCCGCCAGCTCGTGATCGCCGCCTGGATCGACGGTGGCGCGCGCGGCAACCCCGGACCCGCCGGCTACGGCGTGCGCATCGAGGACGCCGCGGGACAGGTGCTCGCGGAACTTCACGGTGCACTCGGCCTCGCCACGAACAACGTCGCGGAGTATCACGGCCTGCTGGCGGCGCTGCAGTGGGCGCTCGAGCACGGCGAGCGGGACGTCAAGATCCACGCCGACTCGGAACTGCTGGTCAAGCAGATGCGCAGCGAGTACCGCGTGAAGCACGAAGGGCTCAAGCCGCTCTTCCTCGAAGCCTGCGCCCTGGTCCGCCGCCTCGGCGACGTGCGCTTCACCCACGTCCGGCGCGAGCAGAACGCCGACGCCGATCGGCTCTCCAATCTCGGGATGGACGAATCCGAACGGCAGATCAAGAGCGCCGCGCCCGAGCGCGCGGACCGGGCGCAATGATCCCGAGCAGCCGGCCCGCGGCGTTCCCCTCTCGCCGGTAAGAGAAGAACGCGCCGGCGTGGCAGGCGGTGCAGAGTCCCGCGTCGAAGACCGAGCGGTCCGGTACGCCCGCCGCTTCGAGCTGGTCACGATTGGCGAGCGGCACGTTCAGTTGCCAACGATCGCCCTTCCCCGGGCTGAACCACCGCGCGAGCGCAGCCTGGCCGTGCGCCGCGGCGGCGAACGCGGCGCGCGTCTTCGAACCCACCTCGTAACAGCACGCGCCGATCGTCGGACCGATTGCCGCGAGCAGGTCGTTCGGCTGGACACCGAACGCGTCCCCCAACGCGCGCACGGCGCGGGCAACCGCACACGCCGCGGTTCCCCGCCAGCCGGCGTGCACGGCGGCGACGTGTCGTCCCTGCCGATCCGCGATCAGGACCGGCGCGCAGTCGGCGATCCGCACCGCCACGGCGGTCTCAGGATCGTCGCTGAGCAGGATGTCCGCCTCGGCGTGCGGCTCGACGTCCCTCCCGGCCACGACGACGTGTGTGCCGTGCACCTGGTGCACCTGCACCACGCGCGCGGGCGTCATTGCGAGAGACGCCGCCACGGCAGCCGTGGCCCGGTCGCCCGGCGCGCGCGACACGCTCACCGCGCGTGACGTGAACAGGTGGGGCGCGATGTCGACGAGCGGCGTGCAGCGCAGCGCCGGTCCCCACGGTTCTTGCGTCCAGACGAACGACTCACTAGGCTGGGGGAGCGACATGACCATCGTTGGGCTCGGCATAGACGCGACCGACATCCCGCGCGTCCGTGAAACGTATCAGAAATACGGCGAGCGCTTCCTGCGGCGCGTCTACACGGAGGCGGAGATCGCCTACTGCCTCCGCCGGCGCGACCCGGTACCCCACCTGGCCGGCCGGTTTGCCGCGAAAGAGGCGGGCATGAAGGCACTCGGAACCGGCGTCTCCCGGGGCGTGCTCTGGCGCGACGTCGAGGTCGTGCGGGGCGGGGGTGGCCCCCCGCAACTGAGGTTTCACGGGGCGGCCGCGAGGCACGCGGCGGCGCTCGGCGCAAGCCGGGCGCTCCTCACGATCACCCACAGCGCGTCGCTGGCGTTTGCGCAGGTCGTTCTCGTCGCCGGCTGACCGTTCCGTGTAGCATGGCGCCCCGCTCGCTCGTGCCCCGGGGAACCCGCCGTTTCCTTTTTTCGATCGCGCCAGGCTCCCGCACAACCGCGCTCACCGGCCCGCAGGGGCCATCACCCTGCGATGGCAGGACTTCGTCGTCCGTGCGCGTCAGCGCCCCGATGACCGTCCGATTGCAGCCCCACCTCTCGCCAGCCGCGGCCAGCCAACGCCAGCGGCACCGGCGCCTGCCAACGCCACCGGAAGGAGCACGCGATGGTCGTGAAGATCGTGCCGAACGGCACTGGAAACCCCCCGGGAAAGCTCGCGGACGCGGAACTGCACTTTACGAGCGGCCCGCTGGAGGGGCTGAAGTTGATTGGGTTCGCGGTGTGGGAGCGCCGCTCCGGCAACGGGCGCAACGTGACGTTTCCCGCGCGGCAGTACACCGTGAACGGTGAGCGCCGTTCGTTCGCGCTCCTGCGCCCCGTGACGGACCCGACGGCCCAGGATCGCATCCGGGACCTCGTCCTCGAGGCCTACGCGGAGCACGAGCACGACGCGGCCGTCGCGAGTTAGACGAGAGCGACGCGGGCGGCGAGATGCCCGGGATTCAGGAGAGCACGGGGAGGAACCGGCGGTTCTCGTCCTGGCGCTTGGGAGGAAGCGTCCACTCGGCGTTGAGCGCCTTCTGCCATTCGCCCCGGAAGAAGGCTTCCTTCATGCCGCCGTCGATGATGTTCCACGGCAGCACGCGGTCGGTCGATCGGTCGCGGAACAGCCACGCGTCCGCATGCAGCCCGACTGCGGCGACGGCGGCACGCCAGTTGCCGCCGTTCTGCTCGGCGGCAACGATCGCGGGCGCGACCCGGCGGTCGCCTAGGGACAGCAGCGCCTGGTAGTACGCGTGACGCTCCGACTTGACGGAGAAGTACACGTTCTCGATGTCCGCGAGCAGGCTCTTGAGCTGCCTGGTCTTGCGGTCGATCGACGCCGAATCTTCGAGCGGCAGCCACTGGTACGCGGTGCCCGGCTTGGGAATCAGCGGGTTGACGCTGCCGACGATTCGTCCGACGCGGCCGCGCGGCCTGGCGTGGGACATCATCACGTCGCGAATCTGCACGGTGAGGTCGCGGATGGCGATCAGGTCCTCGTCGGTTTCAGTCGGCAATCCGATCATGTAGTAGAGCTTCAGGTTGTCGATGCCGCTGCCGAAAATCAGGTCTGCCTTCTCGAGAATCTCCGCGTTGGTGACCGTTTTGTTGATCACGCGCCGGAGTCGGTCAGACCCGGTCTCCGGCGCGATCGTCAGCGACCTCTCGCCGCTCGCTTCGAGCAGCCGCACGATTTCGGGGGTCAGATCGTCGAGCCGCAGCGAGGCCGGGCTGATCGAGTAACCCATGTCGTGCAGCGCGCGGAGGATCTCCAGGATGTCCGGGTGATCGCAGAGCGCGATCGAAACCAGGCCCGCGCGGGTGGCGTGCGCGCGGGCGGTCGCGGCGAGCGCCAGGATCCGGTCCTTTGGGAAGGGACGCACGGGCAGGTAGTTGTACCCCGCCCAGCAGAAGCGGCACAGGTTGGCGCATCCGCGCACGACCTCGACGAGGAAGCGCGATCCGAACTCGGTATCGGGCGTGAAGATCGCGGTGCTCGGCGGGTCCAGCGTTTCCGTGGTCTTGACCGCCGCTTTCTTCACGACCGGCGGCGCGCCGGTGCCGGGGCGCGGAACGAACGCCGCGATCACGCCGTCGCCGCCGTAGCGGACGTCGTAGAACGACGGGATGTAGAAGCCCTGTTCGCCCGCGAGGAGGCGCAGCAGGTCCGCGCGGCTGTCCGCGCCCGCCATCGCGCGCGCGAGGGGGGGGATCAACGCCTCCCCTTCCCCCGCCGCGATCACGTCGGCGAACGGCGCGAGCGGTTCCGGGTTGACGAAGGTCACCGCGCCGCCGATCACCACAAGCGGGTGCCGCTCGTTGCGGTCCGCCGCATACGGGGGCATCCCGGCAAGGCGCAGCATCGAGACGACGTTCGTGTAGTCCCACTCGAACGAGACGGAGAAGGCGAAAACGTCGAAGTCCGATACGGGGGTCTGCGATTCGATTGTCACGAGCCGCGCGCCAGACTCGAGTTGCGCGCGCAGCTCCTGCTTCGGCGGCAGGAACACCCGCTCGCACACGACGTCGTCCAGTTGGTTGAAGAGCTTGTAGACCGTCTGGAAACCGAGGTTCGACATTCCGACGTAGTACGTGTTTGGAAACGCCAGCGCCACGCGCACACGCCCGCCGTGCGGTTTTCGGACGAAACCGACTTCGCGCGCGAGAACGTCGAGCGCGCGCTCGCGCTGCTGCCAGGCCTTCATGCGATGGAGTCTGCCGCGAAAATAGCTGAGGCCGGATCGTGGATCCGGCCCCTGCGGCTCAGAAGACGGCGATCTTCCGTGCCGTGGATATATGCAGTCTACCACGCGCGCGAGGCCGAGCTGGCGCGCAGCAGCCGTTGCGGCCGCCGCTCGGTCACTCGGTCTGGCGGCGCAGGAACGCCGGAACGTCGAGCGGCGACACAGGCTCGAACTCGGCGCCGGGCCCTTCGTCCGGCGGCGGAACGCGCGGGATGAGCGGCAGGTCGACGGGCGGCCGGCGCGAGAGTGTCAGGCGCGGCACGCTGCCGCCCGCCGCCGCGACCTTCTCCGCCACCGCGTCCTGGCGCCACGCGGCATACGCCGTGAGATCGACCGGCGTCTCCGCCGCGGCCGCGCGCGCGTCCGGCTGCGCCCCCTGGCGGTCGAACCCGGTCGCGATCACGGTGATCTTGACCCGTCCCTGCATCTTCGGATCGACCACGGCGCCGAAGATGATGTTGGCTTCTTCGTGCGCCGCTTCCTGGATGATCGCGGACGCTTCGCTCACTTCGACCAGTGACAGGTCCGGCCCGCCGGTCACGTTGATGATGACGCCGCGCGCGCCCTTGACCGAGGCGTCTTCGAGCAGCGGACTGGAGATCGCGGCGTTCGCCGCCGCGACTGTCCGATTGTCCCCCTCGGCGACGCCCGTCCCCATGATCGCGAGCCCCATGCCGGCCATGATCGTCTTCACGTCGGCGAAATCGAGGTTGATCATGCCGGGGACGAGGATCAGGTCCGAAATTCCCTGGATCGCCTGCCGCAGCACGTCGTCGGCGGTGGCGAATGCGTCGGTGATGGGCGTGTTGCGCGCGATGGTGGCGAGCAGCCGTTCGTTGGGAATCGTGATCACCGAGTCCACGCACTCGCGCAACTCCGCCAGTCCGCGTGCGGCCTGGCTCGCGCGCCGCGCCCCTTCGAACTTGAATGGTTTCGTGACCACCGCGATTGTCAATGCGCCGAGTTCGCTCGCGAGGCTCGCGATCACGGGCGCGGCGCCGGTGCCGGTGCCGCCTCCCAGGCCGGTCGTGACGAAGACCATGTCCGCGCCGTCGAGCGCCTCGATGAGTTTGTCCGTGTCTTCGAGCGCGGCCTGCCGCCCGACGTCGGGATCGGCGCCGGCGCCGAGTCCTTTCGTCAGCTTGGCCCCTATCTGCAGCTTCGCGGGGGCCGCGCTCTGTTTCAGCGCCTGCACGTCGGTGTTCGCCACGATGAACTCGACACCGTCGAGTCCCGCCTGGACCATCCGGTTGACGGCGTTGCTCCCACCACCGCCGACGCCCACCACCTTGATGCGAGCCCCCATCCGATGTGCCTCCTCGTCCAGCTTCAAACGCAGCCCGGAAGTCTCCATTTAGAAGAACTCCTTGAAGAGCGTGCGCAGCCGTCCGGCCACGCGCCCGAATGCCCCAGCGCCCACCGGCCTTGCCGGCTCCCCGGCGTAGTTCCGATGCGCGTACATGACGAGCCCGACCGCCGTGGCGAACGCCGGGCTGTTGACGTGGTCCGCAAGCCCGCCGACGCCGGTCGGATGGCCCCGACGGATCGGCAGGTCGAAGATCTGTTCCGCGATTTCCGCCATGCCCTCGAGCAGCGCGCCGCCCCCGGTCAGCACGATGCCCGAGTTGAGCGACTTCTCGTAGCCCGCTCGGCCGATCTCGTCCCACAGCAGGTGGAAGATCTCCTCCGCGCGGGGCTGGAGGATTTCCGACAGGATGCGGCGCGCCATCAGGCGCGGCTTCCGCCCGCCGACGCTGGCCACCTCCATCGTCTCGTCCTCGCCGACCATCGACGAGAGCGCGCAGCCGCAGCGGCGCTTGATGCGCTCGGCATCGGGGATCGGCGTGCGCAGGCCGACGGCGATGTCGTTGGTGAAATGGTCCCCTCCGATCGCAATCACGCCGGTGTGCCAGATGCTGCCGCGCTCGAAGATCGCGAAGTCCGCCGTGCCGCCGCCGACGTCGACCAGCGCGACCCCGAGGTCGCGCTCGTCCTGCGTGAGCACCGCCTCGGCGGCCGCGAGCTGCTCGAGGACGGTCTCGATCACCTCGACGCCGGCGCGGTTCACGCAGGCGACGATGTTCTGCGTGGACGAGACGCTGCCGGTCACCACGTGGACGTTCACCTCGAGCCGCGCCCCCGTCATTCCCACCGGCGCCCCGATCCCCTCCTGCTCGTCCACGACGAAGTCCTGGGGGAGGACGTGAAGGATCTCGCGTCCGCTCGGCAGCGACACGGCCTTCGCGGCGTCGATCGCGCGCCGGACGTCCTCGCGTGTGATCTCGCGGTTCTTGCCCGCGACCGCCACCACGCCGCGGCTGTTGAACGCCTTGACGTGCGCGCCCGAGAGCGCGAGGTAGACCGAGTCGATCTCGATGCCCGCGGTCAGCTCTGCCTCTTCGATCGCCTTTTTGATCGACTCGACCGCAGCCTCCAGGTTGACGACGACGCCGCGGCGGATGCCCCGCGCGTCGGCCAGGCCGAGGCCGATGATGTCGAGGCCGCCGCCCTCGGTGATCTCGCCGACCGTGGCGGTGACCTTGGACGTGCCCACGTCCAGTCCCACGAGGTATCGCTCTCTGCGCGCCATAGGGATCCTGGCTAGTCCGTTCAGCCGTTCAGTCCGTCAGTCGTTCAGTCCGTTAGTCCGTCAGTCGTCCTTGCCTCAGGCCTCTGGCCTCGGCCTCTAGTCCCGCGCCCTGTTCCCTGGCTTCGCCGGCCGCACGTACACGCGCTGATCGAAGCGCAGGTCCACGTAGTCGATCTCCGGCACGCGCGCGCGCAGGGCCGGCTCCAGTTCCACGTACGACTGCAGCCGCTCGGCGAACTGCGTGTCTCCGAGGTGCAGGAGCGCGGTCTCGCCGTCGAGGATCACGACCGCGTCGTGCGGATCGGTGACGTCGATCTGCGAGACCCGCCGCGCGAGCGCCCGGTGCGACGCGATCGCCTGCACGGCGCGCGCCGCGAGTTCCGCCCGGCCCGGATCGATCGTGGCGGCCCCTTCGCGCGGCGCTCCGGCAAGGCCGTCGATGATCGGCAGATCGAGATCGGCGTAGCGCGGGCCGTACTCGTCGATAATCGCGCCCGTGCCGTCCACGAGGTACAGGCGATCGACGAGGCGGCACAGCCCGATGGGCACCCGTTCCTCGATCGCAATCTCCACCGCCGAGGGGAGGATGCGCCGGAGCCTCGCGTCGGCCACCCACGGCGAGTCCACCAGGCGTCGGCGGTAGTCGCCCAGGTCCGCGGTCAGCACGTTCGCGCCGCGCAGATCCGAAACGAGCGCCAGCACCTCGCCGGTGGAAAGGCGGGAGTTGCCGCGCACCGTGACGCGCGTCACCCGCAGCAGGCTCGCGCCGGTCACGAAAGTGACCGCCCAATAGACCCCGCCGAGGAGCCCTACCACGACGAGAACGGCGCGCAGCACGGGCCAGTGCAGCAGACGGCGAAGCGAGCGGCGCTGCGCAGGCCGCACGCTGGGCCGTCGGAACCGGCGATCGGCCGGGGCGCTGACGCTCACCGCCTCAACTCCTCGAGCAGCCGCCGGCCCACCGTGCCAATCGATCCGGCGCCAAGCGTGATGACCACGTCGCCGGGGCGCGCGAGCGCCGCGACGCGGGCGGGAAGTTCGTCGAGCGCCGCGACGACGTGGACGGGCGCCTTGACGACGCGGCGCACGGCGGCCGCCAGCGCGTCGAGCGTCACGCCTTCGATTGGCTTCTCGCTCGCCGGGTAGATGTCGGTCAAGACGATCTCGTCCGCCCCCGCCAGCGCCGGTCCGAACTCCCCCATGAGCTGCTGCGTCCGCGTGTACCGGTGCGGCTGGAAGACGACGAGCGTGCGGCGCCCGATCGGCCGCGCGGCGGCGATCACGGCGGCAATTTCCGTCGGGTGATGGCCATAGTCGTCAACGACCATCACGTCGCGCACCTCGCCGAGCCGTTCGAAGCGGCGCTCCGCCCCGTGAAACTCCGCGAGCGCCGCGGCGATGCGATCGAAGGGGATCTTCAGCTCGAGGCCAACGGCGACCGCCCCAAGCGCGTTCGCGACGTTGTGGCGTCCCGGGACCGACAGCGTCATCGTCCCGAGCGCCACGCGGCCGGCTGGCGTGCGCAGCCAGACCTGGCTCACCGACGCGAACGGCTGCAGCGCCACGCCGGTGGCCGTGAGGTCGGCCGGCGCGTCGAGGGCGTACGTGACCACGGGGCGGCTGATCGACGGCAGCATCGCCCGCAGCGCGGGATCGTCCGCGCACGCGACGACGAGGCCGTCGAAGGGCACGCGGCTCGCGAACTCCGCGAACGCGCGCTCGATCTCCTCGAACGTACCGTAGGCCTCCATGTGCTCGCGATCCAGGTTCGTGATCAAAGCGATCACCGGCGACAGCCGCAGGAACGACCGGTCGCTCTCGTCCGCCTCCGCCACGATGTACGCGCCGCGCCCCAGGCGGGCGTTGCTCCCGAACGCGCTCAGCCGCCCGCCGATCACGGCCGTCGGGTCGAGGCCGGCGCGCTCGAGCACGAGCGCGATCATCGAGGTGGTCGTCGTCTTTCCGTGGGCGCCCGCGACGGCGATTCCGCGCTGCAGACGCATCAGCTCGGCGAGCATCTCGGCGCGCGGAATCACGGGGATGCCGCGCGCGCGCGCCGCGGCGACCTCCGGGTTCTCGCTGCCGATGGCGGAGGAAACGACCACAACATCCGCCGTTCCCACGTGATGCGCCGCGTGCTCGCCGGTGTGAATCGACACCCCGAGCCGCGCCAGGCGCGCCGTGATGTCGGAAGCACGCGCGTCCGAGCCGCTGACCTCGTACCCGAGGTTCACGAGCAGTTCGGCGATGCCGCTCATCCCAATTCCACCGATGCCGACGAAGTGAATGCGCTTCGTCTGGCCTAACATGCGAGGTCCCGGCGACCCCGCGCGAGTTCGAGGGCCCGGTCCGCGATGATCCTCGCGGCCTCGGCCCTGGCGAAGCCACGCACGGCGCGCGCCATTGACGCGCGCCGTGTCTCGTCGTCGGCGAGCGCGAGCAGCCGGGCGGCAAGGGCCGGGCCCGTCAGCTCGCGCTCGTCGATCACGTCGGCCGCGCCCGCCTCCGCGAGCACCCGCGCGTTCCTGCGCTGGTGATCGTCGGTCGCGGTCGGAAGCGGTATGAGGATCGACGGACGCCCCGCTGCCGCGAGCTCCGCGAGCGTGGTGGCGCCCGCGCGGCAGACGACGACGTCCGCGTTCGTCATCTCGACATCCATTTCGAAGAGGAAAGGTTCCACGCGCGCCGTGAGGCCGGCCCGCCGGTACCCATCCCGGACGAACGCCAGATCCCGTTCTCCTGTCTGATGCGTGATCGACAGGCGGCGAGCATGAGATGCCAGCTCGGCCGCCGCCGCCACCATCGCGACGTTGATCGCGTGCGCGCCCTGGGAGCCGCCAAAGATCAGGACCCTCGCTTCCGCACCGTGGCCACCGTGGCGCGCGCCGGCCGGTGCGGATTCCGCGGCGCGCGCGACGAACTCGGGACGGACCGGATTGCCGCTGACGAACGCGCGGCCGCCGAAGTACGGCAGCGTGGATTCGTAAGTGACCGCGGCCGCGCGCACCGCGCGCGCGAGCAGGCGGTTCGTCAGGCCGGGGACAGCGTTCTGCTCCAGGATCATCGTGGGAATGCCCCGCATCGCCGCGAGCCCCACCAGCGGCCCGGAGCTGTAGCCACCGAGGCCGATCACGACGTCGGGACGCCGGCGCGACAGCACCCGCCACGCGTCGACCGCGCTCGCCGGCAGCAGCGTGAGCCCGCGGGCGAACGCCGCGATCGACTTCCCCTTCAGCCCCGCGCTCCGGATGAGATCCAGGAGGAACCCCTCTTTCGGAATCACGCGCGCCTCGATGCCGCGCGCGGTGCCCACGAACGAAATCTCGGCGGCCGGCTCGCGCGACAGGATCTCGCGCGCGACCGCGATGCCCGGAAACAGGTGCCCGCCCGTGCCGCCGCCGGCGAACACGATCCGCAGCGCCCGCGTGCTCACGCATCCGCCGGCGGCATCGACGCGTGCTGCGAGACGTTGACCAGCATGCCCATGCCCACGAGGCTGATCAGGAGCGACGACCCGCCGGCGCTGACAAACGGCAACGGGATCCCCTTGGTCGGCACCAGCCCGAGCACCACGCTCATGTTGATGAAAGCCTGGATGGCGACCATCATCGTGAGCCCGAGCGCCAGGAACGCGCCGAACCGGTCCGGCGCCCGCACGGCGGTCCTCAGGCCGCGCCACGTGATCAGGCAGAAGCAGACGAGGATCGCGCTCGCGCCGAGCAACCCGAGTTCCTCCCCGATCACCGCGTAGATGAAGTCGGTGTGCGGCTCGGGAAGGTAGAACAGTTTCTGCACGCCGCCCATCAGCCCGCGGCCGAACAGGCCGCCGGTGCCAACCGCGATCAGCGATTGAATCACCTGGAACCCGTCGCCGAGCGGGTCCTCCCAGGGATTCAGGAACGCCAGCAGCCGGCGGCGCCTGTACTCCGCGTTCCACAAGATGAGCATCGCGGTCGGCAGTCCCACCAGCGCGAGGCCGAACAGGTAGCGGTACGGCAGACCCGCGGCGAAGACCATCACCGCGACAATGGCGACCAGTGACACGGCGGTGCCGAAGTCCGGCTGCAACAGGATCAGGCCCGTGACGACGGCGGTGGCGGCGCCGATCGGCACCAGCGACCAGGAGACCTCTTCGATGCGGTCCATCCGGCGCTCCAGGATCGCGGCCGTGAAGAGAATGACCGCGATCTTGGCGAGCTCCGATGGCTGCACGCCGATGCCCCCCACGCCGAACCATCGCCGCGTGCCGTTGATCTCGCGCGCGAAGAGCACCGTCACGAGCGCGAGCGTCACGACGGCGAGCGTCGTCCAGATGACCACCGGCTGTTTGTAGTTCTGGTAGTCGATCCGCATGACGACGAAGAAGAGGAAGATCCCGAGGACCGCCCAGGTGCCCTGCTTGGCGAGGAACAGGTAGGGCTGGTGATAGCGGTCCATCGCGAGCACCGCCGACGCGCTGTACACCATGACGACGCTCGCGCAGACGAGGAGCAGCGTGGCGAGGAACAGCAGCTTGTCCGTTTTGAGCTTTCGCGCCATACTCCTGGTCCCTAAAGCTCGTCCGGTTCAGAACCGAGAAGAGCAATGCGGAATGCCGCCGCCTTCGGCAATTCGCGCATTCGGCATTGCAGTACCTCAGCGGTCAGCAGTCATCAGCGAGCCCTGGATAGAGACACCAGCCTCGCAGGCCGGGGCAGCCTGCGCTCCCAGCGGCCGGTTCACTACCGCCGGGGCCCTCTGATGACTGCTCACCGCTGACGCACGTCAACCCGTTCCACCTCCCTCTTCAGCGCCGCGACCTCCTCCTTGAAGGCGCGGCCACGCTCCGCGTAGTCCCGGAACATGTCGAAGCTCGCGCACGCCGGCGCGAGCAGCACGGTCCCGCGCCCGCCCGCCGCGGCGTAGGCCGCGCGGACCGCGTCGTGGAGCGTCGCCGCCTCCCGCACGGCGACCGCCCCCTCCAGCGCCTGCCGCACGAGCGGCCTCGCGTCGCCGATCGCGATCACGGCGGTCGCCCGGGTCGCGAGAGGCTCGCGCAGTTCCCGGAGGTCGCCCCCCTTGAACCTGCCGCCGAGGATCACGACGAGCCCGGCGTCGAAGCTCTCGATGGCGCGGCGGGCGGAATCCACGTTGGTCGCCTTCGAGTCGTTCACGAAACGCACGCCGCGGACCTCGGCGACCGGTTCGAGCGCGTGCTCGAGTCCGCCGAACCCCTCGACCGCTCGCGTCATCGCGGACGCGGGCACGCCGGCGATCGTCGCCACCCCGCAGGCGGCGGCGACGTCGGCCAGGAGGTGCCTGCCGATCAGCCGCACGGACGAGAGGGGCACGAGGACCTCCTCGCGTCCACCTTCGCGCCGCGCGATCGCGTCGGCCGTCACGGCGATCCCCTCACGCAGCGCCGCGCCGCCGAACCGGAGCTGCCGGGCGCGGCCGTGTCGCGCAAGTTCGAGCACCCGCGGATCATCGGCGTTGACGACGGCCCAGTCCCGCGCGTCCTGCCGCGCGAAGATCCGTCCCTTGGCGGCCGAGTACTCCTCAACGGACGCATGCCGATCGAGGTGGTCCGGCGAGAAGTTCAGCAGCACCGCGACCCACGGGTGAAACGTGTCGGTGCCCTCCAGCTGAAAGCTGCTGACTTCCACGACGTGCAGCGTGTCCGGCGTCGAGTCGTCGACCTGCGCGCTCAGCGCGAGGCCGATGTTGCCGCCGACGGCCACGCGCAGGCCGCCTTCCACGAGCATGCGTCCGATGAGTGTCGTCGTCGTCGACTTGCCCTTCGTGCCGGTGACCGCGATCACGTTTCCCGCCAGCCATCGCGACGCGAGCTCCAGCTCGGCGATGACCGGAATGCCCCTCTCGCGCGCGGCATCGATGGCCGGCTGCCGGGCGGGCACCCCGGGGCTGAGAACCACGAGGTCCGCGCGCGTGAGCGTGTTGATGTCGTGCCCGCCCAGCTCGACGTTCACGCCCGCGGCGGCGAGCGCCTCGGCCTCGTCGATCCGCGACTTCAGGTCGGTCAACGTCACGCTGGCTCCCCGCTTCGCGAGGAGGCGCGCCGCCGCGACGCCGCTGCGCGCCGCGCCGACCACCACGACTCGCTGCCCCGCGACACTGAATCCCACCATCGCATCACCTGAGTTTCAGCGTCGTCAGGCTGAAGAGCGCGCAGAGGATCGCCACGATCAGGAACCGTGTGATCACCTTCGGTTCGCTCCAGCCGACCAGCTCGAAGTGGTGGTGCAGCGGGGCCATACGGAACACGCGCTGGCCGGTCAGCTTGAACGAGGCCACCTGGAGGACCACCGACGCGGCCTCGGCCACGAACACGCCGCCGACGATGATGAGCAGCAGCTCCTGCTTGATGAGGATGGCGACGGTGCCCAGCGCCCCGCCGAGCGCGAGCGAGCCGACGTCCCCCATGAAGATCTCCGCGGGGTAGGAGTTGTACCAGAGGAACCCGAGGCTCGCGCCGACGAGCGACCCGCAGAAGATCGTCAACTCACCCGTGAGCGGCGAGAACCGCAGCAACTGCAGGTACTCGGCGAACACGCGATGGCCGCTGATGTACGCCAGCGCGGTGAGCGCCGCGGCAGCGACCGCGAAGATGCTGATCGCGAGCCCGTCGAGCCCGTCGGTCAGGTTGACGGCGTTCGACCAGCTCACGAGCACGAGCACCGCGAAGGCGACGTAGAACGCGCCGAGATCCGGGATGAGCCGCTTGAAGAACGGGAAGATCAGCCGCGTGCTGTACAGCGGAGGCTCGGTGTTCGAGAGCGCAAGGACCGCCAGGCCGACCAGCAGCGCCACGAGGATCTGGCCGCCCATCTTGTAGCGCGGGCGCAGCCCGTGGTGCGTGTGGCGCGTGATCTTCAGGTAGTCGTCGATGGAACCGATGGCGCCGAACGCGGCGGTGGCGAGCACGGCGATCCAGATGTACGCGTTCGTGAGGTCCGCCCAGAGCAGCGTGGGGATGAGCGATGCCGCCAGGATCAGGAGGCCGCCCATCGTCGGGGTGCCCGCCTTCGTGCGGTGGGTGGCCGGCCCGTCGTGGCGCACCACCTGTCCGATCTGGAACTCGCGCAATCGGCGGATGAGCCACGGACCGAGCAGGAGGCTGATCACGAGCGCGGTGATGCTCGCGGCGGCGGTCCTGAACGTGATGTAGCGCGTGACGTTCAGCGCGGATACCGACGTGTGCAGTGGATACAGGAGGTGATACAGCATCAGGCTGCCGCCTCCTTCAAGCGCTGCACAACGAACTCGGTGCCGATGCCGCGAGAGCCTTTCACCAGCACCAGGTCGCCCGGACGGACGCGCGAGGCCGCCGCCTCGGCTGCCTCGGCGCTCGTCGGCACGTGCACGACCGCGTCGCCGGCCATGCCGCTCTCGCGCGCGGCGCGCGCGAGCGCGGCTGCGGGCTGCCCTCCGACGGCGATCAGCCAGGACACGCCCGCCCTGGCGGCCGCTCTGCCACAGCCGTCGTGGAGGCGGGCGGCGTGCTCGCCAAGTTCGAGCATCTCGCCGAGGACGGCCGCCTTGCGCTCGTATCCGGAGCTGGCCGCGACGACCTCGAGCGCGCGCGCCAGCGCCGACGGGCTGGAGTTGTAGGAATCGTCGATCACCGTGACGCCGTTCGCGAGGCGAACCACCTCGCCACGGTGCGACGCGGGTCGCAGCACGGCAGCGCGCCGCACGATCTCGTCGAGCGGCACGTCGAACTGCAGGGCAATCGCGGCGGCGGCCAGGACGTTCGCGAGATTGCCGCGCCCGAGGAGCGGCGTCGCCAGGTCTCGCGCGCCCTGCGGCGCGGCGATGCTGGCGCGCATGCCGTCCACGCCGAGGTCGCGCACGTCCCTCCCCTTCACATCGGCATCGCCGCCGAAGCCGAACGTGACGACTCGGCCGGGAAAACGCGCGACGCGCGCCATCACGCGCGCGTCGTCGGCATTCGCCACCACCACCTCGTCTTCGCCCGCCGCTTCGAGGATCTCCGCTTTCGCGTCCGCGATCGCATCCGGCGTGCCGAAGAAACCAAGGTGCGCGTCTCCGACGTTGGTCCAGACGCGGACGTCCGGGCGGGCGATGTTCACCAGCGTGCGGATCTCGCCAGGATGATTCATGCCGAGCTCCACCACGGCCACGTCCGGCCGGTGGCGGAGCTCGAGAAGCGAGAGCGGCAGACCGATGTGGTTGTTCAGATTGCCCCTGTTGCGGAACACCCGGTACCGAGCGCCGAGAAACTCCGCGGTCACTTCCTTCGTCGTCGTCTTGCCCGCGCTGCCGGTCACCGCCACGACGCGCGCACCTGATTCGCGCCGCACTGCGGTCGCCAGGCGCTGCAACGCCGCCAGCGTGTCGTCCACGGCGAGGGCGACGCCGGCCGCGCCCGCCGGCCACGCGGCTTCCCGGCTGATGAGCGCGCCCGCCGCGCCCCGCTCGAGGGCGGGGCGAATGAAGTCGTGACCGTCGAACCGCTCGCCGAGCAGCGCGATGAACAGGTCGCCCGGCACGACCGTCCGGCTGTCGATCGAAAACCCGTCGAGCACCTGGCTCGCGTCTCCCTGGACGATGCGGGCGCCGCACGCCGCGGCAATCCCCCGCACATCCAGCTGCATCCGCCCGTCGCGAGGCGCCATTACACGCGGCTTCGGGTCCGCCGCCGCGCGAGGGCAAGCCGCGCCACTTCGACGTCATCGAACGGCAGCACGCGGTTGCCGATCGTCTGCGTGCGCTCGTGACCCTTCCCGGCAACGAGCACGAGGTCCCCCGGGCGCGCTTCCTTCATCGCGCGGTCGATGGCGCCGCGGCGATCCGGAATCGTCAGCAGTTGCAGGGCCTTCGCGCCGCTGCGCGCGCCGGCCGCGATGCCGCGCTGGATGTCGTCGATGATCCGGTCGGGGTCCTCGCTGCGCGGGTTGTCCGAAGTGAGGACGACCACGTCGCTCAAGCGCGCGGCGACCGCCCCCATCAGCGGCCGCTTGGTGCGATCGCGATCCCCGCCGCACCCGAAGACCGTGATGATGCGCCCCTCAGCGAGCGGCCGGGCCGTCTCCAGCAGGTTGCGCAATGCGTCGTCGGTGTGGGCGTAGTCCACGACGACGCGGACGTCGTCTTCTGCACCCGACACCACCTGGAAGCGGCCGGGCACGTCGCGGAGGTTCTCCACTCCCTGCTCGATGGATCCGACCGGCAGGTCGAGTGCGAGGGCCGCGGCAACCGCCGAGAGAATGTTGTAGACATTCGGCCGGCCGACCAGCCGGGAACGGACGCGCACGCCGCCGCGCGGACTCCGGACCTGAAACGTCACGCCGTCAATGGACACTTCGATCGACTCGGGGGTCACGTCCGCCATGTTCTCGATGGCGTAGGTCACCGGCCGTCGGGAGACCTGGGCCAGGGCAGATCCCTTCGCGTCGTCGAGGTTGATGATGGACGGCGCATCCGGCTGCAACATCTCGAACAGGCGCCGCTTTGAATCGAAGTAACTCTCCATGTTGCCGTGGAAGTCCAGGTGGTCGCGCGTGAGGTTCGTGAAGATCGCGGCCGCGAAGCGCATCGCGTCGACGCGACGGAGCGAGAGCGCGTGCGAAGACACTTCCATCGCGCAGGCACGCGTCCCCCCGTCGAGCATCTCGCGCAGCAGACCGTGGAGGTCCGGCGCCTCAGGGGTGGTGTGGAGCGCCTCGCGCTCCTTGCCGGCGACGCTGTACCCGACGGTCCCGATTCGACCGCACTGCAGGCCGGCCGCTTCGAAGATCGACTGCAGGAGATACGACGTCGTGGTCTTGCCGTTCGTGCCTGTGATCCCGATCACCTGCATCGACGCGCTGGGGTATCGGTAGAACGCCGCGGACAGCTCCGCGATCGCGCGACGCGCATCGGGCACCGCGATCCAGGGGACCGGCAGCCCAGGGTTCGCCGCCTCGGCGACGACGGCGACGGCGCCGCGCGTCACGGCCTGCTGCGCGAAGGCCGTCCCGTCCGCGCGCTCGCCGCGCATCGCCACGAACACGGACCCGCGCTCGACACGGCGCGAGTCGTACGCCACGGCCTTCACTTCGACCGTCTCCGCGCGCGCGTCGAGCACGGCGACGGCGGAAGCCGTCGCCGGCGCCTCGCGGAGCAACGAGGCGAGCGTCACGGCGTCGCCCCTCCGCGTTGCCCTCCCTCGGAGGTGACTACGCGGTTGCGGTGCAGCAGGATCCGGCACGTTGCGCCGCGCTCGACCAGGGCGCCTGGCGCGGGAGACTGCTCCGCGACCACTCCACTGCCGCGAAGCTCGGCGACGAGACCCAGCCGGGCCGAGATGCGCATCGCCTCGCGGGCGCCCAGTCCGCGCAGGTCCGGCATGAGCCCGTCTCGCGCCACGTGGACGCCGGCGTCGAGAATCGCGGCGGCGCGGGCCGGCCGCGGCACCGCCTCGAGGTCGCCGTCCGCGCGCCGCGCGACGAGCACGGGGGGGAGCGGGTTGGTGGTGGGCGGCACGCCGAGATGGCGCAGGGCCGCTTCGGCGACGCGCTTGAACACCGGCGCCGCGACCACGCCGCCGTAGTAACCCTTCGTGTGCGGCGCATCGATGACGACGAGGATTGTCAGCGCCGGGCGACGCGAGGGGACGAAGCCGACAAACGAGGCGTTGTAGTCGCTGTTCGAGTACCTTCCGGCCACCAGCTTCGCGGCCGTACCCGTCTTGCCGGCGATGCGATACGCGTCGAGTTGCGCGGCACGCCCCGTGCCGCGCTCCACCACAGCCTCCATGATCGACGTCAGTTCGGCGGCGGTGCTCGGCGACACGGTCCGGCGCAGCACGTTCCGCGGGGTCTCGATGCGGCGCCCGTTGCGGATCACCGCGCGCACGACGTGCGGCTCGACCAGCTCACCGCCGTTCGCAATCGAGCTGACGGCGGCGGCCATCTGCAGCGGCGTGACCCCCACCTGGTAGCCCATCGCGATCGACGCGAGCGCGCTCTCGTTCAACTGCGCGGGGTTCCACACGATCCCCGGGGACTCGCCGCCCAGTTCGGGCGAGAGCGCCTGGCCGAACCCGAACCGGCGCACGTACCGGCTCAATCGTTCTGGCCCGAGCTTCAGCGCGACGCGGATCGCGCCGACGTTGCTCGATTTCACGACGACGTCCGTGAACGACAGGACGCCGTAATCGTGCGTGTCGTGGATCACGCGCGCGCCGAACGCAATCCGGCCGCCGCTGGCGTCAACCGGGTCGTCCGGATCGACGAGCGATTCCTCGAAAGCGGCGGAGGCGGTGACAATCTTGAACGTCGAGCCCGGCTCGTAGATCTCCTGGATGGCGCGGTTGCGCATCCGCGACTGCGGGTACCGGCTGAACGTGTTCGGGTTGTACGTCGGGTAGTTCGCCAGGGCGAGGATTTCGCCCGTGCGCGGCGCCATGATGATGATCGTCCCGCCCGCGGCGCGGTGCTCCCGGACGGCCGCGCCCAGCTCGCGCTCCGCGATGTACTGGAGGTACTCATCGATCGCCAGCTCGACGTCGGCGCCGCTCGTCGCCGGTCGCTCGACCCGGCTGAACACCGTGTGCCGCCGGGCGTCGGTCTGGATCAGGATCCGACCGGCCCGCCCGCGGATCTGCTTGTCGTATGCCGATTCGATCCCGGCGAGACCGATGTTCTCGACGCCGGCGTAGCCGATGACGTGGGCCGCGAGCTCCTTACGCGGGTAGTAGCGGCGGTTTTCCTTGATGAACCCGACCCCCTCGAGCTGCAGCGCGGCGATGCGCCGGGCCTCCTGCGGGGAGAGCTGCCGCCTCACGAAGGCGAACGGGCGCTGCCGGCCGAGCCGATCCTCGATCTTCTGCCGCTCGCGCGCGTCGCAGTCGTCGAGCGCCGCGCAAAGGCGTGCCGCGGCCGCCGCGGGATCCTTGATTTCGGTCGGCACCGCGTAGACCGACTCCGCGTCCACGCTGTAGGCGAGCACGTGACCGTTGCGATCGAGGATCTCCCCGCGCTTCGCGGACGCGTCCACGGTCCGCATCTGCTGGCGCTCGGCCCGCGCGCTCAGCTCGTCGTGCTGCACGACCTGCAGCCAGATCAGCCGCGCCTGGATGGCGCCGCCCCAGACGGCGAACAGGACGGCCGTCGTCACCACGCGCCCCTGCAGGCGGGCGCGCCAGGCGAGGGGACCGGCCTCCGCGGGCGCACGGCGGCGGACGACGCGTGCGCGCCGGCCGCGATCGCGCAGCCGCGCGACGCCGCCCGGCAGCCATTCATGCCATCGCTGGGCCACCGAAGGCTCCTTTACCGCGACGCCACGACCGCCCTGTCGGGCGGGGCGGGGGGCGTGACACGCTCGATCACGATGGCTTCGCCCGGCGCGGGCGCCACCATGTGCAGCTTCTCGGTCGCGATCCGCTCGATGCGGCGCGGCGATTTCAGCGTCTCGATCTCGAGGCGCAGGTGGCGGTTGATCTCTTCCTCCGCCGCGCGCTCCCGCTGCAGGCGCTCGATCTGATAGCCATGACGGAGCAGCTCGAAGTGCTGCCACGCGGAGAACAGCAGCACCGCCACCAGGAACGCGCCGACCGCGAGCGAACGCCACAGCTCGCGCTGCCGCGCCTCGTCAACCTCGCGGACGATCGGGTTGTTGCGGATGTCCTTCTTGATTGCGTACTCGAAGTCCACCGCCCTCATGGCAGCCTCTCGGCCGCGCGCAGCTTCGCGCTGCGCGCGCGTGGATTGCGGTTGATCTCTCCGTCGCCCGGCACGACGGGCTTTCGCGTCAGCACCCGGACGACCCCCTCGTGTCCCAGCTCGCGCAGCGTGTGCTTGACCACGCGATCCTCCAGCGAGTGAAAGCTGATGATCGCGGCGCGTCCTCCCGCCCGCAGCGCCCCTGCTGCGTCGCGGACGAACGTGTCGAGCCCCTCGAGCTCGCGGTTCACCCAGATCCGCAGCGCCTGAAACGTGCGTGTCGCCGGGTCGATCCTCTGGTAGCCGCGGTGCGGGACGGCGCGGCGCACCACGTCAGCCAGCCCTCCCGTCGTGGCAATCGGCCGCGCGCGCCGCGACGCGACGATCGCCCGCGCGATCCGCCGTGAATGCCGCTCTTCGCCGAACCGGAAGATCACGTCCGCGAGCTCCTGCTCCTCGGCGTCCCGAAGCAAGTCCGCGGCCGTCGGCCCGCGCGAGCGGTCCATGCGCATATCGAGCGGTTCGTCGCGGCGAAAGCTGAACCCGCGCCCCTCTCCCTCGAGTTGCATCGATGACACGCCCAGGTCAGCGAGGACACCGTCCACCGCGTCGATCCCGAGCGCCCGCAGCCGCGGCGCCAGCTCGCGGTAGTCCGCGTGCAGCAGCGTCGCGCGATCGGCGAAGGGCGCCAGCCGGTCCGCCGCGATCGTCAGCGCCTCCTCGTCGCGATCGAACGCGATCAGCCGCGACGCGCCCCCCTCGAGGAGCGCACGCGCGTGTCCTCCAAGCCCCGCGGTGCAATCCACGAACGTTCCCCCCCGCGCCGGCTCGAGCGCCGCGAGCACTTCCGCCAGCAGCACCGGCTCGTGAGAGGGCGGATCGCCGGCGGCCACGCATCAGATCCCGAACTCCGCCAGCGCTCGCGCGTACTCCTCGGTGAACGGCTCGCGCTGCAGCTTGGCGAGGAAGCGATCGTGGTTCCAGACGTCGAGGTAGTTGTACTGGCCGAATACGTCCACCTCGCCGGACATGCCTGCGGACTCGCGCAGCCTCGAGTGGATCACCACCCGCCCCTGCGAATCGAACTCTGCCACCTGGCCGTAGTAATTGACGCGGTCGAGGAACCTCGTCCGCGCCGGATGCGTCGACGGCACCTTCGCGAGGCGGCTCTCGATCTCGAGCCACACCGGCATCGGGTAGATCCGCACCGATTCACCGTGGAGGCTAGTCACGTAGAGGTTCGAACCGTGCTGCTCCTGGATGAGGGCCCGGAAAGCGGTCGGCACCTTCAATCGACCCTTGTCGTCGATCTTGGCGGAGTAATTCCCGCGCAGCACGTCCGTTCACTCCACTTCAGTCCACTTAAGTCCACGCTGATGTTAGGGAATGCGTCTGTTCATGTCAACCGTAAAGTGAGGATTTTCGGACACTTACGTCTTTTGTTCGCTGGCGAAAACCGGGGCGAAACTTGACTGGGTCACCCGGCCGAGAAGTGGGCCGTAGAGCGCTCCCGGCGGCGGGCGACCGGCGCCTTTTTTCAGATACCATGGAGTGTTTGTCATGCTGCGCGCTGGCCTCATAGGGTTCCCGTCCTCCGGCAAGACCACGCTCTTCCAACTGATGACGTCGGCCCACGAGGCTCCGAAAGGAGGCAAGGCGGAGGCGAACGTCGGTATCTCGCGTGTTCCTGACGAACGCCTCGACCAGCTCACGGCGCTGTTCAAGCCACGAAAGCACGTGCCGGCGACTGTCGAATTCGTCGACATCGCCCACGCGGCGCGCAGCGGCGTCACGGCAGCGCAGGCGCTCCTCGACGTCGCGCCCTATCGGAACGCAGATGCTCTCCTCCACGTGGTCCGCTCCTTTCGCGACGAGTCGGTTCCCCACGCGAAAGGCTCGATCGACCCCGCGCGCGACGCGCGCGAGATGGAGGAGGAGCTGATCCTGGCGGACCTCGGCGTTGTCGAGCGCAGGCTCGAGCGGCTCGCGCGCGATCTGAAGAAGGGCAGCAACGCGGAACTGAAACGGGAGCAGGAAGTGCTCGAGGGCTGCCGATCGAGGCTCGACGCGGGGCAGGCGCTGCGCGGCCTGGCACTGGAGCCCGAGGACGCGCGGCGACTGCGCGGCTTCCAGCTGCTTTCGGCGAAGCCGCTCCTCATGGTCGTGAACCTGGACGAGACCGACCTCCCGCGCGCGGACAGCGCCGTCCGGGACGCGGGACTCGAGTCGATCCTCGCGTCGGGGGCGGCGCGGAGCGTGCCGGTCTGCGCGAAGATCGAGCTCGAGATCGCGCAGCTCGATCAAGCGGACGCGTCGGCGTTCATGGCGGACCTCGGGCTGCATGAATCAGGGCTGGATCGCGTGATTCGCGCCAGCTACGATCTGCTCGGCTACATCTCGTTCTTCACGGTCGGCGAGGACGAGTGCCGCGCCTGGTCGATCCCCCGGGGCACGCACGCGCAGGTCGCCGCCGGCGAGATCCACAGCGACATGGCGCGCGGGTTCATCCGGGCGGAGGTGGTGCCGCACGGTGCGCTGCTCGCGCGCGGGTCGCTCGCCGCGTGCAAGGAACACGCGGAGCTGCGCCTCGAGGGAAAGGACTACGTGGTACAGGACGGCGACGTCATCAACTTCCGCTTCGCGACCTGACGCATGGCCGACGTCTCCTCGGTCTCGGTGCTGATCCCCGCCTACGACGAGGCGGCCGTGATCGGCGATGTCGTGGCGCGCGTCAGGGCCGCCGGCCCCTGGCGCGAGGTCATCGTCATCGACGACGGCTCGACCGACGGCACGTCGGAGCGAGCCTGCGCCGCCGGAGCGACCGTCATCCGTCATCCGTACAACAAGGGGAACGGCGCCGCGGTCAAGAGCGGCATCCGCCGTGCGATGGGCGAATTCATCCTCATTGTCGATGCTGATGGACAGCACCAGCCCGAGGACGCGCGTCGGCTGGTCGAACTGCTCGGCGACTACGATCTGGTCATCGGCGCGCGCGCGCCAGAGACGCAGGCGACCGTCGGACGGCGAGCGGGCAACACGCTGCTCAACTGGCTTGCCGGCTACCTGACGGGCACGACCATTCCGGACCTCACCTCGGGGTTCCGAGCGGCACGCCGATCGGCGCTCCGGGAGTTCATCCACCTTCTGCCCAACGGGTTCTCCACGCCGACGACGACGACGATGGCATTCCTGAAGGCGGGATACAGTGTGCGGTTCGTGCCGGTCGAGGCGAGGCCCCGAGTCGGCAAGTCGAAGATCCGGCTGGGGCGCGACGGGATGCGCTTCTATTTCATCCTGCTCCGCATGGTGACGCTCTTCAGCCCGCTGCGGATCTTCCTGCCGGTCAGCCTCGCGGCGCTGGCCGTCGGGACCGGCTACGCCGTCTGGACGATCGTCACGCAGAGCCACGTGACCAATTCGTCAGTGCTGCTGATCCTGTTCTCGGTCGTGGTGTTCCTGGTGGGCCTCGTGTCGGAGCAGATCGCCGCGCTGCGGTTCGAAAAGCACGAATGAACGCGCTTGTCATCATCCCGACCTACAACGAGCGCGAGAACCTCCCCGAAATCGTCCCGCAGGTGCTTCGCCACGACGGGGTGCGGGTCCTCGTCGTCGACGACGGGTCGCCGGACGGCACCGGCGAAGTGGCCGACCGGCTCGCGCGAGAGCATGCAGGGCGCCTCGACGTCCTGCACCGCACGGGCCGCCGGGGGCTGGGGCGGTCGTACGTGGATGGCTTCAGGCGTGCGCTCGCCATGGGCGTGGATGTGGCCGTGCAGATGGACGCGGACCTCTCGCACGACCCGGTCTACCTGCCGGCCGTGCTCGACGGAACCGCGCGGTTCGACCTCGCGATCGGCTCGCGGTACGTGAGGGGGATCAGCGTCGTCAACTGGCCGCTGAAGCGGCTCGTGCTGAGCACCATGGCGAACCGCTACGTCCGGGCCGTGACGGCGCTTCCCATTCGCGACTGCACGGCCGGGTTCCGCGCGTGGCGACGCGGCGCACTTGAACGGCTGCCGCTCGACCGCATCGTCTCGGACGGGTACTCGTTCCAGGTCGAGACGCTTTACGAGGCATGGCGTGCCGGCTGCACGATTGGCGAGGTCCCGATCGTCTTCGTGGAGCGCCGCGAGGGCGAGTCGAAGCTGTCGAAGGGCGTGCTGCTGGAGTCCCTGATCATGCCGTGGCGGCTGAGACTCCGCGGCTTGTCACGCAAATAGCCGGCGTGCTAACGTTGAGCGTTTCCTGAGGCATGGTCGACTCCGCTGTGCGGAAGCCGGCTGGCCTGACCGTCTTCTTCCCTGCCTACAACGACAGCGGCACGATCGCCAGCCTGGTGATCATGGCGGTGCAGACGGCGCGTCAGCTCACGCCCGACTTCGAGGTCATCGTCGTCAACGACGGCAGCGCCGACGCGACGCCGCGCATTCTCGCGGAGCTGGCGCGGCTCTACCCGCAGGTGCGCATCGTCACGCACGACCGGAACCGCGGCTACGGCGGAGCCCTCCGCAGCGGGTTCGAGGCGGCGCGCAAGGAGGTCGTCTTCTACACCGACGGCGACGCGCAGTACGACCCGTCGGAGATGGCGCTGCTGTGGGAGCGGTTCGGCGACGACGTAGACCTCGTCAACGGCTACAAGATGAGCCGCTCGGATCCCTTGCACCGCACCATCATCGGCCGCATCTACCATCACACGGTCAAGGCGCTGTTCGGGCTCCGCGTCCGCGACGTGGACTGCGACTTCCGGATGATGCGGCGCTCCATCTTCGAGACCGTCAGCCTCCAGAAGAACAGCGGCGTCATCTGCCTGGAGATGATGAAGAAGATCCAGGATGCCGGCTTCCGGATCGCAGAGGTGCCGGTCCACCACTACCACCGGGCGTACGGGCGCTCGCAGTTCTTCAATTTTCGACGGATTATCCGCACCGCCATCGACGTGCTGAAGCTCTGGTACGCGCTCGTCGTGCGGCGCGAACACCTGGCCCCACGCGCGGCACGCGACGCGCGGGGCGCCGCCGAAGCTGCCTCCAGGCCGCAGGCGCGATGACCGACTATCGCGCGTTCTATCGCGGCCGCCGCGTGCTGATCACCGGGGGCCTGGGGTTCATCGGCAGCAACATCGCACGGCAGCTCGCCGCCCTTGACGCCGACATCCTGCTGGTCGACTCGCTCATTCCGGACTACGGCGGCAACCGGTTCAACGTCAACGGAATCGAGGATCGCGTCCGCGTGAACATCGCCGACATCCGCCAGCAGTCCACGATGGACTACCTGGTGCGCGACCGCGAGGTGATTTTCAACCTCGCGGGGCAGGTGAGCCACATCGACAGCATGCGCGATCCTCACACCGACCTCGAGATCAACTGCCGCAGCCAGCTCACGATTCTCGAAGCGTGCCGCCGCAACAACCCGGCCGTGAAAGTCGTGTACGCCGGCACGCGCCAGGTGTACGGAAAGCCGGACCGGCTTCCCGTCGATGAAACCCAGCTTGTCCGGCCGACAGACATCAACGGCATCAACAAGGCGGCGGGCGAGTACTACCACCTTGTGTATAACAACGTGTTCGGCGTTCGTGCCTGCTCGCTGCGCCTGACGAACGTGTACGGTCCCCGCCAGCTCGTGAAACACAACCGGCAGGGCTTCATCGGCTGGTTCATCCGGCTGGCCGTCGAAGGGGGCGAGATCCAGATCTACGGCGACGGTTCCCAGATGCGCGACTTCGTCTACGTGGACGACGTCGCGGATGCGTTTCTGCGCGCGGGCGCCACCAATGCTGTGAACGGGGACGTATTCAACGTCGGGGGGAACCAGCCAATCAGTCATCGCGACCTCGTGCGGCTGCTCGTCGACATCGCGGGCAGCGGCACGGTGCGTTACGTGGAGTGGCCCGCGGAGAAGAAGGCGATCGACATCGGCAGCTTCTACGCGGATTCCAGCCGCTTCTCCGCGGCGACCGGATGGACGCCCCGGGTGTCCCTGCGCGACGGGCTCGCCCGCACCGTCGCCTTCTACCGCGAGCACCTGGACAAGTACGTGGACATCCGACCGGGCGCGGCGCTGCCGCTCGCATGAGCGCCGGGCGGCTTCCGTTCCTGCAGCTCCGACCCGCCGAAGACGCCGCAGCAGTCCAGGCGGCGATTGCGCGCGTCATCGAACGGGGATGGTTCGTCCTCGGGCCGGAGCTGGAAGCGTTCGAGACGGAGTTCGCCGGCGCATGCGGTTTGCCGCTCGCCGTCGGCGTGGGCACCGGCACGGACGCGATCGCGCTCGCGTTGCGCGCGCTCGGCATCGGACCGGGTGACGAGGTCATCACCACGCCCCTCTCGGCGGCCTACTCGGCGCTCGCGATCATGATGGCGGGCGCGCGACCCGTGTTCGCCGACATCGATCCCGATCGCCTGACGCTGGATCCCGATGCCGCGGCCGCGGCCGTGACGCCGAGGACCGCGGCGCTCCTGCCGGTGCACCTGTATGGCCAGGCGGCCGACATGGAGGCAATCGCGGCGGTCGCCGGGCGCCACAACCTCGCCGTCGTCGAGGACTGCTGCCAGGCACACCTCGCGACGTGCGCCGGCCGGCCGGTGGGAGCGTTCGGCGCGGCGGCGGCGTTCAGTTTCTACCCCACGAAGAACCTGGGTGCGCTCGGCGATGGCGGCGGCGTGACGACTGCCGACGCCCAGCTTGCCGAGCGCGTCAGGCGGCTCCGCAACGGCGGCCAGACCGATCGCTACCATCACGCGGAGCCGGGCGTAAACAGCCGGCTGGACGAGATCCAGGCGGCCGTGCTCAGGGCGCGCCTGCCCTTCCTCCCTGGTTGGACGCGCGTCCGTCGCACGCTCGCCGCGGCGTACCGGGAGGCGCTCCGCGACGCAAGGTCGGTCCGCGTTCCAGCGCAGCGGGACGCCGGCCACGTCTATCATCTGTTCGTGGTACGCGCCGGCCAGCGCCAGCGTCTCCAAGGCCACCTGATTGAACGCGGCATCGAGACGCTCGTGCACTATCCCGTGCCAATCCCCCGACAGCCGGCGATGGCGGGCGTGGACCCGGATCCGTGCCCGCGCGCCGACCGCGTGTGTGACGAGATCCTGTCGCTGCCGCTGCACCCGGGGCTCACCGAGGCAGACGTCGAACGGACGGCGGCGGCAATTCGCGACTTTGGAGACTGAACCAGGATGCGTGCGTTAATCACCGGCGGCGCCGGCTTCGTCGGCTCTCATCTTTCCGAGCGTCTCCTGGAGGAGGGACACGAGGTCCTGATCCTCGACAACCTGTCCACCGGCTCGATGGACAACATCTTTCATCTCAAGAGCCATCCCAGGTTCCACTACACGATCGACGACGTGACGAGCGAGGGAGTGCTCGCCGAACTGATCGATCGCGCGGACGTGGTGTATCACCTCGCCGCCGCCGTGGGCGTGAAGCTGATCGTCGAGGCGCCGGTCCACACCATCGAGACCAACGTGCACGGCACGGAGGTCGTCCTGAAGCACGCGAACAAGAAGAAGAAGCTGGTCGTGATCGCGTCGACGTCCGAGGTGTACGGGAAGAGCGCGGACGTTCCCTTCCGCGAAGACGCCGACCTCGTGTTGGGACCGACGCTGAAGCACCGCTGGGCCTACGCGTGCAGCAAGGCGATCGACGAGTTCCTGGCGCTCGCGTACTGGAAGGAAAAGAAGCTGCCCGTCATCATCGTCCGATTGTTCAATACGGTCGGGCCGCGGCAGACTGGTCAATACGGGATGGTGATTCCAAACCTCGTTCGCCAGGCGATGGCCGGACATCCCATAACGGTGTTTGGCGACGGCACGCAGTCGCGGAGCTTTACCTACGTGGGGGATGTCGCGGCGGCGCTGGTGCGGATCGCCCAGGAGCCACGGGCTGTCGGCGAGGTCTTCAACATCGGCAACCCGGCCGAAATCACCATCCGCGATCTGGCGGAGAAGATCCGTGTCATGACCGGCAGTTCGTCACCGATCCAGCTCGTGCCGTACGACCAGGCGTACGAGAAGGGGTTCGAGGACATGCCGCGGCGCGTGCCGGACATCGCCAAAATACAAGCGTTGATTGGGTTTAGGCCGACGGTCGAACTCGACGAGATCCTCGAGGGGGTCATCGAGCACTTTCAAAAAGCGTAATCCCCGGCCCTTCCCGACCAGCTCGACGCTCCGCACGTCGAAGCGTATAGAAGCGTATACTGGAAGGGTAATGCGAAAGGCTGTTCTGCTCTGCTCGCTGGCTCTCGCCCTGATGACTCCTGCATCTGTGTATGGCGGTGAGCTGAAGCTCACGATGACCGACGGGCGCGTCACGCTCATCGCGGATGCCGTCCCCGTCCGCACGATTCTGCAGGAGTGGGCGCGAATCGGCCAGAGCCGGATCGTGAACGGCGAGAAGGTGATGGGAGCGCCGCTGACGCTGCGCCTCATCAACGTGCCGGAAGCCGAAGCGCTGGACGTGGTGCTGCGCTCGGCGAGCGGGTACCTCGCCGCCCCGCGCCCGGTGCCGGTGGCGAACGCCTCGCTGTTCGATCGCATTGTGATCCTGCCGACGAGCAGGCCGACGACCACCACGGCGGCGGCTCCTCCACCCCAGCAGCCGCAGCGTCAGCCCTTCCCCGGCAACCAGCCGGTGGTGCAGGCGCCGATCATCGAGGACGACGAGGAGCCGGAGCAGCAGGTGGAGCCTGACGAGAATCCTCCACAGCAGCCCCCGGTGACGTCGGACCGGCCCGGACCGATACAGGTCACGCCGGCATCGCCGGGCCAGCGGCCGCCGGGTCAGCCGCAGCAGCCGGGTCAGCCGGGCATGCCGCAGCAGCCGATCACGTCGCCGCGGCCTGGCGTCATTACGCCGCCGCCCGCGCAACAGCAGCCGCCGCCGCCGCCGAGGCCAATCCCCTAGAATATCCGCCGATGGCGGAGATCGGCCGTTTTCGCCGCGACGATCGCCGCGCGGTCGACGCACTGTACCGGCGCGTCTTCGGCGCGGACGCCGCTGATGCCCAGAACCTGCGCTGGAGCTGGGAGTTCGTCCACAATCCCAACGCGCCCTCTGACGGGCCGATGATCTGGGTCGCGCGCGAAGGGCCCGCGATCGTCGGACAGTGCGCCGCGATCCCCGTGCGCCTGGCGGTGGCGGGGCACGAAGCGGTGGGCGGCTGGGGGACCGACGTCATGGTCGCGCCCGAGCGCCAGCGTCAAGGGCTCGGCGAGCAACTCTTGAGGATGTGGGACCGGAACGTCGGAGTTGCGCTGGGGCTGAACCCGTCCGAATCTTCTTACCAACTCTTTCGAAAACTGGGCTGGCCGGACATCGGCACCGTGCCATGTCTCGTGAAGCCGCTCACGCGAAGGGCGGTCCGGCTGCCGCGGTGGCCGGTACCCGTCAACCGCCTGCTTT
Source organism: Vicinamibacterales bacterium (assembly GCA_035463475.1). GTDB lineage: Bacteria > Acidobacteriota > Vicinamibacteria > Vicinamibacterales > 2-12-FULL-66-21 > JACPDI01. Next base: position 40,702 of record DATHTE010000101.1, read on the forward strand.
CCGCCGTCACGTGGCCGTTCGTTCTGGTCATCGGGCGCACGCGGCCGCTGCGCTCGCATACGCGAATCGTGCATCGCTTCGACGAAGCGGCGACGGAGCTCTGGCAGCGCGTTGCCTCCAAGTTCGACCTCGCGGTACGCCGCGATACCGCATACCTGAACTGGCGCTACGCCACGACACCACACGTGCGGTACAGCGCTGTGCTGCTCGAGCGCGAAGAGCGGCTCGACGGCTGGGCGGTGTTCCGCCACGTGCACGAGCCGCTCGGCCGCGTCACGCTGCTGGTCGATCTGCTCGCGGATCCGGCCGACGAGGAGGGGGTCGCCGCGCTGCTGCGTCGCGTGGATCGCGAAGCGCGCGCCGCAGACTCGGATAAAATCCGTACGTTCATGCTCCACGCGGCTTTCAGGAAAGTGCTCAAGCGATCCGGCTACTTCCAGGTCAAGTCCTGGCTGCGGCTGATTGCCAAAGTCAACGTGGTGCAAGTGCCCGCAGCGTTCTACAAGCACGTGGACCGATGGCACATCACGCTGGGTGACAGCGATGTGGATCGCGGGACGTTCGAGCTGGAGTTCGACGAGTTCTGAAGGCGGACGCTTCGCACACGGGAACGGACAACATGAAACTGACGGAACGGATCAACACGGACCTGGCAAACGCCATGCGGGCGCGCGAGACGCTCAAGCTCGGAGCGCTACGCATGCTGAAGACCGCCTTCACCAACAAGAGCGTCGAGAAGGGGCATGACCTCGAAGACGCCGAGGCGATGCAGGTGATCAACACGTTGATCAAGCAGCGCCGCGACTCGATCGAGCAGTTCCAGAAAGGGGGCCGGCAGGACCTTGCCGACAAGGAAGCCGCCGAAATCACGGTCCTGGAGGCGTACCTGCCGCCGCCGATTAGTGAGGCTGAGCTGTCCGAGGCCATCGAAGCGGCCGTGACGGAGACCGGGGCCGCCTCGCCTCGGGACATGGGAAAGGTGATGAAAGCTGTGATGGCGAAGCTGGCGGACCGCGCGGCCGACGGGCGGGTGGTCAGCGAAATGGTGAAGCGGCGGCTCGGGTAATCTCCAGCAAACTTTTCCGCGTGTGCCTCCGTCTAATCGAATTGAAAGGCACGACAGAGCCTCTCATCCATCCTCCGAAGGGAGCCCCTGCTGCTGTGACGGGCGGCAGGGGTTCTTTCTTTTGGCTTCCTGAAGCGTCGTTTCGCCGTGTCGTGTCCGGACAGCGTCCGCCTGCGCACAGGTCGCGTGTGGTACGCTGGCTGCTCACCGCATGAGCACTCGTCTCGCCCGCTCCGCCGGGCTCATCGGCGTCGCGACGATGGCGAGCCGGCTCCTGGGTGTGGCCCGGGAAACCGTTGAGGCCGCGCTGTTCGGCGCCGGACGCGACATGGACGCCTTCAACGTCGCGTTCCGGATCCCCAACCTGCTTCGAGATCTGTTCGCCGAAGGCGCGATGACCGCGGCCTTCGTACCCACCTTCACGCGGACGCTCACCACGCGAGGCCGCGACGCCGCGTGGCGGCTCGGGAACCTCGTCATCAACACCTTGCTCCTCGTCACGGGCTCGATTGTCATAGTGGGGATCGTGTTCGCGTATCCGATCACCAGCACGATCGCCGGCGAGTTCGCCGACGTACCGGGGAAGCTGGAGCTGACGACGCAGCTCACGCGGATCATGCTCCCGTTCCTGACGACGATCGCGGTCGCAGTCGCGATGATGGGGATGCTGAACTCGCTGCACCGGTTCTTCATCCCCGCGTTGTCACCGGCGATGTTCAACGTGGCCACGATCGCCTCCGCGCTCCTGCTCGTCCCCGTGATGCCGGCGTTCGGCCTGCCGGGCATATCGGCGATCGCGTTTGGCGCGCTGCTGGGCGGGCTCGGGCAGATTGCGATTCAGTGGCCCACGCTGCGCCGGGAGGGCTTTCGCTACCGGCCGGTGCTTCAATTTCGCGACCCGGACCTGCGGGAAGTGCTTCGCCTGATGGTCCCGGGGACGCTCGGGCTCGCCGCCGTCCAGATCAACGTGTTTGTCAACACGTACCTCGCGACGACGCAGGAGCAGGGGGCCGTGTCCTGGCTCAGCTATGCGTTCCGTCTCATGTACGTCCCGATCGGTCTGTTCGGCGTCTCGATCGCGACCGCAGCGGTGCCGGACCTCTCGCGGCACGCGGCGAAGGACGACCTCCCGTCGATGCGGCGCACGATCTCCGGCGCGCTCCGGCTGATGCTCATGCTGAACGTCCCCGCGACCATCGGGCTGATCGCGCTGGCACAGCCGATCATCGCCCTGATCCTCGAGCGCGGGCGCTTTACCCCGCAGGACACGCTCGCGACCGCGTCGGCGCTGATGTTCTATGCTCCGGGCCTCCTGGGTTACTCCGCCGTCAAGATCGCGTCTCCGAGCTTCTACTCGCTTCGCGACAGCAGAACGCCCGCCACGATCAGCGTTCTCGCGGTGCTTGCGAACCTCGGGATCAATCTCTTGCTCGTGCGCGTGATGGGCTACCGCGGCCTGGCGCTCGGCACGTCGCTGGCAGCGATGTTCAATGCGGGCACGCTGCTCGTGCTGCTTCGCAGGCGGGTGGGTGGAATCGACGGCGCGCGCATCGCCACCGCGTTCGTCAAGATCCTCATCGCGTCGGCGTTGATGGGGGTCGCGGCGCACCTGACGGCCGCGTGGCTTGCCGCGGTATGGCCGGGTCGCTCGGTGCTGTTCAAAGGCGCTCGCGTATTCGCGGCGATCGGCGTGGCGCTGGTCGTGCTGGCCGCCGCCGCGCGGCTGCTGCGGATCGAAGAGTTCGAGGAGGCGCGTTCGCGCGTGATGAAGCGCCTGGCCGGATGACCGCTCGCCTGCACCCCACGATCGTTCGGATGGCAACCGCGCACATGGCGGTGGACGGCTACGGCAACATCTACGCGCCGCTGTTGCCGCTCCTCATCCCGCGTCTCGACTTAAGCCTCGCGATGGCCGGCGCGTTCGCGATGCTCTTTCAGCTCGCTGCGTCCGTGTCGCAGCTCGGGTTCGGGCACCTGGCGGACCGCTGGCGCCCGCGCCTGTTGCTGATCGCCGGTCCTTTTCTCGCGGTCACTGTTCTGAGCCTCGTAGGGATCTCCACGTCGAGGGTGATGCTGGGGGCGATCCTGATGTGCGGCGGCCTGGGTACGGCGGCGTTTCATCCGCCAGCCGCGGCCCTCGCACATCGTCTGGGCGGCGCGCGCGCGGGCCTCGCCATGTCCGTGTACATCTCAGGCGGCACGGTGGGCCTCGCGATGGGCCCACTCGTGTTCGCGCCGTTCGTGGAGCGATTCGGCGTCATGTGGACACCCGTGCTCGCGCTGCCCGGGCTGGCGGTCGTGACGGCATTCGCGCGCAACGTTCCTTCCTTCCACCTGAACCATGGGCACCAAGGTGGCGGATTGACCGCACTGCGGCCCTACGCGAGACCCCTCGCGCTGCTCTATTCGATCGTCGTGTTCAGGACGCTGACTTCGCTCGCCATCGCGACCTTCGTGCCGGTGCTCCTCACGCAGCACGGCATGTCGGTAGGGGCCGCGGGCTACAACGTGTCCGTGTATCTCTTCTCGAGCGGGCTCGGGGGCTTTCTCGGCGGGCCGATTGCGGACCGGTTCGGCGCGCGACGCGTCATCATCATGTCGTTGCTGCTCGCCACGCCGTTCCTCGTGGCCGCGCCGGCGCTGCACGGGGTGTGGTTCACGATTGCGCTGTCGATTGGCGGATTCTTCCTGCAGTCCACGCTGCCGGTCAACGTCACGTTCGGCCAGGCGATCGCCCCGGTGAGCGCCGCGACGGTCTCCTCCCTGATGATGGGCTTCGCCTGGGGCACGGGCGGCCTCGCCGTGCCGTTAGTGGGAATGCTCGCGGACCGTATTGGAATTGAACGGACGCTGATGCTCCTCAGCCTCGTGCCGCTCGTCGCCGCAATCGCAGCCCTGCCGCTGCCCAGGACGCTTGCCCGCGCGCCCGAGCGAGGCAAATCGGTGTCGGTACCTCTCGTGCAGTAGTGGTACGATCGACGACCTGGATGGCTCGCGTTCCTCGTCCGTACGCCGCCTCGTATTCCTTCGGCCCCGGGCCGCTCACCCCGGCGGTGAAGGCGCTGCTCATCCTCAACGTCGCCGTGTTCCTCCTGGAGTTCGTCCTTCCCGACTTGATGGTTGGCTGGCTGGGCCTTCGGCCGGCGGCGGTGCTCGAGCGAGGATGGCTGTGGCAGCCAGTCACGTACATGTTCCTGCACCATCCGGGCGGCTTCAGCCACATCCTCTTCAACATGCTCGCGTTGTGGATGTTCGGCGTGGATCTGGAACGGCTCTGGGGCACGCGGTTCTTCGTCCGGTACTACCTCGTGACCGGTGTCGGCGCGGCGGTGACGACAATCATCGTCGCCTTGTTGCCGTTCGATTACGGGAACCTGGTGTACGCCGTCCCGACGGTGGGGGCGTCGGGCGCCATCTACGGTCTCCTGCTCGCGTTCGCGTATTACTACCCGGATCGCCCGATCCTGATGTTCCTGCTCTTCCCCATTCCGGCGAAGTACTTCGTCATGATCATCGGCGCGATTGCGTTCCTTTCATCCACTCAAGGCATGAGCAACACCGCTCACGCAACGCACCTGGGCGGCCTGCTGGCCGGCTATCTCTACCTGAAGAGCGGCCGCGGAGGGCTCGTGGCTGAGATCAAGTATCGCTGGGTGAAATGGAAGATGAACCGGCTGCGCCGGAAGTTCGATGTCCACACCGGCGGGCGCGACCGGTGGGACCGGACGGTGCATTGAGGGGGTCAGACCCCATTTTTACGGATTTCGTAAGTCGCTTCGAGTTACGCGCGACTTACGGAATTCGTCAGAATGGGGTCTGACCCTCTCTTCTCGTACGCCATCCCCTTCAGCAGCGCAATCCGCTTCACCATCGGCGGGTGCGTGGCGAGCAGGTCCGCCCAGAAGCCTTCCTTCAACGTCACCGCGCGGCCGAGCGGGTCGGCAATGCACAGGTGCGCGCTGCCCTGCTTGATCGATCGCGTGGGCTCCGCGGCGAACTCGATTGTCTGCAGCGCGGCGGCGAGGGCCGAAGGGTTGCGCGTCAACTCGGCGGCGGATGCGTCAGCGAGATACTCTCGCCGGCGCGACACGGCGAGCGCCAGAAGGCGCGTGACGAACGGCGCGACGATCATGGCGACCAGCCAGATGGCGAGCACGACGAGCAGCGCGGCGCCGCCTCCCTTGTCCTTCCCACCGCGGCGCCCCCCGCCCGCCCTGAAGCCGTGACGCATCGCGCGGGCGCTCCAGTCCGCGATGAGCGCGATCGCGCCGACCAGCGCCGCGACAACGGTCATCAGCCGGATGTCGTAGTTGCGGATATGGCTCATCTCGTGCCCGACCACCCCCTGCAACTGCTCGCGGTTCAGCAGGTCGAGCAGTCCCCGCGTCACGGCGATCGACGCGTGCTGCGGATCTCGACCCGTGGCGAACGCATTGGGGTCAGTGTCGGGGATGATGTACGCGGCGGGCTTCGGCAGCCCCGAGGCGATCGCCATCTCCTCGACGATGTTGTTGAATTGCTGGAGCTTGAGGGGCGCGTCGGGCCAGTCCGTGGCTGCAGCCTTGTCAACGGGCACGGCGTTCGCCGAGAGCAGAACGGCGCGATCGCCGTGCAGGTAGCCACTCCAGGCGCCGGCGCCGCCGACGCCGAGCGCCGCCAGCGCGCCAATCGGGATCGGCACCCCCTGCTGTCCCAGGACGAACAGGTCGAAGCCGGCGCCGAGCAGTACGAGAAAGCTGACGAAGACGAGCATGATCGCCCACGTCCGGCGCCGGTTCGACCGCTGCTGCTCGAACAGGTTCATGGTCGTGAGTGTGCCGTCTACGACTTCATCGTGAGGTCAACGGCCGGAACGGCGCGCTCTCCGGGCTCGGTGATCTCGAACAGCTCGGCCGGCTTGAACCCCAGGTTTCCCGCGATCACGTTCGACGGAAACGTCTCGCGCGACGTGTTGTACGCCGTCGCCACGTCGTTGTAGAACTGGCGGGCGAAGCCGATCTTGTTCTCCGTGGAGGACAGCTCCTCCTGCAGCATCTTGACGTTCTCGTTGGCCTTGAGTGTCGGGTAGTTCTCCGCCAGCGCGAACAGTCGCCCCAGGGCCTGGGTCAGCTCTCCCTCGGCGCGTCCCGCTGCGGCCGGCGTGGTGGCCGAAACGGCCTTCGCGCGCGCTTCCATGACCCGCGTCAGCGTGTCGCGTTCGAACTCCATCGCTCCCTTGACGGTGTTCACGAGGTTCGGGATGAGATCGTGCCGGCGCTTCAACTGCACGTCGATCTGGCGCCAGCCGTTCGTGACCTGGTTTCGCAGCCGAACCAGGCGGTTGTAGATAGCGACCGCCCAGAACGCGACCACCGCGACAATCACGAGGAGGATCAGAAGACCGCCCATGACGCTTCTCCTTAAAGGAGGCCGGCGAACGAGCCGCCGTCCACCTGGACAACGCTACCGGTGATGTAGCCGCTCCGTGCCGAGGCGAGGAATGCGATGAGCGCCGCCAGCTCTCCTGGCTCTCCGAGGCGCCCCGCAGGGATGTTCGCGAGCAGCCGCTGCTCGACGTCAGAGACCGGCTTCCCCTCGCGCTGCGCTGTCGCCTCGTTCAGCCTGGTGACGCGCGCCGTGCGCGTATACCCAGGGGCCACGCAATTGACCGTGATGCGGTCTGCCGCCAGCTCGCGTGACAACGTCTTCGAGAAGCCCACGACCGCCGCGCGCACGGCGTTGGAGAGCATCAGCCCCGCAACCGGCTGCTTCACGGCGATCGAGGTGATGTGGATGATCCGCCCGCCGCCGCGCTTGCGCATGTGCGGGATCACCTCGCGGCAGAGGCGAACGGCGCTCATGAGGAGCAGGTCCACGGCATCGTACCAGTCGCTGTCCGACAGCGCGTCGAACAGCCCCGGCTTCGGGCCGCCGACGTTGGTGACGAGCACATCGACTCCGCCGAACTGCTCGACGGCGGTCGCGACCAAACGGCTGATGTCCGCGGCGTGACGCAAGTCCGCCGCGAGAGGCATTACCTCGACGCCGTGGGTGCGCCGGATCTCGGCGGCCGCCTGCTCGATCGCCGGCGCTCGGCGCGAGCAGATTGCCAGCCGGCAGCCCTCGGCCGCGAGCGCGTCCGCCGTCGCGCGCCCGAGCCCCTCGCTCGCCGCGCAGACAATGGCCACCTTGTCCTTCAGGCCCGTCTCCACTGTGCCGTACTCCAGCTACTCAGACAGTCGAACAGTCGGACAGTCGGCCCCGCCGCTCATTTCCTGTGAAAGTAATCATCGGTCTTGTCCAGCCAATCCTGTCGTATCGGGCTGAACAGGTCCAGCTCGAAGGTGTCGTCCAGCGCCTCAGCCTGGTGCTCGATCCACGACGGGATGTGCAGCACTTCCCCTTCGCGAACAGTGATCTCCTCCCCCGCGATGAGGAACTTGAGCGCACCCTGGAGCACGTAGGTCATCTGCTCGCTCTCGTGCGAGTGCGCCGGGACGATCGCCCCTTTCTTCAGGTAGATCTGCGCGACCATCTCCTTCGCGCCGGTCACGATCTTGCGCGAGATCATCGCGGTGACCTTCTCGTGCTCGATTTCGTCCCAGCGGTGCAGCGTGACGACGTCGGTCATCGGGCGCCGCCTTTCCCATCGGTGACCTTCTTCGCCGTCGCCACGTTCTTCACGGTGATGATGCCGGCTGCCCTGGCGGACTCCAGATAGTCCGCGACGTCCTCCGGCGACACCGTGCCGTAGTACCAGTCGCCGGCGGCGTCGGCTTCCGCCGAGACGACGCGGAAGATGTCCAGGTAGCTGTTCGTGCCGTCCACGAAGTTCATCACTTCGTACGCCATCAGGCTGTGCAGCGAGTCCGGGCGCTTCAGTTGCCGGCGCTTGTCCAGGTACTGCTGGATCGACACGGAGACGGCCGGCACCATGCCTGCCAGCTCTTTCTCACGCGGCGTCATCAGCGCGAGCGAGGGGGACGGTTTCGTGCCCGTGACCCCCGCCACGTACGCGGCCAGGCGCATCTCCGCATTGTCTTCCGTCGGCAGCTGTTGCAGCATCGCCTTCACCGCGCGGTCCCCGGCCCCGCCGGGTTTCGTGAACCTTGCGAGCGTCTCGAGGGCGCGCCGCTCGCGCCGGGCGGCCTGGCGCACCAGGTTCGCGGCGCGCGGGTACGCGTCCCGGCACTTGCCGTCGCGGCAGGCAAGCATCGCCATCGCGGTCCGCGCGTCCCGGCTCATGCGCTCGAGCGCCCGGCCGTACATCTCGGTCGCAGCTCCCGGCACGGCCTCGTCCGTCGTGTTCGCGAGATACCAGGCAGTGCCGGCCACGGCCACGGCGTTGCGCTTCAACTGGGTCGGGTCCATCTGCCACAGGTCGTCGTCGCTCGAGTGGATGAACGGATCGGGCCAGTTGGTGAACGTCACGCCCGGCACGCCAACGATCCCCATGTTGAAGACCTGGTGGTCGGTGTTGTTGTGGAAGGGGATGACCCGGGCATCATACCGCTCGTCGGTCCCGAGGCGCGACAGGATCGGGCGGCTGAAGGGCGCGCGCGCCGTCTGCGTCGCCGGCGGCGCGTCCGGGCCCGCGCGCATCTGCCTGGCCTGGCCGGCAGACAGGTAGCCCGTGTTCCCGTGGACCAGCGATTCGACGATCGACTCGATGACGTCTCCAAGAAACGACGCGCGTGAAAACGGCGGGCGCGTCACGAACTGCACCCGGCTCCCGGCCGACTGCTTCGCGCCGACCATGTCCTGGTTGATGTTCGCGAGCAGCTGCCTCGTCTCCGCGGGGTTGTCGGCGAAGTACTGCTCCGACGCGCTGATCTCGTCCAGCCACCAGAACCGGATGTCACGGCGCGGCCGCGGCAGCGTGCCCTCGTCGATCATCTTCTTCAGCGCCCGGCCGATCTCCAGCACGTTCGCGCAGCCGCTCGCGTCGTCATTGGCGGAGAACATCTCCTCCTGGAGGTGGCCGGTCAGGACGATGTCCTGATCGTGGATCTCGGTGCCCCTTATGACCGCCTCCACGATCGACTGGTACGACTCGGGGTGGAATACCGACCGGACCTTCGCGCGGACCTTGAACGGCGCCTTCGCCGCCAGCAGCTGCGCGCGGAGCCGCTCCCCCTCGCGGGGCTGGAGGGCGAACGCCCACGTGCCCTGCTTCGTCTTCTCCCGGTTCTCCACCGGAACGCGCGCCCAGGGATACTGATCCGGGTAGTCCGGCATGCGTCCGGTCGAGAACGAGATCACGCCGAGCGCGCCGCGGTTCCAGACCGCCTCCTCGAAGACGCGCGCCATCGGTCCGCTGGCGAGGACGACCTTCCCTTTGACGTCCTTGCCCTCGTAATCAGCTGCGCGTGAGCCCTCACCAACGTCGACCAGCTCCGCGGACTCTACGTCCGCATTGCGGCTGTAGTCCGCGAGGGACAAGGGAATCTCCGTGCTGAAGGCGAGCCGGCGTTGTTCCGGTTCGATCAGCCACAGCTCGCTCGGCCGCGGGCTCCAGCTCGGACCTTCCTGTTTGAGCCTGATGACGCGCACGTCCTCCAGCCCGTACTCGCGCGCCTTGTCGGCAACGTACTTTTCGACCGCCTGGTAGCCCTCGCTCCCGCCCATCGGGCGGTGGTAGTGCGTGAACCAGCGGATGTGCTCGTACGCGATGTCGCCGGAGATCTCGTTGACGAGAACGCGGTAGACCTCGTCGGGCAGAAACGGGGACGACTGTGCGGGCGCGACGCGCGGAAGCGCGAGTACGAGCGCCAGCGCCAGAGCGAAACGGCTTGTGCGCATGCGGGCTCCTGTCGTGCTGAGACGTGGAAAATCTTATACTAGCCGAATGAAGGCAGCGACGACTGGCCCGTCTGAGGCGGTGCAAAACGAGACGGGCCGGCTGGAGGGACTCACCAGGGACGATCTCCTCCGAATCTACCGGACGATGCTGCTCTCACGGCGCATCGACGACAAGGAGATTCAGCTCAAGAACCAGAGCCTCATCTTCTTTCAGATCAGCGGCGCAGGTCACGAGGCCATCCTCGTGGCCGCCGGGCTGAACCTGAAGCCCGGGTACGACTGGTTCTACCCGTACTACCGGGATCGGGCGCTCTGCCTCACGCTCGGCATGACGCCGGAGGAAATGTTTCTGGCAGCGGTCGCTGCCAGCGCCGACCCGAGCTCCGGCGGGCGGCAGATGCCGTCGCACTGGGGGCACAAGCGCCTGAACATCGTCTCGCAGTCGAGCCCGACGGGAACACAGTGCCTGCAGGCGATCGGGTGCGCCGAGGCGGGGCTGCTCTATTCGCGGATCGAAGCGATCGACGATCGCGCGCAGCGGTTCCACGCCGACGAGGTCGTGTACGTATCGCTGGGCGAGGGAACGACGAGCGAAGGAGAGTTCTGGGAGTCGCTGAACACCGCGTGCACGCGCCGGCTGCCGGTCGTCTACCTGGTGGAGGACAACGGCTACGCGATCTCGGTGCCGGTCGAGGTGCAGACACCAGGAGGCGACATCTCGCACCTGGTCGAGAGCTTTCCCGGGCTGAAGGTCGTGCGGATCGACGGCACGGACGTGATCGCCAGCTACCGCGCGTGCCGGGAGGCGGTGCAATACGCCCGCGCGCGCAAGGGACCGGCGCTGGTCCACGCGAAAGTCATCCGCCCGTACTCGCACTCGCTCTCCGACGATGAGCGTCTGTACAAAACGGCGGAGGAGCGCGCCGAAGAAGCGCGCCGCGATCCGATCACGCGGTTCGCGGACTTCCTGAAAGGCGAGGGGCTCGCCGACGAAGGGGGGCTCGCCGACATCGCGCGGTCCGTCGAAAAGGAAGTGAACGACGCCGCCGATCGCGCCGCGGCAGCCCCGAAGCCGTCGAAGGACACGGTGGCCCTCTACGTGTACTCACCGGACGTTGATCCGGCATCCGAGGCGTTCGACACCGAACCGCGGCCCGACGGCAAGCCCGATACCATGGTGGCGGCGATCAACCGCACGATGAAGGACGAGATGGCGCGCGATCCGCGCATCGTCGTGTTCGGCGAGGACGTCGCCGACTGCAGCCGGGAAGCCGCGCTGGAGAACGTCCCCGGCAAGGGGGGCGTGTTCAAGGTGACGCACGGCCTGCAGAAGGCCTTCGGCGGCACGCGCGTCTTCAATTCGCCGCTCGCGGAGGCCAACATCATCGGGCGCGCCATCGGGATGGCGACGCGCGGGATCAAGCCGGCCGTTGAGATCCAGTTCTTCGACTACATCTGGCCCGCCATGATGCAGCTGCGGGACGAGATGTCGATGCTGCGTTACCGATCCAACAATGCGTTCTCATGCCCCGCGGTGATCCGCGTCGCCATCGGCGGCTATCTCCGCGGCGGCGCGCCGTATCACAGCCAGTGCGGCGAGAGCATCTTCGCGCACTGTCCCGGGCTGAGGATCGTGTTTCCATCGAACGCGCAGGATGCCGCCGGCCTGCTGCGCACCGCGATCCGGTGCGACGACCCGGTGATGTTCCTCGAACACAAGCACCTGTACCGGCAGACCTACAACAAGGCGCCCTACCAGGGGCCGGACTACATGGTGCCGTTCGGCAAGGCAGCCATTCGGCGCGAGGGGACCGATCTGACCGTCGTGACGTGGGGCGCCCTCGTCCAGCGCTCGATCCTCGCCGCGCAGCAGGCCGAGAAGGACGGCATCAGCGTTCGCGTGCTGGATCTGCGGACGATCATGCCGTACGACTGGGAGGGCATCTCGCGCGCGGTCCGGGAGACGAACCGGGTGATCATCGCGCACGAGGACCAGCTCACCTGCGGCTTCGGCGCCGAGCTGGCGGCGCGCGTCGCCGGCGATCTGTTCGAGCACCTGGACGCGCCGGTGCGCCGCGTCGCGGGGCTCGACACCCCCGTGGCCTACTGTCCCGACCTCGAAGAGGAAATCCTGCCGCAGTCCTCGGACGTGCTCGAGGCGATCAAGGAAACCGTGCGGTACTGAGATGCGGGGTCGCGCGCTCGCCGTGCCGATGCTGGCGGCCCTGCTCGCCGCCGCGCGAGCCGCCCCCGACCCTCCACGCGTCGAAACGCTGAGCGCCATCGGCGGACTGCCGGCCCACATCGCCGGTGCGTTCCAGGAACCCATCTCGTACCAGCGCGCGAAATCGGGGCGTTCGTACGTGTTCGACCGCCGCGCGCACGCGGTCTGGGGAATCGACCCTGACGCCGACGCACCGCTGAAGATCGTGCAGATCGGCCTCGCCAAAGGGGAGATCCTGCAGCCGAGCGCGTTCGACCTCGAGCCGGAAGGATCGTTCGTCGTCGCCGACGCGCCCAACGCGCGCGAGCGCGTCCAGATGTTCGACGCGAACGGCAACCGCATCACGGGGTTCACGCTTCCCGGGCGCAACACCGTCCGCGTGGTGCTCGGGACACTCGTCGTCAACGGCGTCGGGTCGCTGCAGTACACCGGGCGATCCGTCCTCATCAACCAGCCGGAGACCGGTTCGCTTATCACGGAGTACGGCATGTCGGGGACGCCGCTGCGGACCATCGGGCTGCTCCGGGCGACCGGCCACGAGCACGACCGAGACGTGCATCTCGCGCTGAACGTCGGGCTGACAATCGTGAACCCCCGCGGCGGGTTCTACTTCGTCTTCCAGACCGGTGTCCCGCTTTTCCGCGCGTACGACGGGGAAGGGAGACTGCTCTTCGAGCGGCACATCGAAGGACCCGAGGTCGACCAGATCGTGGCGGCCCTGCCCACCAGGTGGCCCCGCACGATGACGCCCGGCGGCGAGCTGCCGCTCGTGCCGCCAAACGTCCGCACCGCCGCCGCTGATGCCGACGGCAACCTGTGGATCTCTCTCACGCCGCCCGTCACCTACGTCTACGACCGCTACGGCGACAAGACGCGAACGGTCCAGTTCCGGGCCGCCACGGGGATCCTCGCGCCCGTCGGCCTGTCGTTCTCGCCAACTGGACGCTTGCTCGTCGCGCCGGGGTGCTACGAATTCAAGGTGCGATAGGTTCGACAGGTTCGACGGGTTCGACAGGTTCCGGGTTCGGGTTCATTCCAGCTACATCAGTTTCCCGACGGGCCCTAAATCGAGGTTCAGATCCTCGGGCGCGAGGTTGAATTGCTCGGCGAGGTCGTGAATGGTTTCCTCCAGTCGCATCAGCGCGGTCCCGACGTCTTCGGTCTGCTTCCGCGTGAGCGCCCCTGCCTCGAGGCGCCGGATCGCCTGGCGCTCCAGCAATCGCCGGATGAACTCCACGAGGGTGAGCACGAGCTGGATGACCGATCGCTGCACGTCATCCGGGTTCGCGTTCCAGCGGGGCGCGGCGCTGCGGGCCGCGGCGCGCTGGAGCTCGCGCCGGAGCACGTCGATCTCGCGCGCGCCCACGGCCGACACGATATTGCGGCGGGCGCGCTTCGTTTGCGTGCGGCGCGAGCGTTTCAGCACGCGGGCAGCGCGACCCGTCGCCGCGCGACGAGACGGACGCGTGCGCCGTGCTCCGCGTCCGCGCCGCGTCACGTGACCTCCGCGAACGCGAATGGCGCCCAGGGGCCGCTGATGGAAATGGCACCGCCACCCCGCCGCGCCAGTTCACGTGTAATCGTCCACGCGTAGTCGGCAACCCGCGCGCGGCGCACCAGGTGATGGACCCGGACGAACGCCGCGGGCTCCTTCGCCCAGTCGACGCGGACCGCCTTGATGTACGGCTTCACCGCGCGGTTGAGCGCGGCGACGAGCGGATGGCCCGTGCCGGCTGCAGCCGCGGCCCGTTCGCGCAGATACTCGGCGCCGCTCCTGGCGCGCCGCGCCGGCCGCCGCGCGGACGTTCGCGGGCCGGAAGGAGTCGCCGGCACGCGCACGGTCATCTGCACACAGCCTCGAGTCCGTCGCAGCATCGCCTGCAGGTCCGCGCTCCTGGCGCCGAGCGCGTGCTGCAACTCGGTGACGCCGGCGACGTGGGAACCGAAGCGGGCCGGAAGAAGGTCGGCGCCGGAAGCGACCAACGCCGCGACGATTTTCGCCTGCGCCGTGATCTTCGCCACCGACGGCTTCGGCGCGCGGAGCGCCGGCTCGACGACGACGTGCAGGCGCCCGACGCGCATGCTCCGCAGCGGCCGCCCGAAGATGCCTGTGGGGCACGCCTTCGCGGGGCGCTGGGCAATCGCGTAGACGTACAGCCCGTCCATCGTCAGCGACGGTTGCGCTGGCCGAGCATCCGTTCGGCCGCGCTCAGCAGCACCGCGAGCCGCAGGTACACGAGATCGACCTCCGCAAGCGACAGGATCACCTCGCCGTCGATCATCACGCCCTTGTAAAGCAGGTTGTCCACGACGTCCAGCAGCGTGTCGTCCGCGTGTTGCAGCGAGGCGACGAGCCTCCCGGGACGGCCGCGCGACGCTTCAGGCGCGGAGAGGCGGCGCCTGGCCTCCCTCCAGGCAGGCGTGCGTGCCACGTCAGGCCCCCGCCACGAAGTGATAGGCGGGCCACGGACCGCTCAGGACGAGTTCACAGCCCGCCGCGCTCGCTCTGCGCGCCAGGGCGCTCGCCTCGCGGGCGAACATCGCCTGCCGGCTTCTGGGCACGAGGAACGCGGCGTCCAGCATCAGGCTCGTGGCCGGCACGTCCCCTTCCCTGCGCACCGCGGCCCGAGCCACGCGCGCGAGCCGGCGGTAGGCGTCCTCGACCGCGCGCGCGGCCGACGCGGCCGCCTTTCGCCGCGTCTCCCGCTCGGTGCGTTTTCGGAGGAGAAACGACGTCCCCGACTCGGACCCGCGGCGCGCGCGCGAACCGGTTCGACCGGGCTGCGCACCCGCCGCCGGGGCACACATCATTCTCACGCTCCACTCCGAACAGCCGGCGATCTTCCTGAACACGCTGCCGAGCGCCCTGGCGGAACCGACGTGGCTGACAGCACTGCGGTCGTCGTTGAAGATGGTGAACAGTTTGAGGGGGATTACGTCCCCAAGGCGCGCGCAGGATTCGACGACCGCCTCGTGCGCCAGCGCGCGCTCGGCGACCCAGTCGAGACGCTTAAGGCCCCTGTTGATGGCGGCCGAGCCGTACTGCCGCAGCGGAACGTCCGAGACGATGACCCAGGTGTTACCGGGACCGCGCACGGCGCGTGGCGCGGCGCCGCCGGGCATCGCCGCCCGGAGCCGCGCGAGCGACGGCCTGCGCCCCCGCTTCACGACACAGTACGCGTATGTCGCTGTTTTCATCGGTCGGCCGGCGCGCTTCGATCGCCGTGCCACGACGCGGCCCAGTCGAGAAGTTCCGCGGCTCCGCGCGGCGGAGGCAATCGGAGCGGCGCGTGCATGATATCGCAGACGCGCTGTTCACGCGGCGCCGCGGACCCGCCGGCGCGCGCGGTGCGCCGGCAGAGCGCGCGAAGCCGATCGACCTCCGCGCGCTCCTCACGCCGGCGCGGCGCGCACGCCGCACACGTTCCCCGGCTCCCGGCGTTCACGATGAGGAGTGGCGAGGCGATGCGCATCCGCCGCAGCTCGCCGAGCAGCCGCTCGGTCTCGAGCCGCGGGAGCGCCGCCGGACGGGTCACGGCCACGAACCTGGCGCGTGACGGTTCCTCCAGCATGGCCCGAAACGCACGAAGGCCGCGCGAGAGCCGCACCAGGTCCTGCGCCAGTTCCTCCGCCCGTCCCGCGAGCCGATACTTGAGCACGAGCTGCATGAGCAGCGCGACCCACTGTTGCGCGTCGGCGTGCATCGCGAGCAGTCGCAGGGTATGTCCGGTGGGCGCGGTGTCGATGATGAGCAGGTCCTCGTCTCGATCCTGGACCGTGTTCACCACGCTCAGCAGGGCGACGACCTCGTCGATGCCGGGAGGCGCGAGCTCGAACAGCTTCTCGAACACCGCGCGGTCGGCCACGGCGTCGAAGGCGGAGCCGCCGCGCAGCCGATCGAAGAACTCGTTCACGCCAGCCTGGTAGCGGCGGCGGTATTCGTCGAACAGCGCCGGCGCGTTCAGCTCGCGCGCCTGGAGGCTCCACGGGCCGGGCACGCGCCGCCACGTATCACCGACCGACGTGTCGAGCACGTCGGCCAGCGACGGAGCAGGGTCGGTCGAGATCAGCCTGAGTTGGCGGCCGGGGGCCGCGGCCGCGATGCTGAGCGCGGCCGCGGCCGCGCACGTCGTCTTGCCGACGCCCCCCTTGCCGCCAAACAACAGCAGACGTGTGTCCCCCGGGACGTCGAACACCGGCGCCGCGGGCGCCCTGGCCGCTCGCGTTCGAGCTCGCCGCGGACGGGGCCGCGCAGACGCAGGCAGGAGCGCCCTCCAGGCGACCTTGCGCCGGAGTTCGCGTCCGATGCTCGCCAGCGCCGCCGGGCCGCGCGGCTCCGTCCGGCGCTCGGCCACGACGCGGAGCGCCAGCGGCCCGCGGCCGAGCGCACGGGCAAGGGACCGCAGCGCCTCGCGCTCGAACCGCGCGCGCGCGCGGCATTCGGCGCAACGGCTGCCCGTCAGCGGGCTGAGCCTGTTGACGACGATGCCGCGCAGCGGAAACCCGCCGCCGCGGAGCCACGAGATTCCGTCAATGGTCTCCTCGATGGTGACGGGCTCCGGAAGGGTCACCCAATGGAGGGCGCATCGCGCCGCGTCGTGGAGGCGATTGGCCACTTGCTCCGCGTCATGGCGCAGTTCTTCGACCAGCGGATCGGCAGCCACGACGCCGCCGAGCGCGTTCGCGACCATCATGTGGCGCGCGTGCATCGCCTCGAGCAGATCGGTCAGGGCTGCGACGAGCCGCGGCGTCTCGAGCAGGCGCAGCGTGTGGCCGGTCGGCGCGGTGTCCACGACGATCTCGTCGTACCTCCGCCGCTCGAGTGCGGTCATGACGAGAAAGGCCGCGAGCTCGTCGAGGCCCGGCAGCGGCAACTGCAGCACGCGGGCGATGTCGTCCTGATCGAGCAGCGTGCCGCGCTGCAGCAGGCGGGCGATTGCCGGGCGTTTCGCGCGCAGCCACGCGTGCACTACGCCGGCCGCGTCCACCTGCATGACGGTGAGCCGCGGTGCGCGGCGCCGTTGGAGCGCGTCCAGCAGGGAGTGGGCGGGATCGGTCGAGAGGAGCAGTACCCGGGCGCCGGTCCGGGTGCGGGCCAGTGCCCATGCCGCCGCGCAGGTCGTCTTGCCGACGCCCCCTTTGCCGCCGAACAGCGTCCAGGAAGGAAACGGTGCCTCAGGGGAAGAGTGAGATCTTGGGATCGCGGCGCGCGCCTTACGGTTCGTCGCCGCCAAGAGTAGCCTCGACGCCCGTGACTTTGAAGTCGCCCGGCGCCTCGCTCCCGCCAGTACGGCGATCGCGGATCGCGCGCAGGCGCGCGAGGAGCGCTCGCTCGAGCTTCCGGAAATCCCGTTCGCTGATCTCCCCCAGCTCGGCCCGCATCTGCGCGTTCAGGAGTTGCTCGCGCACGGCGGTCTCGTCGTTCAACTCCTGATCGACCGCCCTCGCGATCTTGTCGAGCACGAACCGAAGGCCCCCGAAGATCAGGTCATCGACCAGGAGCATGCGGCCTCAGTGCGCCCGCTCCAGCTTGAGCCGGATGTTGACGAAGTTGTACGGCGGCCACGGGCCCGTGTACTTGAAGGTGAGTTTGTCGAAACGGGCGCCGATCGCCTTGACCCGGGCGTCGAACGCGTGCTCCATCTGCCGCGCCACGAGGAACGCCGCGTTCATGATCATGCGATCGCCGATCGGCTTGTTCGATCGCGAGGCGACCGAGACGTTCCGCAGCCCGTCGAAGATCTCGGCGACGTAGCGCTCCGAGCGCGCCTGCAGCGCCTGGTCGATGAGGCGCCCGTACTGCATCCGCGCGAAGTACGTGGACCCGGACTGGCTCGAGATTTCCCCCTTGAGCCGCCGGATGTCTTCGTCCTCGTTCTCGATGTCGCGGATCATCTGGTCCCGGTCCCAGAGCACCTTCAGGCCGAACTCGAACTTGTCCTGCATCTTGTTGAGCACGTCGGTGAACGCTTCGTACGCGGACCGCAGCAGCTCGACGATGTCCTCGGACGTCTTGAACACGGTCCCGAACGACATCGGGATCACGGTGTGCTCGCGCATCACCGTCTCGTTGACGCGCTGGTGCGCGAGCACGTTTTCCCGCGTGGGGTCCTGCACCACCATCGGCGTGCTCGAGACCACCGCCGCCAGGTCGCGGTACGTCACCGTGTGGACCTCGGATGGCTCCTGGCCCAGCCCCAGTGGACCGAAGTAGAGCGGCTTGTCGGACTTGATGATGCAGTAGACGTACTTCCCCTCGCTCCGGCTGTCCCCGGTCTTCGGCGTCGGCGCGGGCATCGGGCCGTGGAACCTGACGCCTTCGAGCTTCTTCGGCCGCGGGGATTCCATCACGGCCGCCTTGCGCCGTGCGGGGGGCCTTGGAGCGCGATCGGCGGTTCCGCGGCCCGCGGACGCCCGCGATCCCGGGTGCGTGGTCTGACGCTTTGCCATAATTGAGAGCGAGTGCGTGTCAGCCGACCCTGGCCTGCGCCGACTTCTTCTTCGCGGCCACGAGCATCCGCTCGATCTCCATCACGAGCGCGTCGGGCAGGCACGGCTTCGTGACGAACGCGTCGCAGCCCGCCTTCTGCGCGCTGTCCGCGTGTCCCGCCAGCGCGTGCCCGGTCAGAGCGACCACGGGGATGTCCCTGGTGCGCGCGTCCCCTTTCAGGCGGCGCGTCGCCTCCCACCCGTCCATCCGCGGCAGCGCGAGATCCATCAACACGATGTCGGGCCTCAAACTCGTGGCCTTCTCCACCGCCTCGAACCCGTTGGACGCCTCGATCACGTCGAACCCCGAGAAGCGCAGGTACTCACTGTACATCTCTCGCGCGTCCGGGTAATCCTCGACGACGAGCACGAGTGGTTGGCGTCGATCGCGGCCGCTCATCGCTTCCTCAATCGCGCAGGCAGCACCAGCGTGAACGTCGATCCGCGGCCTGCCTCGCTGCGCAACTCGATCGCGCCCCCCATCATCGTCGCGAGCCGCCGGCAGATCGAGAGCCCCAGGCCCGTGCCGCCGTAGCCCCGCGCGGGGGAGCTGTCCAGCTGCCGGAAGTCCTCGAACACCTTCGACTGGTCGGTCGGCGCGATCCCGATGCCCGTGTCGATCACCGAAATGAGCATCATGCGATCCGCGGCACGGTAGGAGACCGAGATCGTCACCGTGCCCTGTTGCGTGAACTTCAGCGCGTTGCTGAGCAGGTTCACCAGGATCTGCTTCACCTTCTGGCGGTCGGACCGGAGCAAAGGGACGTTTCTCGGCACGCGCGTCGAGACTCTCAGGCTCGACCGCTTGATGATCGGCTCCAGCTCCGAGATGACCTCCCCGATGAGCTGCTGTACCTTGAAGGTGCTGAGGTGCAGCGGCATGCGGCCCGCCTCGATGCGGGTGATGTCGAGGATGTCGTTGATCAGCGCGAGCAGGTGGCGCGAGTTCGAATCGATGCGCGTGAGGCTCCGGCGCTGCGCGTCGGAGATCTCCCCCGACACCCCCTGCAGGAGCATGTGCGTGTAGCCCAGGATCGCGTTGAGCGGCGTCCTGAACTCGTGCGACATGTTCGCGAGGAACTGCGACTTCAGCGCGGACGCCTGCTCCAGCGCGAGGTGTTGCCGCCGGAGCAGCTCGTTCTGCGAGGCGAGCTCCGCGGTCGCTTCCTGGACCTTCGCTTCGAGCTCCTCCGAGCCCTTCTTCAACTGCTCGTACAACCGCGCCTTTTCGAGCGCCTCCGTCAGGTCGTGCAGGATCGTGACGACCCAGGTCAGCTCTCCCTGCTCGGAGAGGATCGTCCCGGCGATCGCCTCCACCGGGCTCGGCTCGCCGCTCTTGGGATCGACGAGGCTGATCTCGCCGCGGTGCCGCTGCTCGCCGCTCGTGGCGAGCAGGCTCGACACGAACGACGTCAGGTGCGCGCCGTTCGCGCGCACGCGTCGCATCGCCTGCTCCGAAGCATCCAATGAGGCGGTGAACAGCCGGTCCGCCGGCGTGTTCATCAACACGATGTCGCCCGCCTCGTCCGTCACGAGGATCGGGTCGGCCACCGAGTCGATGATCAACGCCAGCCGATGGCGTTCGTCCCGGACCTCCGCCTGCGCGATCCGCAGCGTCCGGTAGCTCTCTTCGATCTCCTCCTTCGCGCGCGCCAGGTCCGTCACGTTGCGCAGGACCGACACCACGTAGGTGCCCTGCCGCTCGTCCGTGGCCCGCGACGACATCAGCTCGAACAGAAGATCGGACCCTTCGATCGGATCGACGAGCAGCAGCTCGCGGCGCGCCGCGGGCCCCTCGGTGCGCTCCATGGCGGTCGCCGACAGCGCGGCCGAGAACAGCATGCTGTTCAGCGACACCGCGCGCCGCCAGCCCTCGCTCGCCTCGTCCGGCGCCGTGAAGAGCCGCTCGGCCAGCGTGTTCGCGATGATCAGCTTCCCGTCGGTGTCGGTCAGGAGAATGGGGTCGGGCACCGCGTTGATGATGCTGTACAGGAGCATCCGTTCCTGCCCGAACGGCAACCCGCGCAGCGCCTGCCGGTACTGCAGCCGGCCGATGTGCTGCCCGAGCACATCCGCCAACCACAGTACGTCGGGCCGCAGCCCCGGTTCGGCGAGCGCCACGAGCAGCACGCCCACGATCCCGTGCGGCAACGCGCCGAGTTCGTCGGTGTGCAGCGTGAGCGCGTGAAACCCCGAGCGGTCGATGGGAGAACGGAACGTGCCGCCGTCGAAGTAGAGCGGTTCCGGGCTGTGCAGCCCGGCCACGAGCGGGTGCTCGTCATCCGCGATGTTGACCGAGAAGTCCGCGACGGCGGCGGGCGCGACGCCCTGTTCGGCCACCGGGATCAGGCGGTTGGACGCCGGCTCCACGACCGCGATGAGCGCCTGCTCCACCGCGGCATGCTCCGCGAGCCACTCCAGCCCGCGCGCGGCCGAGCTCTGCACGTCGACGCTGCGCAGCAGGAACTCGAGCAGTTGCGCGCGCGACTCGGCGCCTGTCGGTGCGGGGATGCTTGCCGCCGCAGAGGATGACCGGAACACGTTGACCTTATGACTTCCGCCGCCGGCGTCGGGCCGCTGTCGCCCGGCGCCGCGAAGCAAGCTCGGCGCGCAGCGCGACGTTTTCCGCCATGACGTCTTCGCCCGGGCCTATCTCGCTGGGACGCGAGACCGTCGGCACGGACCCCACTGCCTCGGAGTACTTCAGATACGTGTCGATCGACGCGACGACGACGCGCGCTTCAACCGTGATGAGATCGATGCCGACGAGCGAGACGCGGACCCAAGCGTCAATGACGATGCCCTTGTCCAGGACGCGATCGAGAACGTCGATGAGGCTGGTCCCGCCCGGTGCTCTCTCAACGGCCATGCTGAGCTCCTCAGAGTCCTCTCATCACGTTCATTTCGCGCGGCGCGCCGCCGCCTGACCAGCCCGGCGCGCCCGGCGCCGCACGGGTGCTGGGAGCGCGCCAGCCGCCGCGGCGAGCGCCTCGACCTTCTGCTCAAGCGCGCGAAGCTGCTGGCGCAGCTCGCGGTCGGCGAGGGCGGGAGACACTCCCGGCGACAGCGAGCGATCGTGGCGCCACCAGTCGAGCCCGATCTCCTGCGCCTTGTCGAGCGAGCAGATCAGCAGGCGGATGCGGATCGTCAGCAGCTCGACTTCCGCCAGCGAGATCTTGATGTCCCCCGCCACCACCAGGCCCTTGTCGAGGACCCTGTCGAGCACGTCCACCAGCCCGCTCGAGCGCGAATGGATCGATAAATCCGACGGCATGGGAACGCAGACTATACCGCAGCCATCCGGCTTCTCCAACACGCGCAGGCGTGGTGCACACGGGGGCTGTCTTGCGGCCGAGGCTGCAAGCAGGTGGCCAGCCTGCAGCCTCTCGCTTCTGCGACTTACGGGAATTGGAGACCTAAACTCGTCAGCTGGTCGACAGACGAGCTACGCATTTCATACACGCGTCGGGAGACGCGCGGACGTCAGCGACGGGCCGCGAGGTAGGCCGCGATTCGATCGAGTTCGCCGGGGGTCAGCTTCCTGTCGAATGCGGGCATCTCGGCGTCGCCGTTGACCGACTTTGGACGGGCGATCCAGGCGCGCAACCAGGCCTGGTCGCGCTTCTGGCCGACATGGGAGAGGTTCGGTCCTTCCGTGCCCCCGTCGCCGTCGATGACGTGACAGCCCACGCAGTGTCGCGCGAAGATGACCGCCGCCTCGCGGGTCTCGCGGCTCAGCGAGGGGGGCACGCCGCCGCGGCGCACGTAGGCGATGATGGCCGCCGCTTCGCGCTCGTTCGACTCCGGCAGCGGGCGAATGCCGGGGGCGATGACCTCGGGATCGACCACATGGTTGCGCATCCAGGGGATCGGGCGCGTCGGGGCCAGCACGTCAAGCGGATCGGCAAGGCGGCCAGCGCCATGACACCGCGCGCATCCGTGTGAAGCCGCCAGCGACGCGCCCGCGATCTCGCGCAGCGTCCACGAACCGGGTCGTGTCTCGGGGCGGTCGCGCCAGCCGGCGGCTGTGAGCCCGACGAGCGCGATGAGGCCCGCGATGACGCCGCCGAGCACGACCGGCCGGCGCCGCGGGTCCCGCTCGGGACCCCTGTCAAGCCAGGGCAGCGCGGCCAGCAGCGCTACCACGGCGCCGGGCAGCACGAGCGCCCCCAGGATCTCGAGTTTGCCCGGCATGACCTTCAGGAGCTGAAACAGTCCCAGGAAGTACCACTCGGGGCGCGGCACGTACGTCGCGTCCGCCGGGTCCGCCAGGCGCTCGAGCGCCGGCAGCCCGCGCCAGGCGAGGGCGGCGAGCACGGAGGCCGTGATCAGGATCATCACGAGATCTCGCGCCGCCTGGTGCGGATAGAACGGCAGCCGCTCGCCGACGCCTGCGCGCACCGGGCCCGAGATGCCGTGCCGCCGCATGAGAAACAGGTGCAGCGCGACGAGCGCGACGACGATCCCCGGCAGCACGATCACATGAATGGCGAACCAGCGCGAGAGCGTCAGCGCACCGACCTGGCCGCCCGGCGCGCCGGCGAGCGTGACCATCAGATCGCCCGCGAGCGGCGCCAGGCGCGTGATGTTGACGGTGACGACGGTCGCCCAGTACGCGCGCTGGTCCCATGGCAGCAGGTACCCTGTGAGCGCGAAGCCGAGAACGAGCAGCAGGAGCGCGATGCCGGAGAGCCAGGTCGCTTCGCGGGGGGTCTTGTACGCGCCGAATGCGATGACGCGCAGCATGTGCGCGACGGCGACGATGACGATCGCGCTCGCGCCGAAGAAATGCAGGCCGCGCACGAACGCGCCGAGCGTGACCTCGCGCATGATGAATTGCACGCTCTGATACGCGTGGTCCGGGGTCGGAGCGTAGTACAGCGAGAGCGCCACGCCCGTCACGAACTGCATCCCGATCAGGAACAGCAGCACGCTGCCCAGCGTGAACCACCAGCCGGTTCCGGCGGGAAGCCGCTCCTCGAGCAGGCGCGCGAGACCCGCGCGATAGCCGGTGCGGTCGTGCAGCCAGTCGAACAGCCTCACAGGAGGACCTCGACGTCGCCCGCGTCGGAAATGCGGGCGCGGAGCGCGCGGAGGGGCTGCGGCGGCGGCCCCGCCTTGACCTGCCCCTGCGCGTCGTACTCGCCGCCGTGGCACGGGCACCTGAATCGATGCGCGCCGTCGTCCCAGCGGACGCGGCAGCCGAGATGCGTGCAGGTCGCGGACATCGCCCGGACTTCCATCATCCCGTCCCAGACCAGGAAGACCGTCTCGTTCGCGCGCGTGCGCGACCAGCCGTCCTGGCGCGGCACGGCGACGATCGCCGGATAGGGCGTGCCGGGGTCGAGATCCCCGAGTGCCGCGGCGCGCAGCCAGGACTCCGCGCTGGCGGCGCGCGGTGCGACGGCGAAGCGGCCGATCACACCCGCGATGCCGGCGCCGAGCGCCGCAACGGCGCCGTTCACGAACGCGCGGAGAACGCCGCGCCGCGATTCGTCGAGCGCCCGTGCGCTGCTCATGCCGTTGCGCACTGCGAAGAGGCTGCCAGCCGGATCACGCCTGATTCTGCGGAAAGCCGCGCCGGCCGAGTTACGCGACGCGTAAAGGCTTACTTCAGGGTTCAGGGTTCAGGGTTCAGGGTTCAGGGTTCTGGGTTCTGGGTTCAGAAGCGAGCACGCTGAAGCGCCACAGCGCGCAGAGGCGCGAAGGCAGGTTACGGGCGTGCCGCGCCAACGCGCCGCGGACGTGCTCACAGGGTTCAGCCCTGAACCCTGACTATGGCTCGCTGAGCAGCCGCAGCTTGGCGTTCGCGGCGGCGCGAAGGGTCGCGTCCCGCTCGGTGCGGGCTATCTGGCGCAACTCCGCCATTCCTCCCGCCGTGAAGAGCGCCGCGATAACGGGCAGGCGCAGTTCCGAGCGCTGCCGGTAGAGCGACGCGAGCTGGGTGCGGGCGCCAGCCTGGCCGAGCGCGGCGACCGCCGATTCCCGCAGCGCGCGCTCGGACTCCGTGCGCGCGATTCGCATGAGCGACAGCGGCTGTCGCGCGCTGCCGAGCGCGCGAATGACTTGCGTCTTCACGGGCGCCGTGCCTGATCGGTACAGCTCGGTGAGCAGGCGCGCGGCCTCCGCCGATCGCACGAGCCCCAGCTGTTTCACCGCAGCGAGCGTGACGGGCTCGGGGCCGGTCCTGGCGATTTCGGCCACCGCGGAGCGCGCGTCGCGACGGTTCGACTGCATCAGCACGAAGATCGCGCGTCGCGCCTGATCTTCGTCGTCTGCGGCAAGCGCCACCTGCTTGAGGATGGGCACCGCGCGCGCCGGTTCGACGCGCATGAGGCTGCCGAGCGCCTGGATCTGAAGATCGAGCTCTTCGAACGCCGCCCATTCGCCGCGTTCTGCGCCAGGCGTGGCCC